>NZ_JBICXM010000020.1:0-153182 GCF_043200235.1 Streptomyces sp. NPDC048441
GGGGCGGGGGGGGGGGGTGTGGGGGGGGGGGGGGGGGGGGGGGGGGGGGGGTGTTGTTTTGGGGGTGGGGGGGGGGGGGGGGGGGGGGCGGGGGGGCGCCCCCCCCCCCCCCCCCCCCCCCCCCACGTCTCGGACAGCGGCTCGGCCCCGCTCAGATCGCCACCAGGTCGATCACATTGATCACTACGTGACGGTTCGACTCCTCTTCCTCGCCACCGCACCCGACGGCACTCTCCGCCTCCGCGAGAGCGACGACCCAGGCCGAATACTGGGCGCGACCCGAGAAGGGCTCGCCGCGCTGCTGACGGCGATCAAGGAGTCCCCGGGCGGCAGCTACTAAACAGCAAGCGCCGGACGGGCTCCGAAAGGAACGCGTCCGGCGCTTGGTCGAGCATCGAGCAAGGGCTCAGCCCTGCCAGCTGTGCGGGGCGCGGAAGCCGGGTGAGCGCTCCAGGCGGCGCCAGCCGGCCTTGTCGCGGCCTCGGCGGGCGGCAGCCGGGGTCTGCGCGGTGGCGGCGGCACGGGCCAGCAGGATCGCGGTGATGGCGGCGACCTCTTCGGGCTCGGCGTGACCCTTCTCGACGCGGATGTCGGGGGTAGTCATGTGCAGCGTTCTCCTTGTGGGCTACTGCAGGAATTACTGCGTGTCACTGCATGTCACTGTGTAGTTCTGCGGCGTATTACTGCGGCGGGTTGCCGTGCTTGCGCGACGGCAGGTCCGCGTGCTTGTTGCGGAGCATCGCGAGGGAGCTGATCAGCACCTCACGGGTCTCGGCGGGGTCGATCACGTCGTCGACCAGGCCTCGCTCGGCGGCGTAGTAGGGGTGCATCAGCTCGGCCTTGTACTCCTTGACCATCCGCTGGCGCATGGCCTCGGAGTCCTCGGCGGCGGCGATCTGACGGCGGAAGATGACGTTGGCGGCGCCTTCGGCACCCATCACCGCGATCTCGTTCGTCGGCCAGGCGTAGGTCAGGTCAGCACCGATGGACTGGCTGTCCATGACGATGTACGCACCTCCGTACGCCTTTCGCAGAATCAGCGAGATCCGCGGAACAGTGGCATTGCAGTACGCGTAAAGGAGCTTCGCGCCGTGCCGGATGATCCCGCCGTGCTCCTGATCCACGCCCGGCAGGAAGCCCGGCACATCGAGAAGCGTCACGATCGGGATATTGAAAGCGTCGCACATCTGGACGAAGCGGGCGGCCTTTTCGGATGCCTCGATGTCCAGGACACCGGCCAGGGACTGCGGCTGGTTGGCGACGATGCCCACCACCTTGCCGTCCAGGCGGGCCAGGGCGCAGATGATGTTGCGGGCCCAGCGCTCGTGGACCTCGAGGTAGTCGCCCTCGTCGACGAGCTCCTCGATGACCTTGGTCATGTCGTACGGGCGGTTGCCGTCCGCCGGGACCAGGTCGAGGAGGACGTCCGAGCGGCGGTCCGCCGGGTCGTCCGACTCGTGGGTGGGCGGGTTCTCGCGGTTGTTCGAGGGCAGCATCGCGATGAGGTAGCGGACCTCGGCGAGGCAGGTCTCCTCGTCGTCGTACGCGAAGTGGCAGACGCCCGAGGTCTCGGCGTGCACGTCGGCGCCGCCCAGACCGTTCTGGGTGATCTCCTCGCCGGTGACCGCACGCACCACGTCGGGTCCGGTGATGAACATCTGCGAGGTCTCGCGGACCATGAACACGAAGTCCGTCAGGGCGGGGCTGTAGGCCGCGCCGCCCGCACACGGGCCCAGCATCACGCTGATCTGCGGGATGACTCCGGATGCCTTGGTGTTGCGCTGGAAGATCCCGCCGTATCCGGCGAGGGCGGAGACGCCCTCCTGGATACGGGCGCCCGCGCCGTCGTTCAGCGAGACCAGCGGCGCACCCGCCGCGATGGCCATGTCCATGATCTTGTGGATCTTCGTCGCGTGGGCCTCGCCCAGGGCGCCACCGAAGATCCGGAAGTCGTGTGCGTAGACGAAGACCGTGCGGCCCTCGACCGTGCCCCAGCCGGTGATGACACCGTCCGTGTACGGCTTCTTGGCCTCCAGGCCGAACCCGGTCGCCCGGTGCCGGCGCAACTGCTCGACCTCCTGGAACGAACCCGCGTCCAGGAGCAGCTCGATCCGCTCACGCGCGGTCAGCTTGCCCTTGGCGTGCTGGGCCTCGGTCGCCTTCTCGCTCGGGCCGCGCAGCGCCTCGGCACGGATCGCGTGCAGCTCGGCCACGCGCCCGCGCGCGTCGGTGGGCTCGCCTTCGGGAGAAGCGGTGTCGTCCAAAACGGTCATGTAGTGACCTTACGAAGTGGACCTACAGAAGCGGACCGTCGACTATGAACAGTCTCCGGCCCGTTTTCCTGGCGCCCCTGAACAGAAGCTCACCTCAGTGCGCCCGAAGTGACTGCTCAGAGGTCCGCCGCGCTGTAGGGATTCCACAAAGAGTCAGCTGAGAGACACCTCACACCGGCCTCACCCATGAGAGTCATCAGCGGGAGCGATCGCAGCCGGGCAGAGGCGTCACGCGGTATTCGCTGGGTGACATGCCGTATACGGCGCGGAAGGCGCGGGTGAAGGTGGCGTGGTGGGTGAAGCCCCAGCGCTCGGCGATGCGGTGGACAGGGGTGAGGCGGTGACGTGAGTCGGCGAGGTCGCTGCGGGCGTGTTCGAGGCGCTGGGCACGTATCCACGCCGCGGCTGTCGTGTCCTGGTCGCGGAAGAGGCGGTGCAGTTGTCGCAGGGAGATGTGGTGGGCGACGGCTACGGTCTCGGGTGTCAGCGCCGGGTCGTGCAGGCGGCACTCGATGAACTGCCGGATGTGCAGGAGCAGTCCGCGACGGCGGGCCTCCGGGGAGCAGATCTTCGGGTCCTGAAGCAGGTGGCCGCAACTGCCCACGATGAGGTCCAGCAGGATGCCGCGCAGCCGGGCGACGTCCTTCTCCTGGTAGTGGTGAGGATTTTCGGTGACGTGCAGGAGGAAGTACGACAGGAGCGCGGCGAAGCCCGTGGTGCCGGCCATGGGGCGACCCACGACTTGGTGGACCTGGTCCGATGACAGCGGCAGGAGGACCTTGGGGAACTGTGCGACGACGTGTCGCACTTGCCCGGACGCCGACTCAGCCCAGCCCGCGAAGGGCCGCGACGAGTCGTAGACGAGTAGCTCACCAGTGCCGAACGACGCCTCCCGACCGGCGTGCTCGATCCCCATATGGCCCTCGACCGTGAGCGACATGGTCAGGTAGTGCGGGTCGCGCTCCCTAATGAGCCCGGACGTGCGGCGCACCGCCAGCGGCGGGTAGGCCATGCTGACGACCTCGATGCCGCCCAGGTCCAAGATGGTTGCCGAGGCCGGGAAGTCGTCGGCCCGGTCGCTCGACATCGTCGTGGGTATCAGCGACTGCGCCGTGGTGTCGTGCCACCACCCGAATCGGGTTGCCCGCGGCAGTGACTCCGTACTGATCTCAATGGTCCGCATACTCAACCCCCGGCCGCCATGCTGCATCCCCCAAATCACCCTGGCTACAAGCGTTTTGGCCATCATCACCAAGCCACTGTGCTCACATCGGCGCTCCAGGATCGGACCCGGACCAGCCGCTTCCGCCTGGCACGTATCGTCAAGCGACCCGGCACGCACCGCTAACGACAGTCCCTCGCGCTGCCCGGGAGAGTGGCTGCCCGAGACGAACGATCAGCCAGCCACGGGGCGATGGCCGCACTGTCGTGCCGTGCGTATGAGGGGGGACAAGCATGAGCATCAATAGACGTCAACTGCTGGTCGGGGCGGCGGCCACAGCAGCCGCGGCAACGGCCGGTTCGCTCGGCGTCGCGGCAGCTCCGGCCCAGGCGGCCGCGCGCGGTCCGTTCGACCCGTTCGACCTGGCGCTGGTCGACACCAAGCGAGAGATCGTGGAGATCCACAGCACCGGCGACGTCCAGGGCGGAAAGTTCGGCGCCCCGAAGTCGTCCCTCGGGCCCGGCTGGTCGCCGCTGGAGTTCCGCCGCAGGGAGATCCCGGGGCTCGGTGTCGTCTGCATGGTCTGCGGCTCCGAACTGGACAAGGACGGCGGCCAACAGACACGAACAAGCGGGCGCGTGACGTTCCGCCGCTGGCCCGACATGAACACGGAGATCGCCTCCGCCGAGGGCCTGGAGATCTTCCCGCACTGCATCGAGTACCTGCCGACAGCACGCGCCGTCGTCGTAGTGGGGACCCGGGATCCGGAACCACCGGCCGGGCAGAGGCCGAGGCCGACGAGGCAGCAAGGGAGCTACCAGCTCTACACCGCCCCGGACGGCACACCCGGCTCCTTCCGGCCCATCCCCGGCCAGCTCAAGTACTTCCGGCAAGCGCACGGCGTCCTGTGGGACCCCGTACTCAACGTGCTGTGGATGTACGGCTGGAACCAGCTCGTGGCCTACCGGGTCGAGGGGTCCGGCACAAGCACCCACCTGACCGAGGTGCCGCAGCTGCGCCTCACGACCGAGCTCTTCATCAACGGCCATGACCTTCAGCCCGACTACGCGGAGAGAACGACCCTCTGGGCGAGCGGCTCGAACTACATGATCAAGATATTCAAGGAGGCGGACCGGTCCTTCATCTGGTGGACCGACTCGGTACGCGAGGTGAAGTCCTTCTCCCGGCATGAAGAGGGTCGCGGTATTTACACGACCGCGCGCGGCACGGGCAATCCCTACGGTAACCACCGCGTCTACTTCAAGTGGCCGGAGGAAGTCATCGAGCACCAAGACCGCTCAAGCAGGATCTACAAGGCCCGACTGCTCAACTACGTACTACCAGGCTCCTGACCGACCCGCCGGGGCCCCGGCTCACGCGAATTCGCACCACACGACCTTGCCGGGGTCCCGCTCCCCCACTCCCCACTTGTCCGCGAGCGCCGCGACCAGGAGGAGGCCCCTGCCGTCCTCCGCCTCCGGGCTCAGGACCGGAAGGCGTACATCGCCGTCGCCGCTGTCGTGCACTTCCACGCGTACGACTCCGTCGGCGTGCAGGAAGAGGTACAGCCGGAACCCCCGGCCCGGGGGCACCCCGTGCAGCAGCGCGTTGGTCGCGAGCTCGCTAGCTGCTTTCCAAAGTAGGTCATGAAACTCTTGGCCGACCTCGGGGGGAATGGCGTCCGGACCGGATCATCGTTCCACTACGGCTGGCAGGGGTACCGTTCTGAGTACTGGAGTCGGAACGGAGATCCTCATGTCCACTCACACTGACGGCACTTCACCCGATTACTCGCCCACGTTCGGGCAACGTGTGCGACGACTCCGCGAACGCAACGGTCAGACTCGATCCGTCGTCGGCGGTCTCGTTGGACGCCCGGCGGAGTGGGTCAAGGCGATCGAGAGCGGACGCCTACAGACCCCGCGACTGCCCTTGCTGCTCCGGCTGGCCGACGTGCTTGGGGTTGAAGACCTCGCGGAGCTGACAGGAGACGAGAGGCTCTCGGCCTCCAGCTACACCAAGGCAGCGCATGGCGCTCTGCCTGCCGTGAGGGAAGCTCTAACGACGTACGACCTGGGGCAAGCCGAGGATGAGCCGTCGAACGCGGCAGATCTCCTCACCCGGGTTCAGGAAGCGTGGCGGGTTTGGCACGGAAGCGGCGGCCACCGTACACGCGTTGCTGTCGTGATCCCGGACCTTCTCGCGGACTTGCAGCACGCGGCCCGCTCTTTGGAGGGAAACGACCGCCGTAGGGTGCTCGTCGCCCTGGCTGAGACGTACCACCTCGCCCAGCTCTATCTATCGTTCCAGCCGGTGCCGGAACTGGTCATGCTCACGGGTGATCGCTCGATGTCGGCCGCACAGGACGCGGACAGCCCTCGCGCTATCGCTGCTGCTGCCTGGTACATGAACCACGTGTTTCGTGATGCCGGTGAGCGGCATGAGGCTCGCGTAGATCTCGCGATGAAGGCTGCGGATCTTCTGCGTCCGGATAACACTCCTGAGGATCTTGCCCGTTGGGGCTTGCTGCATCTCGCTGCGTCGCTTTCGTACGCGAAGATCGGGCACCGAGGTAACGCGGAACGCTTCTGGGACCGTGCTGACGATGCTGCGCGACGTCTCGGGGATGATTTCGCACATCCGTACTTGATCTTCGGGCGCGGCATGGTGGACGCCTATGCGATCACTATGAACGCCGATTTGGTGCGCGGGGGCGAGGCTGTGGAGGTGGCTGGACGGGTTGATCTGACTTCGATGCCGTCGGCTACTCGCCGCTCGTTCCACATGATCGAGTCTGCTCGGGCGTACAGCATGCAGGGTGAGCATGTGGCGGTTGTTCACCTCCTCAAGAAGGCTCTCGACATCTCTCCGGAGACTGCGCGGTTCAATATCTTTGCGCGTTCAGCTGTAACGGAGTTGGCGGAGGCCGGTAGTGCCGTCATCCGTGATGATGTTCGATACCTGTCGGGCAAGTTGGGAATTGCCGCTGCTGTGTAAGGGGTACAACCTGTACCCCTTCTCAAGGTGGTAGAAGTCGTACCTGTGCTCCGCATTCAGGCGCCATACGGTCAGCAATTGCCTGACCGAAAGACCCCCGCAACCGTGGTGGACGGTCCGGGGGCATGGCCAACCTGAAAGAGCAGGTCGACATGAACCAAGGTATCGCCCGAATCTTCGAACCGTTGTTACGGCTCCTGCTTCCCGCTCCAGGGCGCCACCGGTCCCCCGAAGCGTCCTCATCCGTGCCGCCTTTGGATGCGCCAACCCGGCCGCTGGCGCGCGTGCCTGTGCTGCGGGGTGAGGACATCGGCTTGGTACGCCCGTACCTCGTCGCCTTCGAGCGGCGGCAGGAAGAGCGTCGGCAGAGGGCGCGGCGGCGTGAGCTGTGGCTGGCCGTGCACGGCGTGGATATCGGCCCGCGCCTGATCCATGGGGTGGAGGTGACGGCATGACGAATCAGACGCGGTTGCTGCCGTGGTCGACGCTGGAGGGAAACCCCTGCGTCCTCGTGGGTCCGGGCACGGGCTTCATGTCGCGGATGGCCGACAACATCGAGAGCGTCCAACTGGGCATGGCCGGTGATCTCCTCGGACACGCGGCGGACACGATCACCGACCCCAAGGCCACACCTGAGGAACTCCGCTTCGTGGCAGCCCGGTTGACCGAGTCGCTCCGGGAGGTCCACCGGATCGCAGAGAGCCGGGGAGATCGCTTGTCCTCATTCGATCAACCCGACGTGGACGACGGCGACGACGAGGGCGACGAGGGGCCGCAGCTTCCGGCGGAGGCGGGCGGATGAGCGAGGTCGGCACCACGCGGGGCCGCTACGTGCCGCTCGAATGGACGCTGGCGGCCATGCCCGCGATGGGCGTGCGTCATGTCGGCAAGTGCCTCGCCTGTAGTGATCACTCGGTGGACACGGCCGATCCGGATGAGGCGCAGTTGTGGTGTCTCAGGCACGCAGGCATGAGACACCATACCGGCTATGAGCTGACGGCCTTTCAGTTCTTCAGTGCCACGATCACTGATCCTGCGGTGAGTGAAGTGGGCCCGTCGATGTAGAGCAGGGCGGGGCTGGCGTGACTGTCTCCGTCAGTCCCGTCCGACCGACTCCCCTCGTCCGGAGGGGAGAGCGGCAGGTACACGTTCCCCCGGCCTGCCCCTGCGGCCCTGGTTCTCTCCCCTGTGAGAGGACCAGGGCCGCGCCGCGCCCGGTGCTTCTGTCCCCTCGGAGTGTGGGCCTGAGCTGGGGTAATGGTGCGCGGTGATCGCGCCGCCTGCCGTAGAGGCTTTTGGGCGGGAGCTGCCATGGGGCGAGTGAACAGGGGGCCATACGCTCGCCAGCGGATCGGGCAGTCTCTTGGAGCCTGCCCGCAATAGCCCGATCGGCCCCCTGTTCTTCGAGGACCGATGCGGCCGAACGGGGGCCCGACGGCGATCCGGATCTGCTTTCCGAAGCACGCCTCGAGCTGTCCGTCTCGCCGTACAGCGCGCGTCCTGTCATCGACGCCATCCGGCTCGCTTGGGACCTGCCGTCGTCCTCCGTGCCGTCCGGGGACGGCCTGATCCCTCCGCCCAGGAGCGCGGACTGTCCGCTGCACCCCCGGGCGTGAGGGATCGGGCACCTTGGATCAGGTCAGCCCCCGCAGTGGAACCGCGCGCCACCCCAGTCCGCGTGGTCGTTCCCGGGCCCGTCACCTCCGTCCCCCGTCACCAGGTCCACGTACTTGGCGCCGGTGACATCGGCCGTCAGGGTCCAGGCGTCGTCCGCCGCCTTCAGCACCGGCGACTTCACCTTCTCCGACCCGTCCGCCGCCACGCTGAACTGCACGCTCCCCCGCGTCCCCTGCGAGTCGTCCTGGCCGACCTTCGCCGTGAAGGACGCGCACTTGCCGCCGAGGTAGTAGCGGATGGTGCCCGGCGGCGCCGTGCCGAGGCCCTTCTCGTAGACCGTGCCGTTGATGGTCAGCGGCTTTCCGTCACCGGCGGCCGTCTCGCCGTTCGACATGTCCTTCTCGGCGGGACCCCATCCGTTCTCCATCGCGGTCCAGTCCATGTCGGAGGCGTACGTGTCCACGGCGGGCGGCGGCGGCAGGGTGCGGACGGATGTGTCCGCCGTCAGGTCGCGCGGTTCGCTCTCCCCTGCGATCGCGTACGTCACCTTCGAACTCAGCTTGTACGTCTGGTACTTGGTGTCTGCCGGGGGTGTGACCTGCCAGGTGGCCGTGGCCTTCGCGCCAGGGGCGACGGGGTCGAGGGCGACCGGGCCCGTGGGCTCGGCGGTCCAGCCGTCCGGGAGCGTGAGGGCGGCCTTGATGTCCTTCGCCTCCGTGGCCTCGTGGTTGGCGAAGGTGGCGGTGACCTCGTTCTTCTCGCCGGGTTCGAGGGTTTCCGCCTTGGCGGCGACGTTCAGCGTCGCGCACGCGGGCTTTTCCTCCGCCGGGCCCAGGTCCTCGACGGTGAAGTTGTCCAGGGCGAAGTCGGCGGTGTCGGCGGCGCTGTCCCGCATTCGCAGGCCCACCCAGGTGTCTCCGCAGCCCGCCGTGACGGTCTGCTCGAAGCGGCCCGTCGTGCGCTGCTCGCCGAGCGGGGTGCGGCGCGTCTCCACCGAGTCCGGCTTGCCGTCCGCCGCGACCCTGTCGTACCCCGTGACCCAGTCGAAGGAGTCGGCGTGGCTCGCCTGGTAGTCGTAACTGACCTTGTAGGAGCGGCCGTTCACCATCGGGACGGTGGCCGGGGTGGTGCGGTGGACCAGGCCGTGGTCGCCCTCGTGCGTCTTGAGCGACCGTGCGCCGTCCAGCACGTCGTCGATGAGCTTTCCGTTCCAGCCCGACTGGGTGTACGGGGCGTGCTTGAGCGCGAGGTGCGTGCGGGGGTCCGTCACGCCTCCCCCGCTGCCCTTCACGAAGGGCCCCCAGCCCTGATCGACGTCCTCGAAGTCCTCGTACGCGATCGTGTCGGGCTTGATGGCGGGGGCGTTGGCGACGATGCGTGCGTCCGCGACGCGGACCTTCGCGGTGGATCCCTTGGACGCCTCTGCCTTGAGCGTCGCGCGGCCCTCGGCGTCCGGCGAGAAGGTGACCTTCACGCGTTGCAGGAAAGTCCCGTGCCAGCTGCTCCCCGCGTCGGTGTTCTCCAGGGTCGAGCGGTCGACCGATCGCGATTTTCCTGCGATCGACAGGGTCGTCCGACGGTCCTTGCCGGGCTCGACCTCAGCCCAGACCGACGCCGTGTAGCGCTTGGCCGGGTCGAGGCCCGTGACGCGCTGGCTCACCGACGCCGCCGACGCGCCGCTCAGTTCCGCGCTCTGGCGGCCCAGCTTGTCGGTGTCACGCCGGACAGTGCCCGCCTTGGACCAGCCGTCCAGGTTCGCGTCGTGGAAACCGGGGTCCTTGAGGTGCGTCCCCTCGCCCCACTCGGGGGTGGTGGCCTTGGGGGTGGTGTTCGTCGGGTAGAGGACGTACGGGCGGCCCGCCTCGGCCTTGAGGGTGACCTTGCCGCCGTCCGCGCGCACCGTGCCCGTCTTCACGCGGCCGTTGTCGGTGAGCTTGTAGACGGTGTACGAGGTGCCGGGCACCGCCCAACTCGTCGTACCGCCCGCCTTGTTGTAGTGGTACAGCTTCTTGCCGCCGTCCCACGGGAGGAGGTACGAGGTGTCGCTGAGGACCTTGCGGCCGTCGTCGTAGAACGTGCGCTTGCCGTCCTCGACCGTGCCGCGCACGCCGCCCGTGAAGGTGATGTCGTCGCTCTTCGCGTCCCAGCGCGTGATCCGCTCGTGCTGGAGATACTTGGCGGGCAGGTCGTGCTGCCAGACGTTGTCGTAGAAGGCGTTCCAGTCGTTCTCGCCGGTCCAGCCCTCGAACTCGTCGATGGCGGTCTGGCCGAGTACGGAGTCGGCGTTCCAGATGTCCTTCTCGCTGTTGCGGATGAAGCGGATGATCTGCGAGTTGAGGCCCTTGTTGGTCTTGGGGCCGTAGTCGAGGTCGTTGGCCCAGTGCGACCAGAGCGAGTCGCGCTCGAACTTGTCCGCCCACTCGGTGGCGAGGTTGAAGCCCTGCGCCTTCACGGCCTTCGCGGTCTGCTCGGCGATCCAGCCGTGGGTGTAGTAGACGTCGATGTAGATGAGGGAGAGGTTCGGGTCGGTCTCCTGCCTCAACTGCTTGAATCTGCTCGCCAGATCACCGCTGTTGATGTCGCGGCGCTGGTCCATGTAGTAGCTCTGGTTGAGCCAGTTCCAGCCGGGCCTGGTCTTGTCGACGAGCTTCTCGTCGAAGGCGTTCGCCTCCGGGTAGGCCTCCGTGGCGTTCACGTGCACGCCGAAGGTGGCGCCCCACTTCTTGCCTTCCCTGAGCAGCTTGTTGAGGTCCGTCAGGCCGCCCGCCCGCTTGTTGATGTTGCCGCCGTAGTCGGGGTGGGCGGAGTCGTGGCCCTCGGAGGCGTAGCCCTTGAGGATGGCCTGCTGGCCGAGGCCGTCCGTGGCGAGGGAGACCCGCTTCACGTCGTCGAGGGTGCGCAGGAAGGGGTGCTGGGCCTGGCTCGCGAAGTTGAAGGGGATGTGGGTGATGACGCGGTCGGGGGTGCCCGCGCTTCCCTTGGGCTTGGTGGCGATGGTGTCGCGGAAAGCGACGGCGCCGTCCTGCCAGTCGACCCGCTTGTCGCCGTTGGCGTCCGGTGTGACGACGACCTTGGCCCAGGGGAGGTCGTCGCCCTTCGCGGGCTCGGGGGCGTCCGCACCCCGGTTGACCCACTGCCCGGACCAGACGCCGACGCGCGTCGCGCCGTCGTCCCCCTTGGTCGCCCGGTGCCAGAAGCGGGCACCGTCCTGACCCGTGGCCCCGCCCGGTTTGTCGTCGGTGGAGTTGGACTCGACGGCGGCGGCCAGCTGTCCGGTGTTGACAAGGGCGTACGAGGCACCGACGGGCGCCTGGTCGGCCGGAGTCTCCGTGGTGACCTTGCCGAACTTGTCGGCGGTCCGCGTGGCATCCGGGTCCAGCTTGGTGAAGGCGGTCTCGGCACCGCCGTCCGAGCTGCCGACGGAGACCAGGTCGTGGCCGGGGATGTCGATGGTGCCGACGCGGAAGCCTTCGGTGTCGCGGACGGCGGTGACCTTGAAGGTGGTGACGCGTCCGCGCACGGAGAGGCGGGCGTCGATCTCGACGCCGGGGAGGTCGGGGAAGGCGAGCGTGTACGCGGCGGCGGCGCCATCGGCCTCGGGGGCGCCCTTGACCTGGACCTTGTGGGGCTTGCCGTTCAGGGTGACCTCGGTGACCGGGCGCGTACTGCCGAGGAGGCGGGCTCCTGTCGCCTTGTCGGTGTACGAGAGGACGCGGGGGAAGTCGTCGGCGACGGCGACGGCGAGCCGCTCGGAGGCGATGACGGTCTGCGCCGTTTCGGATGCGGCCCGCGGCGGGGTGGGGTCGGCGGCGGCGGGACCCGCCAGGGCGAACACGGCGGACGACGCGGTCGACGCGGCGGCGATGGCGCAGGCCGCGCGGAATCTTCGGGAGCGGGGGCTTCGGGAGCCGGCGCTTCGGGAGCCGGCGCTTCGGGAGCGGGACGAGGGCATGGGGACTGGGTATCCGCGTTGTCACGCTCCGGTCAATGAAGTCGGGGGCCACGGAGCGCGGCAGTCCAAGAACCGCCCGGCGGAAGTCCAAGGGGCGGTGCGGCGGGGCGTGGCATAGCGTCGGTTCCGGTACGTGATCTCACGAGCACACTCAGTTTACTGTTGAAAGTTGAACGGAATGGGAGTACGGTCAATCTCGTTGAACATTCAACAGAAGCATGGATACGTACATTCATCCCCGTAGCTCGCAGCTCGGCTTCACCGCCCGCAGCTCGTCCCCAAGGAGCAGTCATGGGTCTCTTCGGCCGCAAGAACGAAACCGCCACCCCCTCCGCCACCGCCACGACGCCCGCCCCGGTCAACCCGGAGCTCGCCGGTCTGACCGGCGACTACACGATCGACCCCTCGCACACCTCGATCGGCTTCGTCGCACGCCACGCGATGGTCACGAACGTCAAGGGTTCCTTCACCGACACCTCCGGCACGCTGCACCTGGACGGCACGGACCCGGCCCGCTCGACGGCCTCCCTCGACGTGCAGATGGAGAGCATCGAGACCGGCAGCGCGGACCGTGACGGTCATCTGAAGAGCTCGGACTTCTTCAAGATCGACGAGTTCCCCACGATGACGTTCCGCTCCACCAAGGCGGAGGCCCTGGGCGGCGACGACTACCGCATCACCGGTGACCTGACGATTCTCGGCACCACGAAGCCGCTCGCCATCGACCTGGAGTTCAACGGCTCCGCCACCGACCCCTTCGGCAACCAGCGGGTCGGCTTCGAGGGCAAGGCGGAGATCCTTCGCTCCGAGTGGGGCCTGACGTGGAACGCCGCCCTGGAGACGGGCGGGGTGCTTGTCTCCGACAAGATCAAGCTGAACTTCGACATCTCGGCGATCAAGGCTGACGCCTGATCCTGGCCGCACCTCTCGCCCCGCACCCTGTCTCTACGAAAGCAACTGGTCGAGCACATCGGCCAGTTGCTTTCGTGCGTCCGGGTCGGTGATCACCCCGTCCTCACCCACCGTCCCCCGGTCCACCGGGATCCGTACGCAGGCCTGCTCCACGATCGCGGCCCCCGTGTAATCGAGCACAAGACGCAAGGTGGCCGCCGCGCCCTCACCGCGTCCAGGCGCCGCCGCGTTCACCCAGGCGACGGGCTTGTCGGAGATCTCCGTACCGCCGACCGTCCAGTCGAGCAGGTTCTTGAACGAGCCGGGGAGGGTCCCCGCGTACTCCGGGGAGCAGACCAGAATCGCCGCCGCCTCGTCGATCGCCGCGCGCAGCTCGACCACGGGCCGCGGCAGGGGGTCGGTGTCGTCGTCGGGGTTGAAGTGGGGCAGCGTCGCGAGGCCTTCGTAGCGAAGAGTGCGTACGTCCGAGGGGGCCACGTCTTGCGCGGTGCGCAGCACGGTCTCGTTGGAGGAACCGGCACGCAGGCTTCCGGACAGCAGCAGGATCATGGGTGAGGATGACATCCGCTGAAGGTACCGAACGTACTGAACGTACCGAACCTCGCTGCCTTCCCGTCCTCCAGCACCTCGGATACGGTTCGGGCCGTGGACGAGTTCGTGCAGCAACTGCCCGCCCTGATAGGCGTGATCGTCGGTGCGCTCGGTTCGTATCTGGCGATCACCCGGGGCGACCGGGCCCGCTTCGAGCGGGAGCAGGCGGCCCGTTGGGAGGAGCGGCGGCTCACCGTCTACACCGACTACGCCCGCGTCCTGAAGCAGGCGGTCACCCTCGCCTACCGCGTCTCGGCCCACTTCGGCAACGACCCGCACCCCCACCCCCTCTCCCCCGACGAGGCGGCGCCCCAGCTGGCGCGAGCCGCCGACGCGCGGGATCCGGCCGGTGAGGCGCTGCTGATGCTGGGCACGCCGGACGTGGTGGAGAGGGCGCGGGTCTGGGTCGTCACCGTCATCGAGATGGAGCACTTCCTGCGCGAGGGCACGCGGGACCCGGACGCGTGGTCCGGACTCCTGGAGCGTCAGCGCACCTCGCGTGAGGGCTATTACGCGGCGGTACGACGGGACTTGGCGCTTCCACCGGGGCATTCGGGACGCTGGCAGCTGTCTCCACCGCAGGACGCCTGACCGCCGCCGAGCGACCCCGCGGCACCCCCGCGGCACCCCCTAGAACCCGCCGCCCCCGAAATCGCCCCCGCCCCCGAAGTCCCCGCCCCCGCCGAAATCTCCGCCGCCCCCGAAGTCCCCGGGGTCGAAGTCCGACCCCGAGTAGTCCCCACCGTCGTAACCGGACCCCGCCCCGAAGTCCCCGTACCCCGAGCCGTAGTCGGCCGCGTACGCCGGGCTCGACATCATGCCGCCCAGCATCGTGCCGACCAGCAGACCCGGCAGCATTCCGCCGCCGAAGTATCCGCCGGCCCACGGGCCGTACGCCGGGCCCGCGTCCCAGTACGGGCGCCGCTCCCCCGACTCCGTGGCCACCGTGCGTGCCATGGGTTCCTCGCCGTCCGCGAGGCGGGTCGCGTCCGCCAGGCAGACCGGGACCGAACGCTCGGACCCGGCCGGCGGTGTCCACTGCGCGTCCTTCACCGACGGGCCGTGCCGCGGGTCGAAGAAGCACGGGGCGCGCCGCTCCGGCAGCGGCCGTCCCTCGCGGCGGGATGCCAGCAGGGCGAGCGAGAAGCGGCCGTCCTCCAGGGACTGGGTGACGGCCCGTACCTCTTCGGGCCGCTGCGCCGCCGCCATGAACGACTTCGCCTTCTCGTACGAGTCGAGCGCCCGCTCGTAATCCGCGCGCATCGCGTCGTCCGCGCCCGCCTCTGCGGGGTGGAAGTCCAGCCGGTCCAGTTCCTCGCCGTACGCCGTGATGTCCTCGTCCACCACGACCCGCAGCTTCTCCAGGGCCACCCGCTGCTCCTCGGCCTTCCGTCGCCGGTTCCGCCGGGCCACCGCGTACGTGGCCCCGGCGCCCGCGACCAGCACCGCGCCGATACCGATCAGCGCACCCACGGGGGTACCGCCGTCGTCAGCACCGGCACCGGCACCGGCACCGGCCCAGGAGGAGGGCGCCGAGCCGTGGGCGTCCTTCACCGCCTGGTCGACGAAGTCGTTGAGCTGGGTCTTGGTGTCGTTCACGCCGCCGTAGGTGGTGACGAGGTTGGAGACGGCCGCGGGGCCGAGGACCTGATGATCGGCCCTCGCGTCGAACGCGTCACCGAGCCGGATGCCGTACACGCCCGTCACGCCGGTCTCGGTGCGGAGCTTCTGGAAGAGGTCCTGCTTGGGGAAGTCGGCCGGCAGCACCGCCACGAACACGGGCTTGTCCGCATCCTTGATCTTCTCCGCGATGGCGTCCGCGTCGGCCCCGGACAGCTCGTCCGAAGCGGCCGGATCCACGTACACCGGGCTCTTCTCCCAGGCGTCGGCCACAGCCGGGACACCGGTGGCGGCCGCGGCCCCGGGCGCCGCCGTGAACGACACGGCACCCAGGGAAACGAGAAGCCCGGACAGCGCGACAATTATTCGCTTCGTCCCATTGCTCATACTTCGAAGCTAACTCAGTCGGGCCCCTGGCGGCGGTCCGGAGCCGCCTCGGCTCTCTCTACTCCACGGGCTCGACGCCCGCCCGCAGCAGACCGAACGTGCACGCGTCCTCAAGCGCCTGCCAGGACGCCGCGATCACGTTCTCCGCGACCCCCACAGTTGACCACTCGCCGTCGCCGTCACTGGTGGAGATCAGCACGCGCGTCGTGGAGGACGTGCCGTGCTTGCCCTCCAGGATGCGGACCTTGTAGTCGACGAGCTCCATCTTGGCGAGCTGGGGATAGATCCGCTCCAGGCCGACCCGCAGGGCGCGGTCGAGGGCGTTGACCGGGCCGTTTCCCTCCGCCGTCGCGACGATGCGCTCGCCCTTGGCCCACAGCTTCACGGTCGCCTCGTTCGCGTGCGTGCCGTCGGGGCGGTCCTCGACGATGGCCCGCCAGGACTCGACACGGAAGTAGCGCCGGGCGCGGCCCTCGGCCTCCTCGCGGAGCAGCAGTTCGAAGGAGGCGTCGGCGGCTTCGTACGTATAGCCCTGGAGCTCGCGCTCCTTGACCCGTTCCACCACCCGCCCGACCAGATCACGGTCGTCGCCCAGGTCGACCCCGAGCTCCTTGCCCTTGAGCTCGATGGAGGCGCGCCCCGCCATGTCGGAGACCAGCATCCGGATGCGGTTGCCCACCAGGTCCGGGTCGATGTGCTGATAGAGATCCGGGTCGACCTTGATCGCGGAGGCGTGCAGGCCCGCCTTGTGGGCGAAGGCCGATACGCCCACGTACGGCTGGTGCGTGGAGGGGGTGAGGTTCACGACCTCGGCGATGGCGTGCGAGACGCGGGTCATCTCGCTCAGCGAGCCCTCGGGCAGGACCTGCTTGCCGTACTTGAGCTCGAGCGCGCCGACCACGGGGAAGAGGTTGGCGTTGCCGACCCGCTCGCCGTAGCCGTTGGCCGTGCACTGCACGTGTGTGGCACCCGCGTCGACGGCGGCGAGGGTGTTGGCGACCGCGCAGCCCGTGTCGTCCTGCGCGTGGATGCCGAGCCGGGCGCCGGTGTCCGCGCGTACGGTTCCCACGATCGCCTGGACCTGGGCGGGGAGCATTCCGCCGTTGGTGTCGCACAGGACGACGACATCGGCGCCCGCGTCGGATGCCGTGCGGACGACGGACTTCGCGTACTCGGGATTGGCGCGGTAGCCGTCGAAGAAGTGCTCGCAGTCGACGAAGACGCGCCGCCCCTGCTCCCGGAGGTAGGAGACGGTGTCCCGCACCATCTCCAGGTTCTCCTCAAGGGTGGTGCGCAGGGCGAGCTCGACATGCCGGTCGTGGGCCTTGGCGACGAGCGTGATGACCGGGGCTCCGGACTCGAGCAGGGCGTTGACCTGCTGGTCCTTCGCCGCCGAGCCGCCCGCGCGGCGCGTGGCGCCGAAGGCGACGAGCTGGGCGTGCCGGAAGTCGATCTCCTGCTGCGCGCGGGCGAAGAACTCGGTGTCACGGGGGTTGGCGCCCGGCCAGCCGCCCTCGATGAAGCCCACGCCGAAGTCGTCCAGGTGCCGGGCGATGGTCAGCTTGTCCGCGACGGTCAGGTTGATGCCCTCGCGCTGCGCGCCGTCGCGCAGCGTGGTGTCGAAGACGTGGAACGAATCGTCGGGTGTGCTGGTTTCCGTCATGCTGATCTGGCTCCTGTGTCGGATCTCGGTCTACCGGAATGACCGGCTCCACCGCCTCAATGATCCCTCGCGCTCCGCGTCCGGCTGATGTTGGGCCAGGAAACGAAAAAACCCCTCGTGGGTACGAGAGGTTTGCGCGCGGGTCTTGAGACGACGGTGTCCGCCCGTACGTGGTCGTACGAGACGGTCACTGCGGACCGGCGCGCCTGCTGCCAATAATCATGGCGAACGAGAGCACGGTGGCAGCCTGCCACAGCGCGCACACACCGCGCTGCTCCGTCTCACCATGCGGGCGACGCACGGGACGCGCCGCCCGCCCGAATGACGTGCGGCCTCACTGGAGCGAGGCGTCAGCGCACGTGGCGTACGAACGTGTCGTCGCCGTCATTGGTGTCGCCGCTCAGGAGTGACGCGTCGCCGGAGAGGAAGGCGATGCGGCGGCCGTCCGCCGAGATGCCGCCGGGGGCGGCCTTCGCCGTGGCCGCGCCGCCCGTGGTGTCCGGCGTGACGAGCGTGGTGCCGCCCTTCTTCAGGTCCCGCAGGTAGACGGGGTACTCCTTGCCGTACTCGGAGCCGGGTTCGGCGAGCTCCGACATATACGTCAGATAGCGGCTGTCGGCGCTGATCGCGGGCGAGCGTGTGTAGACCTCACCGGGGCCGCCCTGGGTGCCGTGGACGCGCTGGTTGGTGCCCGCTGCGATGTCGTGCACGAAGACGTTCCAGGCGACGTCGTTGTCGTCAGGGACGAGATGCGTGTCACGGGACTCGAAGACGACGGTGCGGCCGTCGCCGCTGATCGACGCGTCCAGGGACTCCTTCTCGGTCTTGGAGCCGTCGTAGGAACGGTCGACCTGCGTCACCTTGCCGGTTTCGCGGTCGCGCACCCAGAGGTCGCTCCAGTCGTCGCCGCGCGGGCCGTTGACGAAGGAGTTCGCGTACGCGACGTAGCGGCCGTCGTCGCTGACGGTCGGCGAGTGGGCGTTGCGCTCCCCGTCGCCGCCCGTGTAAGGGTGACTGACCTTCTCGGTGGTGCCGGTCTTCCGGTCGCGCAGGAAGACCGCCGTGCCGTCGAACTGCGGCCCGTCCGTGCTGAAGACGGCGTAGCGCCCGTTCGCGCTCAGGGACACGCTGCCCGCGCTGTCCCCGGGATAGCCGTCGGGCAGTTCGACGTCGAGCCGCTCGAACTTCTTGGTCCTGCGGTCGTAGAGCCGGACGTCGGCGTGCGAGTAGGAGTCCGCCGGGCTGGTGACCATCGCGACGTAACGCCCGTCCGCACTCAGCGAAGGGCTCCTGAGGTCACGCCCTTCGCCGGCGATCCGCTCGGTCTTTCCGGTGCGCAGATCGCGTACGAAGATGTCGTTCAGTCCGTTGCTGTCGCCCGCGACCAGGTCGGTGGCCTCGGAGTCGAAGGCGGCGAACCGCCCGTCGCGGCTGATGGTCGCCGACGACGACCGGTCGTTGCCCGCCTTGCCGTCGGCGGTGACGCTGACGCCCTCCGTGCGGGGCGCGGCGGCACTGCCGCCGGGTGCGGCGAAGGCGGCGGGCAGAGTCGTGGCCGTGACGGCGGCGACGAGTGCGGCGGCGGCTAGGGCGGCGCGGCGCTTCGTCCTGTGCTGGGTGCTGTGCATGGTCAAGTCCCCCGTGTTTTCTTGGTGCTCGATCTGGTTCGGTTCGATCCGGTTCGGGTTCGATCCGGTTCAGTGGGTGTGTCGTACGAAGACGTCGCGCAGGCCGTTCGTGTCGCCAGGCACCACGTCCGTGTCGTCCGAGCCGTAGGCGACGCTCCTGCCCTTGTCGGCGATCGCGCCCGCGGTCGCCCCGCCGTGGCCGACGGTCACCTCGTGGCCGCTGCGGAGATTGCGCAGGACGAGGTTCGACCGGGCGTCCCCGTAGAGGAGTTGGCGCCCGTCCGGGCTGACGGCCTGGGCGTCCTTGCCGGCGAAGTGTTCGACTTTTCCGGTACGCAGGTCGCGTACGTACGAACCGGCCGCCGAGTCGAGCGCCACCGTGCGGCCACTGACCTGCACCAGCGTGGACGGGGTGCCGTCGTCGATCCGGGTGAGGCTGCCCGTGGTGCGGTCGCGGAGCCAGACCTGACTCGTGCCCTTGTCCAGGTAGGCGACGTAGCGGCCGTCAGCACTGATGGACGGGTCCACCATGTCGCGGGCCGAGTCCGGCGGTCCGTCGCTGATGACCTCGCGGGTGTCGCTCTCGCGGTCGTAGACCTCGACCCTGGTGGGTTCTCCGGGGTGCTGCGGCTGGAGGTCGTAGGCGACGTAGCGGCCGTTCGCGCTGATGTCCGGGGACGACGCGCTGAACTTGAAGCCCCTGCCGTCGATCTGCTTGATCTCACCCGTGCTCAGGTCGGTGAGGAAGACGTTGATGCCGTGCGAGCCCCATCCGATGTGCGCGGCATACCGGCCGTCGTCGCTGATCACGGGGGCGCCCATGGAGTTCTTGAGGCGGGTGACCTCGCCGGTCTTCAGATCGCGTACGAACCCGTAGTCGTACGGCCCTTTATGACCTTCTGTCAGATTCTCCGCGTCGCTGCGGAAGGCGGCATAGCGGCCGTTCCCCGAGAGGGACGCGGCACCCGACGCGCCGTCGCCCTCGGTCCCGTCGGCCGCGGTGCTCACCCGCTCGACCCGCGGCGCGTGCGGCGCGGCGTGTGCCGCGGCCGGTAACGCGGTCGTGCCGAGTGCCGCGACCAGCAGGGCACTCAAGGACACACGTCTGGCAATGGACATGGCTTCCCCCAAAACCTGTCGTAACCCGTAACCCCCGGACCGATACCGAAGGCCCGGCCCACTGGGATACAAGCGCACCGCCGGACAACAGGCAATCCGCCGGATTGCGTACAACCTAGACGGGCGTATCGGGGTCCTGCGCGCCCGCGCCGAGCGCTCCGTCCAGGAACTCCTGTACGTGCGCGAGGATCTTCTCCCGCCCCGTGCCCCGCAGGCCGATCGCCACATGGATGGCGAACCCGTCGAGCAGCGCCCGCAGGCGCGCCGCGAACCGGTCGGGGTCCAGGGGCCCGAACTCGCCCCGCGAGACGCCCTCGGCGAGCAGCGCCACCAGGTCGCGGTGCCAGGCGCTCTCGATGGCGACCTGCCGGTCGCGTTCGTCCTCGCCGGCGTTCACGGAGCGGTTCCAGACCTCGAGCCAGAGCGTCCAGTGGGGGTCGCCGGGGCCGTCGGGTACGTACAGATCGACGTACGCGTCGATGCGCTCGCGGGCCGTGCCGCGCCGCGCGAGCAGTCTGCCGCGCTCGGCGCCGAGCGCGGCCTCGCTCCATTCCAGGGTGCGCAGGAGCAGCTCGTCCTTGGAGCCGAAGTAGTAGAGGAGGTGGCCACTGCTCATGCCGACCTCACGGCCGAGCGCGGCCATGGTCAGCTTCTCCAGGCCGCGCTCGGCGATCATCTCCATGGCGGCGGCAAGCACGTCCTCGCGCGGTGGTGCGTTCTTCCGGCGGGCGGCCTCGGCCACGGGGACTCCTGCGATAACTCGTCTGACGCCGGATCGGCGCTAGATCTTCGGCTGCTGCTGGGTGATGCAGTGGATGCCACCACCCCCGGCAAAGATCGTACGGGCGTCAACGAGCGTCACGGTCCGCTCCGGGAAGAGACGGCGGAAGATGCCCGCCGCGATCTCGTCACGCGGGTCGTCGAAACCGCACAGGACGACGCCGCCGTTGCAGAGGTAGTGGTTGATGTAGGAGTAGTCGACCCATCCCTCGTCGTCGGTGAGGACGGTCGGCGCGGGCACCTCGACGATCTGGAGGGTGCGTCCCCGGGCATCGGTCTGCCCTCGCAGCACCCCGATGATCTCCTTGCTGACCTCGTGGTCAGGGTGGGCGGGGTCCTGCTGCGAGTGCACGAGGACGACACCGGGCGCGGCGAAGGCGGCGACGATGTCGACGTGCCCCCGGGTGCCGAACTGACCGTAGTCACCGGTGAGGCCCTTCGGCAGCCAGATCGCCTTTCGCGTGCCGATGCGGGCGTGGATCGCCTCCTCGGCCTGCTCGCGGGTGAGGCCTGGATTGCGCCCCGGGTCGAGCTGGACCGTGTCGGTCAGCAGGACCGTGCCCTCGCCGTCGACGTGGATGCCGCCGCCCTCGTTGACCAGGGGCGAGGAGTGGACGGGCACACCGGCCAGGTCGGCGACATGGCGGGCGATCTTCGCGTCGTGCTCCCAGCGGGCCCAGTCCTGGCCGCCCCAGCCGTTGAACGTCCAGTCCACAGCGGCGAGTTGATCACCATCGCGTACGAAGGTGGGGCCGATGTCACGCATCCACGCGTCGTCCAGATCCCGCTCGACCAACTCGACGTCAGGACCGAGGAGAGCGCGGGCCGACTCGCTCTGCCCGGTACCGACGACCATCGTGACGGGTTCGAAGCGGCGTACGGCACGGGCGACGCCCGCCCAGGCGGCGCGCGCGTCGGCCAGCTCACGCTCGTCCGTGAAGGTCGTGTTGGGGCCCGGCCACGCCATCCAGGTGCGCTCGTGCGGGGCCCACTCGGGGGGCATACGGAAGGTCATGGTGATCCCTAAAGGGCTGCGGGAAGGAGAACTACAGGAAGTAGAGGCGGTTGAGCGAGACCGAGTCGGCGGGCTCGGAACGGACCGGGTCGCCGTCGAGGGTGACCAGGCCGGAGCGCTGGTCGACGTCGATGGACCCGGTGCGCGAGTTGAGGCGCAGATCGGCGGGCCCGATGCCCCGGGTGCCCCGCACGGCGACCCTGCGCCGCCGCGTCGGCATCTGGTCGTTGCCCTGGTCGACGGCTGCCTGCGCGACGAAGGCCACGGAGATGTCGGCGGGCGTCGCACCGTACGACCCGAACTGCGGGCCGAGGACGAGGGGCTCGCAGGTGTCGGTCGCGGCGTTCGGATCGCCCACGACTCCATAGGCCGGGAAGCCGGACTTGAGCACCAACTGCGGCTTGGCGCCGAAGAATTCGGGCTTCCAGAGGACGATGTCGGCGAGCTTGCCGAGCTCGATGGAGCCGACTTCGTGGGCGAGGCCGTGGGCGATGGCGGGGTTGATGGTCAGCTTGGCCATGTAGCGCAGGACGCGCGCGTTGTCGTCCCCGTCGCCGTCGCCGTCCATGGGGCCGAGCTCGGCCTTCATCTTCCCGGCCATCGCGAAGGTCCTGCGTACGGTCTCGCCCGCGCGCCCCATGCCCTGCGCGTCGGAGGAGGTGATGCCGATGGCGCCCAGGTCGTGCAGCACGTCCTCGGCGCCCATCGTCCCGGCCCGGATGCGGTCGCGGGCCATGTGCGCGTCACCCGGCAGATCCGTCTTCAGATCATGGACGGAGACGATCATCCCGTAGTGCTCGGCGACGGCATCGCGCCCGAAGGGCAGCGTGGGATTGGTGGAGGAGCCGATCACGTTCGGCACGCCCGCCATCTTCAGTACGTTCGGTACGTGACCGCCGCCACAGCCCTCGATGTGGAAGGCGTGAATGGTCCGCCCTTCCAGCACCTTGAGGGTGTCCTCGACCGAGAGACATTCATTCAACCCGTCGCTGTGCAGGGCGACTTGCACGTCGTGTTCCTCGGCGACCCGCAGCGCGGTGTCGAGCGCGCGGGTGTGCGCGCCCATGTCCTCGTGCACCTTGAAGCCCGACGCGCCGCCCTCGGCGAGCGCCTCGATCAGCGGGGCGTCGTGCGAGGACGAACCCCGGCCCAGGAAGCCGATGTTGACCGGCCAGGCGTCGAAGGCGTTGAACGCGTGGCGAAGGGCCCAGGGGGAGTTGACCCCGACGCCCCACACCGGCCCGAACTCCTGGCCGATGATCGTGGTGACACCGGAGGCGAGGGACGCCTCCATGATGCGCGGCGACAACAGGTGTACATGGGTGTCCACGGACCCGGCGGTGGCGATGAGCCCTTCCCCCGAGACGATGGACGTACCGGTGCCGACGACGACGTCGACCCCGTCGAGGGTGTCGGGATTCCCGGCACGGCCGATCGCGTGGATGCGGCCTTCCCTGATCCCGATGGACACCTTGCGGATGCCCTGCACGGCGTCGATGACCAGCACATTGCTGATGACGACGTCACAGGTCTCGCGGACGGCGGCGGCCTTCAGGTGCAGCCCGTCGCGGGCGGTCTTCCCGAACCCGGCCAGGAATTCGTCACCGTACTGCTGAGAATCGGACTCCACCCGGACGGTCAGTCCGGAGTCCCCCAGCCGGACCCGGTCGCCCGCGCGAGGGCCGTGGGTCGAGGCGTACGCGTACGGATCGATGCGTTGTGTGGTCATCGGTCAGCTCCCAGGTAGCCGCAGGCCCTGGCCCTGCGCAGGGCCTCTTCCTTCGCGCCGGGCGCGTCGAGCGGACCGTCCACGAGCCCCGCGAAGCCGATCGCGATCCGCTCGCCGCCGATCGGCACGAGCCCCACGTCGACGCTCTCGCCGGGCCCGAAGCGGACCGAGGACCCGGCGGGCACCGCGAGCCGCATCCCGTAGGCGGCGGAGCGGTCGAAGTCGAGCCGGGGGTTGGCCTCGAAGAGGTGGAAGTGCGAGGTCACGGAGACGGGAACGGTGGCGGTGTTGCGCACGGTCAGCGTCAGGACGGGGGTGAGCTCCTCGTGCTCCGGGCCCGGAAGCAGCGCTCCCGGCGCCTCTGCGCCCAGGCCCGTCCCGATCGGCCGGGACACGACCGCGAGCCGGGACCCGTCGTCGAAGACGGCCTCGACATGCACTTCGGTCACCACGTCCGCCACACCCGGCAGGACGTCGTCAGAGCCGAGGACCGAGCGCGCGTGCTCGATCGCCTCGGCGAGTCTGGCCCCGTCGCGGGCCGCCTCGCACACCGTGTCCGCGATCAGCGCGGTCGCTTCGGGGACGTTGAGCCTGAGGCCGCGCGCCTTGCGGGCCCTGGCGAGCTCGGCCGCCCCGAAGAGCAGCAGCCGGTCGCGTTCCGTGGGGGTAAGCCGCACTCCACCACACCTCCGTCGTTTGAGCATCACTCTAACCACAAGATTGACACGACGGAAACATTGACGCGCGAGCTTGCCTCAGTCACATTGAGCAGCACTCAAATAGTCGGACGGCGGCCTGTGTGCGCAGGCGGCCACGATCGAGCGTCAGGGGCACCCTCATGCCGATAGAACAGCGCGGAGTCGACACCATCCCGGACGGGGAACGCACCAGCGGACCCCGCGACCTCATCTCGATCCTGCTCGGCTCCAACCTCTGCCTGGGGGTGATCGTCTTCGGCTGGCTTCCGGTGTCGTTCGGCCTCGGCTGGTGGGCGTCGGTCACGTCCGTGGTGGCAGGCACGGTCATCGGAACGGCCCTGACGGCACCCCTTGCCCTGGTCTCACTCCGTACGGGCACGAACCTCTCCACATCCTCAGGAGCCCAGTTCGGCGTCCGGGGCCGCCTCGTCGGCTCGGTCGTGGGCCTCCTCCTCTCCCTCGGCTACACCGCGCTGACCGTCTGGATCGGCGGCGACGTGATGGTGGGCGTCCTGCACCGGCTGACAGGGCTCCCGTCGAGCGGCCTCTCGTACGGGATCGTGTACGCGCTCCTCGCCGCCGCCACGGTGACGGGGGCGGTGTACGGCTACCGGGTCCTGCTGCGCCTCTCGCGCGTCCTCGCGGTGGGCATGACCGCCCTCCTGATCCTCGGCGTGGTGGCCTACGGCCCCGACTTCACCACCGCCGCCGTGCCCGACGCGGGCGGCTACCTCCTGGGCTCGTTCTGGCCCACCTGGCTGCTCTCCCTGGTGGCGGCGGGCCTGAGCGGCCCCATCGCCTTCATCACGCTCCTGGGCGACTACACGCGCTACGTCTCCCCCACCCGCCACAGCTCCCGGACGGTGCTTCGGGCATCGTGGGCCGGCCTGCTCGCCGGGCTCCTGGTTCCGCAGCTCTTCGGTACGTTCACGGCGTACGCGGCGGGCTCGGCGCTCGACTACGCGGGCCCGCTGGTCTCGGCCTCGCCCACCTGGTACTTGATCCCGCTCCTCCTGGCCGCATCGGCGGGCTCGGTCGGCAACGCGGGCCTGATGCTGTACTCGATGGGTCTCGACCTGGACGCGATCCTGCCGCGCGCGTCCCGTGCCCGTGCGACATTCACGGTCGCGGTGGTCGCCACGGCCTGCGTCTTCGTCGGCCACTACGCGTGGCAGGCGCAGGACGCGATGACGTCGTTCGTCCTGCTCCTGACGGCGATCGGCACCCCCTGGGCGGTGATCACCCTGATCGGCTTCGCGCGCTGCCGGGGCGTCTACGACGCGGAGTCGCTCCAGGTCTTCAACCGCCGTTCCAGGGGCGGGATCTACTGGTACCGCGCGGGCTGGAACGTCCCCGCGACGGTGAGCTGGGCCCTGGGCGCGGCGGTCGGCCTCGCGGCCGTCTCCCTGCCCTCCTACGAGGGCCCGCTGCTCTCCCTGACGGGCGGGGTGGACTGCAGCTTCCTCCTGTCGGGCCTGGTGGGCGGGGTGGCGTACACAGTCCTTGAACGCAAGCAGGCACCCGAGCCCGCACAGGACCCCTCGCCGGGTCAGCGTGCCGACGCCGTGATCAGCTCATAGCCGTACCGCTTGGTGACGGCGCCCCCGTACGTGCCGTCGATCAACTCCCTTACGCAGCCGAGCAGTCCGTCACGTGATGCGACATTGCGGAAGAGACGAGGCGGCGGCCCGCAGTCGGCAGCGCTCGCGCGGGGTCGTGCCGGTATTTCCGCCCGGAGCACGGTTCGCGGCACTCCGGGGCCGAAGTACCCACGCGGCCACTGGACGATAGCGAGGACGGACATACCGGCGCGGCCCCGCTGCCCAAACAGACCGAGGCCGCTACACCAGCCCCCACTCCACCCGCCACAGGCGCCGCAGGCCTCAGCGGCCCGGCCCCGGCATCACATCGAGCCGCTCTCAGCCGAGATCATGCATCCAGCCGTGCCGGTCCTTCGCCGTCCCCCGCTGCACATCGAGCAGCGCCTCACGAAGCCGCATCGTCACCGGACCCGGCTCACCACCGCTCTGCGTCCACTCCCCCGAGCGGCACTTGACCGTCCCCACGGGAGTGATCACCGCGGCGGTGCCGCAGGCGAAGACCTCCGTGAGCGTGCCCTCGGAGGTGTCCGCCTGCCACTGGTCGATCGAGACCCGCGACTCCTCCGACGTGTAGCCGAGGTCACGGGCGACCGTGAGCAGCGAGTCACGGGTGATCCCGGCAAGGAGCGACCCCGTCAGAGTCGGCGTGACGATCTTGTCCCCGTACACGAAGTACAGGTTCATGCCGCCGAGCTCCTCGACCCACTTGTGCTCGACCGCGTCCAAGTACGCGACCTGGTCGCAGCCCTTCGCCGCGGCCTCGGCCTGCGCGAGCAGGGACGCCGCGTAGTTGCCGCCGGTCTTGGCGTCGCCCACGCCGCCCGGGACGGCCCGCACGCGGTCCTCCGAGAGCCAGATCGAGACGGGCTTGACGCCACCGGGGAAGTACGCGCCCGCGGGCGACGCGATCACGATGAACAGGTACTCGTTGGCGGGCTTCACGCCGAGCCCGACCTCGCTCGCGATCATGAACGGACGCAGGTACAGCGACTCCTCGCCACCGTGCGCCGGCACCCACGCCTTGTCCTGCTTGACCAGCGCGTCGCACGCCTCGATGAACGTCTCGACCGGCAGCTCAGGCATCGCGAGCCGCCGCGCCGACCGCTGGAAGCGCTCCGCGTTGGCCTCGGGCCGGAAGGAGGCCACCGTGCCGTCGGGCTGGCGGTACGCCTTGAGGCCCTCGAAGATCTCCTGCGCGTAGTGCAGGACGTTGGTCGCCGGGTCGAGGGAGAGCGGGCCGTACGGCACGAGCTGGCCGTCGTGCCAGCCGCGGCCCTCCGTCCACTTGATCGTCACCATGTGATCGGTGAAGTGGCGACCGAACCCGGGGTTCGTCAGGATCGCCTCGCGCTCCGCGGTGGACAGCGGGGTCGAGGTGGGCTTCAGCTCGATCGTGGGTGTCGGCGTCGTCGTCATGAGTACTAGTCCTTCACGGTGTGATGGTGACGGACCGCGCTCACGTCTGCACTTCCACGCCTGTACTTCTCGTACTAGGACGTCCGAGTAACCCTGCATTCCGCGGCCCCACGTTCGATTATCGCTCTCGTGGCGCCGAGGAAGAAACAGCGTGAATGCGGCCCAGGGGTCGATGGTGGCACCCGGAGCCGCATACGAGAAGCCGCCGGGTCCGTGATACCAGACCCGGCGGCTTCTGTGTCCAGAGGATGAGCTACCGGGTCAGCCCGCTACTCGTACGGCGAGGGCGTCGCCGATCTGCTCGGTGGAGCGGACGCTCTCACCGCGCTCCGCGAGGTCCGCCGAGACGGCAGTCTCGATGCGCGCCGCCTCGTCCTCGTACCCGAGGTGACGCAGGAGCAGCGCGACCGAGAGGACGGTGGCCGACGGGTCGGCCTTGCCCTGGCCCGCGATGTCCGGCGCCGAGCCGTGCACGGGCTCGAACATCGAGGGGAACTCGCGCGCCGGGTTGATGTTCCCGGAGGCCGCGACGCCGATGCCGCCGGAGACGGCCGCGGCGAGGTCGGTGATGATGTCGCCGAAGAGGTTGTCGGTGACGATCACGTCGAAACGGGCCGGGTCGGTGACGAGGTAGATCGTCGCGGCGTCGACGTGGATGTAGTCCGTGGTGACGTCGGGGAACTCCTTCGCCACCTTGTTGAAGACGTTCGTCCAGAGGTGACCCGCGTACGCCAGGACGTTGTTCTTGTGGACCAGCGTCAGCTTCTTGCGCGGGCGGGCCTGCGCACGGGCGAAGGCGTCACGGACCACGCGCTCCACGCCGAAGGCGGTGTTGACGGAGACCTCGGTGGCGACCTCGTGCGGGGTACCGGTGCGGATCGAGCCGCCGTTGCCCGTGTAGGGGCCTTCGGTCCCTTCGCGTACGACGATGAAGTCGATCTCCGGCTGCCCCGCGAGCGGAGTGGAGACACCCGGAAGGAGCTTCGACGGCCGCAGGTTGACGTGGTGGTCGAAGAGGAAGCGGAGCTTCAGCAGGAAGCCGCGCTCCAGGACGCCGGACGGGACCGAGGGGTCGCCGATCGCGCCGAGGAGGATCGCGTCGTACTGCTTGAGGGCCTCCACATCGGCGTCGGTGAGGGTCTCACCGGTGGCGTGATAGCGCCTGGCGCCGAAGTCGAACTCCTTGGTCTCCAGCTTCACATCCTGCGGGAGGACGGCATTGAGGACCTTGAGCCCCTGGGCCACGACTTCCTGGCCGATTCCATCACCGGGGATCACTGCGAGATTGAGGATGCGAGAACTATCCGACATGCGAGAAGCCTACGCTCCGTCCCACGGGATGACACTCACGGTCCGACATGCGGACACCTCTTGAGCCTCCCCGAAAAACCCGTTGGCGGGCCCACCGCGGCCACTGCTAATTTGCTGGCGGCCGTGCGAGAGAACGAGGAGGTGGTACCCGTGAACGCAGTATCGACATGGGTGCTCCCCTCGGGGTTCACGGTCGGGCGATAGGCAGGTCGTCCGGGAGCGCCGTTTCAGAGCCCTCCCGAAAGGCACGACCATGCACTTCACTTCTGAACAGCGTCTCGACGACGGCGTCATCGAGCGCGAATTCACCCTCGGCGAGACCCCCGACAGCCCCGGCATCCCCGGCATCCTGTGGGCGCCCGCAGCCGCCTCCGCACCGGCGCCGCTGA
Source organism: Streptomyces sp. NPDC048441 (assembly GCF_043200235.1). Classification (NCBI taxonomy): domain Bacteria; kingdom Bacillati; phylum Actinomycetota; class Actinomycetes; order Kitasatosporales; family Streptomycetaceae; genus Streptomyces; species Streptomyces sp. NPDC048441. The sequence continues at coordinate 28,861 of NZ_JBICXM010000020.1, forward strand.
TCCTGCTCGGCCACCCTCCCCTCGGACTGCGCAAGATGTACCCCCGCCTCGCGGGGCGGGCCCGGCAGTCCGCGGCGGAGGGCTTCGCCTCGGCCACCATCGAGCTCCCCGGGAACGGCGACCGGCCCCGTTGGCCCGCCCTCGAGCAGGCCCGCGCCGACCTGCGCCGGGCGCTGGAGGCAGGCGAGCCGGTCGGCGACGAGATCGTCGACGCCCTCGTACTCCCGCTGGTCGAGAAGGCGGTCCCGGAATGGCAGGCTGCCCTGGACGCCCTCCTTTCGCTGCCCGAGATCGGCGGCCCGGTCGGGTACTCGGGGGGAGTGATGTCCATCGGGGTCCGGCTCGCGGTGGTCGAGCCGCGCATCGTGGCCGCCGGTCTGTTCGCCGGGAGTTTCGTGCCGCGCGCCATGTTCGACGAGGCACGCCAGGTCACCATTCCGCTGCATGTCCTGCTGCAGTGGGACGACGAAGGGAACGACCGGCAGACGGCCCTGGACCTGTTCGACGCCTTCGCCTCCACGGAGAAGACACTGCACGCCAACATGGGCGGGCACGCCGGCGTCCCACAGTTCGCGGGGGATGCCGCGGCCCAGTTCTTCACCCGGCATCTGAAGTGAGACCGGGCCGTCCACCACATGGCCACCCTCTCTTCACCTGGAGGCCTGGCGGGAGTTGGAAGTTACTGGGAAGTTTTCCTCCCATGGACACCCCCAACGTCGGCATACCGGCGCAGCTCGCGGCCGAGATGAACATGCCGGAGCAGCACGAATACCTGCGCAAGAGATTCTCCCGCCGCAAGGTGCTCGCCAGTTCGTTCGCCACGGCCGGGGCGGCGGGCGGCATCGGCCTGCTCGCCGGCAGCTCGGGCAGCGCCCACGGCGGGGGCGCTTCGGCGTCGACCCCGCTCGCCGCGCCGCCCGCTCCGGTACGGGTGGACGGCAAGCTGGTGGCGCCCTTCGCCCGGCATCTCGCCTTCGGGGCCGACCCGAAGACGCAGATGCGGGTCTCCTGGCAGGTGCCGCTCGCGGTCAAGTCCCCTTATCTGCGGGTGGGGTTGGAGCCCTGGGAGCTGAGCCGGAAGATCGAGGCGGAGGTGCGCGATCTGCACACCCCGTCCCTGTCGAAGAAGCTGCCCGCGGTCGAGCAGTACTACCTGCACGCGGCGCTCGACGGCCTGAAGCCCGGCACGACGTACTACTACGGCGTCGGCCACGAGGGCTTCGACCCGGCGTCCCCCGAGCGGATGGCGACGATCGGCTCCTTCCGCACGGCACCCGCGGCGGCGGAGAAGTTCGTCTTCACGGCCTTCGGCGACCAGGGCGTGAGCTATGACGCGCTGGCCAACGACCAGTTGATCCTCGGCCAGAACCCGTCCTTCCATCTGCACGCGGGGGACATCTGCTACGCCGACTCCAGCGGGCACGGCAAGGAGTCGGACACGTACGACGCGCGTGTGTGGGACCAGTTCCTCGCGCAGACGGAGAGCGTCGCGAAGTCCGTCCCGTGGATGGTGACGACCGGCAACCACGACATGGAGGCCTGGTACTCACCGAACGGCTACGGCGGCCAGTCCGCCCGCTGGTCGCTCCCGGACAACGGCTTCGACCCGAAGAACGCGCCGGGCGTCTACTCCTTCACGTACGGCAATGTCGGCATCGTCGCGCTCGACGCGAACGACGTCTCGTACGAGATCCCCGCCAACAAGGGCTACACGGACGGCAAGCAGACCGCCTGGCTCGACAAGCGCCTCGGCGCACTGCGGGCGGACGACTCGATCGACTTCGTCGTGGTCTTCTTCCACCACTGCATGTACTCGACGGCGACCCACGCGTCGGACGGCGGGGTGCGCGACGCGTGGCTCGAGCTGTTCACCAAGCACCAGGTGGACCTGGTCATCAACGGCCACAACCACGTCTACGAGCGGACCGACGCGGTCAAGGGCGGCGAGGTCGGCAAGCCCGTGCCGGTCGGCGCGTCGACCGATCCGACGCGCGACGGCATCGTGTACGTCACCGCGGGCGGCGCGGGCAAGGACCTCTACAGCTTCGGCCTCGGGGTGAAGGACAGCTACGAGGGGAACGTGCACGACCACGACTCGATCGTGTCCTTCCACTGGACGAAGCTGCGCCTTCCCGACCCGGACACGGTGGAGTGGTCACGGGTGCGCTACACCGGCTTCTCGTTCCTCGCGGTGGAGGTGACGGCCGGTGCGAACCCGAAGCTGACGGTCTCCGCGCTCGCCGAGAGCGGTGAGCGCGTGGACCACTTCGAGGTGGCGCGCGGGGGTCAGTGACCTGTTTCGCCGCCGTTGTCCCTGCGGTCGAGGGCTCGCTGCAGGGCGGCGGCGGCGTTCTTGCGCTCGGACTCGTTCGTGCGGGGGGCGTGGCGGACTCGGCGTGCGGTCGTCTCGGCCATGGGAGATCCACTCCTTGAGGGAAGGGGTTATCGAGACGCCGGAAGGGGCGGGGAGCGGTGGAGCAGCAGGGTTCGCCTGCGGGGGCTCCGGCTCACGACCGCCATTCGCTTGATCGAGCGAGACGTTCGGCTTCTACCAAGCTAAGTGAGGACCCCGCATCTGTCTCCACAATTACTCGGACTTCCTACTATCTGAGACGGGCCTCGCTACCGGCCTCGCCACGAGCCTCACTCGCGTACCGCGCGCAGCTCCCGGATCAGGGCCCTCACAGCCGTGGAAGAAGCCAGCTCGGGGGTAGTGACGTAGCCCACGGAGCGGGTCGGGCGCTCCGTGCCGAGATCGGTGATCTCGATGGTGTCCGGTGCTCCGGTCAGGGAGAGGGCGGGCATGATCGCCATGCCGTGACCATTGCTCACCATCGAGAGCACTGCTCCGTCGTCCTCGGTCAGCACGGTCGCCCCGGGGATCCAGTCCTGCCTGCGCCACCACTGTCTCGTGTAGGAACCGCAGTTCTCGTGCCAGTCCACCAGCGGCAGCGAGCGCGGGTCGGGGTGGCCCACCGGGTGCACCAGCGCGTAGGGCTCTTCGAGGAGTACGTCGCCGATGAGCCCGGCGGGCACGGGCGAGCTGCCGCCGAGCGTCGCGATGCCCACGTCGGCGCGGCCCTCGGCGACCTCGCCCGCCGTGCCCGCGCCGAGCTCCCGGACCACGCGGACCTCGGGCCGGATACCGGGGTGACTGGCGGCGAGGCGTTGCAGGGCGGCCGGGAGCAGATACAGGGCGGCGCTGCGGAAGGCGGCGATGCGCAGGGGTCCTTCGACGGTGCCGCTGTCCGCGCCGCGGGCCTCCGCCACCAGGGTGTCGAGCAGCCGCAGGACGCGCCGGGCGTATCCGGCGGCGGCGGTTCCGGCGGGCGTCGGCGTGGCGCCCTTGCGGCCCCGCTCGAAGAGCACGGCACCGACCTTGCGCTCGATGCCGCGGACGGAGTGCGATACCGCCGACTGGGTGAGGCCGAGGGCCTGCGCCGCCGCCGAGAACCCGCGCTCGCTGTCGACGGCGACGAGGATGCGGAGCTCGTGCGGGGCGAGGTCGGTGGCGGCGGTCTTCGGAGCGGCAGCCATGGCAGCGGTTGCGGCGATCTTCCGAGCGGCATCCATCAGGGTTCCCACCTGCTTCTATGAGGACCCTTCATGGACCGGGCCGTTCCATGAGCGCAACCCTCTCCCCGGCCCCCGCATTCCTCCGTACGGTCACCGTCATGACCGAGACCGCGCTCACCGTGCACCAGACCGCCCGCCCTCATGGCTTCCCCACCCCGGCCGACTTCACCTTCGTCGAGTCCGCGCCGCCCGCGCCCACCCCCGGAACGGCCCTGGTGGAGAACCTGTACTGGTCGGTGGACCCGTACCACCGCGAAATGATGGACGGCGACTTCGAGCTCGACGCACCCCTGGAGGGCCGTGCGCTCGGCCGTGTCATCGAGTCCCGCGACCCCGCGCTCCCCGAGGGCGAGATCGTCTTCCACCGGCAGGGCTGGCGCACCCACAGCGTCGTCACCCCCGAGGAGGCCCGCGCCGTCCCCCGCTTCGACGGCGTACCCCTCTCCGCGCACCTGAGCATCCTCGGCGGCACCGGACTCACCGCCTATGTCGGCCTCACCCGAATCGCCGAACTCCGCGAAGGGCAGGACGTGTTCGTCTCCGCAGCGGCCGGCGGCGTGGGCACGGCCACCGGGCGGCTCGCACGCCTGATGGGCGCCGGACGGCTCGTCGGCAGCGCGGGGACGGCGGCGAAGGCGGCGTACCTGACGGAACACGTCGGCTACGACGAGGCCTTCGACTACCACACAGGCCCGACAGCGGACCTTCTCGCGAAGGCGGCGCCCGACGGCATCGACCTCTATGTGGACAATGTCGGCAGTGAGCACCTCGAAGCCGCGATCGCCTCGCTGCGCGAGTACGGGCGGATCGTACGCATCGGCACGATCGCCCAGTACAACAGCACCGGCACGCCGTACGCGCTGCGCAATCTCCCCGACATCGTCGAGAAGAGTCTGCGCATGGAGGGCTTCCTCGTCCGCAACCACCGTGAAGTGCAGGAGGAGTTGAACGAGTTCGTCGTGCCGCATCTGCAGAGCGGACGCATCGGGCTCGACGAGACCGTGGTCGACGGCTTCGGCAACATCGTGGACGCGTTCCTGGGGATGCTGCGGGGCGAGAACCGGGGCAAGATCATCGTGCGGGCGGCGGAAGCCTCCGAGGCACGGGGCGCCTAGAAAATGTCCCCGTCGCGCCAGTCGATGAGGAGTTCGTGCGCCGGGTCGAGGTCGGCGAGGTCGGCGCCCCGCCTCAACGGCGGCCCGGTCGGCAAGACGGAATGCTGCGCGCTCGTGGTCCTCGCGGGCGGCTTCCGGGTGGGTGGTGCCGGTGCTGGTGCCGGTGCTGGTGCTGGTGCTGGTGCTGGTGCTGGTGGTGATCACCGCGGGTTCGGCGCTGACAGTAGCGGTCCGACTCGCCGCATCCGGTGTGCAGTTGGCGCGCACATCGGCTGCGGCGGTTCTACGGGCTGTATCTGGCCTTGCTCTGCGTCGGATTCACGACGGGGCTCTCATTGATCGTGACGGGATGGAGCTGACCGGGGCACACTCGTGAACATGGCTGACGAGACCGAAGCACGGCCCTGGACCCCCATCCACGGCGAGCCCTACCGCTCCGTTCCCTACCACCCCGCCCGGATGCCCGAGGCCGAATCCCTCGCGCACGCAGCCGAGTTGCGCGAGCGGATGGATGAGCGAAGGACCGTTCGGCAGTTCGCACCCGACCCCGTGCCCGCGCAGGCCGTGCGGGACGCGATCGCGTGCGCGGCGACCGCGCCGTCCGGCGCGCATCAGCAACCCTGGACATTCGTCCTCGTACAGGACCCCGGCATACGGCAGCGCATCCGCGAGGCCGCCGAGCACGAGGAGCAGATCTCGTACGACGGGCGGCTCGGCGAGGAGTGGCTCGCCGCCCTGCGTCCGCTGGGCACGGATGACGTGAAGGCCCATCTGACGGACGCGCCCGCGCTGATCGTCGTCTTCCAGCAGCGGTACTGGCTGGGTGACGACGGAGCCAAGCACAAGCACTACTACGTGGACGAGTCGGTCGGCATAGCTGTGGGGATGCTGCTCTCCGCGCTGCATCTGTCGGGGCTCGCGGCGCTGATCCACACGCCGAGCCCGATGCGGTTCCTGTCCAAGGTGCTCGGGCGCCCGGAGAACGAGAAGGCATTCGCGGTGATCCCTGTGGGGTATCCGGCGGCGGACTGCCAGGTGCCCGATCTCGTACGGAAGTCGCTGGATCAGGTCCTGATCGAAGTCTGAGCCAGCTCCAGCTCCGGCTCCAGCTCCCGGTCGAAGTCCAGGCCCCGCTCCTGGTCCAGGGCCGGGTAGTCCGTGTAGCCCGCCGCGCCGTGGGTGTAGAGGTGCGCCGCGTCGATCGTGTTGAGCGGGGCGCCGAGCGCGAAGCGGCGCGGCAGGTCCGGGTTGGAGATGAAGGCCCTGCCGTACGACACCAGGTCGGCGCGTCCGGCCGCCAGGACCGCCTCGCCCGCCTCGCGGGTGGTCGGGTCGCCGTTCTCGCCCACGTTGGCGATGAGAGTGCCGTGCCAGTGGGGGCGCAGGTCGGTGAGGGCGGGGTAGTCGGCGTTGTCGGTGAGGTGGAGATAGGCGAGGCCGAGCCCGTCGACCTCGTCGAGGAGCGCACGGTAGACGGGCCCCGGGTCAGCCTCGGCCATGCCGAACTGGGGGTTACCGGGCGAGAGGCGCAGCCCCAGACGTTCCGCGCCGATGGCGTCCGCCACCGCTCGGGTCACCTCCACCGCGAAGCGGATGCGGTCGGCGATGGTGTTCTTGCCGTACTCGTCGTCGCGGAGGTTGGTGTTGTCGGCGAGGAACTGGTGGATCAAGTAGCTGTTGGCGCCGTGGAGTTCCACTCCGTCGAAGCCCGCAGCGATGGCGTTGCGGGCGGCGGCCGCGAAGTCCTCGACGGCCTGGTGGACCTCGGCGAGCGTCATCGCACGCGGGGTGACCGCGTCGGCCTTCGCCCCGTCGCGTACGTGCACGCGGCCCGGGGCCAGCACGGCTGAGGGCGCCGTGGGGATGTCCTCGTCGATGCGGGACAGCGGGTGGCCGTGGCGGCCGCCGTGCATGAGCTGGGCGTAGATCCGGCCGCCATCGGCATGTACGGCCTCGGTCACCCGGCGCCAGCCCTCGATGTGCGCGGCGGTCTCGAGCCCCGGGTAACGCCAGCCGCTCTGACCCCGGCTCGACGGCCAGATGCCCTCGGTGACGATGAGGCCCGCGGTGGCGCGCTGGGCGTAGTGGTCGGCGACTACGGGGAGCGGGGTGCCGTCGTCGGTGGCGCGGTGGCGGCTCATGGGGGCCATGACGATGCGGTTGGGCAGGCGCAGGCCGCTGGCCGTGGGGACGGAATACGGTGTAAGGAGCTTGCTGTTCGTCATGCCGGAACGGTAAGAGCTGACACCGGTGTCAGATTCAAGTCTGGAGGGCTCTGGGATGCGGATCGGTGAGCTGTCGCGGCGTACCGCTGTGAGTGAGCGGTCCCTGCGTTACTACGAGAAGCAGGGGTTGCTGGCGGCCGAGCGTACGCCTGGGGGTCACCGGGAGTATCCCGAGAAGGCGGTCGACCGGGTCGTCCACATCCAGGAGCTGTTCGCGGCGGGCCTGTGCAGCGCGAAGATCGTGGAGCTGCTGCCGTGTATGCGGGACAAGGACGGCGGCCCTTCGGCGAGCGCCACGCCTTGGCTGGTGGAGGAGCTTTCGGTGGAGCGGGCCCGGATCGACGGCATGGTGGAGGAGTTGCTGCGGGCCCGGGATGTGCTGGACGAGGTGATCTCCGCGGCCTCGGGGCGCGTGGAGGCCTGACCGCGAGACCTGGCACCTAACCAGTAAAAGCCCATTGACCAGTTAGCACCGCACATGCTTCACTCACCCCCAAGGCAACCATTGAAAGCTCTTTTGGGGGTTAGAAATGATGACGCGTACTCGCCAGGTGCACTACCGGTCCACCGACGTACGAGGGCACGAGATCTTCTACCGCGAGGCGGGAGACACCGACGCACCCGTCCTGCTTCTGCTGCACGGGTTCCCCACCAGTTCACACATGTTCCGCGACCTCATCCCGCTGCTCGCGGACCGGTATCGCGTGATCGCCCCCGACCACATCGGCTTCGGCCGCTCCGCCGCGCCATCCGCCGATGACTTCACCTACACCTTCGCCGAACTCGCCGATGTCACAGCGGAGTTCACCGAGCGGATCGGCCTGACGCGCTTCGCGCTCTACGTCCAGGACTACGGCGCCCCCATCGGCCTGCGCCTCGCGCTCGCGCACCCCGAGCGCGTCACCGCGATCGTGACGCAGAACGGCAACGCGTACGAGGAAGGCCTCGGCACCGAGGCCTGGGCACCCGCCCTCGCCTACATCGCGGACCCGAGCGAGAAGACCGCCGCGCCCGTACGGGAGATCTGGTCCCCGGAGGGCATCAAGTGGCAGTACACGCACGGAGTCCCGGATCCGAGTCTGCTCGACCCCGGCGCCTGGCAGCACGACACGGCGCTGCTGGCCCGCGACGGCCAGGACGGGATACAGCTCGCGCTGATGGGCGACTACGGAAGCAACATCGACCTGTATCCCGCGTTCCACGAGTACTTCCGCGCCTCCCAGATCCCGCTGCTCGCGGTCTGGGGCGCCCACGACGAGATCTTCGTGCCGGACGGCGCGCTCGCCTTCCTGCGGGACCTGCCGAAGGCGGAGGTGCACCTGCTGCCCGCCGGGCACTTCGCCCTGGAGACGCACTCGGCGCAGATCGGCGAGCTGATCGACGGCTTCCTCACGAGGCTGGCCGCCGCAGCCTGACCAGCGGACAAAAACTACAGACGGCACCTACAGACGACACCCACAGACAACACCGCCTCCGACCGGGGTGGGGCCCAGATCGGAGGCGGGGTTCAGGGGGTGGGCATCATGCCCGGGGCGGGCCTCAGCCCATGTGCGGGTAGCCGTAGTCCGTCGGCGAGACCAGCGTCTCCTTGATGGCTCGGGTCAGCGTCCAGCGCTGCAGGTTCTGCGGGGCGCCGGCCTTGTCGCAGGTGCCGGAGGAACGACCGCCACCGAAGGGCTGCTGGCCGACGACGGCGCCGGTCGACTTGTCGTTGATGTAGAAGTTGCCCGCCGCGTAGCGGAGCTTCTCCATCGTGTACGCCGCTGCCGCGCGGTCGCCCGAGATGACCGAACCCGTGAGGGCGTAGTCCGAAGCCGACTCCATCTGGGTCAGCATCTCCTCGTACTTGTCGTCCTCGTAGACGTGGATCGCCAGGAACGGGCCGAAGTACTCGGTCGTGAAGACCTCGTTGGCCGGGTCCGAGCACTCGACGACGGTCGGGCGCACGAAGTAGCCGACCGAGTCGTCGTACGTGCCGCCCGCGACGATCGTGCAGGTCGGGTCGGCCGCCGCGCGGTCGATGGCCGCCTTGTTCTTGGCGAACGCGCGCTCGTCGATGACGGCGCCGATGAAGTTCGACAGGTCGGTGACGTCACCCATCTTGATGCCGTCGACCTCGGCCGCGAACTCCTCCTTGAAACCGGAGTTCCAGATCGAGGCGGGGACGTACGCACGCGACGAGGCGCTGCACTTCTGGCCCTGGAACTCGAAGGAGCCACGGGTCAGCGCGGTCTTCAGGACGGCGCGGTCCGCGGACGGGTGCGCGACGACGAAGTCCTTGCCGCCGGTCTCGCCGACCAGGCGGGGGTACGTGCGGTAGTTGGCGATGTTCTCGCCGACCGTCTTCCACAGGTGCTGGAAGGTCGGGGTCGATCCGGTGAAGTGGATGCCCGCCAGGTCGCGGTGGGTCAGGGCCACCTCGGAGACGGCGATGCCGTCACCGGTGACGAGGTTGATGACGCCCTTGGGCAGGCCCGCCTCTTCCAGGAGCTGCATGAGCAGCACAGCGGCGTGCGTCTGCGTCGGGGACGGCTTCCACACGACCACGTTGCCCATGAGGGCCGGGGCGGTGGGGAGGTTGCCCGCGATGGCGGTGAAGTTGAAGGGGGTGATCGCGTAGACGAAGCCCTCGAGCGGGCGGTGGTCCAGGCGGTTCCAGACGCCGGTCGAGTTCGCCGGGGGCTGCTCGGCGAGCAGGTCACGGGCGTACTTGACGTTGAAGCGCCAGAAGTCGATGAGCTCACAGGGAGTGTCGATCTCGGCCTGCTGCGCGGTCTTGGACTGGCCGAGCATCGTGGACGCGGCGAGGGTCTCGCGCCACGTCGTGGAGAGCAGCTCGGCGGCGCGCAGGATGATCGCGGCGCGGTCGTCGAAGGACATCGCGCGCCACGCCGGGGCGGCGGCGAGAGCGGCGTCGATCGCGTCCTGGGCGTCCTGCTGCGTGGCGCCGCGGCCGTTGCCGATGACGGCCTGGTGGTTGTGCGGCTGCACGACCTTGAAGGCCTCACCGCCACCGAGGCGCTTGACGCCGCCGATGGTCATCGGCAGCTCGATGGGATTCTCGGAGAGCTCCTTGAGCTTGGTCTCGAGGCGGGCACGCTCCGGCGAACCGGGAGCGTAGCCGTGCACCGGCTCGTTGACCGGCGCGGGGACCTGGGTGACGGCGTCCATGAGTTCCGTTCTCCTTAGGGGGTGTCGGGGGAAAGGGAGCTCAGCCCTTGGTGAGGATGGAGCGGGCGAAGAAGAGCAGGTTGGCCGGCTTCTCCGCGAGGCGGCGCATGAAATATCCGTACCAGTCGGTGCCGTAGGCGGTGTATACGCGCATTCGGTGGCCCTCGGCCGCAAGCCGCAGATGCTCGTCGCTGCGGATGCCGTACAGCATCTGGAACTCGTACTCGTCCAGTTTGCGCCCGGCACGGCGCCCGAGCTCCTGTGCGATGGAGATCAGGCGCGGGTCGTGGGACCCGATCATCGGGTACCCGGCACCCTCCATGAGGATGCGCATGATGCGGACGTACGCCTTGTCGATCTCCGCCTTCTCCTGGTACGCGACCTCGGCGGGCTCCTTGTAGGCGCCCTTCACGATGCGTACGCGGCTGCCGGCGGCGGCCAGGCGGCGGGCGTCGTCCTCGGTACGGAAGAGGTACGACTGGATGACGCAGCCGGTCTGCGGGAAGTCCTTCCGCAGCTCCTCGTGGATGGCGAACATCGAGTCGAGGGTGGTGTGGTCCTCGGCGTCCAGGGTGACCGTGGTGCCGATCGCGGCGGCGGCGCGGACGACCGGGCGGACGTTGGCGAGAGCCAGCTCGTGGCCGCCCTCGAGCGCCTGGCCGAACATGGACAGCTTGATGGACATCTCAGCTTTGGTGCCAAGCCCCAGGTCCTTGAGGCGCTCCACGAGCTCCAGGTAGGCGTCGCGCGCGGTGGCGGCCTGCTCGGGCGTCGTGATGTCCTCGCCGACGACGTCGAGGGTGACCTCGAGGCCCTGGTCGACCGATTCCGTGATGATCGGGACCACCTGGTCCACCGATTCACCCGCGATGAAGCGGCCGACGACCTGCTTGGTGCCCGGGGCCGCCGATACGAAACGGCGCATCTTGTCGCTGCGTGACGCGGCGAGAATCACGGGACCCAGCACGGGCACCTCCACGGAGAGTAGAACGGGGCCGTACCCGGATATGCGTAACAAGCCGGTACGGCACGGAGAACCACCGTGAAACTTAAGGATCCCTCCGATCCTGGGCCATCGACACCTGTCACGCATCCTTGCCCTGGATCTCAGACATCTGTCTGAAGGGAGGGGCGAACTACGTCAGAATGGACAGCGTGAAAGGCGATTACCAGGAACTGGTCGACGAGATCTCTGCCCTGCTTGCCGCCCCCGCGACGCTCGAGAACCGTGATTTCGAGCTGATCGCCTTCGGCGCGCACGACAGCGGCGGCGACAGCGATTTCGACGCGACCGCACTCGACCCGGTCCGCACCCGCTCGATCCTCACGCGCCGCTCCACGGCCGGGGTGCGCACCTGGTTCGAGAGCTTCGGCATCACCCGCGCCACGACCCCGGTCCGCATTCCGCCCACTCCGGAGGCGGGCGTCTACCGCGGGCGGATCTGCCTTCCCGTACGGCATCGGGGGTTCGCCCTCGGCTACGTATGGCTGCTCGACGACGATCCGGGACCCACGGACGCCCAGCTGACCGCCGCCATGGAGGTGGCCGCCCGCATCGGCGCGCTCCTTGCCGACGAGGCGCAGGCGGGCGCCGACCTGACCAGGGAGTTCCGCGCGGTCCTGACCGCCGAGCGTGGCTGGCAGCGGGACATGGCCGTGGCCGACCTGCGCACGGCGCTCGGCCCGCGCGGGGACGGCCTGCACGCGGTGGTGTGCGTAGCCCCGTGGCCCTCCGCCGACCCCGACTCAGCCCCTTCGGTCCGTACAGTGCAGGGGGCCACCGCCCTGTGCACGGTGCCGTGGGGCACGGCGGGCCAGAGCCTCGCGGTCCTGGTCAGGCTGCGCTCGGCGGACGTGCTCACCCCAGCGGTATCGGCGGCCACCCGGCTCCTGGATTCGGCGGCTTCCGCAGCCGCGGGAATCGCGAACGCCCGGCACGGCCTGGACGAGCTCGGCGCAGCCTGGTGGGAGGCATCGACGGCGGCCCGAGCGGCCCGCGCCGAGCCACGCTTCGCCCCGGTGGCCCAGTGGTCGGACGTGGGCCCCTACCGTCTGCTCACGTCCCTGCCCGCGGAGGCCGCCCAGGACCCGGTGGCCCGCGCACTCCTCTCCCCCGCCCATCGCGAACTCGCCCGCACCGCCGAGGTGTTCCTCGACTGCGCGGGCCAAGCGGGCCGCACGGCAGCGGAGTTGGGCATCCACCGCCAGACGCTCTACTACCGCCTGTCGCGCGTGGAGCAGCTCACGGGCCTCGACCTGGACGACGGCGAGGACCGGCTGTTGCTGCACATGGTCCTGAAGGCGTCACGCCTGTAGGCGCGTTCAGGATTCGCGACCGGCGGGCGCCCGGCAGGTCAGGTCCCAGGTCTGGTGGTGCCGGGGTTCACCGGCTGACGGGGCCGTCGCCACGAGTGGGGCGGGAGGCTTCGGGCCTCCCGCCCCACTCACGCGTCACGTGGTCGAGACCCGCTGCATGACCCGCCGCAGCCCCTCGGTCAGCTGCTCGGCGTCGGTCGCCGACGCCTCGTCGAACAGCCACTGCACCATCAGGCCGTTGAGCAGCGTCGTATAGAAGCGCCCCTCGGTCTCCACGACATCCTCGGGCAGGTCGTCCTCCGCGATCCCGGTGAACATCGCGGCGAGTCCGCGCCGCCCCTCCACCTGCGCCTTCGCCAGCAGATCGCGAATGCCCGCGAGCCGCTCCCCCTGCGTGACGACCTCCAGGCTCAGCATCCAGACGGCCCGTGACTCGGGGATCGAGCGGATGACGTTCGCCCACGTCTCCTGGAACCGCTCGATGCCGCTGCCGCCCTCCACGGCTCGCGCCGCGCCGACCGCACCCTCGAAGCCCTCGCCCATCGGCTCGATGAGCGCGACGTACGCCTCCACGAGCAGGGCGTCCTTCGAGCCGTAGTGATAGCCGATGGACGCCAGGTTGGTCCCGGACTCCTTCACGATGTCGCGCGCCGTCGTACGCACGAACCCCTTCTCCAGCAGGCAGCGCTTGGCGCCTTCGAGCAGATCTTCGCGGTGTCCCATGCCGGCCAGCCTACCCCCGATCCATACACCCGTCCCAGACCAGCGTTTTATACGCTCGTACTAGACAAGCGTTTAAGACGTCCGTACAGTCCTCGGCATGACGAACTCGACGCACGAACAAGGGAATTCGACGGTCCCGGAGCGCGCGGGCCGCAAGGAGTGGACCGCGCTCGCCGTCCTGATGCTGCCGCTGCTCCTGGTCTCGATGGACGTCTCGGTCCTCTACTTCGCGGTCCCCGCGATCAGCGCCGACCTGGAGCCGAGCGGCACCCAACAGCTGTGGATCTTCGACATCTACGCATTCGTGCTCGCGGGCCTGCTGATGACAATGGGTTCGCTCGGCGACCGCATCGGCCGCCGCAAGCTGCTCATGTTCGGCGCCACCGCGTTCGGTGCGGCCTCCCTCACCGCCGCCTACGCCAACAGCGCCGAGCTGCTCATCGCCGCCCGCGCGGTCCTCGGCATCGGCGGCGCGACCCTGATGCCGTCCACGATGGCCCTCGTACGCACGATGTTCCGCGACGCAGGACAGCGTGCGAAGGCGATCGGCATCTGGTCAGGCGTGATGGTCGGCGGTATCGCGCTCGGCTCGGTGATGAGCGGCATCCTCGTCGAGCACTTCTGGTGGGGCTCGGTCTTCCTGGTCAACCTGCCCGCGATGGTGATGCTCCTGATCCTCGCGCCGGTCCTCATCCCGGAGTCCAAGGACCCGAAGCCGGGCCGCTTCGACCTCATGAGCGTGCCGCTGTCCATGGCCGCTGTGCTGCCCGTCGTCTACGGCCTCAAGGAGATCGCCGCCGAGGGCTTCGAGACCTCGTACGCCGTCTCACTCGCCGTCGGTCTTGTCTTCGCCGCCCTCTTCGTCCACCGCCAGCGCACCGCGGAGTCCCCGCTGATCTCCCCCGCCCTGTTCCGGGGCCGCGGCTTCGCCCCGGCGGTCCTCCTCAACCTGGTCGCGTCCCTGGCGATGATGGGCTCGGCCTACTTCACCACGCAGTATCTGCAGTCGGTGCTGGGCAAGAGCGCGCTTGAGGCCGCGCTGTGGGCCCTGCTGCCCTCGGTCCTCATCGGCTTCGCGGCGCCGGTCGCCACGGCCCTGGTGCAGCGCGGCGTGAATCGCGCCTCGGTCGTCGCCGCCGGCTTCGCCGTCTCGGCGTGCGGGTTCGGCCTGCTGACCCTGACCGGCACGGACTCGCTGTGGACGGTCCTCACCGCCGCCGGGATCCTCGCCTGCGGCGCGGTGGTCATCGGCTCGCAGCTCACCGACCTGGCCCTCGGCTCGGCCCCGGCGGAGAAGGCGGGCTCCGCGTCCTCGCTCCTGGAGACGGGCCAGGAGTTCGGCGGCGCGCTCGGCATGGCCCTGCTCGGCTCCATCGGCACGGCGGTCTACCGGAACGACATCCCGGACGCGGCTCCGGCCGAGGCCCACGAGACGCTGGGCGGCGCGCTCGCGGTGGCCCGCGAGATGCCGGACAAGGCGGCTTCCGCTCTTGTCGACACGGCGCGGGAGGCGTTCACGAGCGGCATGCATGTCGCTGCGCTGACGGGGGCGGCGATCCTGATCGCATCGGCGGTTCTCGCGGCGGTGACGCTGCGCCGGATCCAGCCCGCGGCGGCTCCGGAGCCCGAGCCGGAGAAGGCCCTGATCTGAGACCGCAGGACAAAAGCGCCGGACGGGCTGGAGATTCCAGCCCGTCCGGCGTTTGAGGACGAACTTGGCGAAGCCGGTGACAACCGGCAACCGAAGCTTCGGGGTGCCCCCTAGTCGGTCAGATTCACCGCACGCGCGGACTCCGCACCGATCTCCGCGGCCAGCTCGTTCAGCACCGACTGCGGCACCGAATCGTCCACGGTCAGCACGGCCAGCGCCTCGCCGCCCACGTCCGCACGAGCGACCTGCATACCGCCGATGTTGATGCCCGACTCACCGAGGACACGGCCGACCGTGCCGACGACGCCGGGACGGTCCGCGTACCGGAGGACGACCATGTGCTCGGCAAGGGCGAGGTCCACGTCGTACTCGCCGATGGCGACGATCTTCTGGAGGTGCTTGGGCCCGGCGAGCGTGCCGGAGACCGCGATCTCCTCGCCGCCGGTCAGCGTGCCGCGCACGGTCACCACGTTGCGGTGGTCCGGGGACTCCGAGCTCGTGGTGAGGCGGACCTCGACGCCACGCTCCTGGGCGAAGAGAGGCGCGTTGACGTACGAAACCGTCTCGTCGACGACGTCCTCGAACACGCCCTTGAGAGCGGAGAGTTCGAGCACCTTCACGTCGTGCTGGGTGATCTCGCCGTACACCTCCACGTCGAGCCGCGCCGCGACCTCGCCCGCGAGCGCGGTGAAGATCCGGCCGAGCTTCTCGGCGAGCGGCAGACCGGGGCGTACGTCCTCGGCGATGACGCCGCCCTGGACGTTCACGGCGTCCGGCACGAGCTCACCCGCGAGGGCGAGGCGCACCGACTTGGCGACCGAGATACCGGCCTTCTCCTGCGCCTCGTCCGTCGAAGCACCGAGGTGCGGCGTGCAGACGACCTGGTCGAACTGGAAGAGCGGGGAGTCCGTGCAGGGCTCCTTCGCGTACACGTCCAGACCGGCGCCCGCGACGCGGCCCTCCTTCAGCGCCGAGTACAGCGCCTCCTCGTCGACGATCCCGCCGCGCGCGGCGTTCACGATGCGGACGGCGGGCTTGACCTTGTGCAGGGCGTCGTGGCCGATCAGACCGACCGTCTCGGGGGTCTTGGGCAGGTGCACGGTGATGAAGTCGGAGACCTCGAGCAGCTCGTCGAGCGTGAGGACCTTGACGCCCATCTGCGCGGCCCGCGCGGGCTGCACGTAAGGGTCGTAGGCGACGACCTTCATACCGAAGGCGCTCATGCGCTGCGCGACGAGCGCGCCGATGCGGCCGAGGCCGACGACGCCGAGGGTCTTCTCGGCGAGCTCGACGCCCGTGTACTTGGAGCGCTTCCACTCGCCGGCCTTCAGGGCCTGGCTGCCCTGGGGGATGTTGCGGGCGGTGGCGATGAGCAGGCCACAGGCGAGCTCGGCTGCGGTGACGATGTTCGAGGTGGGTGCGTTCACCACCATGACGCCGGCCTTGGTGGCGGCGGACACGTCCACGTTGTCGAGGCCGACGCCCGCGCGGGCGACGACCTTCAGCTTCTTGGCGGCCGCGATGGCCTCGGCGTCGACCTTGGTCGCGGAGCGGACCAGGATGGCGTCCACATCGGCGATGGCCGGCAGCAGCTCGGCGCGGTCCGCGCCGTTGCACTGACGGATCTCGAAGTCCGGGCCCAAGGCGTCGACAGTGGCGGGCGACAGCTCTTCAGCGATGAGTACGACCGGTTTGCCGTTGGCAGCAGTGCTCACGTGAGTCCTCACAATTCCAATGCGGACGGCCGTCCCGACGGCCGCATGCGGTGGAGGGGAGCGCCACCGGGAAGGGGTGGGTGCGGTCCCGTGTCGTTCGGTGCGTGCTCTCGGCGTGCCGGACGATGGCCCTCGTAGCGGAGCTACTTGGACCTTCGGCCGGTGCGGCGAGAGTGCGTGCCGGGCGGCTCGGGGGCGTGCCTGCCCCTTTTCGGTGGCGCTTAGCCGCGTGGAAGACGCACGACGCTGTGGGCCTGACGCGAATATTTCCAGCAGTCTAGTGGCGTATTGACGGGAGTCTTACGCCTCCATGGAAGGATCACCCGTCCGTGGCTGGACGGGGTGGACAACAGGGCCGGGGCAGCGGCCCCGGCCCCGTCGTCCCAAGGCTTACGCCTCGTCGTTCACCCACGACATGAGCTTGCGGAGCTCCTTGCCCGTGGTCGCCAGGAGGCTGTTCTCGTCCTGGGTCTTGTACTCGTTGTACTTCTTCAGACCGCCGTGGTACTCGTCCATCCACTGCTTGGCGAAGGTGCCGTCCTGGATCTCGGTCAGGACCTTCTTCATCTCGGCCTTGGTGGCGTCCGTGATGATCCGCGGGCCGGTGACGTAGTCGCCCCACTCAGCGGTCTCGGAGACCGACCAGCGCATCTTCTCCAGGCCGCCCTCGTACATGAGGTCCACGATGAGCTTCAGCTCGTGGAGGCACTCGAAGTACGCGATCTCCGGCTGGTAGCCCGCCTCGGTCAGCGTCTCGAAGCCCGCCTTGACCAGCGCGGCGGTGCCGCCACAGAGCACGGCCTGCTCGCCGAACAGGTCGGTCTCGGTCTCCTCGGTGAAGGTCGTCTTGATGACGCCCGCACGCGTGCCGCCGATGCCCTTCGCGTACGAGAGAGCCAGCGCGAAGCCGTTGCCGGTCGCGTCCTGCTCGACGGCCGCGATACACGGAACGCCGCGGCCTTCCTCGTACTGACGGCGGACCAGGTGACCCGGGCCCTTCGGGGCGACCATGCAGACGTCGACGCCCTCGGGGGCCTTGATGAAGCCGAAGCGGATGTTCAGGCCGTGGCCGAAGAACAGCGCGTCGCCGTCCTTGAGGTTGTCCTTGATGGACTCCTCGTAGACCTGGGCCTGGATCGGGTCCGGGACCAGGATCATGATGACGTCGGCCTCGGCGGTGGCCTCGGCGGGCGTCACCACGCGCAGGCCCTGCTCCTTGGCCTTGGCCTTGGACTTGGAGCCCTCGTGCAGACCGACACGGACGTCGACACCCGAGTCACGGAGGGACAGCGCGTGGGCGTGGCCCTGGCTGCCGTATCCGATGACCGCGACCTTGCGGCCCTGGATGATGGACAGGTCGGCGTCGTCGTCGTAGAACAGCTCGGCCACTGGAAATCTCCTATGTGTGCTGGTGTTGCGACCCACCGTACGGCGGGCGGGGGAGGGAAGTTTTACGGTCTCGGTATGCGGGCGGGTCCGGCGGCCGGTTCAGGCCTGTCCGGCCTCGGTCAGGCCGAGCGGTCGAGCGCCCGCAGGCTGCGGTCCGTGATGGAGCGGGAGCCGCGGCCGATCGCGATGGTGCCGGACTGGACGAGCTCCTTGATGCCGAAGGGTTCCAGCATCTTGAGCATGGCCTCCAGCTTGTCGCTGGATCCGGTGGCCTCGATGGTGACCGCCTCGGGCGAGACGTCCACGGTCTTGGCGCGGAACAGCTGGACGATCTCGACGATCTGCGAGCGCGTCTCGTTGTCGGCGCGGACCTTGGCGAGGACCAGTTCGCGGGCCACGGCGCCGGCCGGCTCGAGTTCGACGATCTTCAGGACGTTGACAAGCTTGTTGAGCTGCTTGGTGACCTGTTCGAGCGGCAGTTCCTCGACGTTCACGACGATGGTGATGCGTGAGATGTCGGGGTGCTCGGTGACGCCCACGGCCAGGGAGTCGATATTGAAGCCGCGGCGGGAGAACAGGGCGGTGATCCGGGCGAGGACACCGGGCTTGTTCTCGACCAGGACGGAGAGCGTGTGCTTGGTGGACATGACTCTTGAGTCTCTCTTTCGCTCTCGGTCTCAGTCGTCTTCGTTGTCGCCGAAGTCGGGGCGGACCCCGCGGGCGGCCATGACTTCGTCGTTCGAGGTGCCCGCGGCGACCATCGGCCAGACCTGGGCGTCCTCGTGGACGATGAAGTCGACCACGACGGGGCGGTCGTTGATGGAGTTGGCCTCGGCGATGACCTTGTCGAGGTCCTCGGGACGCTCGCAGCGCAGTGCGACGCAGCCCATGGCCTCCGAAAGCTTCACGAAGTCCGGGACGCGGGTGCCCTTGTTGGGCGGGGTGTCCCCCTCCGGGCCCGCGTGAAGCACCGTGTTGGAGTAGCGCTGGTTGTAGAACAGCGTCTGCCACTGGCGGACCATGCCGAGGGCGCCGTTGTTGATGATGGCGACCTTGATCGGGATGTTGTTCAGGGCGCAGGTGGTGAGTTCCTGATTGGTCATCTGGAAGCAGCCGTCGCCGTCGATCGCCCAGACCGTGCGGTCGGGCTGTCCGGCCTTGGCGCCCATCGCGGCCGGGACCGCGTAGCCCATCGTGCCCGCGCCGCCGGAGTTGAGCCAGGTGGCGGGCTTCTCGTAGTCGATGAAGTGGGCGGCCCACATCTGGTGCTGGCCGACGCCCGCCGCGAAGATCGTGTCCTCGGGGGCGAGCTTGCCGACGCGCTCGATGACCTGCTGCGGCGAGAGCGAGCCGTCCTCGGGCTGGTCGTAGCCCAGGGGGTAGGTGTCGCGCCAGCGGTTGAGGTCCTTCCACCAGGCGGTGTAGTCGCCCTGCTGCCCGGCGGTGTGCTCCGCCTGGACCGCCTGGATCAGGTCCGCGATGACCTCGCGGGCGTCTCCGACGATCGGCACGTCCGCTGCGCGGTTCTTGCCGATCTCGGCCGGGTCGATATCGGCGTGGACGATCTTCGCGAAGGGCGCGAAGCTGTCCAGCTTGCCGGTGACACGGTCGTCGAAGCGGGCTCCGAGGGCGACGATCAGGTCGGCCTTCTGCAGCGCGGTGACGGCGGTGACCGCTCCGTGCATGCCCGGCATTCCCACGTGCAGCTTGTGACTGTCGGGGAATGCGCCGAGCGCCATCAGTGTGGTGGTGACGGGCGCTCCGGTGAGTTCTGCGAGGACCTTCAGCTCTGCGGTGGCCTGCGCCTTCAGGACGCCGCCGCCGACGTAGAGGACGGGCCGCTTGGCGGCGGTGATCAGCTTCGCGGCCTCGCGGATCTGCTTGGCGTGCGGCTTGGTCACCGGGCGGTAGCCGGGCAGGTCCTGGGTGGGCGGCCACTGGAACGTGGTCTGCGCCTGGAGTGCGTCCTTGGCGATGTCGACGAGGACGGGGCCCGGACGGCCGGTGGAGGCGATGTGGAAGGCCTCCGCGATCGTCCGCGGGATGTCCTCGGCCTTGGTCACCAGGAAGTTGTGCTTGGTGATCGGCATCGTGATGCCGACGATGTCCGCCTCCTGGAAGGCGTCCGTACCGATCGCCTTGGACGCCACCTGGCCGGTGATCGCGACCAGCGGGACGGAGTCCATGTGGGCGTCGGCGATCGGCGTGACGAGGTTGGTGGCACCCGGGCCGCTCGTCGCCATGCACACCCCGACCTTGCCGGTGGCCTGCGCGTAACCGGTGGCCGCGTGGCCCGCGCCCTGCTCGTGACGGACCAGGATGTGACGGACGCGGGTGGAGTCCATCATCGGGTCGTACGCGGGAAGGATGGCGCCGCCGGGGATGCCGAATACCGTGTCGGCCCCGACTTCCTCGAGAGAACGAATGAGGGACTTCGCGCCCGTGACGTGCTCGACGGGGGCGGACTGCTGTCCTGAGGATCGGGGCCGCGGCTGCGGATGGTGGGCCCCGGTGGCCTGCTCGGTCATCGGCATTCTCTTCTCGAAGCTGAGGGTTTTTGCGGGGTGTTTGCGGGGGTTTGGCGGGTGCCGGTGCAACAAAAAACCCCTCGTGCCGTGAGGCAAGCGAGGGGAGCGCGTCGGAGCGGGTTGCGGGGATTCCGGTGTTCGGACCGGTGAATCCCTGCTTCAGCCGACGCGCTTTCCAAGTACGAGAATTCGGGTGCGCATGGCACTGACCTTCTCCCCGGCGCACAGTGCCTGTCAAGTAGGTGGGACGGGGGTCTCATTATGTGAGCGGACGTACGCCTCGACACCTCCCCCGAACGCCATCGGAAGGCCACCCGCGAACGCCGGCTCCACGGGCCCGTGCGGCACCGGATACCGCCCGAACGACAGCGCCCGGCGCAGCCGGTACTCGTCGAGGGGCCCGGAGAACGCCATGCCCTGTCCGTGCGTGCACCCCATCGCGCGGAGGGCGATGACCTGCTCCGGCAGATCGACGCCGTCGGCCACGGAGCGCAGCCCCAGATCCGTGGCGATGCGCAGCAGACCGGACGTGATCTTGTGAAGGCGCGCGGACTCGACGACGCCCTCGATGAGACTGCGGTCCAGTTTCAGTACGTCGACGGGGAGCCGCCGCAGTGCGGTGATGGCCGCATAACCACTGCCGAAGCCGTCCAGGGCGATGCGCACGCCGAGTCTGCGCAGCGAGGTCAGACGGCGCTCGAGCTCGTCCAGCGGGACCCGGGGGTCGCTGTCGGCGAGCTCGATGATGAGCGCCCCCGAAGGCAGCCCGTGGCGTGTGAGGAGCGCCTCGATGGAGCCGAGGGGCATGGAGCGGTCGAGGAGACGCCGGGCGCTGATGCGGACGGCGACGGGCGTCGCGTGACCCGTGTGGCCGCGCTCGGCGGCCTGCTGGACGGCTTCTTCGAACATCCAGCGGCCGAGCTCGGCGGTGCGGGCGCTCTCCTGGGCGTCCGAGCTGTCGGCGACGCGCAGGAACTCGGCGGGCGTGAAGAGGATGCCCTGCGCCGAGCGCCAGCGTGCCTGGGCCGCGACGGAGGTGATGCGCCCGTCGTCCAGGGAGACCACGGGCTGGTGGAGCAGCGCGAACTCGCCTTCGTGCAGCGCGGTGCGCAGGCGGGTCGCCAGCTCCGCCTTGCGGACGACGTCGGCCTGCATCTGAGGCGCGTACAGCTCGACGCGGCCCTTGCCCGCGGCCTTGGCGCGGTACATCGCGAGGTCGGCGTTGCGCAGCAACTCACCCGCCCCTAGACCCGGTTCGGCGAAGGCCACGCCGATGGAGGCCGCCACGCGCACGTCGTTGCCGTCGATCGCGTAGGGCTGGGAGAGGGTGATTCTGAGCCGGTCGGCGAGTTCATAGATGTGCTGCTCGCGGGCCGCCTGGTCGCGGGTGCCGTCGCCCACGATGAGCGCGGCGAATTCGTCGCCGCCAAGCCGGGCCGCGCAGTCCCCGGACCTGACGGCCTCCTGAAGGCGGCGGGCCGCCTGGATGAGGAGCTCGTCGCCCGCCTGATGGCCGATGGTGTCGTTGACCGCCTTGAAGCCGTCCAGGTCGATGAAGAGCACGGCTGTGCCCCGGTCGGTGACTCTGCGCCCGTTGAGTGCCTGGCCGACCCGGCGGGTGAACAGGGCGCGGTTGGGCAGGTCGGTGAGCGGGTCGTGTTCCGCGTTGTGCTGCAACTGCGCCTGGAGGCGCACCCGTTCGGTGACGTCCCGGCTGTTGAAGATGAGGCCGCCCTGGTGACGGTTGACGGTGGATTCCACGTTCAGCCAGTCGCCGTCGCCGGACTTGAAGCGGCATTCGATGCGGGTCGTGGGTTCTTCGACGGGGTTCGCCGTGAGGAATCTGCGGACTTCGTGGACCACGCGGCCCAGGTCCTCGGGGTGCATGAGCGAGGCCAGTTCGGAGCCCATGAGCTCTTCGGCATCGCGGCCGTAGACCCCGGAAGCGGCCGGGCTGACGTAGTGAAGTATGCCGTTCGGAGCGGCGATCATGATGACGTCGCTCGAACCCTGCACCAGGGAGCGGAAGTGGTTCTCCTTCTGGGCCAGTTCCTGGGTGAGGGTGATGTTGTCCAGGAGCATGATGCCCTGGCGCACGACCAGGGCGAGCACGACGGTGCCCGCCGTGAAAAGCACGACTTCGTCGACGCTGCGACCACTGAGCACGTTGTAGAGAATCCCCAACGTGCAGACAGCGGCGGCCAGATACGGCGTGAGCGCGGCGAGCGATCCGGCGATCGGCCGGTTGGCGGCGGCCCGCATCCCCTTGGGGACGCCGTCGTCCTCCACACGCGCGCGGCGCACGTCGTTCGCGTCCGCCTGCTTGTGCCAGGGCTCTGCCCAGGGTGCGTACGCCAGGAGCAGCGAGCCCGCGAACCAGCCCGCATCCAGCATCTGTCCTGAGCGGTAACTGGAGTGCAGCAGCGGCGAGGTGAACATCGCGTCGCTCATGACGGTCAGCGCGAGGGCACCGATCGCCGTGTTCACCGCCGTGCGGTTGGCGGACGACCGCCTGAAGTGCAGCGCGAGGACCATGCTGACCAGCGCGATGTCGAGGAGTGGATAGGCGAGCGAGAGCGCGGCGTGCGAGACGCTCTGACCCTCGAACTGTGCCGTGTGCGCGAGAGCCAGGCTCCAGGAGAGCGTGAGCAGCGAGCCGCCGATGAGCCAGGCGTCGAGCGCGAGGCAGATCCAGCCGGCCTTGGTCACCGGGCGCTTGGCGAGCACGAGGAGGCCGATGATGGCGGGCGGCGCGAAGCACAGGAAGAACAGGTCGGCGAGGCCCGGACTCGGCACGGGGCGCTCGAGCACGACCTCGTACCAGCCCCATACGCCGTTACCCAGGGACGCCATCGCGGAGGAGAACGCGAACAGCAGCCATGCGGGTCGAAAGCGGCTGCGGCGGGTTCGTGAGTAGCGGAAGCAGGAGACCGCGGCGGCCGCCGCCGCGATGCTGAGCCCGAAGTCCCCCATGATCAGGGCGGCTCGGTCCGAACCCCAGCCGAGCGCGGCCCCGGTGGCATAACCGCCGCAGACCATGAGCAGCACGACCTGCGAGGCGATGCCCATGCCGCCGCCGGGGACGGGGCACCGGGTCAGTGGTGCTCCGGACGGAAGCGGCGCCGTCAGGCCCCCGCCGCCATCTAGGGTGGTGGCGGCTGACGGGCGGGTGCTCACCGGGCCGCCCTGGTCCGCGCCGCCCTCGTGTCCGCCCGCCTCCCGCGACTGCTCAGTCCCGGAACTTCCCGTATGCCACCGCGCGTCCGACCGCGAGCCGGTACGCATGAGACCCGCCATCGACGGCCTCGCCGCGTCGGATCGTCCGTCCATTGACCGTGCATCGCCCGTCGCCCCCCTCGCGTCTACCTGTGTCGTCCCCGGCGCCGAAACGGTCCACGGCGCAGCCCCTGTCGGGACGATACACCAGTCTCGTCACTCAGGGACATAGTCCTTCTACGCTCAGTGACTATCGGTGGCAATATGGGCACGGGGCGCACACGAATGAGTGCGGAGCGTGCCCGAACGATCCCTGAGTGGCCGCTACTTGGTCGCGCCGCCTGTTGTCAGGACGACGTTCTCCAGGGGTTCCCCGGCGACGTAGCGGGTCAGCTGCGCGGCGAGCAGACGCTTGGCGCGGGGCAGGAAGGCGGAGGTCGATCCGCCCACGTGCGGGCTGATGAGCACTCCAGGAGCCTGCCACAGGGGGTGACCTGCGGGCAGCGGTTCCGGGTCGGTGACATCGAGGGCGGCGGTGATCCGGCCGCTCTCCAGTTCGGCCAGGAGCGCCTTGGTGTCGACGACCGGGCCGCGCGCGACGTTCACCAGCAGGGCGCCGTCCTTCATGCGGGCCAGGAAGTCGCCGCTGACCAGGCCACGGGAGGTGTCGGTGAGGGGCGTGGAGAGGATGACCACATCGGCTTCCGGGAGCAGCGCCGGCAGTTCGGCGAGCGGATGCACGGGGCCGCGCTCCGTGGCACGTGCGGAGCGCGCGACGCGCGTCACCCGCGCGCACTCGAAGGGCGCGAGCCGGTCCTCGATGGCGGAACCGATCGATCCGTAGCCCACGATCAGCACGGACTTGTCGGCGAGCGCCGGATAGAACCCGGACCGCCACTCCTCCTGCCGCTGCCCTTCCACGAACCGGGGGATGCCGCGCAGGGACGCGAGGGTCAGGGCGAGCGCGAGCTCCGCCGTACTGGCCTCGTGGACCCCACGCGCGTTGCACAGCCGCACGCCGGGCGCGAGGGAGGAGAGCCCGGACTGCACGTGGTCGATGCCCGCGGTGAGCGTCTGTACGGCGCGCAGCGATGTCATCTCGGGCAGCGGGCGTACGGAGACCTCCGCGCCCTTCAGATAGGGCACTACGTAGAACGCGCAATCGGCTGGATCGGCCGGAAAGTCCGGGCCGCCGTCCCAGAAGCGGTAGTTGAGCCCGGCCTCGGCTGCCCGGGGCAGGCCGTCGATCTCGTCCGCGGCAAGGGGGAGCCATACATCTGTCGTCATGGTCAGGAGGCTAATGCGCGGAGGCCGCACGCCAGGTGGGGGGAGCCAGACGTTACGTTGGTGACCGCTCGACATGAGGTGGGGGGCACGGCCAGGTGGACCGCAGGACGATCGGCGCGGCAGCGCTCGAGGTGGGTGCGGTCGGACTCGGCTGCATGCCGATGAGCTGGGCGTACACCGGCTCCCGGCAGCGGGGCGAGGAGTCGCTGCGCACCGTGCACACCGCGCTCGACCAGGGCTCGACCCTGCTTGACACGGCGGACATGTACGGCCCGTTCACCAACGAGCTCCTGGTGGGGCGGGCGTTGAAGGAGCGGCGGGCCGAGGCCTTCGTGTCGACCAAGTGCGGGCTCCTTGTGGGCGAGCAGCACATCGTCGCCAACGGCCGCCCCGGCTATGTGAAGCGGGCCTGCGACGCGTCGCTGCGGCGGCTCCAGACCGAGACCATCGACCTGTACCAACTGCACCGCGCCGATCCCGAGGTACCCGTCGAGGAGACCTGGGGCGCGATGGCCGAGCTCGTCGCGGCGGGAAAGGTACGGGCGCTCGGCCTCTGTGCGGTGGGGGCGCGGGCTTCGCGGCGCGAGGGCAGAGGACTGCATGACGGAACGATCCGGCAGCTCGAACGCGTCCAGCAGGTCTTCCCGGTCAGCGCGGTGGAGGCCGAGCTGTCGGTGTGGTCGCGCGAGGCGCTCGACGCGCTCCTGCCGTGGTGCGCGGCGCGCGGGATCGGCTTCCTGGCGGCGATGCCGCTGGGCAACGGATTCCTCACCGGGACGCTGACGCCCGGGGAGGGCTTCGAGCCGGACGATGTGCGGGCCAGGCATCCCCGTTTCACCGCCGAGATGATGGCGGCCAACCAGCCGCTCCTGGTGGGGCTCCGCCGGGTGGCCGAGCGGCACGGGGCGACACCGGCGCAGGTGGCGCTGGGGTGGGTGCTCGCGCAAGGGCCGCACGTGGTGCCGATTCCCGGCGCCAAGCGGGAACGCTGGGCGGTGCAGAACGCGGGGGCCGCCGGGGTGCGTCTGACCGGGGCGGACCTGGCGGAGATCGAGGCGCTGCCGTCGGGGATGGGGTCGTGGGACTGAGCGGGGCCGGGAACCTGTGGGGACCTAGGGCCCTAGCGGTGTATGAACAGGAGAAGCGCTGCGTCGAAGGGAACCTGATCGTGCAACGACCTGCTGTCACGGCCGCATTGGCCGCCGCCGCCCTGGTACTCACGGCCGGTTGCTCGTCCGGGGGATCGGACGCGCCGGACAAGGGAAAGAGCCCCGGATCGAGCCCCGCGGACTCCGGCGGGACGTCCAGGGAAAAGCCACGCGCCGGTGAGGCCCCGCCTGAGAAGGGGGCGGCGAAGGTCACCAAGACTCTCACCGAGAATCTGAAGTCACCGTGGGGCCTCGCGCCGCTCCCCGGCGGGGACCTCCTCGTGTCCTCGCGCGACGAGGGGACCATCACCCGGGTCGACGGCAAGACCGGCAAGAAGACGGAGCTCGGCTCGGTCCCCGGCGCCTCCCCCGCGGGCGAGGGCGGGCTGATGGGCCTGGCGCTCTCTCCTTCGTACGCATCCGACCACATGGTCTACGCGTACTTCACCACGGAGTCGGACAACCGCATCGCCCGCATGTTGTACGACGAGAAGAAGCCGTCCGGCGAACAACTGGGCGCGCCCGACACGGTGTTCAAGGGCATCCCCAAGGGCGTCGTCCACAACGGCGGCCGGATCGCGTTCGGCCCGGACAAGATGTTGTACGCGGGCACGGGCGAGACAGGCGAGTCGGGTCTCGCGCAGGACAAGAAGTCACTGGGCGGCAAGATTCTCCGTCTGACCCCGGACGGCGACCCGGCCCCCGGCAACCCCTTCGGCGACTCCCCTGTCTATTCGTACGGCCACCGCAATGTGCAGGGCCTGGCCTGGGACGAGGACAAGCAGCTCTGGGCGGCGGAGTTCGGCCAGGACACCTGGGACGAGCTGAACGAGATCAAGGCCGGCGACAACTACGGCTGGCCCGAGGTCGAGGGCAAGGGCGACAACGACGGCTTCCATGATCCGGTGGCCCAGTGGAAGACCTCAGAGGCCTCCCCCAGCGGCATCGCCTATGCGGAGGGCTCGATCTGGATGGCGGGCCTCCGCGGTGAGCGCCTGTGGCGCATCCCGGTCCGCGGCGTGCACCCCGGCACCGTCGAACCCCAGTCATTCCTGAAGGGCGAGCAGGGCCGCTTGCGCACGGTCGTGGCGGCGGGCGGCGACAAGCTGTGGCTGGTGACGAACGAGACGGATTCCCGCGGCACCCCTGAGAAGGGGGACGACAAGATTTTGGAGGTGGAGGTGCGGTAGAGCGGGGCGGTCGAGGCGGACTACTTCTCGGGATCAGGCTCGGGGGCAGCGCCTGCGGCAGGCCCGGAGTCGGCAGGCTCGGACTCGGCGGGCTCCGCCTCCGCATCCACCTGCTGCGGCACCCGGACCACCACCTTGCCGGAGGTCAGGTCTATCGGCCCCCGGCCGGGATCACCGTCGGCCACGTCGGTCCGGCTCAGCTCCAGGCGCTTCTGCTCGTCGTCCGTGTGCTTGCGACCCGGCTGGAAAAGCTCGATCAGGTTGAACACACTGCGCCTCCTGGCGGCCGAGTTCCTTCCATCCAGCGTAAGCGAGGCCGCCGGAAACCCGTCGGAGCCGAGAAAGCGCAGGTCAGCACCAGTTCAGCCCGTCGACTGCGCACGCTCGGCGGGGAAGAGGCGCAGACGGTGAGCCAGGGCTGCCGCCTCGCCCCGGCCCGCGACACCCAGCTTGGCGAGGATGTTGGAGACGTGGACGCTCGCCGTCTTCGGGGAGATGAAGAGTTCCTCGGCGATCTGCCGGTTACTGCGGCCCGCGGCGACACGGCGGAGCACGTCCCGCTCCCGACTGGTGAGGCCGAGGGCCTCGGCCGGGTCGACCGGGGTGAGGTGGGCGCGCGGGGCGTCCTGCGTGTTCAGGGTGAGGCGGGCCCGCTGCGCGAGCCCGGCGATGGACTCGGTGAGGGGCCGGGCGCCCAGGCCGTCGGCGACGTCGCGGGCCTGCCGCAGCAGCCCGGCGGCGCGCTCACGATCCGCTTCGGCGCCCGCCCCGGCCGCGGTGGCGAGGAGGGACTCGGCCAGGCGGAGCCGGGCACGGGCGAGGTCGTAGGGGCGGCCGAGGGGTTCGAGCGCGGTGACGGTGGCGGACCAGTCGTCGGGGGCGTCGCGGTCCTCGGCGCGGAGGAGTTCGGCGCGTACCCACGTCTCGTAGGCGGCCCAGACCGGCACGGGCGCGGGGAGCTTCCTGGCCGCCCGGCGGATGCTGTCGATGGCCTCGGTCCGGCCGGGCTCGGCGGCGGGCAGACCGCGCGTATCGGCCTCCGAGGTGGCGGCTGCCAGGAGCAGGGGCCAGGTGTAGCGCTGGGTGCCGGGCGGGAAGCCCGTGGCCAGGGCCCGTTCGAGCTCGGCGCGTGCCGTGGCGACGCCGGAAGCGCGGTCGGCCTCGCCCGCCGCGATGCCGAGGGCGGCGGTGACCATGGGCAGGGAGTACTGCGGCATGAGGCCGTGCAGGCCGTAGTGGTCGCGGGCCACGGTCAGTTGGGCGGCGGCTTCGGCCACGTCGCCGCGGCCCAGGGAGACGACGGCGAGGTGCAGGGCCGAGCTGGCCCGTGGTTTGACGCTGAGCGCGCCGCGGCGGGCCGCCTCGCAGGCTTCGACCGCCTCGTCCCAACGGCCGAGCGAGAAAAGGGATTCCGCCTGGTTGACCTGGACCCAGCTCTCGGTGTCCGTGAGTCCGTACTTCCGGCAGAGCGCGAGGCCCTGCTCGCCGACCTCGATGGACTCCAGGGAGCGGCCCACGCCTTCGAGTACCGAGGGCAGGTTGACATGGATGTGCGGGATCCTGGAGACCAGGCCGGGCGGTGCCACGCACCGGTCCCTGACCGCGTACATCTCCGCGAAGCCCTCCTCGACGTCGCCCGCGTCGACCAGGAGGCCGCCGAGGATGAGCCGGGCGTTGAGTTCGGTCTCCTCGGCCTTGACCATCCGGGCGTACTCGACGGCACGTTGGGCCGCTGCCAGGGTCTCCTCGCCGGGGTTGTGGAGCATGCCCCAGGAGGCGACGTTGGTGAGGACTTCGGCATGCACCTCGGACGGCGGAAGGCCGCGGACAAGATCCTGGGCGGTGGCGATCTCCGCCCAGCCGTCGCCGCGGCCGAGCGTCGAGGTGAGCCGGGAGCGCTGGATCCAGAACCAGGCGGCGCGCAGGGGATCTTGCTCGTCCTCGAGGAGCCGCAGCGCGCGCTTGGTTATCTTCAGGGCGCGCTCGCGCTCACCGCAGAGACGACCGGCGACGGCGGCCTCCGCCATCAGGTCGAGGTAGCGCAGCGGGGTGGTGGCGGGGTCGCAGCCGCAGGGGGGATAGACCTCTGCGTAGTCGAGGGGGCGCAGTTCGTGGCGTACGTCGTCGGGGGCGTCGTCCCACAGCTCCATCGCCCGTTCGAGCAGGCGCAGTTGCTCGGAGTACGCATAGCGGCGGCGGGCCTCGACGGAGGCGCGCAGGACGGCCGGAAGCGCCTTCGCCGCGTCGTGTGCGTGGTACCAGTAGCTGGCGAGGCGGGCGGCGCGCTGGTCGGCGGCGACGAGCGAGGGGTCGGCTTCGAGGACCATGGCGAAGCGGCGGTTGATCCGGGAGCGCTCGCCGGGCAGCAGGTCGTCGCTGACGGCCTCGCGCACCAGGGAGTGCCGGAAGCGGTAGCCGTCGGCGTCGGGCGAAGGCAGCAGGATGTTGGCGCCGACCGCGGCCCGCAGCGCCTCGATCAGATCGTCCTCCGCGAGCTTCGCCACCGCGGCGAGCAGCGGGTACTCCACGGTCGAGCCGCCCTCGGCGACGATCCTCGCCACCCGCTGAGTGTCCTCGGGCAGCTCCTCGACGCGTACGAGAAGGAGATCGCGCAGGGAGTCGGTGAGGCTCGCGCAGCTGCCGCCGTGCGCGGCGACCGCGAGTTCCTCGACGAAGAAGGCGTTGCCGTCCGAGCGGTCGAAGATGTCGTCCACCAGGGACTGCGCCGGCTCGGCGCTGAGGATCCCCGCCATCTGACGGCCGACCTCACCCTTGCTGAAGCGCGAGAGTTCGATGCGCCGCACGGTCCGCAGCCGGTCGAGTTCGGCGAGGAGGGGGCGCAGGGGGTGGCGGCGGTGGATGTCGTCGGCACGGTAGGTGGCGACGACGACGAGGCTGCCGCTGCGCAGGGTGCGGAAGAGGTAGGCGAGGAGGTGCCGGGTCGAGGCGTCGGCCCAGTGCAGGTCTTCCAGGGCGATGACGACCGGGCGGTCGGCGGCGAGGCGCTCCAGGAGGCGGGCGGTCAGCTCGAAGAGGCGGGCCATGCCTTCCTCGTCGTGCTGGGCGTCGGTGCCGCGACGGCGCTGCGGGGCTTCGCCCAGTTCGGGCAGGAGCCGGGCGAGCTCGCCCTCCTGGTCGGCGGCCGCGGCGTCCACCTCGTCGGGGAGCTGGCGGCGCAGGGAGCGCAGGGCGCTGGAGAAGGGGGCGAAGGGGAGGCCGTCCGCGCCGATCTCGACGCAGCCGCCGAGCGCGACGACGGCGCCTTCGGCGCGGGCCGCCGCGGTGAACTCCTCGACGAGGCGGGTCTTGCCGACGCCTGCCTCGCCGCCGAGCAGCAATGCCTGCGGCTCGCCCGTGCCGGGGGTGTTCCCCCTGGCACGGGCGAGTGCGTCGTTCAGAACTCCCAGCTCATCGGCGCGGCCGACGAACACGGGGCTTACAGACCTGGTCTCCACAGCGGTGAGCATCGCACAGGGTGCGGGGGCCGTGGCAGTGGATATCCCAGGGGCTTCGGCGGACGTCCCCGCGCTCATTACGCGGCCCGGGTGAAGCGGGTGCGCCTCAGGGTCGTACTCACCCGCCCCTCGGTTTCCTGGCGGGCCGAGCGGCGGGCGGCGCGGGCCGCCTTCGCCTCGCGGACGAGGCGGTGGTGGTCGGCCTCGCGGGCGAGGTCTGCGGCGCGGAGCTGGTGCATCTCGTACTCGAACATGGTGACTCCCTGTCTGACTGACCTGACCTGACTCGGTCTTCGGCTTCGCTTTCTGCGATGCCTTTACTTTCGTCTGCCAGGCAGGGGTGGCACATCGGGAGAGTGCCGCATGTTGAGGGAGCGGGGGGCCTTAGGGGAGCGGAAGGGGGCCTTAGGGATCCTTACTGAGTACGCCGGAGGGGCTGACGCATCAGCGTCAGCCCCTCCGGCGTACTCAGTACCTCGCCTCGCCTGCTATCAACTGGTCGACGGCAGCCCGAAGATCAGGTCCGAGTACTTGGCGATCGCGAGCAGCAGGCCGATGACGCCGAGGGCGACACCCGCCCAGGCCACCGACTTGATCCACGGTGCCTGCGGCTGCTGGCTGGGCGCGCCGAACGCGGGCCTGACCAGGACGATGAACCCGACGACCAGCGCGGCGAGCGCGAAGGCTCCGGCGATCAGCGCCGTGATCTGCCACGAGTCGCCGTACAGGGCCTGGATCTGGTCGGCGACGCTCGCCGACTGCTTGGTCTCGAGCTGCCCGACGATGTTCGAGCGCGCCGCGGCGACCGTGCCGAGCCAGCCGCCGGACAGGCCGATCACGCCGAGAGCGGCGGAGACGACGGCTGCGGCGCCCTGGAACACGCCACTGGACTTGGCCCCGGCGACCTCTTCGACCACGACGAGCTCGTCGGCGTCATCGGCGTCGTCGACCTCGACGGCGTCCTTGGCCGCGGCCTCGCCATCGGCGGTCTTCTCCACCTTGACGGCGTCCGTCTCGGTGGCGTCCGTGGTGTCCGCGGCCTCCGGCTCTGCGGGCTTTGCGGCCGTCTCGGCCGCGGTCTCGTCCTCTGTCTTAGTTCCCATGCCCCGCACCGTACGGACGGAGTCTGAGAAGTTTCTTAACGAGCCGCCGAGCCCTCGGCACCGGCTCCCTGCCGTGCCTCCCGCGCCTTCCGCCACTCGGGCGCGAGGACCGACCACACCTCCATGTCGTGCCGCACTCCCTGCCAGGGAAAGCTCTCCCGCAGCACCCCGTCCTTGCGCATCCCCAGCCGCTCGGCCACCGCGATGCTGGGCTTGTTCAAGGAGGAGACCAGCCACTCCACGCGGTGCATACCGCGCACGTCCACCGCCCAGTCGATGAGGACCCGGCTCGCCCTGGAGACCAGACCGCGCCCGGCGGCCGAAGGCTCGAGCCAGACGCCGACCTCGCAGGATTCCGTCGCAGTCTCGAAGATCCGGAAGAACACACTGCCGACGAGCGTGTCCGCCAGCCAGATGCCGTACATCCGCCCGGTGTCGGCGGCCTGCTTGTCGGCGTAGGCCTGGAGCCGCTCCCGTGCCGATTCGAGGTCCGTCACGTTCACGGTCAGGGGCACCCATGGGCCGGCGTACTCCCGGGCCCGATCGATGTGCGTGAGGAATTCCTCGGCCTGCCAGGGCTCGATGGGCCTCAGCTCAGCGTCCTCGCCCAGCGATATCGCGAACATCCCGCTCCTTCGTCCCGTCCGGCATTACGGGGATCTTCGCACTCGCGGTGTCCGGGTTCGAGCGATATTCCGACGGCTCGATGCTGATACGCGGCAGCCAGCGGTCGAGGCGGCGCGGCAGCCACCAGTTGGCGCCGCCCAGCATGTGCATCAGGGCGGGCACCAGCAACGTACGCAGGACGAACGCGTCGAGCGCGACAGCGGCGGCGAGGCCGATGCCGAACATCGCGATGACCCGGTCGCCGCTCAGGACGAAGGCGAGGAAGACCGAAATCATGATCACGGCGGCGGAGTTGATCACGCGGCTCGTCTCGGCGAGGCCGACGCGGACGGCCCGCCGGTTGTCGCCGGTCTCCAACCACTCCTCGTACATCCGGCTGACCAGGAAGACCTGGTAGTCCATGGAGAGCCCGAAGAGGACGGACACCATGATCACGGGCAGGAAGGGTTCGACGGGCCCTGCCGAGCCGAGGCCGAGCAGTTCGCTCCCCCAGCCCCACTGGAAGATCGCGACGACGACCCCGAAGGCCGATGCCACCGCCGCCACATTCATCGCGGCGGCCTTCAGGGGAATGCCGATCGAGCGGAAGGCCAGGAGCAGCAGGACGCAGCCGAGGCCGATGACCACGCCCACGAAGAGCGGCAGCTTGCCGATGATGATCTCCGCGAAGTCGTCGTAGCTCGCCGTGACACCGCCGACCCGCAGGTCGAGCGACGTGTCGGCCTCGGCCCTCGGGATCACGTCGTCACGCAGCCGGTCGACGAGCTCGCTGGTCCGCTGGGACTGCGGGGACGAGTCCGGTACGACGGTGACGTAGGCGGCGGTGCCGTCCGCGTCGTACGTGACGGGGCTGACGGATGCGACGCCCTTCGTCGACTCGAGTACGGGGCCGAGGTTGGCGAGGGCGAGCCGGTCGCCGGCGCCGTCGACGTCCGTGACGAGCGTGAGCGGGCCGTTCACGCCGGGCCCGAAGCCGTCCGCGAGCAGGTCGTAGGCCTGGCGTGTGGTGGACGACGCCGCGTTGTTGCCCTGGTCGGACGTGCCCAGATGCAGGGAGAGCGTGGGCAGGGCGAGCAGCGCCATCACGGCGATGGCGACGCCGCCGAGCAGCTTGGGGTGGCGCTCCACGAAGGCGGACCAGCGGGCGGCGAGCCCGGTGGGCAGCTCCGGGGCAGGGCCGTGCTCGGCGAGCGCGCGCCGTTCGCGGCGGCTGAGCGCGCGCGGGCCGATCCAGGACAGGAGCGCCGGGAGCAGGGTCACCGAAGCGGCGACCGTGAGGAGCACGGTCAGCGAGCCCGCGATCGCGACGCCGTTGAGGAAGCTGAGCCGCAGGATGAGCATCCCGAGGAGCGCGATGCACACGGTGGCGCCCGCGAAGACGACCGCGCGCCCGGTGGTGGCGACCGCGCGTTCCACGGCGACGGCCACCGGGAGCCCCTGCTTGAGGCCCTTGCGGTGTCTGGTCACGATGAACAGGGCGTAGTCGATGCCGACGCCGAGCCCGATCAGGGTGCCCAGCATCGGCGCGAAGTCCGCGACGGTCATGAAGTGCCCGAGCAGCACGATGCCCGCGTATGCCGTGCCGACCGACACGAGGGCCGTGGCGATGGGCAGCAGGGAGGCGGCGAGCGAGCCGAAGGCGAGGAAGAGAACGACGGCGGCGACGGCGACCCCGACGATCTCGGCGGTCTGCGCGCTCTTGGATTCGGTGAGGGCGACAGCGCTGCCGCCGAGCTCGACGTCCAGGCTGTCGGAGCCGGCGGCCTTCGCCGTGTCGACGAGGGCCTGTGCGTCCGCCTTGTCGATGGCGTCGGCCTGCTCGTGGAAGGTGACGGTCGCGTACGCGATGCGGGCGTCGTCACTGATCTGTGTGGCGCCTCGTTCCGTGTACGGGCTGCTGACGGAGGCCACCGCGGGCATCCCCTCGATCTTGTCGAGGGTGTCGGTCATCGTCTGCTCGACGTCCGCCGCACGCACCGTGGTGCCCGCTTCGGTCCGCCAGACGACGGTGTCGCTGTCGCCGCCGAGGCCTTCGAAGCCTTCGTTCAGGAGCTGGGTCGCACGGCCTGACTCGGTGCCGGGCACTTCGTAGTCGTTCGAGTACGCCGGTCCGGCGACGGCCGCGGCGCCGGCGGCGCCGCCGAGGGCCACGAGCCAGAGGAGCACAGCGAGGAGGCGGTGCTTCACACACCATCGTGCGAGTGCTGCCACTGACCGGCTCCCTGATGTGGTTCGTGGATCTTTGTCGGGAACAGTCTTGAATGACCTGGACAGCCCGCAAAGAACGCATGAGCAATGACATAAGCGCCAGAGAGGTACTTTGGCAGGAGCTGGAGATCGTTGGTCCGGTTCGTGGGTTTCCTCACAAGGACACAAAGGGTGTGCGAGGCCCCAAGGGGACCTCGCACACCCTCAGAACTGGGGCTTCAGCAGAACTGGGCTTCAGCCCGACACGCTCGCGTGTCCGTTCTCTATGTGCCCCATCAGACGGCGCCGGAAAGCCGGCTCGCCCGCCGCCGTCACCTGAACGTCGTACCAGCCGTGCTCGTCACCCGTGTGCCAGGCGATCGTGCGACTGCTGCCCGCCTTGACGCGGACGACCCTGGTCCGCTTCCTGACGTCACCCTCGTCCACGTACCCGAGCGGTTCGACGGTGAAGACGAGCTCCTTGTGGCCCCGATTGGCCAGGGTGACGTGGATCTCGCGACGGGTGATCGCGGAGGCGAGCTGCGCGTCGCCGTCCTTGCCGCCCGCGAACTCGCGCCGGAAGCCGTTCGGCCCCGTGATCGTGAAGGCGTACGCGTCCTTGGCCACCGGCACGGTCCAAGAGGCCTCGCGGACGACGTCCTGGTGCTGCGGGACCGTGAACTCACCGGCGTACGGATAGAGCGCGAAGTGCGCGCTGGAGCGGCCGCCATTGCGAAGCCGCACCGAGAGAGCACCGCTCTCGCCCGGCTTCACGTACGCGTCCGGCTGGTAGGGCAGCGGGCGGGCACGCCGGGTGCCGGGCTCCTGGACCGGCATGGACTGCTTCAGCGGCGGCTGCGGGGCCCAGCGGCCGCTGAACGCGGGGATGACACCGGGCTTTTCGACGTCCGGCTGCCGATGGCCGCGCTTGAAGTCGAAGGCGCCGGTGAGATCGCCGGTGACCTTGCGGCGCCAGTCGCTGATGTTGGGTTCCCGCACACCGGTCCACTTCTCCAGGAAGCGCACGACGGAGGTGTGGTCGAAGACTTCGGATGAGACGTATCCGCCGACGGTCCAGGGCGAGACGACGAGCATGGGGACGCGCGCGCCGAGCCCGGTCGGAAGGCCGTTCCACCGCTCTTCCTTGTCGTCCACGCCGGGGACGGGCGGCGGGACGTGGTCGAAGAAGCCGTCGTTCTCGTCGTAGTTGATGAAGACGGCGGTGCGCCGCCAGACCTCGGGGTGCGAGGCGAGGGCGTCGAGGACCTTGTAGACGATGGTCGCGCTGTGGATCGGCGAGGAGACGCTGGGGTGCTCGGAGTCCTGGGCCGACGGCACCAGATAGCTGACCTTGGACAGCTTGCCGCCCGCGACGTCCTTGGCGAACTCCTCCGCGAGCTTGCCGGTGGGCACGCGCCGCAGGCCGCGGTCGAAGAGCGACTTCTCCGCCTTGGTGAGGGTGGCGACGCCCTCCTCCAGGGTGGCGAGCAGCTTCTCGCGCTCGGCGTCGTCCTTGGCGTCGCGCACCTTGGCGTAGAAGGCCTCCATGAAGGTGAGGCCGGTCTTGGCGAGGACCTTCTTGGCAATCGCCTTGAAGGTGGTGAAGAACTCGATCTGGTTGTCGGTGAAGTTCTCCCACTCCGTGTACGTCTGCCAGCTCACGCCCGCCTTCTCCAGGCGCTCGGCGTACGTCCCCCAGCCGTAGCCGGGGTGCTTGCCCTCGTCGTACGCGTCGTTGTCGACGGCCCGCTTGCCGTTCGCCTCGAAGCCGGTCTTGCCGCTCCACAGGTGGTTGCGGTTGGGGCTCGTCGAGGAGTGGATCGAGGAGTGGTAGGCGTCGCAGACGGTGAAGGTGTCGGCGAGTTCGTAGTGCAGCGGGATGTCGTCGCGCGTGTAGTACGCCATGGTCGCCGCGGTCTTGGCGGAGATCCAGCCGTCCATCCAGCCGTCGTGCCAGGCCTTGGCGCCGCCGGTCCAGGAGTGGTCGAGGGCGCCGATGTACTGGAGGTCCTTCTTCTGCGCGGCGGCGGCCTCGCGGACCGGGAAGGGCATGACGGTGCGGAGCACGCCCGGCTGCTCGAACACGGATTTCCCGCCGGGGAGCTGGACGGCGTTGCGGTCGCCGAAGCCGCGTACGCCGCGCAGGGCACCGAAGTAGTGGTCGAACGACCGGTTTTCCTGCATCAGGATGACGACGTGCTCGATCGAGTCGAGCCCACCGCTGCCGGACGCGGTCCTGCCCTGTGCCAGTGCCTGCTGCAACGACGGCGGCAGAAAGGATCCGACGGCGGCGGCGCCGAGTGCGCCACCGCCGACTGCCATCAGGCGTCTGCGCGATATCTCCGGGGACACGTACGACCTCCAGTCGACGACCAATGGTTCTCTGCTGATCCATTGACCTGCTCCGCCGGGACGGTAGTGAAGTCTGGTTTCCCTGTGAAGACTTGGGGACGAAGTCGACGTGAACGGATGGGCGGGGCCCTTCTGATGGATCTCCGTGGGAGAAGGAGCGGCGTTCGGTGCGTGCCCTCGGCGGGCGGTGTGAAGGGTCATGTGGCGGAGCCACCTGTCCCTTTGCGCCGTGCGTTGAGGGTGCGTGCCGGGCGTCGCGACGCCGCGGAGATCCATCAGAAGGGCCCTAGGGCCGACCGGCCCAGAGCGCCACTGTCGACGCCACGAGCGTGAGAGGGACGGTCAGCAATCCGAGCCGCGTGAAGGTCCCCAACTCCGCGTCCGTGCCGTGCTCGTGCAGGATGCGGCGCCACAGCAGCGTGGCGAGGGAGCCGACGTACGTCAGGTTCGGGCCGACGTTGACGCCGATCAGCGCGGCGAGGACGGGGCCGGGACCAGCGGGGGCGACGACGGGCAGAAGGGCCAGGATCGCGGGCAGGTTGTTGATGAGGTTGGCGAGCACGGCGGCGACGGCCGCCACGGCGAGCAGCGCGGGCAGCGACGCGCCGTCCGGCAGGAGCCACTCGATCCCGGAGCCGAGGCCGTTGTCGACGACCGCCTTGACGACGATGCCGAGCGCGAGCACGAAGAGGCAGAAGAGGGGGCTCGCCGAGCGGACGATTCCGGTGGCGGTCGTACGTTTGCGCAGCAGCGCACGGCCCGCGAGGACGGCCGCCCCTGCGAGGGCGGCCCACAGGGGCTCGAGGCCGACGAGGGAGGTGACGACGAACCCGGCGAGTGTCAGGCCGAGGACGGCCAGCGTGAACACGGGCACGGGGGTCGGCTCGGTCTCCTTGGGCTCCA
This sequence comes from Streptomyces sp. NPDC048441, assembly GCF_043200235.1. Lineage (NCBI taxonomy): Bacteria > Bacillati > Actinomycetota > Actinomycetes > Kitasatosporales > Streptomycetaceae > Streptomyces > Streptomyces sp. NPDC048441. Next base: position 66,738 of record NZ_JBICXM010000020.1, read on the forward strand.
GGGCGCCCGCGGCCAGATCGACGGCGAAGTACCGCCGGAAGGCGACGTACTCGATACCGATGGCGACCAGCCACGGCAACGCCATGAGCAGCGCGAACCGCGTGAAGGTGAGCCCGCTGGCGGTGAGGGCGAGGAGGTTGGTGAGGTTGGAGACGGGCAGGAGCAGCGACGCCGAGTTGGCGAGGTGGGCGGTGGCGTAGACGTGCGGGCGCGGCCTTGCCCCGACGCGGGCCGCGGTGGCGAAGACGACCGGGGTGAGCAGGACGACGGTGGCGTCGAGGCTCAGCACGGCGGTGACGGCGGCGGCCACGCCGAACACCCCGCCGAGCAGCGCCGTGGTCCGCCCTCCGCAGAGCCTGGCGACAAGATCCCCTGCGGCGGCGAAAAGCCCGTCGGCCGCGCAGAGTTGAGCGAGCACGAGCACGGCGGCGAGGAACCCGACCACGGGCAGCAGACTCCCGACCTGCGCGAGCGCGTCCCGCGGGGAGACGGCCCCGAGTCCTACGACGAGCCCGGCAGCGGGCAGCGCGGCGGCGGCCTCGGGCCATTGCCGCGGCCGTATGACGGCGAACGCGAGCACGGCGAGCAGCAGGCCCACGGAGAGGATCTCGGCGGTGAGGGTGTTCAGGGGGACGCTCCGTGGCCCGGGTGGGGCGGGTGGTTCGAACAGCACCCCGACCACCCACTCGATCGCTCCAGGGCAATCGGGTGGGTGAGCGGGAAGAATCCGCCGCGAAGCGGCGGTTCAGGCTCGGGCACGCGCAAGGCGGCGCACCCGCGAAAGGTGCGCCGCCATGGATCCCGTACGAGCCGGAGAGGCTAGCCCTCCACGCCCAGCTTCTCCAGGATCAGTTCCTTGACGCGGGCCGCGTCGGCCTGGCCCCTGGTGGCCTTCATGACCGCGCCGACCAGCGCACCGGCCGCCGCGACCTTGCCGCTGCGGATCTTGTCGGCGATGGCGGGGTTGCCCTCGATCGCCTCGTCCACGGCGGTCGTCAGGGCGCCCTCGTCCGATACGACCTTCAGGCCGCGCTTCTCGACGACCTCGTCCGGCGTGCCTTCGCCGGCCAGGACGCCCACGAAGACCTGGCGGGCCAGCTTGTCGTTCAGGTCGCCCTTGGCGACGAGCTCGGCGACCCGGGCGACCTGCTGCGGGGTGACCGGCAGCTCGTCGAGGGCCTTGCCCGACTCGTTGGCGCCGCGGGCCAGTTCGCCCATCCACCACTTGCGCGCGGCAGCCGAATCGGCGCCCGCCTCGATGGTGGCGACGATCGGGTCGACCGCACCGGCGTTCAGCATCGACTGCATGTCATGCTCCGTGACACCCCACTCCTCACGGAGGCGGTTGCGGCGCACGCGCGGCATCTCCGGGAGACCGGAGCGCAGCTCCTCGACCCACGCACGGGCCGGGGCCACCGGGACGAGGTCGGGCTCCGGGAAGTACCGGTAGTCCTCGGCGTTGTCCTTGATGCGGCCCGACGTCGTGGAGCCGTCCTCCTCGTGGAAGTGACGGGTCTCCTGGATGATCGTGCCGCCGTCGTTCAGGACGGCCGCGTGGCGCTGGATCTCGAAGCGCGCCGCACGCTCCACGGAACGGAGCGAGTTGACGTTCTTCGTCTCCGAGCGCGTACCGAACTCCTCACGCCCGTACGGACGCAGGGACAGGTTCACGTCGCAGCGCATCTGGCCCTTGTCCATCCGGGCCTCGGAGACGGCGAGCGCCTTGATGACCTCGCGCAGCTCGGCGACGTACGCCTTGGCGACCTCGGGAGCCCGCTCGCCCGCGCCCTCGATCGGCTTGGTGACGATCTCGATGAGCGGGATACCGGCGCGGTTGTAGTCCAGGAGCGAGTGCGATGCGCCGTGGATACGACCCGTCGCGCCGCCCACGTGCGTGGACTTGCCGGTGTCCTCCTCCATGTGGGCGCGCTCGATCTCCACGCGGAAGATCTCGCCGTCCTCCAGCTGGACGTCCAGATAGCCGTTGAAGGCGATCGGCTCGTCGTACTGAGAGGTCTGGAAGTTCTTCGGCATGTCCGGATAGAAGTAGTTCTTCCGGGCGAAGCGGCACCACTCGGCGATCTCGCAGTTGAGGGCGAGGCCGATCTTGATGGCGGACTCGATGCCGATCTCGTTGACGACCGGCAGCGCGCCGGGCAGTCCGAGACAGGTCGGGCAGGTCTGGCTGTTGGCGTCCTGCTTGAGCTCGGTGGAGCAGCCGCAGAACATCTTGGTCTTGGTGCCCAGCTCGACATGGACCTCGAGGCCCATGACGGGGTCGTACGTCGCGAGGGCTTCCTCGTACGACACCAGGTCAGTCGTGACAGTCACGGTGAAACTTTCCCTCTCAGCCCAGCAGGACGTCGTCGTCGCCCAGGCGCTTGAGCTCCCGGTAGAGGATCGCAAGGCCGGTGGCGATGGCGGCGGCGGACACTGCGGCGTCGATCAGCCGCAGGGTGTCGTTGTCGGTGCGTGCCATCTTCGCCTGCTTCGCGACACTGATCGCGCCGAAGGCGGTGCTGGCCAGCGAGACGTAGACACCGGTCTTGGACTTCTTGAAGTTCTTGGCCTTCTTTGCCATGGCACTCACAGCGACGGAGCCTCCTCAAGCAGCGGGTGACCCCACCTTTCCACGAAGGCGGCCTCTACGGCAGCGCCCACCTTGTAAAGGCGGTCGTCCTTCATGGCTGGGGCGATGATCTGCAGCCCGACGGGCAGGCCGTCCTCCGGCGCGAGGCCGCAGGGCAGCGACATGGCGGCGTTGCCCGCCATGTTCGACGGGATGGTGCACACGTCCGCGAGGTACATCGCCATCGGGTCGTCGGCGCGCTCACCGATCGGGAAGGCGGTGGTCGGCGTCGCGGGCGAGACGATCACGTCGACCTGCTCGAAGGACTTCTCGAAGTCCTTCGTGATCAGGGTGCGGACCTTCTGGGCGCTTCCGTAGTACGCGTCGTAGTAGCCGGAACTCAGTGCGTACGTGCCCAGGATGATGCGGCGCTTGACCTCGTCGCCGAAGCCGGCCTCGCGGGTCAGCGCGGTGACGTCCTCGGCGGACTTCGTGCCGTCGTCGCCGACGCGCAGGCCGTAGCGCATGGCGTCGAAGCGCGCGAGGTTCGAGGAACACTCGGACGGCGCGATCAGGTAGTACGCGGAGAGCGCCAGGTCGAAGGACGGGCAGTCCAGTTCGACGATCTCGGCGCCGAGCTCCTTGAGCAGCGCCACCGACTCCTGGAAGCGCTGGACGACACCTGCCTGGTAGCCCTCGCCCGCGAACTGCTTGACGACGCCGACGCGCATCCCCTGTACGGAGCCGTTGCGGGCCGCCTCGACGACCGGCGGGACCGGGGCGTCGATGGACGTCGAGTCGAGCTCGTCGTGCCCGGCGATGACCTCGTGCAGGAGCGCGGCGTCCAGGACCGTGCGGGCGCAGGGACCGCCCTGGTCGAGGGATGACGAGAACGCCACCATGCCGTAGCGCGATACGCCGCCGTAGGTCGGCTTGACGCCGACCGTGCCGGTGACGGACGCGGGCTGGCGGATGGAGCCGCCGGTGTCGGTGCCGATGGCGAGGGGGGCCTCGTACGAGGCGATGGCGGCGCTGGAGCCGCCGCCCGAGCCGCCGGGGATGCGGGTGAGGTCCCACGGGTTGCCGGTGGGGCCGTACGCGCTGTTCTCGGTGGAGGACCCCATGGCGAACTCGTCCATGTTGGTCTTGCCGAGGATGACGACGCCGGCTTCCTTCAGCTTGCGCGTGAGGGTCGCGTCGTACGGCGGGATCCAGCCCTCGAGGATCTTGGAACCGGCCGTGGTCGGGATGCCCTCGGTGGTGAAGATGTCCTTGAGCGCGAGCGGGACGCCCGCGAGGGGGCCGAGCTTCTCGCCCTTCTCCCGCTTGGCGTCGACGGCGCGGGCCTGCGCGAGGGCGCCCTCGCGGTCGACGTGCAGGAAGGCGTGCACCTTCTCGTCGACGGCCTCGATGCGGGCGAGGTGGGCCTCGGTGACCTCGACGGCCGTGAACTCGCCGGAGGCGATCTTCGAGGCGATCTCGGCGGCGGTGAGCCTGATGATGTCGATCTTGCTGTCCGTCATGGTGGTTAGTCCTCCCCCAGGATCTGCGGCACCTTGAAACGCTGCTGCTCTTGGGCCGGGGCGCCGGAGAGCGCCTGCTCGGGGGTGAGCGACGGACGGACCTCGTCCGCGCGCATGACGTTCGTCAGCGGCAGCGGGTGGGAGGTCGGCGGTACGTCTTGGTCGGCGACTTCGGAGACGCGGGCGACCGCGCCGATGATGTCGTCGAGCTGTCCGGCGAAGTGGTCGAGCTCTTCGTCCTTCAGCTCCAGACGTGCAAGGCGGGCGAGGTGGGCGACCTCCTCGCGCGTAATGCCAGGCATGCGGCGATCCTCTGGGGGTGGGTGAGTGTGTGGTTGGTGGCCCCAATCCTATGGGGCCCCACCCCATGCCTGTGAAACGGATTCCCTCGGCGGGGGTCCGGACGGCCTCGGCGGGGGTCCGGACGGCCTCGGCGGGGGTCCGGACGGCCTCGGCAGCGGCCCGGACGGTTCCATGCCGGGGGCTCGAGGGCTTCCCGCGGCTACTTCAGCGCGTCGGCCTCTGCGGCCTCCGCCGCCAGGCGGGCCGCTTCCGCCTCCTCCGCGGCGACGTCCACCGGCCGCCGCCATCCGCGGGAGCCCCGCGCCCGCAGCCACGCGGTGGTCTCGTCGGCGGGCATCGCGGCGGCGACGAGCCAGCCCTGTACCGCGTCGCACCCCAGGTCCCGCAACCGCTCCCACGTCTCGTCGTCCTCGACGCCCTCGGCGACGACGAGGAGGCCCAGGGAATGTGCGAGGTCGACCGTGCAGCGCACGATCTCCGCGTCCTCGTTGTCGATGGCGAGCCGCGCCACGAACGAACGGTCGATCTTCAGCTCGCTCACCGGAAGCCGCCGCAGATGCACCAGGGACGAGTACCCCGTACCGAAGTCGTCGAGCGACATCTTGACGCCGTGACCCGTCAGGCCCGCCAAGGTGTCGGCGGCCCGCTGCGGGTCCTCCAGGAGCACGTGCTCCGTTATCTCCAGCTGCAACGCCCCCGGAGGGACCCCGTGCCGGGCGAGCCGCGCCGCGACCGCGCCCGCGAAGCCGGGGGTGTGGACGTCGCGCGGCGACACGTTCACCGCGACCGGGACCTTGAGGCCCATCGCCTGCCACTTCGCCACCTGGCCGAGCGCCGTCTCCAGGACGTACTCCGTCAGGTGCGGCATGAGTCCCGATGACTCGGCGATGGCGATGAACTCGTCCGGCGGCACCTTCCCGCGCTCGGGATGCACCCACCGCACCAGCGCTTCGAGCCCTGCCACCTGTCCGTCGAACTGAACCTTCGGCTGGTAGTGAAGCTCGACATCGCCCGCGTCGAGCGCCCGCCGCAGGTCACCCAACAGGCCTAGCCGGTCAGGGGTGTTGGAGTCCCGCTTCGACTCGTAGACCTCGACGCCCGTGCGGTCGCGCTTGGCCTGGTACATCGCGACGTCCGCCCGCCGAAGCAGCCCTTCCGCATCCATCGCGTGGTCGGGGAAGACGGCGAGCCCCGCGCTGGCCTCGAGGACCAGGGTCAGGCCGTCCAGGTCGAGAGGCGAGCCGAGGGCCGCGACCAGCGAGCGCGCCACGCGGGTCGCGGACGTCGTGGAGTCGGCGATGGGCAGCAGTACGGCGAACTCGTCACCGCCGAGCCGCGCGGCCTCCGCACCGCGCGGCAGGGCCAGCCGCAGCCGGTCGGCGATCTGCAACAGCAGCCGGTCGCCCGCGAGATGACCGAGAGTGTCGTTCACCGAACGGAAGCGGTCCATGTCGATCAGCATCAGGGCGGACCGCGCCCCGATCCGCTCGGCATCGTCCAGAGCCGTCCAGGTCCGCTCGAGGAGCCACTGCCGGTTGGGCAGTCCGGTGAGCGGGTCGCGCAGCTGCTCCTCGGCCCTGGCCCGCGCGATCCACAGGGTGGAGTCGAGCGCGACGAGGGGGATCGCGAAGAGCGGAAGCAGGATGGGTGTCGAGGCGGCGACCACGCAGATCAGCGGCGCGATGCCGAGCAGCGCGACGCCGACGAGCCCCTGTCTGACCAGGGCCGTACGGGTGACCGTCGGCAGGGCGCCGGTGCGCGGAGCGTGGACGTACCAGAGAAGGACCCGGGTGACGACGAGATAGGCGACAGCGGCGAGCGCCACTTCGGGGGCGGAGTACAGGTCCCAGGTCTCGGGCAGCCAGGGCGACTCCGTCGACGGCGATGTGCCGAACGCGGCCATGGCGAGGGCACCGGCGGCGATGCCGAGGATGTCGACAGCGCCGTGCAGGATGCCCTGGCGCCAGCGGTGGCGGCGCGCGACGCCGACGAGCACGACGACGGTGAGGCTGACCATCCCGGCGGGCACCCAGCCGTACAGCAGGAGGACGGCGACGGTGAGCGCGCCGCCCGAGCCCGTGCCGCCCCACCAGCGGTCGCGGCCGAGCGCGACGAGGTGGCCGACGATGAGCCCCGTCAGGACGGCGAGGGACCAGCCGACGGTGCCGGAGGGGAACAGCGCCTGGCGCCCCGTGAACGCGTAGAAGAATCCGGCGCCGAGCACCACAGCGGCCGTCGCCACGACGGCAACCGGAAGCACCGGCCAGGGGTCGCGCTCGTCCCCCTCATGGTCCGGGCCGTGCCCCTCGGAGCTGCGCCAGAGCGGTCGGCGCCGTTCCCCGACGCCGGACACGGCAGAACCGTGCCCCGCCGTGTCCCGGCCGCCCGGGGCCGCGCCCACGCCGAGTTCCTGCGTTCCGTACCCGCCAGTAGTGCTCCAGGCGCGTTCGCGTCGCTCGACCGCGGTGCTCGCGACGACGACGGCGCTTCCGCTCTCCGCCTCGCGCTCGCGTGTCTCCCGTGCCGCTCTGCGTCCGCTGAGCCACGCGCCAGGGCCGCGCCGCAGGCGCGCGCGCAGCCGGGGCTCCGGTGCGGCGCTCTCGGTCGGTTCCATTCCCGTCCCTCTCACAGCCGGCGGTGCCCACGCCACGCGGACTCGGTCCAGAAGTCAGCCGCGTCTGGAAATCCGCCCCCCAAGCTCTTCATGACCAGGGGATACCCCCATCGCAGCGGGGCACGGCAGGCGCACACCTCAACAGTAGGCCGCAGAAGGCTTCTACGGGCAGCAGTCCACTACGGTTGCCCGAATGCGACCCGGCCACCCGTATGCCTCTGGTATGCGCCGAACGGGTGGTCTTCAACCGCTACTCCTCGGTCGGAAGCGCGACTTCCTTCGCCGCTTCCGGTCCCTGTTCCAGCAGGACAGCGAAGCCTTCCTCGTTCAGAACCGGAACCTTCACCTGCATCGCCTTGTCGTACTTCGACCCCGGGTTGTCCCCTACGACTACGAAGGATGTCTTCTTCGAAACGGAACCCGTGACCTTCGCACCCCGGCTCTGCAACGCATCTTTTGCGCCATCCCGCGTGTGGTGCTCGAGCGTGCCCGTCACGACGACGGTGAGGCCTTCGAGCGGACGCGGCCCCTCGTCCTCTCCCCCGCCCTCTTCCTCCATACGGACCCCGGCCGCCCGCCACTTGCGCAGGATCTCGCGGTGCCACTCCTCCTCGAACCACTGCTTCAGGGAGGCCGCGATGGTCGGGCCCACGCCCTCGACGGCGGCGAGCTCCTCCTCCGTGGCCTGCTCGATGCGCTCGATGGACCGGAATTCGCGGGCCAGCGCCACCGCGGCGACCGGCCCGACGTGCCGGATGGAGAGGCCCGTGATGATCCGGGCGAGCGGGCGCTCCTTGGCCGCCGCGATGTTCTCCAGCATCGAGACGGCGTTCTTCTTCGCCTCGCCCTGCTGGTTGGCGAAGACCGTGGCGATCTTCTCCTCGCCGGTCTTCGGATCGCGCTTGGGCAGGCCGCTGTCCTGATCCAGTACGTACGCCTTGATGGGCAGGAGCCGCTCGATGGTGAGGTCGAAGATGTCGCCCTCGTCGAGAATCGGCGGCTCGGAGGGCTCAAGGGGCTTGGTGAGCGCGGCGGCGGCCACATATCCGAAGTTCTCGATGTCCAGGCATTTGCGGCCCGCGAGGTAGAAGAGACGCTCGCGCAACTGGGCGGGGCAGGACTGGGCGTTGGGGCAGCGGAGGTCGATGTCGCCCTCCTTCATCGGCCGCAGCGCCGTCCCGCACTCGGGGCACTCGGCGGGCATCACGAACTCCCGCTCGCTGCCGTCGCGCAGGTCGACGACGGGGCCGAGGATCTCCGGGATGACGTCGCCCGCCTTGCGCAGGACGACCGTGTCGCCGATGAAGACGCCCTTCTTCTTCACCACGTCCTGGTTGTGCAGGGTCGCGAACTCGACCTCGGATCCCGCGACGGTGACGGGCTCCACCTGGGCGTACGGCGTGACGCGGCCGGTGCGGCCGACGCCCACGCGGATGTTGATCAGCTTGGTGTTGACCTCCTCCGGCGCGTACTTCCAGGCGATCGCCCAGCGCGGGGCGCGCGAGGTCGAGCCGAGGCGGCCCTGGAGCGGGATCTCGTCCAGCTTCACGACGACGCCGTCGATCTCGTGCTCCACGGCGGAGTGGCGGTTCTCTCCGAAGTACGTGATGAATTCCCGTACGCCGTCGAGCCCTTGGACCACCTTGTTGTGCTGGGCGGTGGGCAGGCCCCAGGCGTGGAGGAGCTCATAGGCGTGACTGAGGCAGTCGATGTCGAAGCCCTCACGGGCGCCGATGCCGTGCACCACCATGTGCAGCGGGCGCGTCGCGGTGACGCGCGGGTCCTTCTGGCGCAGTGAACCCGCCGCCGCGTTGCGCGGGTTGGCGAAGGGCTTGTCGCCCGCCTCCACCAGGCGGGCGTTCAGCTCCTCGAACTTCTCCATGGGGAAGAAGACCTCGCCGCGGATCTCGACGAGGGCGGGGATGTTGTCGCCCTTGAGCCGGTCCGGGATGTCCGCGATGGTGCGGACGTTCGGCGTGATGTCCTCGCCGGTGCGGCCGTCGCCACGGGTCGCCGCGCGGGTGAGCTTGCCGTCCTCGTACGTCAGGTTCACGGCGAGGCCGTCGACCTTCAGCTCGCACAGGAAGTGGTAGTCGCTGGTGCCGACGTCCTTGGCGACGCGCTCGGCCCAGGCGGCGAGCTCCTCGTCGTCGAAGGCGTTGTCCAGGGAGAGCATTCGCTCGCGGTGCTCGACCGAGGTGAACTCGGTCTCGTACGCCCCGGAGACCTTCTGGGTCGGCGAATCGGGCGTACGCAGCTCGCTGTACTGCTCTTCCAGGGCTTCGAGCGAACGAAGGAGCTTGTCGAACTCGGCGTCGCTGACGACCGGTTGGTCGTTCACGTAGTACCGGAAGCGGTGCTCCTCGATCTGTTCGGCCAGCTGGGCGTGCTGATCCCGTGCCTCGGCGGGCACAGAGCCTTGCTGTTCGACAGCCACCGTTACGTCCTCCCGTTACGTCATACCCAATTACTCAGGGTTGTCCGCGAGTGATCTCGCTGCCCGGCCGCAGTGGGCGAGCACCGCGCGCGAGTACGCGGGAGATGCCCCCGCGAGGCCGCACGACGGAGTGACCACGACCGACTCCGCGAGAGAACCCGGATTCAGCCCCAGCCTGCGCCACAACGTCCTGACACCCATGACGCTACCGGCAGGGTCTGACAATGGGCTGTCCACGCCCGGCACGACACCCGTGAAGAGCTGCGTGCCACCCTCGACGGCCTCACCGATCGCCTCGTCGTCACGCTCGGTGAGCAGCGAGAAGTCGAACGAGATGGCGTCCGCCCCGGCACGGCGCAGCAGCGCGAACGGGACGTCGGGCGCGCAGGAGTGCACGACGGTCTGCCCGTCATGGACCCCCAGGATCTCCCGCAGGGTGCTCTCCACGAGCTGCCGGTCCACGGCGCGGTGGGTGCTGTACTCGCTCGCGGTCTTGATCTGTCCACGCAGTACGCCGACGAGCGAGGGCTCGTCGAGCTGGAGCACGATCCGGCCACCGGGGATGCGGCGGCGTACGTCCGCGAGGTGGGTGCGCAGGCCTTCGGCGAGCGACCCCGCCAGGTCCCGGCAGGCGCCCGGATCGGAGAGTGCGGCCTGGCCGTTCTTCAGCTCCAGGGCGGCGGCGAGGGTCCACGGCCCGACGGCCTGCACCTTGACCGGACCCTCGTACCCCTGGGTGAACTCCTCGAGGGCGTCGAGGTCTTCGCCGAGCCACGCCTTCGCGCGGCGCGTGTCCCGTCCTGGCCGGTCGCCGATCCGCCAGCCGCTGGGCTCCACGCGCGCGTAGAGCTCGACGAGCAACCCCGCGGTCCGCCCGATCATGTCGGCGCCGGGCCCGCGGGCGGGCAGCTCCGCCAGGAACGGGAACTCCTCAAGGCTTCCGGAGACGGTCTTCGCGGCCTCGCGGGCGTCACCGCCCGGCATGGACCCGATGCCGGTGGCCGGGCCCCAACGATGCTCGCTCACTTTCCGGGCCGCACCGTCAGATCGTTGACCTCCGCGTCACGCGGCAGGTCGATGGCCATGACGATCGTCGTGGCGACCGACTCCGGGTCGATGAAGCGGGAGGGGTCGTACGCCTTGCCCTCCTGCTGATGGACCTTGACCTGCATGGCGCTCGCCGTGCGGCCCGGATAGACGGAGGTGACGCGGACGCCGTTCGCGTGCTCCTCGGCGCGCAGGGCGTCGGCCAGGGCCTTGAGTCCGTGCTTGGAGGCGGCGTAGGCGGACCAGTCGGCGTGCGCGCTCAGGCCCGCGCCCGAGTTGACGAAGACCACGTGCCCCTGGGCGACGCGGAGCTGGGGCAGGAAGTGGCGGGTCAGCTCGGCGGGGGCGATGAGGTTGACGTTGAGCTGGTGCCGCCAGGACTTGGGGGTGAGGTCGCCGACCCTGCCGAGGTCCACGACGCCCGCGATGTGGAGCAGGGAGTCGACGCGGTCGGGCAGCGACTGGTGGCCGAACGCCCAGGAGAGCTTGTCGGGGTCGGAGAGGTCGCCCACGAGCGTGGTGGAGCCGGGGAATTGCGCCGCCAGTTCCTTCGCCCGGCCCGCGTCCCGTGCGTGCAGGACGAGGACGTCGCCGCGCGCGTGGAGACGACGGGCGACTGCCGCGCCGATGCCGGAGCCTGCCCCGGTGATCACATGTGTTGCCATGCGCCCATCGTCGCACCCCGGCAGGCGCAGATCAGCGCGTGCCCATGCACTCTTCCAGGTAGGCGAGGGCGCCGACGGCCTCCTCGGCGAAGAAGACGAGGCCGGTCAGCGGCACCGGCAGGAAGCCCTCGTCCTCCATGCGGTTGAACTGCTCCTTCAAGCCGTCGTAGAAACCCGCCGAGTTGAGCAGGACCACCGGCTTGGTGTGCTTGCCGTGCTTCTTCAGCTCAAGGATCTCGGTGGCCTCGTCCAGCGTGCCCGTGCCGCCGACCATGATCACGACGGCGTCGGCCTTCTCCAGGAGCAGCGCCTTGCGCTCGGCGAGGTCGCGCGCGATCACCATCTCGTCGGGCGCGGAGACAGCCCTGGCCTTGGCGGCGAGGAAGTCGACCGAGACGCCGACGAGACGCCCACCCGCCTCCTGCACACCGTCCGCCACGACCTTCATCAGACCGCTCTCCGAACCGCCCCACACCAGGGTGTGGCCGCCCTTGCCGAGCAGTTCGGCGAATTCACGCGCGGGACCGGTGTAGCGCTCGGGGAGGTCGGCTGCGGAGAGAAAGACACAGATGTTCATGGCTTCACCGTACGATCCGGCACTGACAGCCGGGAAGAAGGCTGCCCGCCACAGCGCTGTAGTGGACAACGACCGCTCGCAGAAGGGCACTCATCGTGACCGCAGGACACAAGATCACCATCGAGCAGGGCACCGATCTCGTACGCGTGGTGCGGGACGGCCAGGTCGTGGCCGAGAGCCGACGGCCACTGCTGCTGCGCGAGACCGGCTTCCCCGTGCGCTACTACCTCCCGCCGGAGGACGTACGCACCGATCTCCTGACTCCGTTGGACACGACGACGTACTGCCCGTTCAAGGGAACGGCGTCCTACTGGTCGCTGCCGGGCGGCAAGGACGGCGAGGACACAGCGTGGGGATATCCCGAGCCGAAGGACGCGGTGGCGCAGATCAAGGACCACTTCTGTTTCTACGAAGTAGAAGTAGAAGCAGAAGCCGCGTGAGGTCGCTCCGAAAGGGCTAGACCGCCGCCGTCGCCCGCTCCGTAGTAGCGATCGTCGCCGACCCCACCACGCGCGTGCCGTCGTACAGCACGATCGCCTGGCCGGGAGCCACACCGCGTACGGGCTCGTCGAAGGAGACCCGTAGCTCCGAGCCGTCGACCAGCTCCGCGCGCACCGGCGTCTCTCCGCCGTGCGCCCGCAGCTGCGCGGTGTACGTGCCGGGCCCGGCGGGGGCCGCGCCGCACCAGCGGGGCTTGATGGCCGTCAGGCCCGTGACGTCGAGGGCGTCCACCGGGCCGACGGTCACGGTGTTGTTCACCGGCGAGATGTCCAGGACGTAGCGCGGCTTGCCGTCGGGGGCCGGGGTGCCGATCCGCAGGCCCTTGCGCTGGCCGATGGTGTAGCCGAAGGCGCCCTCGTGGGTGCCCAGCTTGTTGCCTTCGGCGTCGACGATGTCGCCCTCCGCCTTGCCGAGGCGCGAGGCCAGGAAGCCTTGGGTGTCGCCGTCGGCGATGAAGCAGATGTCGTGGCTGTCGGGCTTCTTGGCGACGGCGAGGCCGCGCTGCTCGGCCTCCGCGCGGATCTCCTCCTTGGTGGTGAGCGTGTCACCGAGGGGGAACATCGCGTGGGCGAGCTGCCGGTCGTCCAGGACCCCGAGGACGTACGACTGGTCCTTGGCCATGTCCGATGCGCGGTGCAGCTCGCGCGTGCCGTCGTCGTTCACGACGACCGTGGCGTAGTGCCCCGTCACGACCGCGTCGAAGCCGAGCGCGAGCGCCTTGTCCAGGAGCGCGGCGAACTTGATCTTCTCGTTGCAGCGGAGGCACGGGTTGGGGGTGCGCCCGGCCTCGTACTCGGCGATGAAGTCCTCGACGACGTCCTCGCGGAACCGCTCGGCCAGGTCCCAGACGTAGAACGGGATGCCGATGACGTCCGCGGCCCGGCGGGCGTCGCGCGAGTCCTCGATCGTGCAACAGCCTCGCGCGCCCGTGCGGAACGATTGCGGGTTCGCCGAGAGTGCCAGGTGCACTCCGGTCACGTCGTGCCCTGCTTCGGCGGCACGGGCGGCGGCGACGGCGGAGTCCACGCCGCCCGACATGGCGGCGAGTACGCGAAGGGGGCGGGGGCGCTGCGGGGTCCGGTTATCAGTCATAGCTCTAACAGGGTACGGGCCCGCGGGAACCAGCCGCCCGTGAGTAAGCGTTGACGATCACATGGGGGAAGAACTGGAAGAACAGGACACGACAGCGGAGCGGGGGCGGGGGCGCCGGGGCATCGACCGGCGGACGCTCCTGATCGGCGGCGCGGTGGCGGCCGCCGGCACAGCGGTGCTCGCGTCGGACGAGCTGAGCCGCCTGTGGTGGCGGCTGCCCGGCGTGGTCAAGAAGCGCAAGGAGGGCGAGGTCGACGCCCGGGGTGCGCAGTGGGTCGCCGCCTCCGACTACAACTGGCGGCGCGCGGACCGTCCCGACGACTACGGAATCGACATGGTCGTCATCCACGTGGTGCAGGGGGGTTACGCGACGGCCTTGAGGGTGTTCAAGGACCCCGCCCACGGAGCCGCGGCCCACTACGTAGTGCGTAAGGACGGGCACGTCGCCCAGATGATCCGCGAGCTGGACGTGGCGTTCCACGCGGGGAACAAGAGCTACAACGAACGGAGCATCGGCATCGAGCACGAGGGCTTCGTCGACAAGAAGTCCTCATTCACCGACGCCATGTACGAGTCGTCGGCGCGGCTCACCGCCGGAATCTGCAAGCGGTACGACATCGCTGTGGACCGGAAGCACATCATCGGGCACGTGGAGGTGCCGGGCACGGACCACACCGATCCGGGGCCGCACTGGGACTGGGACCGGTACATAGAGCTTGTTCGGAAGGCGCGCACCGCCCTTGCCTGACCGAAGGGAGCGGCCTTACCGGAGGTGCACCGGCAGCGACTCCACCCCGTAGACGATCGACAGTTTGCGGAACGCCAGCTCCTCGGGGGCGACCGCGAGCCGTATCTCGGGGAAGCGCTTCACCAGGGCGGGGTAGGCGGCGCGCAGCTCCATGCGGGCCAGTTCGGCGCCGATGCAGCGGTGGATGCCGTAGCCGAAGGCGAGGTGACCGGAGGCCTTGCGGTGCGGGTCGAAGCCGCCGCCGTCGGGGGTGTACTTGGCGTCGCGGTTGCCGCCGCTCAGGGAGCACAGGACCAGGTCGCCCTTGGGGATGTGCACCCCGGCTATCTCTATGTCCTCGCGGGCGAACCGCGGGAAGGCCACCTGCACGACGGTGAGGTAGCGCAGCGCCTCCTCGACGAAGGGCCCGGCCGCCGCGTCGTCGTCGCGCAGCCGCGCGGCGGTCTCCGGGTCTTGCAGGAGCAGCAGGGAGCCGAGGGCCACCATGCTGGCGGTCGTCTCGAAGCCGCCGGTGAGGATGCCGTCGGCGAGTCCGGCGAGCTCCTCGTCGTCGACTGTGTCGCCGTGCTCCTTCACGATCATGCCGAGCAGTCCGTCGCCCGGGTTCTCGCGCTGCTTCTTGACGACGTCCCTGAAGTAGGAGAGCGAGGCGGACATGGCGCCGAAGGGAGCGGTGGCCCCGCCGAAGAGGTCGAAGCGCTCCATGGCCAGCTGCTGGAAGTCGTGGCGGTCCTCGTACGGCACGCCGAGCAGCTCGCAGATGGTGAGCGAGGGGATCGGCAGCGCAAAGGCCTGGACGAGGTCGACGGGCCCTTCGACGGCCTCCATCGCATCGAGCCGCTCCTCGACGATGGCCTCGATCCGGGGCGTGAGCCTGCGCAGCCTGCGCATCGTGAACTCGGGCGTGAGGATGCGGCGCAGATGGGTGTGGACCGGGGGGTCGCTGAAGCCGAGGCCGCCGGGGTTCTGCTCCTCGACCACGCCCGCGTTGCCCGCGAGGTTCGTGAAGTCGTTACTGAAGCCGTCGGTCGCGCCGAGGACGGCCTTCACCTCGTCGTAGCCGGTGACCACCCAGGCGTCGATGCCGAAGGGCAGCGGCACCTTGGAGACGGGCTGCTCCGCCTGGTGCTCGGTGAGCCGTGCCACCGGGTCGAGTCCTTCGCGCCGCATCGGGGCGAGCAGGGGCTCGGGCAGCCGCGAGATCGCCGAGGCGCTGATCCCGTTCTTCTGGATCCTGGAGAGGTAGATGCGCCCGAGCCGCGCGGCGATACGAGAGCGGAGGTTCGCCTTCAATGTGAACTCCATGAGGGGGTTGTCGTACGGCCCCGAACGCGCGGAGCGGACTCGCGAGCGGCAAGCATAGACGCGAGCGGCAAGCATAGATCGGCGGACTGTGGGCCTCGTAGCCCGTTCCTGCTGTGGTGTGGGCCTCGTAGCCCGTTCCTGCTGTGGTGTGGGCCTGGTAGCCCGTTCCTGCTGTGGTGTGGGCCTCGTAGCCCGTTCCTGTGCCTGCGCGCCCGACAGCACCGCAAACGGACGTCGGCCTCAGCTCAGCCCCGCCGTCCGCGCCCGCTCCACGGCCGGGCCGATCGCCTGGGCCACGGCCTCGACGTCCGCCTTCGTGGACGTGTGCCCGAGGGAGAAGCGCAGCGTGCCGCGGGCCAGGTCCGGGTCGGTTCCGGTGGCGAGCAGGACGTGGCTCGGCTGGGCCACGCCCGCCGTACACGCCGAGCCGGTCGAGCATTCGATGCCCTGGGCGTCGAGCAGCAGCAGAAGGGAATCCCCCTCGCAGCCGGGGAAGGTGAAGTGCGCGTTGGCGGGCAGCCGGTCGACCGGGTCTCCCCCCAGGATCGCGCCGGGGACCGCGGAGCGCACGGCGTCGACCAGATCGTCCCGCAGGGCGCCGATCTCGCGAGCGAACCACTCGCGCTGCCCGGCCGCGTGGTGCCCGGCCACAGCGAAGGCGGCGATCGCGGGCACGTCGAGGGTCCCGGAGCGCACATGGCGCTCCTGCCCGCCACCGTGCAGGACGGGCACGGGACTGTATTCGCGGCCCAGGAGCAGCGCCCCGATGCCGTAGGGACCGCCGATCTTGTGCCCGGAGACGGTCATCGCCGCGAGCCCGGACGCGCCGAAGTCGACGGGCAGCTGTCCATAGGCCTGTACCGCGTCGGCGTGCAGAGGGATGTCGAACTCCCTTGCCACGTCGGAAAGTTCACGGATCGGCTGAATGGTGCCGATCTCGTTGTTGGCCCACATGACGGTGGCCAGGGCGACGTCGTCGGGGTTGCGCTCGATCGCCTCGCGCAGCACTTCGGGGTGTACGCGGCCGTAGGAGTCGACGGGGAGGTACTCGACGGTGGCGCCTTCGTGCTCGCCGAGCCAGTGCACGGCGTCGAGCACGGCGTGGTGCTCGACGGGGCTGGAAAGGACCCGGGTCCGCGCGGGGTCGGCGTCGCGCCGCGCCCAGTACAGGCCCTTCACGGCGAGGTTGTCCGCCTCGGTGCCGCCCGCGGTGAAAACGGTTTCGCTGGGGCGCGCGCCGAGCGACTCGGCGAGCGTCTCGCGGGCCTCCTCGACGGTACGTCGCGCCCGGCGCCCCGCGGCGTGCAATGAGGAGGCGTTGCCGGTGACGGCGAGCTGGGCGGTCATCGCCGCGATCGCCTCCGGGAGCATCGGAGTCGTCGCTGCGTGGTCGAGGTAGGCCATGGTGCGCACGATTCTACGAGCCATGCGGAGGCCCGCGTCCCAGTGGTGCCTGCCGGTGTCAGCCCGCGAGACCCCACGACACGGTGTTGTCCATGGACATGAGCGCGGCGAGGACGACGAGATCGGCCACACCGAGCCCGAGTCCGAGGATCGCGCGGCCCTTTCGGCTTGTCCCGCGCAGGAGCGCGATGCCCGCGAGGACGATCGCGATCGGCCCGAGGAAGAGGTTCAGGACGAGCAGCCCGAGCAGGCCGAGGACGAACGAGGCGACGGCCATGCCGTCGGTGTCACGCCGACCGGTGGGGGCGGGGGTGGAAGGGGCTGCGGCGCCGGAAGGGGCGGTGGCAGAAGGCTTGGTAGTGGTGGCGGTGAGTGCCATGGTGCGACTCCTTGCAGGTGCCGGGGTGCCGGGGTGCCGTACGGATCAGATCAACGGATCAGTGGTGCCGCGCTCGTAAGTTGCGTCAGCCGTCGCGTCAGCAGTCGCGTCAGCAGTCGCGTCAGCGGTTGCGTCAGCTGGGTCGCGCTCACGACCGGCGGCGTGCGTGCCGCTCGCGGACCGCGAACACCACGAGCCAGACGCCGATGACGGACGCGGCGATGACGGAAATGGAGAGCGGCGCATGGGCCACGGCGCCCAGCGCGACACCGAGCAGCAGGAGGGCTGCGACGAGGAACAGCATGGGATGCCTCTCGTGTGGAAGTATTCGGTGAACGCTTGTGGTTACAACTGTTCACTGACTCCGGAGTCTACTCCCCTTCCGGCTTCCCAATCTCGGAGAACAGTTGTTAACTGCATGGCATGAGTCACACTCTCGGCATCCGGCAGGCCCAGAAGCAGAAAACCCGGCAGGCACTCCTCGACGCGGCGCTCCAGCTGCTCGAGGAGCAGAGCCTGAGCAGCCTGGGCCTGCGCGAGGTCACCCGAGCCGTGGGCGTGGCCCCCACCGCTTTCTACCGGCACTTCCGCGACATGGCCGACCTGGGCGTGGCCCTGGTCGAGGAGGCGCTGAACAGCCTGCACGCCACGCTCGTCGCACTCCTCGCGGCGACCGGCGACGGCGAGGAACGCATCGCGGCCGCGGTCGAGTTGATCGTCGCGTATGTGCGCACGCACCCCGCCCACGTCCGCTTCATCGCCCGCGAGCAGCACGGCGGCGTACAGGCGGTGCGGGCCGCGATAGGCGATCAACTCGACCTGTTCGCACGGGAGGTGAAGGACCAGTTCGCCCAGGAGCCCGAGTCGGCGGGCTGGGACGAGGACGACCTCATGATGCTGGCCAGGATGTACGTCGACCACATGGTGATGACGGCGTCCGCACTCCTGGAGGCGACGCCGGACACCGAGAAGCGGGTGGCGGGCGCGGCGCGCCGACAGCTGCGTCTGGTGTCGCTCGGGCGGTACCACTGGCTGGACAGGTAAGGAGCTCCTACCCTTACGCCCATGACGACCGATCGTGACTGGACACTCGACCAGACCTTCGCAGGACCGACCGGCACCGTCCGCTGGAGGGCCATCGGCCCCGAGGACGCGCCGCCCGTCGTCCTGGTCCACGGCACGCCCTTCTCCTCCTACGTCTGGCGGGGCATCGCCCGCGCGCTCTCCCGCGAACACCGCGTGTACGCATGGGACCTGCCGGGATACGGAACGTCGGAGATGCGCTCAGGGCAGGACGTGTCGCTGGCCGCCCAGGCCCGCGTCCTCACCGAGCTCATCGCGCACTGGGGCCTGGCTGATGCCGAACCCGCCGTCGTGGCCCACGACTTCGGTGGCTGCGTCGCCCTGCGCGCCCACCTCCTGCACGGCGCCCGCTACGAACGTCTCGCCCTCGTGGACCCGGTGGCCCTCGCACCCTGGGGCTCCCCCACCTACCGCCTGCTCGGCGCGAACGCCGACGTCTTCGCCCAGCTGCCGCCCGCGCTGCACGAGGCACTGGTGCGCGAGTACGTGACTTCGGCGAGCCACCGCGGTCTCCACCCGGAGGTGCTCGACCGCCTGGTCGAGCCGTGGTGCACGGACGAAGGCAGGCCCGCGTTCTACCGGCAGATCGAGCAGAACGACCAGCGCTTCACCGACGAGATCCAGGGCAGGTACGGCGAGTTGAGCTTCCCCGTCC
Source organism: Streptomyces sp. NPDC048441 (assembly GCF_043200235.1). NCBI lineage: Bacteria > Bacillati > Actinomycetota > Actinomycetes > Kitasatosporales > Streptomycetaceae > Streptomyces > Streptomyces sp. NPDC048441. The sequence goes on from NZ_JBICXM010000020.1 coordinate 85,640, forward strand.
TGATCTGCTGGGGCACGGACGACACCTGGATCCCGGTGGAGCGCGGCCATGAGCTCGCCAAGCTCATCCCCGGCGCCGAGCTGCACCTGATCGACGGCGTGGGGCATCTCGTACAGGAGGACGCGCCCGCCGAGCTCACCGGCGAGCTGAGCCGTTTCCTGAGTGCGGGCCGGTCGCTGCGTACAGGTCGGTGATCGCGGCGGCGGCGTCCGCCAGCTCGGCGCGCACCTCGGGCGGTGAGAGCACCTCCACCTGGGCGCCGAAGGAAAGCAGCGTGCGGACTTCGCCGACGACGCCGTACCCGAGACGCACGGTGATCCACTCGCTCTCGCCGTCGTCATCGGGGGGTGCGCCGAGCCGGTGACCGTTGAGCCGCAGGAACAGTTGGAAGCGGTCGCGCTGCACACGTGCCGTCACCTCCACACCCACCGGGCGGTCCTCGACCTGACGCTTCAACACACCCCATACGTCGGCGAGTTCGACGCCGGCCCGGCGCTTGACAGGAGCGTCCGTGACGGCAGCCGTCCGCACCCGGTCGGCACGGAAGAGCCGTGGTGCGCCGCGCCGGTCGGCCACCAGATACCAGACGCCCGCCTTCGATACGAGGCCATAAGGGTCCACGGTGTAGCTGCTCGGCTCCGTGTCACCGCTGTGCCGGTAGCGCAGACGCAGCCGACGGTCGGAGAAGACGGCGTCCTGGAGCACGTCGAGATCGGCGACGGCCTGATCAGAGCCGCGGGGCCCCGGCATCCAGCGCGCCGAGTCGACCAGGATGCGACGGCTCGTCAACTCCGCGGCGGGACGGTGTGGTTCGGGCAGCGCGGCCATGACCTTGCGCAGCGCTGAGCCGAGCGCCGCGTCGAGCCCGAGCGCGGCGTGCGCGCCCTGCGCGGCCAGGATGAACAGGGCCCGCGACTCGTCCGCCGTGAGCCCCGTGACATCTGTACGGAATCCGGCGAGCAGCGCGATACCGCCGTGCCGGCCACGCTCGGCGTACACCGGGACGCCGGAGGCGGAGAGGGCCTCGATGTCGCGGTAGATGGTGCGTACGGAGACTTCGAGCCGGTCGGCCAGTTCATGGGCGGGGACCCGGCCGCGGGTCTGGAGCAGCAGCAGGATCGAGAGGAGCCGGTCGGATTTCACCCAGCCAAGGATGACGGAAAGAGATGACGGAAAAAGCTGGCTCCGGCTGTCTGGTCAAGAGGATGGGGGTGGCAGAGGGAGTGACGGAGGGGGCCCTGTCGTCCCTTCCCCCGTACTGCATATGATTCTGGCGTGTTCGATTCCCGGCACATCAGGTCATTCCACGAGGTGGTCAGGACCGGTTCCTACTCCGCCGCCGCCCGCTCGCTGGGCTATACGCAACCGGCGATCACCCAGCAGATGAAGGCGCTCGAACGGTCCGTCGGCACCGTCCTGTTCACCAGGGTCGGCCGCAGGATGCGGCTGACCGAAGCGGGTGAGGCGCTGTCCCGGCACGCGGGGGTCATCCTCGGCAACATCAATGCCGCCCAGCAGCAGATGAACGCCATCACGGGCCTGCGCACCGGGCGCGTCCGCATCTGCGCCTTCCCCAGCGCCAACGCCACGCTCATCCCCGAGGCGCTCGCCCGGCTCGCGGCCAGCCACCCCGGAGTACGCGTCGAACTCCAGGAGAACGAACCGCCCGAGTCGCTCCAGCGCCTGGTGCACGGCGACTGCGACATCACGCTGGCCTTCCACTATCCCGGGCTGCACGAGGACGTACCGGACGAGGTGGTCGAAATCCCGCTGATGGAGGACCAGTTGACGGTCCTCATGCCGTCCCGCCATCCGCTGGCCCGGCGCCGCTCCGTCAGGCTCATCGACCTCGCGGAGGAGCGCTGGATCGCGGGCTGCCTGCGCTGCCGAGCCAACTTCCTGCACGAATGCGCCGAGCAGGGCTTCACGCCGGACATCGCCTTCACCACGGACGACAACCTCGTCATCCAGAGCCTGGTCGCCGAGGGCCTCGGGATCGCGATGATGCCCGGCCTCGTCCTCAACTTCCTGCGCCACCGGGAGGTCGCGGGGCGCGCCCTCGATCCGGCGTCGCGGCGGCAGGTCTCGGCGTACGCGCTCCGGGAGCATCTGCGGATTCCCGCGACGGCGCTGGTACTTGAGGAACTGAAGGCGGTCGCGGCGAACCGGGTGGGCTGCTGAGGCGTACCGCCACCACTCACACCTCCATCTATAAGCGGGAGTTGGGATACGGCTTAGAAACTGTCGTTGGACGTGATGGATGGGCGGCGGGACGCTTCCCGTATGAACGCCTCCACCACCGCGTACCGCGCGGCCCGCACCACCGGACGCCTCGACGCCCTCGTCGCCGGTGTCCGCGAAGCCGTCGGCCGGGGCCTTCCGCCGGATCTGACGGCGTATCTGGTCGGCGAGCGGCTCGCGCCGCACCTGAGCGCGGCCGATCTGCTGACCGATGAGCAGTGCGAGGGCGATCCCGCGCGCTACCGGCAGCATCTGCTGCACGCCGAGCACGACGGCAGCTTCTCCGTGGTCGGCCTGGTCTGGCTGCCGGGCCAGCACACGCCCGTCCACGACCACGTCTCCTGGTGCGTGACCGGCGTCCACGAGGGCGTGGAGCACGAGCGGCGCTACCGCCTCGTCCCCGCGACATCCGGCGCGGCGGCGCGGCTCGTCGCCACGGAGGACCTGACCAACCAGCCGGGCACGGTCTGCGGTTTCGCGCCGCCCGGCGATATCCACCGGGTCTGGAACGGCGGTACGGGGCGGGCGATCTCGCTGCACGTCTACGGCGCGGACATCTCCCGCCTGGGCAGCAGCGTGCGCCGGGAGTACGAACTGCCGGTCGACCGCTGATGGTGCTGCTCGGTCCGCCCGGTCCGCTCGGCCGGCGGACACGCGAAGCGCCGTCGGCCGCGGGCCGCCCGCTGCCGGGGCTCGCCCTTGCCGGGCTCGGCGTCGCGATCGCGTGGGCGACGCACGCGCTGATCCCCGCGGTGCCGATGCTGACGGCGGCAGTGGTGCTCGGCCTCGCGGCGGCGCATGTGCCGGGTGTGCGCGGTGTCGTACGAGGCCGGGGCAGGGCAGGGCTCTCCCTCGCCGGAAAGCGGCTGATGCGGCTCGGCATCGTCCTGCTCGGCCTGAAGCTGAGCCTGGACGACGTCCTTGGCCTCGGCTGGGCGACGGTCGCGATGGTGCTGGGGGTGGTGACCGCGACCTTCCTCGGGACGTGGTGGCTCGGCCGCCGGATGGGCCTGCCGGGCGATCAGCCGCTGCTCATCGCCACCGGGTACGCGATCTGCGGGGCGTCCGCGATCGGGGCGGTGAGCGAGGTGAGTGAGAGCGAGGAGCGGGACGCGGCGGTGTCGGTGGCCCTTGTGACCCTTTGCGGGACGCTGGCGATTGCCGTACTCCCCCTGCTCCAGGGGGTGTTGGGCCTCGACGACGCGGAGTTCGGCCGCTGGGCCGGGGCGAGTGTCCACGACGTGGGCCAGGTGGTGGCCACCGCGCAGACCGCCGGGGCGGGGGCGTTGGGGGACGCGGTCCTGGTGAAACTGATGCGGGTCGCTGCGCTTGCCCCGCTGGTGGCGGCGGTTTCCCTGTCCCTACGGGCCCGCAGGTCCGCTGCGCGGGGCTCCGTGGCGAAGCGGCCGCCGGTGGTGCCGCTGTTCGTGGCGGGGTTTGTGGGGATGGTGGCGGTGCGGAGTACTGGCTGGGTGCCGGGTGCTGCGCTGGGCTTGGCGGGTCACGCCCAGGAGCTGTTGCTGGCGGCGGCCCTGTTCGGTCTTGGCGCTGCGGTGGATCTGCCTTCGCTCGCGCGAACGGGCTGGAGGGTGGCGGTGGTTGGGTTGTGTGCGTGGGTGGTGGTGGCGGGGATTTCGTATGGGGGTGTGGTCGTGGTCGGTTAGGGGCTTCCTGTTCCCCAACCCCGCCCCTTCCCGAAAACCCGCTGCGCGGGGGCGTCCTCAATCGCCGGACGGCTGAAAGATTTCAGCCGTCCGGCGATTGAGGACCGGGGTCTGGGGCGGATCCCCAGGTAGGTCCGGGGCGCAGGCACGCCACGTGGCGGAGCCGCAAATGTCACAGCCGGGAAGGGGCGGGGTTGGGGAAATACTCCCCACTCAGCCCAGCCTCACCCTCGCCAGCTGCCGAGACTGAGCGACCAGGCGGTCTTCCGCGTCCCAGACCTCCGCGTCCTCCTCCAGGAACCCCCCGGCGAGGTTCCGCGTGGTGATGGACACCCGAAGAGGGCCCGGCGCGGGCCTGGCCCGTACATGCACCGTCAGTTCCACCGTCGGGACCCACCCGGAAAGGCCCAGCTCAAAGGCCGTCGGCGGCAACGCGTCCACCGCGAGCAGCAGCGACAGCGGATCCGCGTCGCGGCCGTCCGCGAGGCCGAACCAGGCTCGCATCTCCCCCTTGCCGGAGGGCTGGCCGAGGGCCCAGCCCAGGGTGGCCGGGTCCAGCTTCAGGAAGAGGCGGTCGCTGATCGCCGAGCTGCCGGGGACGGGACGGTGATCCGGCGCGTCCTGCGGGCCGAAGCACTGGTCGAGCGGCGGCAGCTCCGGCGGCTCGGCCGTGGTGCGTACGTCGTCGGGGAGCCCCGCCAGATCCCCGTAGGAGGCGAGCACCCGGATCCGCTCGACCTCGCGCCCCTCGTCGTCGTACTGGAAGAGCGAGGCCTGCCCGGTCGACAGGGTCCGCCCGGACCGAGCCGTGTCCGTGCGGATCACGGCGGGGCCGGGGTGGGAGGCCGTCAGGTAGTGCGCGGAGATCGTGAAGGGGTCGGAGTGCGGCAGGGCGTCGGCCAGTGCGCGGCCGATGACCGCGAGGAGATAGCCGCCGTTGACGGCGCTGATGATCGTCCACCCGGCGGAGAGCTCGATGTCATAGACACCGGGCTCCCGCCGGGTGACCGCGGTGTCGCGGTCGAACTCGCTGTCGCCGATGCTCGCGGGCACCGCTACCGGTACGAATGTCGCCTCTGCCATACCGGTAACGTACAACATGTAATTACTGAGCGGTAGCTTATTCCGATGGGTGGGACGCTACGGGTAGCTCACGAGGTTCGCCACATTGCTCGCCCCGTCCGAAGGCCCGCCCGTCCCGTTGATCACGTGCTGGATCGTGCCCGTGCCTCCGAGCGACACCGTCACCATGTCGTGGAACTTCACCCCGTCCCGCTGCGGCACCTCGAAGGCGTGCTCGGCCGCGACGGACCTATTGACGTTGAAGAAGCAGTACGAGCCGAGCCCCCACGCCTCGTGCTCGGTGACCGAGTCGGCCACCTTGTACGCCGCGTAACCCTTCGAGTTCCCGTTCATCCAGGCAGCCTGGTCCGGCGGGTCGTAGGGCATCTCGTTCTGGTAGAAGTACGTCCGGCCACCCTCGCCGTTCCAGATCGTCTGATGCTTCTGGTAGTGCTCGACGAACAGGCCGTACATCGTCACGTCGTCGCCGTTCACGATCAGGCCCGTGTCCGCCGTGTTCGTGTTCCAGCCGACGCCGTCGCCGTGGTCGGCCCGCCAGATCCAGGTGTGGTCGCCGATGACGTCCGAGCTGTTGACGACAAGGCTCTTTGTCGCCTTGCCCACGGCCGCTCCCCCGACCCGGAAGTACACGTCGTGCAGCGAGGTCGGGTTCGCGGCGTGGTCCGCGTCCGCGCCCTCGCCGCCGACCTCCATCAGCGTCTCCGAGTTCCTCGTCCCCGCGTCGAAGAGGACGCCCGCCACGTTCACGCCGTCCACGTCGGCGACGGTCATCGCCGTCACCCCGCCGTCCGGGATGAAGGTGGCGAGCCCCAGACCGAGTACGACCGTGTCGGACTTCGTCACCTTCAAGGTCTCGGAGAGGTGGTAGACGCCCGGAGTCACCAGGAGGTTCTTGCCGTCCGCGAGGGCTCCGTTGATGTCGGACGCGCTCGCGCCCGGCTTCACGATGTAGAAGTCGTCGATCGGCAGCGATTTCCCGGCCGGGGCGCCGCCGGACCAGCTCGTGCCGCTGCTGTCCTTGCGCACACCCGGCACGAACACCTTGTAGGCGTCGCCCTCGTCGACGTACAGGAAAGGCTTCTCACGCGAGACGGGAGTCTGATCGACCTTGGTGTAGGGCGGCTTGGGGAAGTCGCCCGCGGGCGCGTTCTTCGCGCCGACGAACACCATGTTCCAGTTGGAGCCCTGCCAGCTGCCCCAGTCGGTGTTACGGGAGAGCCACTGCTGCTGCGAGCCGGAGTCGACCTGTCCGTCGACCTTGGTGTCGGCGAGCAGTCCGCCGCTCGACCAGCCGCCGTCGTCGAGCTTCAGGTCACCCTTCAGATGCATACGCCGGTAGGGCGCGGCCTGCGAGACGGCCCAGCGGTCGGCGCCGGCCTTCGGGGTCACGGCGAGGTTCTCGGCGCCGCGCCAGAAGTTCTGGGTGGCGTTGCCCTGGAACCAGTCGGCCTCGGCGTGCACCGCGCCGCTGATGTCGGTGTCGTCGGGCGAGAGGCCCAGTCCGGCGATCTGCGTGTAGAAGCCGATGTTCGCGTCCACGTCGTCGTACGAACCGGGCTTGAAGAGCAGCGCGCGCCGTTCACCGCCGAACTGGTTGGTCTCCTGCTGCTTGAACACCTCGTCCAGGCGGCCCTGGACGGTGTCGTGCGACATGGACGGGTCGAAGACGTCGACGTTCGGGCCGAGGTCCGGGGCGTCGGCGGCGATGGTCGTGGTCGTGCGCTTCGTCTTCGCCGGGGACTGTCCGGCGTCGGCGCTCTGCATCGTGACGAGGGCGAGGGTGCCTGCGGCGAGGGCGAGCGCGGCGGCGGCCGGGAGGGCTCGACCGCGCCTTCTGTGGGTGAGATGCATAGTGTCCCTCCTCGTCAGCCCGTGTACCGGGCGAAGATCTTGGTGAACTGCCAGGGCTCCTGGTCCGCTCCGGAGCAGGTGTCGTCGTTCGGGTACGCGCCGGGGCAGGGGCGGTCGCGGTTGACGGACCAGAACGCGAGGCGGGCCAGGTGGTGCTCCTGGGCGTAGCCGAGGATCGTCTCGAAGTCGGCCGGGGTGACGGTCTCCTGGACGTCCGTGATGCCGTTCATCGAGGAGAGGCCGCTGTGCCGGTAGGCCGCGTCGTCGCTGTAGCCGTAGGCCGCCTTGACCGTGTCCTTCAGGCCGTCGGTCGCCTGCTTCGTCAGCTCGCCCATGTTCTGGCCCGCGCCGCCGAAGTCGAACGGCATGATCGTCCAGCCGTCCACTTCGAGGCCGGAGTCGGCGGCCCGCTTGATCATGCTGTCGTCGGGGCCGCTCTGGTCGCTGGGGAAGGTGACGTAGGTCGTGAGGCCTTCGTTGTCCGCCTTCACCTTCTTGAGGGCGTCGATCGTCTTCTGCTGTACGGCGGGGTCGTTGTAGGCGTCGCCCTCGATGTCGATGTCGATCGCCTTGAGCCCGTAGGCGTCGATCACCTTCTGGTACGCGCCCGCAAGCGCGCCGGAGTCCGCACAGGACTCCTCCAGCTTGTGACCGTTCGCGCCGCCGAAGGAGGGGACGACATCGCCGCCGCCCGCGCGGACGGCGTCGACGGTCTTCTGGTCGGCGCCGCCGGTCAGCGGGCGCGAGCCGTCCCACTTGGGGTCGCAGTCGCCGTCGCTGAGCACGAAGGCGAGCGTGAACCAGCCGACGCCGGTGGCCTCCTGGACCTCACTGGGGTCGGGGGGATCGCCCCAGCCGTTGTAGAGGTAGGGGGCGACGGCCGGAGGGGCGGCTGTGGGGGCGGGGTCCGCCTGGGCGGTGGCTGCCAGGGTGGCGCCAGCGGTCGCCGTGACCATGACAATACCCAGGGATATGAGCCGGGTTCGCTTCCTCATGGGGCCTTCCAGAACGTGGGGGGAGGGAAGGTTGGTCCAGACTTAATTCAGTGCTTGAGTTAACTCGTGAGGAAGTTGGGCGTCAAGGGGCAGGATGGGGCCTGATCCGTTCAACTTGTGAACGGGCACGCCCAGTTGGCGCGCCCCTAGGGCGTCTCGTCCGCGTCCACCACCTCCACCGCCGTCGACCGCCGGTGCCAGGCCCGTGGCGCGCGCCAGTGGTAGCGCAGCGCGAGCAGCCGCAGGACGAACGTCGTGATGACCGCGAGGCTGCTGGTGAAGGCGTTCACCATGTCGTAGTTGATGCAGAACGCGACCATCGCGGAGCCGACGATCGCGGGCACGGCGTAGAGGTCGCGGTCCCAGCGCACCAGCGAGGGCACCTCGTTGGCGATGATGTCGCGCAGCACGCCGCCGCCCACCGCCGTGGCGAGACCCAGGGCGGCCGACGGGACCAGGCCGAGGCCGTAGTCGTACGCCTTGATCGTCCCCGCGACGCAGAAGAGACCGAGCCCGGCGGCGTCGAAGACGTTCACCGCGAGCTGGGTGCGCTCCACCTCGGGGTGCAGGAAGAAGACGAGGAGGGCCGCGAACAGCGGGGTGATGAAGTATCCGAGGTCGGTGAAGGCGGCGGGCGGCACCGCGCCGATGACCACGTCACGAATGAGCCCTCCGCCCAGCGCGGTGACCTCGGCGAGTACGGCGATGCCGAAGACGTCGAAGTTCTTGCGCACGGCGAGCAGCGCCCCGGAGATCGCGAAGACGAAGATCCCGATGATGTCGAGCGCGTGCTGGACGGAGGGACTGAACAGATCCTGAATCACGCGACATTCTTACCTGCCCGCCGGTGCGCGCCCGACGAGGCCATGCCCATCGGGCTTACAGAGCGGGCTTGCCCTTCGTGAACAGCCACGTCTGGAAAAGACTGTCCAGCTGCTTGCCCGAGATCTTCTCGGCGAGCCGGATGAAGTCGTCGGTGTTCGCGTTCCCGTACCGGTTCTGCGCGGTCCAGGCCGGGAGCAGCTTGAAGAACGCCTTGTCACCGATGCGCTCGCGCAGGACCTGGAGCGTCATCGCGCCACGCTGGTACACGGCGGAGGCGAACATCGTGTCGCGCTGCGGGTCGCCGACGACCGTCTGCCAGAAGGCCGAGTCGCCGGGGCGTGCGTTGTAGCCCGCGAGGAAGGAGTCATGGGCGGACTGGGTGCCCTTGTGCTCGGTCCACAGCCACTGGGAGTAGGTCGCGAAGCCCTCGTTGAGCCAGATGTCCTTCCACTTGTCGACCGAGACCGAGTCGCCGAACCACTGGTGGGCCAGCTCGTGGGCGATGGTCGACTCGCTGCGGATCGCGGAGTAGACCGGCTTGGTCTGGGTCTCGAGGGAGAAGCCCGCCTGCGGCATGTCGTCGACGATCGCGCCGGTCTCCTCGAAGGGGTAAGGACCGAAGATCTTCGACCAGTAGTCGGTGACGTCGGCCGTGACGCCGTACACGTCGACGTTGTTGCTGTTCTCCAGTACGGGGTCGATGGCTACGTAGATCGGGGTCCCCGCCGGGGTCTTGCCCTGCTTCACGTCGAACTTGCCTATCGTGGCGGTCGCCAGATAGGTCGCCATGGGCTTCTTCTCACGCCAGTGGGCGACGGTCTGCCCGCCCTTGTCGTACGTGTCGACCAGACGGCCGTTGGAGACCCCCGTCAGGCCCTTGGGGGCCTTGATGCGGATGTCGAAGGCGGCCTTGTCGCCCGGGTGGTCGCTGGACGGGAACCAGGTCGAGGCGGCGTTGGGCTCGCACGCGACGAAGACGCCGTCGGTGGTCTTCATCCAGCCGTAGTCGGAGCCGAAGACGATGGGGCCGCTCAGCGGTTCGGGCACGCCGCCGTAGGTGACGGTCACGGTGAAGTTCTTGTTCTTGCCCAGGCTGTCGCGCGGGCTGATGCGGATCTCGTCGCCCTCGCGCGTGAACTGCGCCCGTCTGCCGTTCACGTCGATTCTCGTCACCTCGAGCTTCTGGAGGTCGAGGTCGAAGGAGGACAGGTTCTGGGTGGCGCGCGCGGTGATCGTGGTGCGGCCGTCGAGGCGGTCCGTGTCGGGGTTGTACGCCACGTCGAGGCCGTAGTGGCTTACGTCGAATCCGCCGTTGCCGAGCTGCGGGAAGTACGTGTCGCCGACGCCGTCGGAGCCCGGGTGGGGTGCGGGTGCGGCGGCGATCAAGCAGAAGGAGAGGGTCGCGGTCGCGACCGCCCCCAGACGTGCCGAACGGGAGAGTGCCATGAGTCATCCCTTCGCGCGTGTTCCGATGAAACGGACACGCAGACTCTGCACTCTCCCGTATGGGCGTGTACATGACTTGGTGCCTGATTTTTACCAAGTCATCAGGCGCTACTGGTCAGTTGACTCCTGACCCTTGGATTCCACTTCGGCTTCCGCTTCGGGGGCCACAGCGGCTTCCGTTTTCGACTCCGCCTTCGGATTCTTCGGAGCCTCCGGAGTCTTCGGAGCCTCCGGAGCAGCAGCCTCCTCCACAGCCGTCTCCTCCGCCTTGCTCACCACGGACACCACCTCGATCGCCTCCTTGGCGACCTGGAGCAGCTTGGTGTCGCCCGGCGCCTGGTCGTCGGCGTTCTCCGGGTGGTGACACGCGACCTGGTGGCCGGAGGCGAGGGCGATCAGCGGCGGTTCGGTCTTCGCGCAGATCTCCGTCGCCTTCCAGCAGCGCGTGTGGAAACGGCAGCCGGTGGGCGGGTCGATCGGCGACGGGACGTCACCGCGGAGCAGGATGCGCTCGCTCTTGACGCCGCGCCGCCTGGGGTCGGGCACCGGCACCGCGGAGAGGAGCGCCTTGGTGTACGGGTGCATCGGCGTGGAGTAGAGGTCCTTGCGGTCCGCGAGCTCCACGATCTTGCCGAGGTACATCACCGCGATGCGGTCCGAGACGTGCCGGATGACCGAGAGGTCGTGCGCGATGATCACGTACGTGAGGCCGAGCTCGTCCTGGAGGTCGTCGAGGAGGTTGACCACCTGCGCCTGGATGGAGACGTCCAGGGCGGAGACCGGCTCGTCGGCCACGACCAGCTTGGGCCGAAGCGCCAGCGCCCGCGCGATGCCGATGCGCTGGCGCTGACCGCCGGAGAACTCGTGCGGGTAGCGGTTGTAGTGCTCGGGGCTGAGCCCCACCCGCTCCAGCATCTCCTGTACGTGCTTCTTCAGACCGCCCTCGGGCTTGACGCCCTGGAGCTTGAACGGCGCACCGACGATCGTGCCGATGGTGTGCCGCGGGTTCAGCGACGAGTACGGGTCCTGGAAGATCATCTGCACGTCGCGGCGCAGCGGCCGCATCTTGCCGGTGTTCAGGTGCGTGATGTCCACGCCCTCGAACTCCACGCGCCCCGCGGTCGGTTCGAGCAGACGGGTGATCAGCCGGCCCATCGTCGACTTGCCGCAGCCCGACTCGCCCACGACACCGAGCGTCTCACCCGGACGTACGTCGAACGAGAGGCCGTCGACAGCCTGCACTGCCGCCACCTGGCGCTGCAAAAGCCCCTTCTTGATGGGGAAGTGCTTCACGAGGCCTTCGACCCTGAGCAGCGGCTCGGGAGACTCCGCGGAGCTCTTCGCGGAGCTCTTCGCGGAGCTCTTCGCGGAGCTCTTCGTCTGCGCCGGGATCGTCATCTCCTGGCCCTTGCCCTTCGCCAGATCCGTCGCCTGGTCTTTCGCTTCGTCTTTCACAGCTTCGGCGCAATCTCTTCGGTCCAGATCCGGGTGCGCTCGTCCTGCGACATGTGGCAGGCGGTGAAGTGACCCGGTGCGACCTCGTGCAGGTCGGGGCGCTCGCGGCGGGTGATCTGGTCCTTGGGGATGTCGGCGTACGGGCAGCGCGGGTTGAAGGCGCAGCCCGACGGCAGGTTGATCAGGCTGGGCGGGGAGCCCTTGACCGGCACGAGACGGTCGGTCTCCTCGCGGTCGATGCGCGGCATCGACCCCAACAGGCCCCAGGTGTAGGGGTGCTGGGGCTCGTAGAAGACCTTCTCGGCGGTGCCGCGCTCGATGCACCGGCCGCCGTACATCACGAGCAGCTCGTCCGCCATCTCGGCGACCACGCCCAGGTCGTGGGTGATCATGATGACCGCGGAGCCGAACTCCTTCTGAAGATCCCGGATGAGGTCGAGGATCTGCGCCTGGACGGTGACGTCGAGGGCGGTCGTCGGCTCGTCCGCGATGAGCAGCTCGGGGTTGTTCACCAGGGCCATCGCGATCATCGCGCGCTGGCGCATACCGCCCGAGAACTCGTGGGGGTAGCTGTCGACCCGCTTGTCCGGCTGGGGGATTCCCACTCGGTCGAGCATCTCGATGGCGCGCTTGCGTGCGACCTTCTTGTTCACGTCGTTGTGGACGCGGTACGCCTCCATGATCTGCTGACCGATGGAGTAGTACGGGTGCAGCGCGGACAGCGGATCCTGGAAGATCATCGCCATGTCACGGCCACGCAGCTTGCGCACCTGGTTCGGGTCCGCGCCGAGCAGCTCCGTGCCGTTCAGCCAGATCTCTCCGGAAAGCTGCGGCTTTCGGCTGCCGTACTGCCCCGCGGTGTGCAGGCCGAGGATACCGAGCGAGGTGACCGACTTGCCGGATCCGGACTCGCCGACGATGCCGAGGGTCTTGCCCTTCTCCAGCTGGAAGCTGAGCCCGTCGACGGACTTGACCAGGCCGTCGTCGGTCGGGAAGTGCACCTTGAGGTCGCGTACTTCGAGGAAGGCGGTGGGAGCGACCGAGTCGGCGACGGGTTCTCCGACCGCCGATCCAGTCTTGTGCAGTTCGGTCATCCCAGCCTCACTCGCGGGTCGATGACGGCGTACAGAAGGTCGACGACGAGGTTGGCGAGGGCGATCGCGAGCGATGCGCACAAGGTGACGCCGAGGATCACCGGCAGGTCCTTGGTGCTGATGGCCTTGACCGCTTCCAGGCCGAGCCCCGGCAGGTTGAACGTGGATTCGGTGAGGACGGCGCCGCCCATGAGCACGCCGAGGTCCAGGCCGAAGACGGTCAGGATCGGCGTCATGGCGGAGCGCAGCGCGTGCCGTCTGATGACGGTGGCCTCACCGAGCCCCTTGGCGCGCGCGGTGCGGATGTAGTCCTCGCCGAGCACTTCCAGCATGGTCGCGCGGGTCAGTCTCGCGTACATGGCGGCATTGAGGAACGCGAGCACGATCCACGGCAATATCAGTGTCTCGAACCAGACGTTGATCGGATCGTCCGTGGTGAGGGTGTCCTCGATGTTCACCCAGCCAAGGGTGTGGACGAAGAGACCCATCGAGATCATGCCGGTGAAGAAGACCGGCAGCGAGACGCCGCCGAGGGCGGTGATCATCGCGGAACGGTCCCAGACCGTGCCGCGCTTGAGCGCGGAGACCACACCGGTGGTGACACCGGCGATCAGCCACAGCACACAGGCACCGGCGGCGAGCGCCGCGGTGACGGGCAGGGCGTCCTTGAGGGTTTCCCAGACCGGGGCCTCGGTACGGAAGGAGTATCCGAAGCAGGGGGCCGGACAGTGGGTGACGTCGGCCCCGTTGGCGTAGTCACGCCCCATCGGGATGCCCTTGACGAAGTCCCAGAACTGGACGAGCAGCGGGTCGTCGAGACCCAGTTTGATCCGGATGCCCGCGAGCTGCTCGGCACCGGACGACTTCCCGGCGAAGAGGACGGCGATGTCCTGTCCCGCCCACTTGGGCAGCATGTAGAAGACGGTGAAGGTCGCGAGCAGTACGACCAGCACCATGACGACAACGGCGATCAGGCGCCGGATGAGATAAGCAAGCACTGTGCGCGGCCCGGCGGTGGCCGGGACCCCCTCGTGAGGGGTCCCGGCCACCGCCCGAGGCCATCACCTGCCCTTCGGACTGGCGGGATTCGGCGGTGGGACTGCCTTGCGGCGGCTGCCTTGCGGCGGGGACTACTTCTTGTCGTTCACACCGAGCGACACGTAGTCGTAACGGCCGCTGTAGGCGGCGGAGGAGTAGACGTTGGTCGCCCGCGGTCCGCGCCAGGTGATGTTCTTCTCGTAGATGAAGGGCATCCAGTACGCCTTGTCGACGACCTCGTGCGCCAGGTCGGTGTAGATCTGACCGGCCTTCTCACGGTCGACCTCGGCGATCGCGGAGTCGAAGTACTTGTCGATCTTCGGCTCGTCGATCTGCGACTCGTTGTAGTTGCCGTTCTCCGCGATGAAGCGGCTGTCGAACAGCGGCTGCGCGTAGCCCTGGCCGGTCGGGAAGTCCGGACCCCAGCCCGCCATCGTCATGCCGATGCCGCGCTTCTTCACCACCGACGGAGAGCCGGTGATGCTGGAGGAGTCGGCACCGTCGATCGCGTCGACCTCGGCCTTGATGTTGACCTTGGCCAGCTGCTCCTGGAGCGCCGTGGCGGCGTCCACCTCGCCCGGCTGGTTGTTACGCGCCGAGATCTTGGTCGAGAAGCCGCCCGGCTTGCCGCACTGCTTGAGCTCGTCCTTGGCCTTGGCGGCGTCCGGCGCGCCCTTGCGCTTCAGGATCCCGTACGGGTCGTAGTCGTCGTTGCCCTTGATCGACTTCGGGAAGACGCTGGTGGCGATCTCACCGGCGGCGACCGGGCCGCCACGGGTCTTCTGCAGGCCCGCGAAGTCCGTCGCGTAGAAGACGGCCTTGCGGCAGTGCTCGTCGTCGAACGGCTTCGTCTTGGTCACCAGAGCGACGTAACGGACGAAGTCCGTCTGCATGTTGTCGACATCGTTCTTGTGATCCTGAATGGCGGTGGTGCGACCCGACTGGGTCATACCGGTGCCGTTCATGTCGATGTCGTAGTCGCCGTCCATCAGGCGCTTGTCGTTCTCTTCGAGGTTCGCCGAGATGGTGACCGTGATCTTGTCCGGCAGCGCGGGACGGACCGGGTCGGCGGCCTTCTTCCACTTCGGGTTGCGCACCAGCGTGATGCTCTTGCCCGCGCTGTAGTTCTGGAACTTGTACGGGCCCGAGGAGAACGGGCGCTGGGTGTACTTGGCGCCGGTGTCCTCGGACTGCTTCACCGGGCTGCCCGACGGCATCGCGAGCATCTGCTCGAAGTCGCCGTTCTTCTTGGGCAGCTTGAAGATGATGGTGTTGTCGTCCGGCGTCTCGATCGCCTTCAGACCCAGCTTGTCCTTCGACTTGTCCTCGTAGGGGCCCTTGTACTCGCCCTTGGGGTCAAGCGTGGACTTCAGGTACGCGGGACCACCGGTGATGACCTTGGTCGCCCAGATGCGCTCGATGCCGTACTTGATGTCCTTGGAGGTGAGCGCGGAGCCGTCCTCCCACGTCAGGCCGTCACGCAGCTTGTACGTGTAGGTCTTGCCGTCCTTGCTGATGTCGGCGGTGGACTTCGCCATGTCGGGGACCAGCTTGTTCGACGCGGCGCCCGGCTTGGTGTCGTACGTGATCAGCGTGCGGGTGTAGTACCGCATGAAGTCCCACGTCATGCCGTAGTACGCGCGCTGCGGGTCGGCCGAGTCCAAGTCCTGCTTCGCGATGAACTTGAGCGTGCCGCCCTTCTTCGCCGACGCGTTGGCGACCTTGCCGATGCCCGCGTTGTAGCCGGCGCCCTTGCTGTCTTCGTCGTCGCTGCCGCCGCCGCATGCCGTGGTGGTCATCAGCGCCGCTACGACGAGGGCACCACCAGCGGTGAGCCGTCGTTTAGAGGAACCTGTGGGCATTTCTCGCATCCTCCGAGATTCGCGGTCCTTGGCTTTGACTGCCTCAAGAACCATGGGAAGAGCCACCTGACGCTGCGGCAGGGGCAAGCCAGTTGGAGCTGTTTACCGAGTTCCCTTGGGGTCAAGGGCGTCGCGCAGCCCGTCACCGAAGAGGTTGAAGGCGAGCACGGTCACGAAGATCGCCAGGCCGGGGAAGACCATGAACATCGGGTCGTGCTCGTACGTCGCGAGGGCGTCCCGGAGCATTCCGCCCCAGGAGGCCGTCGGCGGACGTACACCCGCGCCGAGGAAGCTGAGTGCCGCTTCGGTGAGGATGTTGGTGGGGATCATGAGCGTCGCGTAGACGGTGATCGGCGCGACCAGGTTCGGCAGCAGCTCACGGAAGAGGATGTGCCGTTGACCGCCGCCGAGGCTGCGGGCCGCTTCCACGTACTCGCGTTCGCGCAGCGACAGGGTCTGGCCTCTGACGATGCGCCCGACGTAGGGCCAGCCGAAGAAGCCGATCACCAGGATCAGTACGGCGATGCGTACGCCGCTGCCGGTGAGCCCGAGCAGATCGTCGGGCAGGACCGAGACCAGGGAGATCACGAAGAGGAGCTGCGGGAAGGAGAGCAGCACGTCCATGACCCGGCTGATCAGCGCGTCGATCCAGCCGCCGAAGTAGCCGGCGATGATGCCGAAGAAGGTGCCGAGCACCACGGCCACCACGGCGGCCAGGAACGCCACGAGGAGCGAGATGCGCGCTCCGTAGACGATCCGGCTGAAGACGTCGCGGCCCTTGTTCGGCTCGACCCCGAAGAGGAAGTCCGGACTCACGCCGCCGAACGCGCCCTTGGGCAGGTTCGTCAGGTCTTCCAGCTCGTCCTGGTGGAACTCGTTGGGCGGGTGGCCCAGCAGGGAGACGACCAGGGGCGCGAAGATGGCGACAAGGACCAGGACGATCACGGTGATACCGCCGGCCAGGGCGACCTTGTCCCGCTTGAGGCGGTTCCAGGCGATCTGTTTGAGGGACCGCCCCTCGACCTTCTTCACCCCTGCATCAGCTGCGGGAGCGACATCCTCTGTCGGGTCCGCGTCCGCAGGTGTGTCATGCAATGGTGCCGTCATCGTGGCAGGGACCCCTCTCAACCGGTGGTGACCGGCCCGCACTTGCCGCTGTAGCGACGTGATCAGTCCGTCGTGCACTGGGGCGAAGCGCCCCTGGTGCGGGAGTCTTCATCGCGGTTGCGATCTGTTACCAGTCTTGACAGGGAATGGATGCGCAACCGTGATGCTGATCGAGGTGTTCCGTTATCCGGACGCAGGTGAACGAGGGGCGAACACGGGGCAGTTGGGTCTCAAGGTGTCACGGGGGTCCATAGAGCCCCTCCACCATCAGAACGGACATCGCCGCCGTCAGGGCTGGTGCGCGAGCCGCCGTGGCCGGTTCAGGGCGTCTTCAGGCCTGCTTCAGACCCGTTCCGGACGCGCTTGGGACGCTCTCCGGGCGCGCCTCGGACGCGCCTCGGACGCTCTCCGGGCGCGCTTCGGACGCGCTTCAGTACTGCGCGGGGTAGCCGTATCCGCCCGCGGGCGCCGGGGCCGCCTGGGCCTCGCGGTCGTAGAACGGCCGGGCGTTCGCGCGCAGCCACATGGCGATCGGGTCGTAACCGTCGGACATCGCGACGGTCGACACCGGCAGTCCTTCGGGGACGGCCGCGATCGACTGCTGCATCATCGTGCGCACCCCGTCCACCGAATGCGGCGACGTGTCGTACACATCGAGGCCGATGGCCAGATACGGCGCGCCGAGCGCGGGCTGCACCCAGGCGCGGCGCAGCGAGCGGATCGCGGGGGTGCGGTGGGCGTTCTGCGTGAGCAGGGCGTAGAACTGCGGGATCTCGATGGCCGGCTCGGTGAGCCGCAGCGGTCCGGCGGGCACCAGGTCGAGGCCGGACGCGATGCGGCGCAGGTCGAGCCAGGGGATGCCGACGCCGCCGCCCGGCGCGTGCGGGTTGAGCCAGAGGCCGTAGTGGTCGGGGTAGAGGGTGCGGGAGATGTCCTGCCCGCTGACCACCTCGTACGAGCGGTTCCAGCCACTGGCGGAGAGCTCCTGGGCGGAGGTCACGCACGGCGCGTACCCGAGGCCCTCGACCTCCATGTTCCCGTACTGGGCGTCGGGGGATCCGGCCTGGCCGTGCCAGAGCAGCATCCAGAGCTGGTCGGCGGCGAGCGCCCGCAGGAGCGCCTCGTAGGCGTCGTAGCGCCCCGGCGTCACCTGGCGCAGCATGTGCTCGACCTGCCCGGCCGCAGCCGTGCCCGACGCACTCACCCTTAACCGCCCCTTCGCGATGACCCGCTGACCCGATCGCCTGATGGCCCCGGGTCATGAAACCAGCTTAAGCGGCGATCCTGACACCGACTTGACGTACGGCGCCCTCACCCGCGTACCTACACATGTCCGTGCTCTCGCCCGGGGCTCTGCCCGAAGAAGGGCCGCACCCGCTCCCGCATCCAGTCCCCCACCGGGTCCTGGGCCACATCGAGCAGTACGAGGTTCACCGGCCACGGCACCGGAGCGTGCCCGAGCGCCCTGCCCACGGCCTCCATCGGCAGGTCGCGCGCGTTGCCCTCCCAGGAGGCCAGTTCGATGCCGACGAACAGCGTGGGGTCCTCGCCCTCGACGCTGGCCAGGCAGCGGCGGGCGCTCAGGACGACCCCGATGGCCTCGAACTCACGGGCGGCGGCGGACAGGAAGTCCACCGGGTCGTGCTGCCAGTCCGGCTCGAAGAGGCGTACGCGACCGCCGCTCGCGGGGCCGTCGAGCGGGGTGCGCCCGCCCCGGCAGAGCTCGGCGACCGCGGGCGGCGGCAGCGGGACACCGACCGTGCCGTCCGGGTTGACCGCGATGCCCAGCTGCGGGGGAAGGCCCCGCGCGAACTCCACCGCGGGGGCCACGGTGCAGCCCATCCGGCCGCCCGTGGCCTGTTGGAACTGCTGCTCGGAGCTGAAGACCGGGACGTACGCCTGGCCTTCGATCTCCAGCGTGGGCAGGTCGAGGGTGCCGCTGTCCGGCGCCCCTCCGTTCGGCAGCGGGATCCAGAGGTGGCTGCGGCCGAGCACCTCCACGATGCGGGCCCCCGCGGAGACCTGCGGCCCGCCGGGCGCGCCGAGGGATGCCGCGAGCACCTCTTCGAGTTCATTGCCCGGCCATCCCCCGTACGGATGGGCGTGCGCCTGCGCCGGAATGTCCATCTCTCTAACCCCTGCTAACCCCTGCTCGGTCCCGCTCTGCCTGCGGCACGACCCTAACGTGACGGACGGCTCAACCACCGAAGCCGATCCCCCGCAGCACCCCTGCCGCCGTCCGGTCGATGAGCACCGCCGAGCCGCAGCCGCGCGGCAGATCGCCCCGCTCGGCGGCGCCGACGAGGCGGCCGACCGTCCTGCGGTGGCGCGCGAAGGCGTACCGCGACACGCCACGGCCGCGCGCGAGCTGCCCCTCTATGGCGGTGTCCGGCTCCACGTCGAGCAGCAGCAGATGCAGCGTCGTGCCGCGCCGCGCGGCCTCCCGGGCCAGCCAGCGGCGCACCCACGCCTGGGTGCCGCAGTCGTGCACCACGACGCCGTCGCCGGAGCGCAGGGCGCGGCGCAGGCCCGCGTAGTGCGCGAGGCGCACCAGGGGGCGGTAGACCGCGTACGGCAGCAGGCGCGGCATACGCAGTGCCCAGCGGTCGCGGGTGTCCTGCGAGTCGATGCGCGGGCCCGCGACGGCTCTGCGCATCAGCGTGGACTTGCCGCTGCCCGGCAGACCGGAGACGACGATCAGGTCGCCGGCGCCGAACGTCAGCCGGTGCGGGCTGTGACCCGTCCGCTGCCGCAGGTCCCGGACGACGGCCGCGGGCAGGGGGCCGCAGCTCTCCCTGGTGGGGGCGGTGGCCTGTTTGGGCAGGGCCACCCCCGTGTTGGTCGCGTAGAAACTCGTCCTGCGCACCGTGATCGGCCTCCCCATAGCGGTCACGTATCTGCTTCCCGCAGCTTCCCCGGCAAGTGTAAAGAGAAGGTAATGCGGCACAACAGCGCCGGGCCCGGGGTTTCCCCGGAACAGCACAGCGGGCCTTGCACTGCCCTGTGACGCGGGCGCGTGCAATGATGGGCGCGCAAACTCCATACAGGCCGCTTGAATCCGCGCGGGAGAGTTCCCGGTAGCCGTCGTACGACGCACCGGGGCGCCGAAGGAGCAAGTCCCTCCCTTGAATCTCTCAGGCCCCGTACCGCGCGGGCGAGGCACATCTGAAAAGCGGGCCGCCCCGGCGGCTCCACCCAAGGTGCAAGTCACGACCCCCTGATACAGACGTACTGATACAGACGGGTCGTGATGAACCTCTCAGGTTCCGATGACAGATGGGGAGGATCGACCTCGCCCGTCATGCCCTGGGAGTTCCACATATGAGTACCGCCCCCCGTCTGACAGCTCTCGATGCCGTGCATCGATCGCTCGGCGCGACCATGACCGACTTCGCGGGCTGGGACATGCCGCTCCGCTACGCCAGCGAGCGCGACGAGCACATCGCCGTCCGCACCAAGGCCGGTCTCTTCGACCTCTCCCACATGGGCGAGATCACGGTCAGCGGCCCGGCGGCCGTGGACTTCCTGAACTTCTCGCTGGTCGGCAACATCGGCTCCGTCGGTGTCGGCCGCGCCCGCTACACGATGATCTGTGCCGAGGACGGCGGGATCCTGGACGACCTGATCGTCTACCGGCTCGGCGAGCCCGAAGCCCCCGAATACATGGTCGTCGCCAACGCCTCGAACGCGCAGGTCGTCCTCGACGCGCTCACCGCCCGCGCCGACGGCTTCGACGTGGAGGTCCGCGACGACCGCGACGCGTACGCGCTGCTCGCCGTCCAGGGTCCCGAGTCCCCCGGCATCCTGAAGTCGGTCACGGACGCGGACCTGGACGGCCTGAAGTACTACGCGGGCCTGCCCGGCACTGTCGCGGGCGTGTCCGCGCTGATCGCCCGCACCGGCTACACCGGCGAGGACGGCTTCGAGCTCTTCGTCGCGCCCGGCGACGCCGAGAAGCTCTGGAACGCGCTCATGGAGGCCGGCGAGTCCGTCGGCCTCGTCCCCGCCGGGCTCTCCTGCCGCGACACGCTCCGTCTCGAGGCGGGTATGCCGCTGTACGGGCACGAGCTGACCGCGGAGCTGACGCCGTTCGACGCGGGTCTCGGCCGGGTCGTGAAGTTCGAGAAGACCTCGCAGTCCGACACCTTCGTGGGGCGCGCGGCGCTCGCGGCCGCCGCCGAGCGCGCCGAGACCGCTCCCCCGCGCAAGCTGGTGGGCCTGATCGCCGAAGGCCGCCGCGTCCCGCGCGCGGGCTTCTCCGTGGTCGCCGACGGCAAGGTCATCGGCGAGGTCACATCCGGCGCCCCGTCCCCGACGCTCGGCAAGCCGATCGCGATCGCATACGTCGACGTGGAGCACGCGCCCCCCGGCACCGAGGGCGTCGGCGTCGACATCCGCGGCACGCACGAGCCGTACGAGGTCGTGGCTCTGCCGTTCTACAAGCGCCAGAAGTGACACTTCTAGCGCTGTAGCGACTCCCGCTGGTGACGCTTCCGCCCCCGTGGTACCCCGGAAGTGACCCCACGCACATCTTTCCCGTTCCGCAGCACCCACCCGCGTACAGGAGAATTCAGGTCATGAGCAACCCCCAGCAGCTGCGTTACAGCAAGGAGCACGAGTGGCTCTCGGCCACCGAGGACGGTGTGGCGACGATCGGCATCACGGAGTTCGCGGCCAACGCGCTCGGTGACGTCGTCTACGCCCAGCTCCCTGAGGTCGGCGAGACCGTGACCGCGGGCGAGACCTGCGGCGAGCTCGAGTCGACGAAGTCCGTCAGCGACCTGTACTCCCCCGTGACCGGTGAGGTCACCGAGGCGAACCAGGACGTCGCGGACGACCCGTCGCTGGTGAACTCCGCCCCCTTCGAGGGCGGCTGGCTGTTCAAGGTACGGATCTCGGAGGAGCCGAAGGACCTGCTCTCCGCGGCCGAATACACCGAGCTCGCAGGCAACTAAGAGCCTTCCGGCAACTAAAGACCCTTAGGGACCACCTGATGTCGCTTCTCAACACCCCTCTCCACGAGCTGGACCCGGACGTCGCCGCCGCCGTCGACGCCGAGCTCCACCGTCAGCAGTCCACCCTGGAAATGATCGCCTCGGAGAACTTCGCTCCGGTCGCCGTCATGGAGGCCCAGGGCACGGTCCTCACCAACAAGTACGCCGAGGGCTACCCCGGCCGCCGCTACTACGGCGGCTGTGAGCACGTCGACGTCACCGAGCAGATCGCCATCGACCGGGTCAAGGACCTGTTCGGCGCCGAGTACGCCAACGTCCAGCCGCACTCCGGCGCCTCCGCCAACCAGGCCGCCCTCTTCGCGATCGCCAAGCCCGGCGACACGATCCTCGGCCTGGACCTGGCGCACGGCGGCCACCTCACCCACGGGATGCGCCTGAACTTCTCCGGCAAGCAGTTCAACGTGGTCGCGTACCACGTCGACGAGGCCGGTCTTGTCGACATGGCCGAGGTCGAGCGCCTGGCCAAGGAGAACAGCCCGAAGGTGATCATCGCGGGCTGGTCCGCCTACCCGCGCCAGCTGGACTTCGCGGAGTTCCGCCGGATCGCCGACGAGGTCGGCGCGTACCTGTGGGTCGACATGGCGCACTTCGCCGGTCTCGTCGCCGCGGGTCTCCACCCGAACCCGGTGCCGTACGCGGACGTGGTCACCTCCACCACGCACAAGACGCTCGGCGGCCCGCGCGGCGGCATCATCCTGGCCCGCAGCAAGGAGTTCGCGAAGAAGCTGAACTCCGCGGTCTTCCCCGGCTTCCAGGGCGGCCCGCTGGAGCACGTGATCGCGGCGAAGGCCGTCTCCTTCAAGGTAGCGGCGACGGACGACTTCAAGGAGCGCCAGCAGCGCACCCTGGACGGCGCCCGCATCCTGGCCGAGCGCCTGGTGCAGGACGACGCGAAGGCCGTCGGCGTCGACGTCCTGTCCGGCGGCACGGACGTGCACCTGGTCCTGGTGGACCTGCGCAACTCCGAGCTCGACGGCCAGCAGGCCGAGGACCGCCTCCACGAGGTCGGCATCACGGTCAACCGCAACGCGATCCCGAACGACCCGCGTCCCCCGATGGTGACCTCGGGCCTGCGGATCGGTACGCCCGCGCTGGCGACCCGTGGCTTCCAGGACGACGACTTCCGTGAGGTCGCCGACATCATCGCCGAGGCGCTGAAGCCGGGCTTCGACGCGGAGTCCCTGAAGGCCCGGGTCTCGGCCTTGGCGGACAAGCACCCGCTGTACCCCAACCTGTAGCACTTTCGTACGCTTTCCTTCGTACAAACCTTCGGGGCACCGCGCACACTGGACAGTGCAGACAGTGAGTGCGGTGCCCCGGTTCATACCCCGCTTTTCCTAGATCTTTTCGTAGTTCTTTCATCGCTCTTTTCGTAGTTCTCTGCACCACCCCGGCAGACAACGGCGTCTACCAACCACCTTTGGAGTTTCTCGTGGCCCTCTCGGTCTTCGACCTGTTCTCGATCGGCATCGGCCCGTCCAGCTCCCACACGGTCGGTCCCATGCGCGCCGCCCGCATCTTCGCGAGCCGCCTCAAGAACGAGGGCCTGATGGCCCACACCACCGCCATACGGGCCGAGCTCTACGGCTCCCTCGGCGCGACGGGCCACGGCCACGGCACCCCGAAGGCGGTGCTTCTCGGCCTGGAGGGCGAGTCGCCGCGCACGGTGGACGTGGAGTCGGCGGACGACCGCGTCGAGGAGATCAAGTCGGGCGGCCGCATCAACCTCCTCGGTATGCACGAGATCGACTTCGACTTCGCCGAGGACCTGGTCCTGCACCGCCGCAAGGCCCTGCCGTACCACGCCAACGGCATGACGATCTTCGCGTACGACCATGAGGGCGCCCTCGTCATGGAGAAGACGTACTACTCCGTGGGCGGCGGCTTCGTGGTCGACGAAGACGCGGTCGCGGGCGAGAACCCGATCGTGCCGGAGGACACCGCCCTCAAGCACCCCTTCCGCACCGGCGACGAGCTGCTGCGCCTCGCCGCCGAGACCGGCCTCTCCATCTCCGCGCTGATGCTGGAGAACGAGAAGGCGTGGCGCACCGAGGCGGAGATCCGCGAGGGCCTGCTCGACATCTGGCGCGTGATGCAGGCATGCGTGTCCCGCGGCATGTCCCGCGAGGGCATCCTGCCCGGCGGCCTCAAGGTCCGCCGCCGCGCGGCCAACTCGGCACGCCAGCTGCGCGCCGAGGGCGATCCGCAGGCCCGCGCCATGGAGTGGATCACGCTGTACGCGATGGCGGTCAACGAGGAGAACGCGGCGGGCGGCCGGGTCGTCACCGCCCCGACGAACGGCGCCGCGGGCATCATCCCCGCGGTCCTGCACTACTACATGAACTTCGTGCCCGGTGCCGACGAGGACGGCGTCGTCCGCTTCCTCCTCGCGGCAGGCGCGATCGGCATGTTGTTCAAGGAGAACGCCTCGATCTCCGGCGCCGAGGTCGGCTGCCAGGGCGAGGTCGGCTCCGCCTGCTCGATGGCGGCGGGCGCCTTCGCCGAGGTGCTCGGCGGCAGCCCCGAGCAGGTCGAGAACGCGGCCGAGATCGGCATGGAACACAACCTCGGCCTGACCTGCGACCCGGTCGGCGGCCTCGTCCAGATCCCGTGCATCGAGCGCAACGGCATGGCGGCGGTGAAGGCCGTGACCGCGGCGAAGATGGCGATGCGCGGCGACGGCAGCCACAAGGTGTCCCTCGACAAGGTCATCAAGACCATGAAGGAGACCGGGGCCGACATGAGCGTGAAGTACAAGGAGACGGCGCGGGGCGGGCTTGCGGTGAACATCATCGAGTGCTGATGGTGTGGCCGGTGAGGATGTCGGCCGCCGCTCCCGTCGTGGTCAGGGGCGGAGACGCCTTGGGACGGTCGACGGTGAAGTACTCACGGAAGTCGTCGCTGGGTTCGGTCGCCATGAGGCGCAAGGTGCGCTTCCAGTCGCCGCCGTCGGGGCCGTCCTTCGCCCAGAGGTCGAGCAGGGAGCTGCCGACGCGGCCCTGGACCTCGTCGCCCGGGTCCCACTCCGGGGTGGTGGCGTCGTTCTCCAGGCTGGTCGCGGCGCCCGACTCGTCGACGTAGCGGCGGTCGCCCAGGACGTACGCGGCTGTCGCGTCGGCGAAGCCCTCGGTCCAGGCGCAGGTGGTGGAGCTGCGCCGCTCGACGTAGTGCGGGGCGCAGTGGGTCGCCTCGGGGAGGTGGCGCTTGTAGAGCTGCCATTGGAACCAGTGGCCCGCCTCATGGAGCACGA
Organism: Streptomyces sp. NPDC048441; assembly: GCF_043200235.1. Classification (NCBI taxonomy): domain Bacteria; kingdom Bacillati; phylum Actinomycetota; class Actinomycetes; order Kitasatosporales; family Streptomycetaceae; genus Streptomyces; species Streptomyces sp. NPDC048441. The sequence goes on from NZ_JBICXM010000020.1 coordinate 110,566, forward strand.
AGTGCTCGGAGTCGGTCATGTCACCGGCCGCGATGACGTAGTTGGTCCTGTCGAGGTCGAAGTATCCGGCGTCGTCGGGGTCCGCGTCCCGGCTCTAGACGAAGGTCAACTCGTCGCATTTTCCCGTGACTTGATGCCGGGTCCAGCAGTCCGATGCGGGGTTGTCGCGCTTCCAGTAGAGGAGGTTGAGGGTGTCCACCACGTGCCAGGCGTTGCTCATGGCCGCGGGCACCTTCACCGTGCCGAGGTTCTGGTTGGCGGATATGTCGGTGCGTGCGGCGGAGTCGAAGGTGTACTCCGTGTTCTGGGTGCGGTTCCTGATGACCCGCCAGCTCTCCGTACTGCTGGAGCGGAACCTCATGTGGGCCTCGGGCAGAGTGCCGGACTTCGCCCCGTAGCAGGCATGGAACCTGCCGGTTCCGCTGTCCGTGATTCCCGAACTGAGCTTGTGGGGCTTGGAGTTGGTGGAGGCCTTGCCCCACAGTTCCCAGTTGGCGTTGCGGGCGGGCGCGGTGACCAGGGGCTTGCTCGGGCCCGCTTCCGCGTCGCGGTGGTCGTACGTCAGGGTGCCGGTCAGGCAGGCCTCGGTACGGTGTTCGCCTCCTCTTCCACCGCCGCACGCGGTGAGGAGGATCAGCAGCAGCGCCGCGGCGGCTGCGGGAATCTTGAGTCTTCGTGGCATGGAGGGCACCGGCTCCGCCGCTAGCACGTGGCGCCGGAACGGACCGGCTTCAGGGCGGTGAGGTAGGCGTCGACGGCGTCCGTGACGCAGGCGTTGCTGCGGCCGTACGCGGTGTGGCCAAGGCCCTCGTACGTCAGGAGCATTCCGCCGGGGAACTGGTCCGCCAGGCTCTCGGCCTCCTCGTACGGGGTCGCCGGGTCGCCGGTGGTGCCCACCACCAGGACCGGGGGCACGCCCTCGGCGCGGACCTTGTGCGGGCGCTGGGTGCCTGCGGGCCAGTCCTCGCAGGTGAGTTCGTCGGTCACGCTCGACGTGCCGTAGACGCCGGCGGCCTTGTCGGCGCGGCCCAGGGCGTTCCAGTACGGCTGGGCGGTGCGGGGGTGGGGGGTGTCGAGGCAGCTGACGGCGACGATGGCCGTATCGCTGTTGTCGGGGGCGGCGGAGTCACCACGTGCCTTGCGGCGGGAATCGGGGGCCGGTTCGTCGGTGGGCTCGGTGGGCTCGGTGGCCGACGCGAGGTCCGCCAGTTTGGTGCCGTCGCCATCGGCCGCGTCACTCAGCGCATGGGACAGGCCCTCCCAGTCGTCCTCCGGCCCGTACATCGCGGTGGTGACGACATCGAGCACCATCCGCGCGTCGACGCCGTACTCGTCGCCGTCGACCGGCAGCGGTTCGTCGGCGGTCTGCTCGTACAGACCGTCGATCAGGTCGGCTATCTCGTCGGGCGTGCGGCCGGGGCAGCTGTCGCCCGCGACGTCCGCGCAGTAATCGGCGTAGTCGTCGACGGCCCGGCGGAAGCCCACGGCCTGGCTCATGGCGCGTTCCCTCCAGCCGAGGGACGGGTCGACGGCGCCGTCCAGGACCAGTGCGCGGACGCGGTGCGGGAAGAGTTCGGCGTACGAGGTGCCGAGGCTCGTTCCGTACGACCAGCCGAGGTAGGTCAGTTTCCGATCGCCGAGGGCCGCACGCAGTACGTCCATGTCGCGGGCCGCGTCCTCGGTGCCGACCTGCCGCAGGATGCCGCCGCTGCCCTTCACGCAGGCCGCGGCGGTGGCACGGGCCCCCGCGAGCGCGTGGGCGCGGTCGCGCGCGGTCCGCGGGTAGAGAGGCTCCGCCTCGCCCTCCCCGTCCTCCTCCGCGCACTTCACGGCGGGCTTGCTGCCTCCCACGCCTCGCGGATCGAAGGAGACGATGTCGAAGCGGGCGCGTGCCTTGGTACCGAAGGCCTCGCCGTTGTCCGACTTCAGGTCGTCCACGCCACCGGCCCCCGGACCGCCCGGGTTGTAGACGAGCGACCCGATCCGCCGGTCCGGATCGGCGGTGGCAGCCTTGGCCACCGGCAGGACGAAGGTCTTGCCGTTCTCGGGGTGGGAGTAGTCCCGGGGGACGGTCAGCCTGGCGCACTCGAGGTCGCCGCAGTCCTTCCACTTCAGCGTCTGCCCGTAGAAGGACTTCAGCGCCGGGTCCTGCTCCGGTCCCGGTCCGGCCACGGCGGTACAACCGACGAGCGAGGTGGCTCCGAGGACGGCCACGGTGAGTGGGAGGGCAAGAAGGAGAGGGTGGCGGCGGACTGCGCGGTTCAACGGTTCGCTCCCGAGATCGATTCGGGCCAGCGTGCCGGGACCATGCTGAGGATTTGATGAGGAGCCTCCCCAAGACGGCCCTGGACGGCTTCCGGGCGGCTTCCGGGCGGCTTCCGAACGGCCCCCGTCAGCCCGCCGAACGGGCCCCCGTCAGCCCGCTCCCGTCGGCAGCCTCAGCACGAACCGAGCCCCGCCCCGCTCCCCCGAGAGCCCGGTCAGGCTGCCCCCATGCGCATGGGCCACCCAGGCCGCGATGGAGAGACCGAGCCCCGTCGACCCCGGCGCCCCCGCCCCGCTGCGAAAGCGCTCGAAGAGGGCTCCCGCCACCTCGGGCGGCAGACCTGGCCCCGCGTCGTCGATCGTCACCGTGCCGTCGAGGGTGACCGTGACGCGGACGTCGGCGGGCTCCCCGGGGGCGTGCCCGTGGGCCAGCGCGTTGCCCAGCAGATTCGCCACCGCCCGGCGGACCAGATCGGGGTCGGCCACCACCACGGTGTCCTCGGTCTCCACCGTCACCCGGTGGCCCGCCGCCGGGGTGTCGTCGACGACCCCCTCCACCAGCTGGTCGAGCCGCAGCGGCTCCCGAGCGAGGGTCTCGACGCCGGACATCAGCCTGGCCCGGGTCAGCAGCCCGTCGACGAGTCCGCCCATCCCGTCCGCGAGACGCAACGTACGCCGCAGCACATCCGTACTGTCCGTCTCGCCGCGCAGCGCGGTCTCGGCGAGCGTGCGCAGCGAGGCGGCCGGTGTCCGCAGGTCGTGCGCGGCGTCGGCGAGGAACGCCTCCTGCTGGCTCAGGGCCGCGAGCGCGGGGCGGATCGCGCGGCCGGAGAGCAGGTGGCCGACCGCCGCCGACAGGCAGATCAGGACGGCGCACGCCCCGGCCACCAGCCACGTCAGGCGGCGGTGGGCGGCCCGCTGGTCGGACGTCTCCGCCATCGTGACGATGGCGCCCTGCGGGCCCTCGCCCTCCACCGCGTCGGGGGCGTAGAAGGGGTCGGCGAGCAGCCGGACCGGGTGGCCGTCCGTCGTGTCGCGGTCGGCCGCCGTCGTGTCCTCGGCGTGGATCGCGGCCTCCCCCGCCTCCCGTACGACGGCGGGGCCGACCGTCAGGCAGGGGCGGCGCGGCGCGTGGTCGACGTGGAGGTCGGCGTTCCTGTCCTGCGGCACCGAAAGGACCGTCAGGGGCGGGCAGCCCGTGCCCATCGTCTCGGTCAGCTCACGCGCGTCGAGGCGGCCGTCCTCGTCCGTCACGAGGAGGCCGATCGCCCAGCTGGTGTCCTGGCTCATCGACTGGTCGAGCTGCTGGCGCCACCGCCGGTCGTCGCTCTGGACGGCGAACACCGCCATGCCGATCAGACCCACGGCACTGGTCAGGGCGAACAGCGCGGTGATGCGCCGACGCAGCCTGCGTACGCGCGCGGTCGGAGTGAGCGGTGCCGACCGCGGCCTCATGAGTCTCCGGGGGCCAGCCGGTAGCCGACCCCGCGCACGGTACGGATCAGCGGCGGGTCCCCGAGCTTGCGGCGCAGCTGGGAGACGAGCACCTCCAGGACGTTGGACTGCGGCTCGGTCATCTCGTCCCAGCAGCTCTCGATGAGTTCGGCGCGGGGCACGGCCTGGTCGGCACGGGCCGCGAGCGCTTCGAGGACGGCGAACTCCCTGCTGGTGAGCGTGAGCAGCAGACCGGCCCTGCGCACCTGCCGCCGCGCGGTGTCGATCTCGACGTCGGCGACCTGGTGGACGGGCGGCCTGACGACTCCCGATCTACGGCACAGACTGCGCACCCTGGCGACGAGCTCCGGCACGGCGAACGGCTTGACCAGGTAGTCGTCGCCCCCGCGCGCGAAGCCCTCGACGCGGTCGGAGACGGTGTCGCGCGCGGTGAGGAAGAGGACGGGGACGGCCCGGCCGGTGCGGCGCAGCTCCTCCACATAGGTGGCGGCGTCCCCGGAGGGCAGCATCCGGTCGAAGACGGCGCAGTCGTACGTGTTGACGAAGAGCGCCTCGTCGGCCTGCGGCAGGTCCGCGGTCTCGTCGACGGCGAGACCGGCGGCGCGCAGCGCGGCGGCCACGCCGAACCGCAGATTGTCGTCGTCCTCGACCACCAGTACTCGCACGGGGCCAACCCTATCCACCAGGGGTGGAGCTGCCCGGACGCTCAGCGCGGAGCGCCCCCCCTCACCGCGCGTCACCGCGCGAAGAACAACGCCTCCGCCCCCACCGGCCGATACCCCGCCGCCTGAAAGGCCCGCACACTCCGCGCGTTCCCCGTCGACTGCTGCGCCCACACCACGTCCCCGTCCGGCACCAGATGCCGGGCGGCCCCGGCCAACGCCCTGCCGAGCCCCCGATGACGTACGCCCTCTTCGACCTCGATCGCCGCTTCCCAGCGCCCGGCGAGCCCGCGGCCGATCACCAGCACGCCACCGCCCGCCGTACCGCCCGCCGTGGACCACACCCGTACGTCGTCCCGGCGCTTGCGGGCGCGGACCACCCGCGGGTGGTCCGGGTCGTCGATCTCGCGGAGGCCGAGCTCGGGTCCGGGAGCGCCGGGCAGGGCACCGGCCACGGTCATCAGGTCGGTCGTGTCCGTGGAGCGGCCCGTGCGCTCGTGGAAGGCGGCGAGGAAGAGGGGGTTCATCGTCGCGGCCAGCGGATCGCAGTCGAGGGAGGCGAGCGTGGCGTGCACCCACTGCGGGTCCTCGTCCGTGAAGACCACCGAGTGCGCGGTGAAGGAGATCACGCCCGCGTCGCGGTGGCACGGCTGGGGCACGACGGTGGTGGTGCCGTCGGGCCGCGGAAAGTGCCCGCGGGCCGCGACGGCGAGGATCGTCCCGAGCGCGGCAGGGGTGCTGGCCATGGGCGTACTCCTTGTGATCGCGTCCCCGGACGGCCGATACCCTAGCCCCCGTCAGTAGCGCACCAAGAAGGGGTGGATCCGGTGGCGGACATCGAGGAAGCACGCAGGACGTTCGAGCAGTTCGACGCGGACGGCGACGGCTTCATCACGGCGGCCGAGTGGAAGTCGGCCATGGCGAAGATGGGGGACTTCTACGTCACCGAGACGGTGGCCGAGGCCGTGATCGGCGCGAAGGACACCGACAAGGACAAGCGTCTCTCCTTCGACGAGTTCTGGGCGAGCCTGAACAAGTAGCGGGAGTACGTCGAAGGGGCCCGGCACGCGAGAGTGCCGGGCCCGTTCCACGCGTGGCGCAGGCTGAACTCCGGGAAACGCTGGGGCGGTTGCCCGTCCGCGACGAGTAGCGCTTTGCCGCGGGCACCACCCCTACTTGGTCGTGTGCGTGGGGTAGACCTGAACATCTGTGTAGGCGCCCTTGATGTCCCCAGCGCCCGCGGGCCACTTCAGGTCCACGGTGTGGGTCTCGTTCGGGGGCGTCACCTGGATGTCGGTCGGGTGCGCGAGGCTTCCGCCGGTGTTGTCGATGTCGTAGGCGAGGTTGAAGACAGCGGCGTCGCCGGGCTTCAGGGTAGTGATTCGCGGCTGGGCCTTGCCGCGCTCGATGGGGCTCGATGTGTTGTCGGTGTCCTTGATGTCGACGCCCGCGAAGCCCGTCGCCGAGCAGGTGGCCGAACCCCGGTTGACCATGGTGATGTCGATCCTGCCGGAGACCTCGTCGGGCGCGGCGTCCGTGGCGTCGATGGCCAGGTCCTCCGTCTTGCAGAACGTGACCTTGCCGCTGGTATCCGTCGCGCCGTTCGCGGCGCCGGCGTCGGTCTTGGTGTCCTCACCGGAGCCCGACTTCGCGTTGCCGGCCTCCGAACCGCCGGAGCCCGAGCCGCCCTCCGGCTTCGAGCCGCCGTCCGAGGACGAAGAAGACGAGGACGAGGAGCCCTTGGAGGACGAGTCCTTCCCGGAGTCGTCGCCGCCACAGGCGGTGAGCGAGAGGCTGGCGGCGACGCTGATGGCGGCGAGAGCGGTGATGCGGGTGTACTTCACGGTGTTCCCCCAGAAGGAGCGCGGTGCGTGTGGTCTGAAGTATTTGTATCTCGCACCGAGTTACAGGCCATGCTCAGCGACGTCTTCGTTCTGTCACAGGCGTATTCACCCTGGGCCGGGGTCCGGGGTCAGTACCCGATGGCCTCTCGGAGAAGCAGCACGGTGCCGCGCCCCGGACGGGGGTCCGCGTTGAGGATGAGCAGGCGGTTGACGGCGCTTGGCATCCCGTACACCTCCTGGGAGCGGACGCTCTCCAGCGGGAGGGCGTGCTCCTCGACGCGGCGCAGCGCTGTGTTCAAGTCGGGCACCACCTTCTGCGCGCCGATGATCCAGACCGCGTGGGCGGCGCCGCCCGCGTTGGCAGGGAGTTGGCTGCCGCTGCCCGAGGCAAGGACGAGCGAGCCGGTCTCGGTGACCGCGGCGACGCTGTTGACGACGTAGTCGGGTACCGCGACCAGCCTTCGGATCTCGTCGGCGCCGGTGGCACGGTCGATGGCCGCGATGCTCGGCCTGATGGCGTCGTACCGGCCGTCGGCGTTGATGTCTTCCTTCTTGTAGGCAAAGCGGGTTGCCAGGTCAGGCACCTCGAACTGGGCACGATCGGTGAACAGTGGGCCCAGCTCGATACCGCTGAGCGTGGTGGCTTGCAGGCTGGTGGACTGGTCCAGGCGTCGATTCACAGCGGGTTCCATTCGTCGGCGGTGCTCCGGGGTGGGCGGCCCTGCCCGGAGGACGCGTATGAGGAGCGCGCCGAAGGTGATCACGACCAACGAGACCAGTGCCGTGGTGATGACAGCCTCGGTCACCTTGGAGCGCACCCGGCGCCGGGCCCGGTAGCCATCCCGGCGGCTCACCACGACGGCACCCCGACCGCCGACCACCGACCACCGACCGCCAACCGCAGACCACCGATCGCAGACCGGGGCGTACGGGCCGCCTATCGGCCCCCGTCGCCCCCCGCCCCCTCAACCCCGTACAACCGCGCCGAAGCATCCACATGCGCCAGCCGCCGCATCGCGTTGAACACCGCCTCCCCCAGCACCGTGCCGATCACCACGCTCTCCACCAGGTCCTCGACCGCCACCCGCCGGTCCACGTAACCGAGGTCGGCGCGGGCGACCAGCTCGGCGGCGTCCGCGTACTCGTCGAGCAGTTCCGTGAACGCTCCGTGGCCGACCCGGTCCATCGCGGCCAGGGCACGTGAGAGGTCGGCGGCCGCGGGGTTCGACTCGTGGGTCTGCCAGCCGCGGCGGGTGATCAGGTCCTCGACCGCCGTCCGCGCTGTCGCCGCCTCCGCGTCGTCGTCGGCAGCCCCCTCCGCGCCAAGGCGGTCCGCCGCCGCGCCGAGCACCTTGTGCAGCGGGCGCTCGGGGTCGTCGACCGCGCCGAGCACCTCCGCGATCGCGGCCACCTTCAGGCCGCCCACGTCCAGGAGGGCGCGAATGAGGCGCAGCCTGCGTTCATGCGCCTCGTCGTACTGCGCCTGGTTGGGGCTGCTCAACTCGCCCGGCGGCAGCAGCCCTTCACGGACGTAGTACTTGATCGTCGGCACCGGCACACCGGTCCTGCGACTCAACTCGCCAATACGCACGGACTGCCCACTCTCCTGCCCATCTCCTGCCCACTCCCCCTCTTCGCGCCCCCGCCCGCTCGCCACTCTGCCATCGGCTGCGCCCTTGCCATCCCCGATTCCCATCATAGATAGTGTCGCTATCGGATAGTGGTCAGCACCACTATCCATAACGTCCATTCAAACTCTGCTCCGGAATCTGGGGGATCTCTGTGTCTTCATGGCGCTTATGGCATCGGCCGCTCGTCGCGTTCTCCGCGTCCATGGCCGTCCTGGCCGTCGTGTCCGGCATCGGACTGATCGTCGACGACCGCGTCCTCGTCGGCTCGCCGATCTGGTTCAAGCCGTTCAAGTTCTCGGTCTCGTTCGTCGCGTACGGACTCTCGCTCGCCTGGCTGCTCTCGCTGCTCGACCGGGGCCGACGGGCAGGCTGGTGGGCAGGCACAGTCGTCGCCGCGTCGAGCCTCATCGAGATGGTGATCATCACCGGGCAGGTGGTGCGGGGCAAGCGCAGCCACTTCAACCACCAGACCCCGTTCGACGAAGCCCTGTTCAACGCGATGGCCGTCACCGTCGTCATCCTGTGGCTCGGCACTCTGCTCATCGCGATCCTGCTCCTTCGCGCCCGCATCGCCGACCGCGCCTCCGCCTGGGCGATGCGTTCCGGGATCGTCATCGCCCTCGCCGGAGCCGCCGTCGGGTTCCTCATGACCCAGCCTGCGCCCGGCCAGCAGCGGGGCACCTCCCCCATCGTCGGCGCGCACAGCGTGGGCGTACCGGACGGCGGCCCCTCCATGCCGCTGACCGGCTGGTCGACCACCGGCGGCGATCTGCGGATCCCGCACTTCGTCGGTATGCACGCGCTACAGCTGCTCCCGCTGCTGCTCATGGGCCTGACGGCGCTCACGGCGCGCCCCCGATTCCGTCGGCTCGCCGACGAGCACGTGCGGCTGCGGCTCGTACTCCTCGCCTCGACTTCGTACGCGGCCGTCTTCGCCCTGGTCACCTGGCAGGCCCTGCGCGGCCAGCCGCTCAACCACCCGGACGGCGCGACGCTGACGGCGGCGGGGCTGATCATCGGCGTCACGGCCGCAGGCGCGTACGGAGCCCTGCGCGACCCGACCGGCCGCGGCAGGCGCCCAGTTCGAGTTCGAGCAGCCGACAGCGATGACGGCGAAGCAGCCCACAAGGAGCTTGTGCGATGACCGGATTCCTCTTCGAACTCTCCTTCTACCTGGCCGCCCCGGTCTGGCTGCTCATGATCTTCGCGCCGGGGTGGCGGACGACGGCCCGCATCGCCGCCTCACCCCTCACCGTCGTACCGATCCTCGCCGTCTACCTCGCGATGGCGCTGCCCGTCTTCCCCGAACTCTGGGCCGCCGTCAGCCGTCCGGACATCGACGGGTTCCGCGAACTGCTCGTCCTCGCCAACGGGGCGGGCGCGATCTGGGCTCAGGTCATCGCCTGGGATCTGCTGATCGGGCAGTGGATGTACCGCGAGGCACGGCGCATCGGCATCCATCCGCTGGTGATGGGGCCGCTCCTTGTCCTGACGATTCTCCTCTCACCGTTCGGACTGCTCCTGTTCCTGCTGTTGCGGGCCATGCGGACCGTGCGGGCGAACCGTGATCAGCCGCGGCCGCTGGTGGGCTCAGGCTCCGTGCCACGCTGATCGACGGCAGCGCGCTCCAGGACCTCCGGAATACTTCACCCGTTCCGGAGGTTGGCTCCGCTACGAGACCAGCGAACCAACCCCGGAAGGGCGAGTCATGAAGATCGGCATCATCGGCGCGGGCAACATCGGCGGCAACCTCACCCGGCGCCTCACCACCCTCGGCCACGACGTCTCCGTCGCGAACTCCCGTGGCCCGCAGACCCTCACCGACCTCGCCGCGGAGACCGGCGCGACACCGGTGACGGTCGAGGAGGCCGCACGGGGTGCCCAGGTCGTGGTCGTGACCATCCCGCTGAAGGCCGTCCCGAACCTGCCGTCCGGCTTCCTGGACAGCGCGGCCGAGGGCGTCGCCGTCATCGACACCGGCAACTACTACCCGCAGCAGCGCGACGGCAAGATCGCCGAGATCGAGGACGGCCTGACCGAGAGCCGCTGGACCGAGCAGCAGATCGGCCACCCGGTGATCAAGGCCTTCAACGGCACGTACGCCCAGGACATCCTCGACAAGCCGCAGCCCAAGGGCACCCCCGGCCGCGTCGCTCTTCCGGTGTCCGGCGACGACGAGGACGCCAAGAAGGTCGTACGCGACCTCATCGACGCGATCGGCTTCGACACCGTCGACACGGGCGGACAGGACGAGTCGTGGCGCCAGCAGCCGGGCACTCCGGTGTACGGCCTGGCGTCGGACACGGACGCGGTCCGCAAGGCGCTGGACTCGGCGTCCCGCGAGCGCACGGCGGAGTGGCTGGCCTGACCCCGCCGGGGGGGACCTACGGCGTCGCCCAGTCCCGAAGGTCGTCCTCGCTGTCGAAGTCCGCGACGTTCTTGTCCAGCGGCGTCGACGTGTACTGATGGATCAGCCACTTCGCCTTGATGCGGGGCTTGCCCGCCGTGACGTAGTCGGCGATCCACAGACCGTCGCCCGCGTAGGACGTGGTGTCGTGGTTGAGCCAGAAATCGCGGTTCGCGTACAAGAGAACCCGGTGGTTCGGCCGCAGCCGCTTCACCTCTCGTATGAAACGGTCCTTCTCCGCGTTGCTCGCCCGCGTGTGCTCGCCCGTCCACTCCCAGTCCGCTGCCAGCAAGTCCCCTGACTTCTCAGGGGACTTGCTGACGAAGTACTCGGCCTGCGCCGTGATGTTCCCCGGCCACAGGAAGTGGTAGAAGCCCACCACACAGCCGCCGTCCCGCGCCCGCTTCACCTGTGCGGTCAGTCTTGGGTTGACGTACGAACGGCCCTCCGTCGACTTGATGATGACGAAGGAGCGGCCGTCCGTGTCGAAGGTGGACTGGTGCGAGCTGACGTCGATGCCTTTGAGCACGGGCGGCCTCCTGAGCGGCAGAGGGGAGGGCAGGTCGGACTGGTCGATCTACCCTTCTCGTGCCCGGTGGCCGCTGTGGTCAACCGTTGAACAGCAGCCGTTGAGCAGCTCAGCGGAAGATCCCCGTGTGGCCCAGCGAATAGCGGCCGGGCTGCGGGTACACCGCCAAGCCGTGCGGGCCGCCGCCTACCGGGATGCGGGCGGTCTGGACGCCGGTGCGGGTGTCGATGGCGTACACCTCGGAGTCGTAACGCCCGGAGAGCCAGAGCGTGTTGCCGTCCGCCGAGACGCCGCCCATGTCGGGGCTGCCACCCTGGGGGAGTTTCCACTTCTTGGTGAGTCTGTTCTTGGGGAAGTCGAAGACGGAGATCGTGCCCTCGCCCCGGTTGGAGACGTACATCTCGCGCGAGTCCCGGCTGACGTACAGGCCGTGGGTGCCCTTGCCGGTGTGCAGGAGTTTCGGCTTGTCGAACTTGTCGCCGCTCAGGACCCACATGCCGTCGGCCATCATGTCGGCCACGTAGAAGGTCTTGCCGTCGGGCGAGACCTTGACGTCCTGCGGCATGGCGCCGTCGAAGGGCAGCTTCTGCTGGTCGACGACCTTCATCTTCTCCGTGTCGACCTTGAGGAGTTCGCCGGAGAACTCACAGGACACGATGAAGTAGCGGCCGTCCGCGGAGAAGTCGGCGTGGTTGACGCCGTAGCAGCTGACCGGTTCGGTCTTGATCTTCTTCATGGTGTGCGGGTCGCGGAAGACCAGCTCACGGTCCATCGAGGCCATCACGATCGCGTACTTGCCGTTGGGCGTGAAGTAGAGGTTGTACGGGTCGTGCACATCGACCGGCTTGCCCGCCTTGCCGGTCCTGGGGTCGATGGGCGTGAGCGTGTGGCCGCGGTTGTTGTTGACCCAGAGCGTCTTCATGTCCCAGGAGGGGACGACGTGCTGGGGCTGGACGCCCACGTCGATCGTGTCGATCACTTGGTACTTCTTGGGGTCGATGACCGAGACCGTGTTGGACGTGGTGTTGGGGACGTAGATGCGGGAGGGGAAGTCCTTGACCACCGGGGAGAGTTTGTTCGGGCGGTCCGCCGCGTAGACGTCCTTCCGGTCGAGGACGGGTGGCATACCGGGGAGGCCCGGCACCACCTTGGCTTTGGGTTTTGCCGCTTTCTGGATGCCCTTGGTGCCGAGGGCTTCGTCCGCACGGTCGTCGCCGTCGGTGCCGCCGCAGCCGGCGAGTGCGGCGGCGACGACGGCACCGGCGGCGATGACCGCTCCGGTGCGCCGGGTGAGGTTCAGGTGCAGGGTCATCAGGTCAGCAACTCCGTGGTCGTCACCGCGCGCAGGCCGCGGCGGTCAAGGTCTTCCAGGACGGCGGGGAGCGCGGCGACCGTGTCCGCGTACCCGAAGTGCAGGCTCACGACGGAACCCGCGCGCACCTCTGATGCGACCTTGCGGGTGACGGCCGGGGCGCCAGGCGAGGTGAAATCGAGGGAGTCGACGTCGTACGAGAGGACGTGCGGGTAGCCCGCGCGATGGGCGAGGCGGGCGACGAGGGGGGTCGCGGTCTCGGCGCGCGAGGGGCGGAACCAGGTGCCGATGGAGCCGGTGAGGCGGCGGAGGCGGTCGGCGCAGCCGGTGATCTCCGCGTAGGCGTCGGCCTCGGACATCTCGTTGACGGTGAGGTGGTGCTGGGTGTGGTTGCCCAGGTCGTGGCCGCCGTCGAGGATGCGGCGGGCGAGCTTCGGGTGTTCGTCGAGCCAGCTGCCGACGGCGAGGACGGTGATCCTCGCGTCCGCCTTCTCGGCGATGGCGAGCAGGGAGCGCGCGATCGCCGGGTCGCCCTGACCGTGGAAGGTGAGCGCGACCTGGGGTCGGCCGCGGGGGCTGTGCGCGATCTGGTCGGGCAGGCCGGGGAAGCGGCGGGGGGCGGGGGCGGCGGCCGGTGCGGCGCGGGGGGCCTTGGGCGGTGCGGCGGGTCGCTCACGCGTGGGGGCGGGGCCGGTCGTGGCGCACCCGGTGGCGAGCGCCCCGGTGACGACAAGGCCGGTGCAGGTGCGCAGGGCGCCACGGCGGTCAGTCTCGATCACTCGGCCATTTAATGGGATAAGGGGGTAAAACACGCTGATTGCCCGGCTTTCAGGCCCTGCGGGTCGGAGGCGCCGAGAGCGGCGGACACCTTGCGGACCCTTGCGGATCACCTGTCACAGCCACAACTTAACCAGCGTTTACCAGGCGGGTGTCCCATCTCACCAAGGATTCACCTTTGAGCTGTCGCAATTTACACCACTATGACCGGATAGGAACTTTTGGAGCACAGGTCCCCGTCTGCCATAGTCGGAGCCGCGACCCCCATTGACCCGGGCTCAGGTCGTCATCAGCGGCCGTGGACCACACCCCAACTGTTCACGGCGCTCCGCGCAGGCCCCCGTAATGCCGCACTCCGGCGACCGGGGGCTTTCGCGTATCAGCGGTCGACTCTCAGCGGTCGATGCGCTCGACTCTCAGCGGTCGGCGACCCGCATCTCGAACCACGTCGTCTTGCCGCGCGGCAGCAGATCCACGCCCCACCGGTCGGAGAGTTTGTCGACCAGGAAGAGGCCGCGGCCACTGAGGTCGAGTTCATGGACGGGCATCAGGCAGGGCAGACCGCGCGAGGGGTCGCGCACCTCGATCCTTATCCAGCCGCGCCGCCGGATCATCCGCAGCCCGAAGACGCGGGCACCGGTGTGCCGCACCGCATTGCCGACGAGTTCGGAGACGAGGAGCACCGCGTCCTCGGTCAGCTTCGGGGAGAGGCCCCAGTGGCGGAGCACGACGACCTGGGTGAGCCTGCGCGCGATGGCGGCAGACTCCGGGCGCGACGGCAGCGGAACCTCCGCGTCCGTCGGATTGCCGAACAACTCCAGCGCCTTGAGCGCGTGTTCGTCCTCAACCGCCGGCGACCAGCGCGCCGCGGTCGCACTCCCGTGCCGCCGCGGCTGTTCGATACCCTCCAGCCCCGCCATGCCCCCCATCATGGCCGCACAGAGCGCTCTCCGGGGCCGTTCCGGCGGAATAAGCCCCCCGGAACCATCCATTCCGGGGAGCCGACTAGGCATATGCCGCTGGCAGTTAAGGACCTACGACACCCCTACTGACCTGCGATGACTACCCGCTTACGGGTGATCACTTACCGCCCTCAACAAGCAAGGCTTAAGGTTCTCTTAAGTCACGCATAATCCGCCCCTTCGAGGGACACGCATGTTGATGCGGCGTCAACTGATCCTCTTCCAGGGGTACTTGGCGGGGTGCTTCCCGGGAATCAGAGGAACTTGGCCTTGCCAGGACCCTCGTCGACGAAGCTGCGCATACCCCGCTCGCGGTCCTCGGTGGCGAAGAGACCCGCGAACCAGGTGCGCTCGAGCGCGAGCCCGGTGTCGATGTCCGTCTCCAGGCCCGCGTCCACGGACTCCTTGGCCGCGCGCAGCGCCAGCGCGGGACCCTTCGCCAGCCGCGCGGCCCACGTGTGCGCCTGCTCGTACACCTCGGCGGCGGGCACGACGCGGTCCACGAGGCCGATGGTGAGCGCCTCTTCGGCCTTCACCATGCGGCCGGTGAAGATGAGGTCCTTGGCCTTGGAGGGGCCGACCAGACGGGCCAGGCGCTGGGTGCCGCCCGCGCCGGGGATCAGGCCGAGCAGGATCTCCGGCTGGCCGAGCTTGGCGTTGTCGGCGGCGATGCGGAAGTCGGCGCAGAGCGCGAGCTCGCAGCCGCCGCCGAGTGCGTAACCGGTGACGGCGGCGACGACGGGCTTGGGGATGCGGGCGACGGCGGTGAAGGAGTCTTGCAGGGCACGGGACCGCACGACCATCGCCGTGTGATCCATGTCCTGCATCTCCTTGATGTCCGCGCCCGCCGCGAACACCTTCTCGCCGCCATAGATGATCACGGCACGTACGTCGTCGCGTCGGGTCGCCTCTTCGGCCAGCTCCTTGAGCCGGTCCTGCAAGGCGATGTCGAGCGCGTTCATCGGGGGGCGGTCGAGGCGGATGGTGCCGACGCCATCGGCGACTTCGAGATGCACAGATGTCATGCGAGGCACGTTAGCCGTGCCTCGCATGACCGTGCGGCCGGGGCCGGGGCCGGGGCCGGAGGAAGGCTCAGGCCTTCCACTTCTCCCAGGACATGTTCCAGCCGTTGAAGCCGTTCTCGGGCTGGATCGTCTTGTCCGCGGAGTTCTTCACGACGACGACGTCCCCCACGAGGGACTTGTCGAAGAACCATCCGGCGGGCGTCTTCTTGCTGTAGCCGCCGCGCACGTCGCTCAGGCCTATGCAGCCGTGGCTGGCGTTCGTGTTGCCGAAGGCGCCGCCCGACCAGTAGTTGCCGTGGAGGAAGGTGCCCGAGTTGGACAGGCGCATCGCGTGCGGGACGTCCTTGATGTCGTACTCGCCACCGAAGCCGACGGTGTCGCCGTTCATGCGCGTGACCTGGAGCTTCTCGCTGATGACCATCTGGCCGTTGTACGTCGTCGTGCCGGGGGCACCCGCGGTGATCGGGATCTTCTTGATCTGCTTGCCGTCCCGGACGACCTTCATCTGGTGCGACTTGGCGTCGACGGTCGAGACCTGGCTGCGGCCGATGGTGAACTTCAGGGTCTTGGCCTGCTTGCCGTAGACCCCGTTCCTGCCCTCGACGCCGTCGAGGTTGAGGTTGACGGTGACCTTCGTGCCCGCCTTCCAGTACTTCTCGGGGCGGAAGTCGATGCGGTCGTTTCCGAACCAGTGGCCCTCGACCGGCACGGACGGCTCGGTCTTGACCTCGATGGCCTTCTCGACGGCCTCCGGGCTTGTGATGCCCCGCGTGAAGTGGACCGAGAACGGCATTCCGACGCCGACCTTCGAGCCGTCCTCCGGCGTGAACTGCCCCATGAAGGTGTTCTTCGGGGTCAGCGTCGTGAACGACGTGTCCTTGGCCGACTCACGTCCTTCGGAGTCCTCGGCGATCGCGTGGACCTTGTACTTCGTGGAGGCCGCGAGGTGATGCGCCGGAGTCCACGTGCCGCCGCCCGAGGCGATCTTGCCAGGAACCGGATTGCCCTTGCTGTCCTCGACCTTGACGTTCGACAGCTTGCCCTTGTCGGCGGCTATCTTCAGGGCGCCGCTGGTGGCCACGGCGTCGGCGCCGTCCTTCGGCGCCACCGTCACGACGGCCGTCGACGGTGCGTTCTTGTCGGCCTTGGCCTTGCCGTCGCCCGCATCCGAACCGCCTCCGCCACCGCCGCACGCCGCGACCAACAGCAGCGTCGCACCCGATGCCACCGCGATGAGGCCCTTGCCGCCCCGTCGCTGCGCGCGCCCCCGCGCACCAACCGACGTCCCCGATATCGGTCGCCCGTTCACGATGTTGTCTCCCCTCGCACGGCCTGGTCAGGCCCGCACCCCAGTGCATCTGCGCGCACAGACACGCGCCTGCGCTAGATAACCACACGGCCCTGACCGATGACTCCCCGCCAATGTCACCGTTCAGTCCCAACTGCGCAGGTGGTACGGGCCTTGCCTCAGCGACGGCCTCCGGGCTTGGCCTCCGGCACGGCTCCGGGCGGTGCCGTCCAGTCCTTCCACTTCATGTTCCAGCCACCGAGACCGTTGTCAGGAGCGACTTCCTTGTCCTCACTGTTGACGACTTCCACCACATCGCCGATCAGACTCCGGTCGAAGAACCACCCGGCCGGGGTCTCCGAGCTCCCGCCCTTCACATCGCGCAGGCCCACACAGCCGTGGCTGACATTCGTGTTGCCGGGGGCGTTCGGCGACCAGTAGTTGCCGTGCAGGAAGGTGCCGGACGTCGTCAGGCGCATCGCGTGCGGGACATCGGGGATGTTGTACTCGCCGCCGAAGCCGACGGTGCGGCTGTTCATGCGGGTCACCTCCAGCATCTCCGTGACCACCATTTTCCCGTTGTACGTCGTGGTCTTGGGAGCCCCAGCGGTGATCGGCACCGTGGAGAGGACCTCACCGTCACGGCGTACTTCCATGGTGTGCTCGGCGGCGTCGACCCGGCTCTGCTGGCTGCGGCCCACCGTGAACGAGAAGCTCTTGTCCTGGAGGCCGTAGACGCCGGGCGCCGCCTGGACGTCGCGCAGGCTCAGGTCGACGGTGACCTTCGTGCCGGGCTTCCAGTACTTCTCCGGGCGGAAGTCCAGGCGGGTGTCGCCGAACCAGTGCGGCCGTACGTCGACGCCCGGCTTCGCGGTGACGCTGATGGCGCGCTGGACGGCCTCGCGGTTCTCGACCTCCCGGTTGAACTCCAGGGAAACGATCATGCCGGTGCCGACCGTGGAGCGGTTCTCCGGTGTCACATAGCCGGTGAACCGCTCCTCGGGGACGTACGTCGTGAACGTCGTGTGCCGGGCCGAGCGGCGGCCGTGGCCGTCGAGGGCGACGGCGTCCACCGAGTACTTCGCCGCGAGCGCCAGTTCACCTTCGTCCAGCGGCTTCCATGTCGTGCCGTCCTCGTCGATGCGGCCCGGCACCGGCTCCTCCCGGGCGTCCTGCACCCGGACGACCTGCACCGATTCGAGGCGCCCGTCGGGGACCTCGACCCGGAGCCGTTCCTTGCCCTTGACGCCCTTGCTGTCGTCGTCCGGAGTCACCCGGATCGCGTCGGCGGGCGACCGTGGCTTGCCCATCAGACGGTCGATGCCACCGCCGTCACCGCTGCACCCCGCGGCTCCGGCCAGCAGTCCTGCCCATGTCATTACGGCGGCCAGCGCGGCCCCTGCGCGCCGTGCGCGCCTCGCTACCTGTCTCACGTCCGTCCCAACGACCGTCCCCCTCCTGGGGAAACGTGAGTGCGACGCACACGCTGGGCAGAACAGTGAGGAGGACGGCGCGGGAGCCATCGGCAAGCCATCGGCTCCGCTCGCGTCGTCCGGTCTGGTAAGCCTCCGCCGCCGGGACGCGGCAGGGGTCGAGCCGCAGGAGGCGGATGGGTGTCCAGCGCAGCCGAACAGGAAGCACTCAGAGGTGCGCGGCGCGGTACGGGCGCGGCCTCCGGGGCCGGGGAGCCAGCCGCCGTAAACGGAACATCGGCGTCGGCGTCGGCGCCTACGTCGCAGTCGACGCCGACCGGAGCGCGCACCGCGACGCGGGCCGCTCCGGACGACCCCGGCCTGCCCGTGTGGCCGGGGGCGCCCACGCCGCTCGGCGCGCGGTTCAGAGTGGGGCCCGACGGCGTCGCGGGCACCAACTTCGCGCTGTGGGCGGGGGGCGCCGAGGCCGTCGAGCTCTGCCTCTTCGACGACGAGGGCGTCGAGACGCGCTGCCCGCTGACCGAGCTGACCCACGAGATCTGGCACGGCTTCGTGCCGGGTGTCCGTCCCGGCCGCCGCTACGGCTACCGCGTGCACGGCCGCTGGGACCCGTGGACGGGCGCGCGCTGGAACCCGGCGAAGCTGCTCCTCGACCCGTACGCACGCGCGGTGGACGGCGACTTCGCCGCGTACGGCCTGCCGCCCGAGGTGTACGGGCACGTCCGGGACTGGCCGCAGCAGCACGTGGCCGACACCGTGCGGGACGACAGGGACTCGGCCGCGTACGTCCCCAAGGGCGTGGTCGTGCACGACGACACGTCGGACGACGAGTGGGCCGACGACCGGCGCCCCAAGACGCCGTGGGCGGACTCGGTCATCTACGAGGTGCATGTACGCGGCTTCACGAAGCTGCACCCGGGGATTCCCGAAGAACTCAGGGGGACGTACGCGGGCCTCGCGCATCCCGCGGCGATCGACCATCTCGTACGCCTCGGTGTGACGGCGGTGGAGCTGCTCCCGGTGCACCAGTTCGCGCACGAGGACCATCTGCTGAGGCGGGGCCTGAGGAACTACTGGGGCTACAACTCGATCGGCTACTTCGCCCCGCACGCCGCGTACGCGGCATCGGGGACGACGGGTGCGCAGGTCGGCGAGTTCAAGCGGATGGTGCGGGCGCTGCACGAGGCCGGGATCGAGGTGATCCTCGACGTGGTCTACAACCACACGGCGGAGGCGGGCGAGCTGGGCCCGATGCTGTCGCTCAAGGGCATCGACAATCGCGGCTACTACCGGCTTCAGCCGTCCGACGCACGGCGGTACGCGGACTACACGGGCTGCGGGAACACGCTCCAGGTGGTGCAGCCGCACGTCCTTCGCCTGATCACGGACTCCTTGCGCTACTGGGTGACCGAGATGGGGGTGGACGGCTTCCGCTTCGATCTGGCGGCGGCGCTCGCGCGTTCCTTCCACGACGTCGACATGCTGTCCCCTTTCCTCGCGGTGATCGCGCAGGACCCGGTCCTGCGGCGGGTGAAGCTGATCGCCGAGCCGTGGGACGTGGGGTCCGGGGGCTATCAGGTGGGGGCCTTCCCTCCCCTCTGGACGGAGTGGAACGACCGCTACCGCAATGCGGTACGGGACTTCTGGCGGGGCGCGCTGCCCGATGTGCGGGATCTCGGCTACCGGCTCTCGGGTTCGAGCGATCTGTACGCCTGGGGTGGTCGGCGCCCGTACGCGTCGGTGAACTTCGTGACGGCGCACGACGGGTTCACGCTGCGGGACCTGGTGTCGTACGAGCGGAAGCACAACGAGGCCAACGGAGAGGGCAACAGGGACGGTTCGGACGACAACCGGTCCTGGAACTGTGGCGTGGAGGGCGAGACCGGCGATGAACGGGTGGCCGGGCTGCGGCGGCGGCAGCTGCGGAATCTGCTGACCACGCTGTTGCTGTCCACTGGGGTGCCGATGCTGGTCGCGGGCGACGAGATGGGGCGTACGCAAGGGGGCAGCAACAACGCGTACTGCCAGGACAACGAGGTCAGCTGGGTCGACTGGGGGCTCCTCGATGACCCCGGGTGGGCGGCGCTGTGCGCGCTGACGTCCCGCCTGATCGCGCTGCGGCACGCCCATCCGGTGCTGCGGCGACGGGCCTTCTTCTCCGGGCGCGCGCACTCGGCGGACGGGCTCCGTGACCTGGCGTGGTTCACCGCGAGCGGCAGGGAGATGACGGAGGCCGACTGGTACGCGCCGGCCGCGACGCTCGGCATGTATCTGTCCGGCCGCGACATACCGGGGCGTGACGTGCGGGGCGAGCCGATCGTCGACGACAGCTTCCTCGCGATCCTCCACGCGGCGGACCGTCCGGGGAGCTTTTTGCTGGCGGGGGCGCCTTGGGCCGAGTCGTACGAAGTGGTGGTGGATACCTCCCTGGAGGAGCAGCGGGCCGCGCCTGGCATCTTGCACTCCGCGGGGGCTGTGGTCACTGTGGGGGCGCGGTCTGTGCTGTTGCTGCGGGTTCGGATGTAGGTACCGTCAAGCGCGGGTGCGTCGTGGCTGGGCGCGCAGTTCCCCGCGCCCCTACGGGGCCCGGAATTAGCTCAGGATGCCGCGGCTGTACGCCGTCGCGACGGCCGCGGCGCGGTCGTTGACGCCCAACTTGCCGTAGATGTGGGTGAGATGCGTCTTGACCGTGGCCTCGCTGATGAAGAGTTCGACGGCGATCGCACGGTTCGACGTGCCCTTGGCGACCAGCGCGAGCACTTCCCGTTCGCGGGTGCTCAGCGGTTCGTTGCCAGGGCCGCGCACGCGGGAGACGAGCCGCGACGCGACGGCGGGCGAGAGAACCGTGCGGCCCTGGGCCGCCGCGCGGACCGCGGTGAACAGGTCGTCGCGGGGCGCGTCCTTCAGGAGGTAGCCGGTCGCGCCCGCCTCGATCGCGGGCAGCGTGTCCGAGTCCGTGTCGTACGTGGTGAGGACGAGGACCCGGGCACGGGAACCCCGCCGGGTGAGCTCGGCGATCGCCTCCACGCCGTTGCCGCCCGGCATACGGAGGTCCATCAGGACGACATCCGGGTCGAGGCGCTCCACCAGGCCGACGGCCTCGACGCCGTCGGCGGCCTCGCCGAGCACCTCGAAGCCGGGCGCCGACTGGAACATGCCGCGCAGGCCGTCCCGTACGACCGGGTGGTCGTCGACGATGAGGAGAGTGATCGGAGTGATCGGTTCGGCTTCAGTGCTCATGGCGGACCAACGGTACGCGAGCCGACACCGCCGTGCCGCCGCCCGGTTCCGACTCGACGGTGAGGGACCCCGCGACCCGCTCGGCGCGGGCCCTCATGCCGTCGAGGCCGAAGCCGCCGGAGCCGGTGCGCTGGATCGTGGCCAGCGGGTCGAAGCCGTGGCCGTCGTCGCGCACGTCCAGGGTGACCTCGCCCGCCATGTAGGAGAGGGTGACGCCGAGGCGGGTGGCTGCCGCGTGGCGTGCGGCGTTGGACAGGGCCTCCTGGACGATGCGCAGGAGTGTCGCCTCGATCTCTTCGTGCAGCGGCTCGGGGGATCCGGTGACCGTGAAATCGGCGCGGACCTCGGTGCGTTCGGACCACTCCGCGACCGTCTTCTCCAGCGCTTCGGGGAGCGCGTCGTGCTCCAGTGCCGTCGGGGAGAGATTGTGGACGGAGCGGCGGGCCTCTCCGAGGCTGTGCCGGGCGAGGGCGGACGCACGGCCCAGGTGTTCGCGGGCCAGGTCGTCGTCGCCCGCGTTCGCGACGACCTGGAGCTGGGCGATGATGCCGGTCAGGCCCTGCGCGATGGTGTCGTGGATCTCGGCGGCGAGGCGGCGCCGCTCGTCGGCGACGCCCGCTTCCCGCGCCTGGACGAGGAGTTGGACGTGCAGGGCGGCGTTCTCGTCCATGGCCTGCTGGAGGGCCGTGTTGGTGTGCTCGAGTTCGATGATGGTGGCGGCCTGGACGCGGGCCCGCTCGTCCTCCTGCACCGCCAGGTGGGCGAAGAGGGCGAGCAGCGCGATGTTCACCGCGAGCAGCCCGCCGAAGACTGTCCAGCCCAGGTCGCCGTCCGGGGGAAGACCGCCCGACTGGGAGCCCGCCATGATGACGGCGGTGGCGAAGAGGCCTGGCTTGACCAGGCGTGGGGGCAGCAGCCGCTCAGCGCCGAAGTAGCCGACGACGGCGTAGAACGCGAAGAAGGGGTTGATCCAGGTGAGGACGAAGGCGATCGCCCAGCGCACGGCGTAGTAGAGCATTCCCGCGGGCGAGGGACCCGGCCGCGAGCGGGCAAGGACGCCCCACCACGCCTGGAGCACGAGACCGGCGCCGACCAGCGTCCAGGCCACGTACCAGTCGTCGCGGCCCATGCCGACGACGCCGCTCGTGGCGACCGACATGAGCACGCCGAACCCGAGGAGGACGTAGGGGCCCCAGAGGTGGAACTGGCCCCAACGCTGCTCGATCATCTTCGTGGCATCCGCCGTGCTCGTGCTCGTACTCGTACTCACGGTCCCAGTGTCGGCCACGCCCTCACCTCGTTCCCACTCATTCCCACCGGAACCAGCGTGTGGCCCCCGCCGTGAGGACCACGGTCCACAGCGCGAGCACGCCGAGGTGGGAGAGGCCCGGCCAGTCGCCGGCCGCCGCGTCGCCCAGGGCCTGGGCCGCGGCGCCGAGCGGGGTGGCCTCCACGATGCGGGCCAGGCCGTCCGGCATCGCCTGCACCGGGAGCCAGACGCCCGCGCTGAACATCATCGGGAAGAAGACGGCCGAGCCGATCGCGTTCGCGGCCTTCGTGGTGCGGGAGAGGGCCGACACGAGGGCACCCAGTGCGAGGCCGCACAGGATCGCGAGCAGCAGCGCGAGCGCGTATCCGAAGGCCTGGCGCGGCAGCGGTACGTCGAAGACGAGGCGGCCCGCGGTCAGGGAGAGCAGGGCGGAGACGAGCGCGGCCGTGCCGTGGATGCCCATCTGCGCGCCGAGCACGGCGGAGGGGCGTACCGGCGTGGTGGACATGCGGCGCAGGATGCCGCGTTCTCGGTAGCCGGTGATGAGCGGCGGCATGGCCTGGAGCCCCGCCATGATCAGGGAGAGCAGCACCGTCACGGGGACGTACGCGTCGACGAGGCGGATGCCGCCGAGTGAGGCGTCGGTGTCCCGGAAGGAGGGGATGGAGCCGAGGACCACCAGGAGGACCGTGGGGAACACCATGATCCAGAAGAGGGCGCCGGGCTCGCGGCGAAAGAGGCGGAACTCGGCCTTGAGGACGGCGGACGAGGCCTTGTTCTTCGCCGTGGTGTGCGGTGCGGCGACGGCGGTGGTGGCGGCGCTCATGCCGTGGCTCCCGTCAGGTCGAGGAAGGCGTCGTCCAACGTGGCGTCGGAGACCCGGAGTTGGTGTGCGGTGATGTGGTGCCGGGCGAGCAGCGTGATGGCGGCGTTGACGGTCTCGTCGGTGCCGCTCAGGGTGTAGCGGCCGTCGCGGTGGTCGACGGAGGTCACCCGCGGCAGGGCGGTGAGTTCCCGCTCGTCGAGGGGCGCGGAGGGCGTGAAGGACATGACGGTGGACCCGGCGGCCCGGCTGATGAGGCCCGCCGGGCTGTCGAGCGCGGCGATCCGCCCCTGGTCGATGACCGCGATGCGGTCGCAGAGGCGCTGGGCCTCCTCCATGAAGTGGGTGACGAGGAGGACGGTGACGCCGCTGTCGCGTACGTCCTCGATGAGCTGCCAGGTGTCACGGCGGGCGCGCGGGTCGAGACCGGTGGTCAGCTCGTCGAGCACGACGACCTTCGGGTTCCCGATCAGCGCGAGCGCGATGAACAGGCGCTGCTTCTGTCCTCCGGAGAGCTTGCCGAAGCGGCTGTCCAGCTTGTCGGTCAGGCGCAGGCGTTCGGCGAGGGGGCGCCAGTCGGCGGGGTTCGGGTAGAACGCGGCGTAAAGACCGAGCGCCTCGCGCACGGTGAGCTTCCCCTGCAGCTCGCTCTCCTGGAGCTGGGCGCCGAGGAGTTGGGTGACCTTGTCGTGGTCGGCGACGGGGTCGAGCCCGGCGACGCGGACGGTACCGGCGTCGGGGACGCGCAGCCCCTCGACGCATTCCACGGTGGTGGTCTTGCCCGCGCCGTTCGGTCCGAGGATGCCGAAGATCTCGCCCTCCTCGACGGCGAAGGAGACTCCGTCGACGACGGCCCGGCCGCCGTAGGCCTTGCGCAGGTCGTGCACTTCGATGATGGGCATGAGTCGAGCGTCGCCGGTGGGCCGGGGTCCTGGCATCGCCCATCGCGCTCGAAGGGGCATCAACCGATCGGTTGATGGAGGGGTACGACTTCGCCAAAACTCGGTGGGCTCTGTCAGTGGCCAACCGTAGGCTCGCTCCTGATGCCGAAACCAGATGCACCGACCAAGGAACCAGTCGAGGAACCAGCCCGGAAAGGGTCCGCGGCGCGGACGCTGCTGCGGCTGTGGCCGTACGTACGCCCTGTGCGAACTCGCCTGTTCAGCGCGGCGTTTGTCGCCGTCCTCGCCTCCTGTACGGGGCTTGTCTTCCCCCTCGTGCTGAAGTGGCTCGTGGACGGCCCGGTGGCGGACCGGGACCTGGCGGGTGTCTGGCTCGGTGCGCTGCTCCTGCTCCTCCTCGGTGTCGCGGAGGCGCTCCTCTTCGGTCTCCGGCGGTGGCTGGTCTCACGGCCGCTGGCCTCGGTCGAGGCGGCGATGCGGGCGGATCTCTACCGCCATCTGCAACGGCTTCCGGTGGCCTTCCACGACCGGTGGGCCTCGGGCCAGCTGCTGTCGCGCGGCACGACGGATCTGATGCTGCTGCGCATGTTCCTCGCCTTCCCGCTGACCTTCCTGGTGGTGAACGGGACGACGATCGTGGTCGGCATGGTCATCCTGGTGGCGCAGGACTGGACGCTCGGGCTCGTGCTGCTCACTCCCCTGGTGCCGCTCGTGATCGTCTGCGCCTACTTCGAGGGCCGGTACATGGCCGTGGCGCGGCGGGCGCAGGACCAGGTCGGTGATCTGACGACGGTCGTCGAGGAGAGCGTGCTCGGCATCCGCATCATCAAGGGCTTCGGCCGCCACCGCAGCCAGGCCCGGGCGTTCCGCGAGCTCTCGCACAAACTGCGGGGCACGGAGCTCGTCAAGGCGCGGCTGCTCGCGGCGATCTACGGGGTGATCATGTCGCTGCCGGAGGTCGCCATCGGCGCGGCACTGGTCCTCGGGACGGTGCGGGTGGCGGACGGCGACCTGTCGACGGGCACGCTGGTCGCGTTCCTCTCCACCGCGCTGGCGCTGCGCTGGCCGGTGGAGTCGATCGGGGCCCTGCTCGCGATGAGCCAGGAGTCGGCGACAGCCACGGAGCGGTACTTCGAGGTGATGGACGCGGAGCCGGAGTCCTCCGCGGCGGCCGTCACCTCCGGAGAAACCTCCGATGCCGCCGGAATCCGCTTCCACGGCGTGGAGTTCCGCTATCCGGACGCACCGCCCGACGCACCACCCGCCCTCGACCGGATCGACCTGCACATACGCCCCGGCGAGACCCTCGCGCTCGTCGGCGCGACGGGCAGCGGCAAGACGACCCTGACGGCACTGGTGCCACGGCTGCACGAGGTGAGCGGGGGCCGCATCACGCTGGACGGCGAGGACATCACGGGGATGGACCGCGAGCGGCTGCGCACGCTGGTGGCGGTCGCCTTCGAGGAGCCCACCCTCTTCTCCGCGACGGTGGGCGAGAACGTCCTGATGGGTGCCGAAGAGGCCGCGGGCGACGCGGAGTTGGAGCGCGCCCTGGAGGTCGCACAGGCGGACTTCGTCCACGCGCTCCCGCAGGGCACGGCCACCCAGGTCGGCGAGCAGGGCCTGAGTCTCTCCGGCGGCCAGCGCCAACGCCTGGCGCTGGCCCGCGCGGTGGTGGGCCGCCCCCGCTTCCTGGTCCTGGACGACCCGCTCTCGGCACTCGACGTCCACACGGAGGCCCTGGTGGAAGCGGCCCTGCGCCGCGTCCTTCGGGACACCACAGCGTTAGTGGTCGCCCACCGCCCCTCCACGGTCCAACTGGCCGACCGCGTCGCCCTGCTCTCCGACGGCAGGATCACCGCGGTGGGCACGCACCAGGAGCTGCTGCGGGGGAACGCGGAGTACGCGTGGCTGATGTCGGGGGCGGGGGTCGCTCCCGCGACAGGGGTGGCGGACCGGGTGTCCGTGGGCGAACGGGCGGAGGCGGGCACGGCGTCCGCACACACACTGATCAAGACGCGGGTCACCCCCACACCAGGGGAAGTGGACCCGGCGGTGGATGGGGAGGGCGCACGATGACCGCATCGACACCGGCGTCACGGACGACAGGTCCGGCGGATCCGACGGACCCGGCGCGGGAGGAGCACCTCGGGGAGCACGGATACTCCGAGGAGGAGAGCCGGGCCGGGCAGGGTGCCGACGCGGGAGAGGCCGAACGTCCCCGGGCAGGCACCCGTACCGAACAGGGCAGCCGGGACGGGGAGCGCACCACTCACCCACCGGGCCACCCCGCAGCACCCTCCGCCACCGAAGACACCGGACCCACCAGCTCTACCGGACCCACCGGCCCCACCGACGACTTCGACAAGGACACCCTCCCCGCGCCCCCCGGCGCCACCGCCGCCCTGCTCCGTTCGCTGCTCTCGCCGCTGCGCCGTCGCGTCATCGTCGCGACCGTCCTGCTTCTCCTCCAGCAGGCCGCCGTCCAGGGCGGTCCCCTCCTCGTCGCCTACGCCATCGACAGCGGTGTGCCCGCCGTCCGTGCCGACGACTACGGGCCGCTCGTCGCGATCGGCATCGGCTATCTGATCTGCGCCGCCGCGTCCGGCGCGTTCCAGTACGCGTTCATCGTGACCTCCGCCCGCGTCAACCAGGACGTGCTGCTCGATCTACGCGGGCGGATCTTCCGCCATGCGCAGGCCCTCAGCGTCGACTTCCACGAGCGGTACACATCGGGTCGGCTCATCTCCCGGTCCACCACCGACATGGAATCCCTGCGGGAACTCCTCAGCGAGGGGTTGGAAGAGCTGATCACCGTCGTCCTGTCCTTCGTCTACATCTCGGCGATGCTGCTCTGGCTCGACCTGGGCCTCGGCGCGGTGGCGGTCGTGTCGTTCGTGCCGCTCTACCTCCTCATCCGCCGGTATCAGCACCGCGCAGGGCCCCTCTTCGGGAAGCGGTCCACCGCGATCGCCTCCGTCATCGTGAAGTTCGCCGAGACGATGAACGGCATCCGGCCGGTCCGCGCCTTCCGGCGCGAACGCGCCAACGAGGCGGAGTTCGGCGCGCTCAACCGCCATCACGAGCGCGCGAACGGCGACGCCATGCTGGAGATGGCCCGCTACGTCGTCGGCTCCCGGCTCGTCGCCAACACGGCCGTCGCGGGCATCGTCCTGTGGGGCGCCTACCGCGTCACGGACGGCACCCTCGCGCTCGGTGTCCTCGCCGCGGCCGTGCTGTATCTGCGGCGCCTGTACGACCCGATCGACCGGCTCGGGATGTTCCTCAACGCCTATCAGTCGGCCGCCGCTTCTCTGGAGAAGGTCGCCGGGCTGCTGGCCCAGACCCCCTCCGTGCCCGAGCCCCGCCCCGACCACGCCCGGCCGCTGCCCGCCCTCGCCTCCGAACACCCCGGCCGCGAGGTCAGCTTCGAGAGCGTGCGGTTCGCCTACCGGACCGGCGGCGAGGTCCTGCCCCGCTTCGACCTGACGCTGCCCGCCGGGCAGACCGTCGCTGTCGTCGGCTCCACCGGGGCCGGAAAGTCCACGCTCGCCAAGCTGCTCGCCCGCTTCTACGACCCGACGGACGGCCGCGTCCTGCTGGACGGGGTCGACCTGCGCGACCTCGCCAACGCCGAGCTGCGGAGGGGTGTCGTCATGGTGACGCAAGAAGCCTTCCTCTTCTCCGGGACCGTCGCCGAGAACATCGCCATCGGCCGCCCGGACGCCACCCGCGAGGACATCGAGCAGGCGGCCGAGGCGATCGGCGCCCATGACTTCATCGCCTCGCTGCCCGACGGCTACGACACCGACGTACGCAAGAGGGGTGGCCGCATCTCCGCCGGGCAGCGCCAGCTCGTCGCCTTCGCGCGGGCGCTGCTCGCCGATCCGGCGGTGCTGATCCTGGACGAGGCGACCAGTTCGCTCGACATCCCGGGCGAGCGGGCCGTGCAGCGCGCCATGCACACGGTGCTGCGCGGCCGCACCGCCGTCGTGATCGCCCACCGGCTCTCCACGGTGGAGATCGCCGACCGGGTGCTCGTGATGGAGCACGGGCGCGTCCTGGAGGACGGCACTCCGGATGAACTCATCGCGGGGAGAGGGTCGTTCGCGGATCTTCACCGGGCTTGGCGGGACAGCGTGGTGGGGTAGTGCGCCGCTCCGGGTTCCGCGTTTTCGTGAGCGGTCGGTTGTCGACTTTTAGCGAGCGCGGGGGGTCACGAGGCCGGATTCGTAGGCAGGGATCACGAGTTGGGCGCGGTCACGCCCGGAAGCCGGAAGGGCGCCGACAGAACGCGCACCGGCGGGATATGGGCCATCGCGGCGGGCTCGGCCGGGACGCTCCTGGCGGTGCTGCACCTGGCCACCTCCAGCGGGGGCCCAGGCACCGGGAACGGGCTCGTCGGCGCCGTCGCGGCCGTCCCGGTGGGGCTGGGCGGCATGTTCCTCGGCCGCCTGGCGCTGACCCGCCTGCGCCGGGCCGGCATCTCGGCCGATCGGACCACCGCCTGACCGACGGATCACGGCCTGACCGACGGATCACGGCCTGACCGACGGATCACGGCGTGCGCGCAGCCACCGCAAGGGGCAGGCCGCCGCACGGACGATGCGCAGGCGCCGCGCGAGCGGTGGGGCAGACCGCAGCTCGGACCGCACAGGCACCTCCGGTAATCTGGACTTTTCCCCCAGAAGGAGATGCGCCAGTGGAGTTCCGGCTGCTCGGAGCGGTTTCCGTCGCCACCGAGACCGGCGAACTGCCGCTCGGCCCCGCCAAGCGGCGCAGCCTCCTCGCCGCACTGCTGCTGCGGCCCAACCGCCCCGTTCCTGTGGACCAGTTGGCGGCCGCGCTGTGGGACCACGAACCGCCGCCGCGCTCCCGCGGTGTCATCCAGGGGCACGTCTCACGGCTGCGGGTCCTGCTGGCCGGAGCGGACGCCGAGGTGTTCGGCGTGGAGCTCGTCACGCAGGGCACGTCGTACGTCCTGCGGATGCCGGAGAGTCTCCTCGACGCCCACCGCTTCGAGGAGCTGGTGACGCTGGCCCGCAGCCAGCGCGCGCCCGCCGACGCCGTGGCGATGTATCAGGAGGCGCTCTCGCTGTGGCAGGGGCCCGCGCTGAGCGGCGCCTGTCCGAGCCCGCCGCTCCAGGCCGCCGCGCATGCGCTGGATGAACTCCGCCTCGCCTCCGTGGAGATGCTGGCCGCGGCCTACGCACGCCTCGGCGAACACAACCGGGCCGCCGCCGTGCTCCGCGCGGAGGCCGAGGCCCATCCACTGCGCGAATCCCTTGCCGCCGCGCTCATGCGGGCGCTGCAACGCGCGGGGCGCCGCTCGGAGGCGCTCGACTGGTTCCACCGCACCCGGCGGCTCCTCGCCGACGAACTGGGGGTCGACCCGGGCCGCGAGCTGGCGGACGCCTACGGGGTGGCCCTGCGCGGCGATGGCGACGTCGAGACGGAAGCCGCGGCTCCAGCCCCGCCACCCGCGCCCGCACCCATACCCGTACCCCCGCAGCGCCCCGCCGCCTCGCTCCCCCCGGACACGGTCGACCTGCTGCCCCGTATGCCCCGCGGTTTCCACGGGCGTACGGGTGAACTCACCGCGCTCTCCCGTGCCGCCGCCGGTGAAGCTCCCGTCTGTCTGGTCACCGGACCCGCGGGCGTGGGCAAGACGGCCCTCGTGGTGCACTGGGCGCACCGCAACCGCGCCGCGTTTCCCGGCGGCCTCCTCTACGCCGACCTGCGCGGCTTCAGCGACACGCGAGAGCCGACCCACCTCGAGGTCCTTCGCGAGTTCCTCCTCGCCCTCGGGATCGCGCCGCGCCGGATACCCGAGTCGGCGAACGGCGCCTCCGCGCTGTACCGCTCGCTGGCCGCCGACCGTCAGCTCCTCGTCGTCCTCGACAACGCGCGCGGCTCCAAGCAGGTCAGAGAGCTCCTGCCGGGCGGCACCCGCTGCGTCACCGTGGTCACGAGCCGCTACCGCCTGCGCGGTCTGATCGCCTCCGACGCCGCGCGCCCCGTCCCCGTGGACGTACTCGAACCGGACGACAGCACGGCCCTGCTCGCCGCGGTGCTCGGCAAGGAGCGGGTCCTCGCGGAGGCGGTGGGTGCCCGGCGGCTCGTGGAGCTGTGCGGCGGTCTCCCCCTCGCGCTCCGGGTCGCCGCCGCCCGCCTCGCCGATCAGCCGGACTGGTCGCTGCGCGCGATGAGCACCGAACTGGCCGACGAATCACGCCGGTTGAGCCTGCTCGACGTGGAGGACACGGGCGTACGGGCGGCGCTCCGGCTCACCGTGCGCAGGCTGCCCGACGAGGTCGCGCACCACTTCGCGCACCTCGGCCGCCACCCGGGCACGCATGTCGACCGCTATACGGCGGCGGCCCTCGCGGGCACGGACCCGGACGCGGCCGAGGCCGCACTCGACCGGCTGACCGCGGCCCATCTCGTCACCCGGACCGCGTCGGGGCACTGGACACTGCACGATCTCGTACGGCTGTACGCGCGCGGCCTGGAGGCAGGACCCGACGCCCTGGTACGGATGCTCGACCAAGGCGTGGCCACCGCGCTGGCCGCGGCGGACGCGGCGGAGCCCAGCGACGAGTCGTGCTTCGAGCTGCCCTCGGACTTCCACCCGCCGCATGCGATACGGAAGTTCGAGGACCGCGGAGCAGCCATGGAGTGGTACGCGGCCGAACGCGACGACCTGATCCTCGCGGCGGCAGCGGCGGACGCCGCCGGGCTGCACGGCAGGACGTGGCGGCTCGTCCTCGGTCTGTGGCCACAAATGGTGTGGCGGGTCCGTGACGACTGGACTCCCCTTCTGGAGAAGGCACTTGGGGCGACTCGAGCGGACGACGACGCCCGAGCCGAGGGCCGGGTCCTGGCCCTGCTCGGCTGGGTACTGACGGAGGAGGGCCGCACGGACGAGGCCCTCGCCCATCTGGAGGCGGCCACCGTGATCGCCGCCCGGACGGGCGATCTGCACGGCGAGGCGACGGCGCTGATCAATCTCTCGCTCGTCCAGGGGGCTCTCGGCAGCCCGGAGGAGGCGGCCGAAGGGTGCGTACACGCGGCTGAGCTGGCGCGCGAGGCGGGCGACCGGCACACCGAACGCCTGGCCCTGCACCACCTCTCCCGGCATCAACTGGACACCAGACAGTGGCAGTCGGCCCTCGATACGTCCCTCACCGCGCTGGCCCTCGCGGGCCCGCCCGGGGAGGGATCGGCGGCGGCCCGCGTCCTGCTGCTCACGGCAGCGGGCGAGGCGCTCCTCGGCCTCGGCGACGAGACGGAGGGCATCCGCCGCCTGGAACGCGCGGCGGACGAGGCGGAGTCGTCCGGCTACGACGAGGGAGCGGTACGCGCGCTCGGCGCGCTGCTGCGGGTGTCGGCGGACGTGGGGCTGCGGGCGCGGTACGACACGGCGATGGTGCGCCTTGCGGACCGGACGTGAGTACCGCGCCACGCCGAAACCCGCAGCAGCCGAGTCCACCCCTCTGACCTGTGGATTCACCCACGTGAGCGGGGCGTCAGCGGTGCGTGAGCGGAACGCCAGCGGGGGCGGTCAGTCTGGTGTCAACAGCGGGAACGACCGGCCGGCCCCGCATCCACCACCGCACGGGGGAACCTCATCATGCGTACGACCCGAATCCGCACCACCGTCCTCGCCGCCACCACCGCCGCACTCGCCCTGACCCTGACCGCCTGCGGCGGCTCGGACGGCTCCGGAGACGACGGCGCGAAGGCCTCTGGGAAGACGACGGAGACGACGGAGACGACGCAGACCACGGAAACGACGGAGACGGGCGGCGGCGCCAAGACAGACGCCACGACGGACGCGGAGACGGACACGGAGACGGACGCGAAGACGGACGCGAAGACTTCTCAGACGTCCAAGGACCAGGCCTCTTCCGGTTCCGGTGCCGCCGAGGCAGCTCCCGCCAAGGCCGCCGCCACCCAGCCGTGCAAGGGCGACGAGATCTCGTACTCCGTACTGCACCGCTTCCCCGCGGAGCAGGGCGAGCACCTCCTGATCACCGCGAGGAACGCCGACTCCAAGTCCTGCTGGGTCACTTCGTTCCCGTCCGTGATGCTCGGCAACACCTCGACGGTCCTGCCCCACTCGTCCAAGGACGCCCCGGGCGGCAGCAGCCGGATCACCATCAAGCCCGGCGGCAAGGTCTACTCCGCCGTGGCCCTCTTCACCGACAACGACAAGACCCATACCTCGGCGGACCTCTCCATCGCCCTGCGCGACCAGACAGGCGACACCGGCCCCGGCGCCGAGACGGGCGCCTTCGACAGCAAGGGCGCGCCGTCCAAGTTCACCTGGTCCGACGCAGAGGTCACGAACTGGAACACCACGAAGCCGTACAACTTCTGAGCGACTTCCGATCAGGTCCCAACTGGGCGTGATGCGCCGATAGTTGACGGCAGGAATCAGCCACGTACCGAATCCGCAAGGTGAAGAGCTCCCCTCGAACAATGGGGAGCTCTTCACGTTGAGCGACCCCTCCGTATACCGAACACGCCCCACCGGGCAGCGAACCAGTTCCGGCCAAGTCTTGGCGCACTCCTGACAAACCGAGCGCGCTGGTGCCACTCTTCCCCTCGATTCCCAGCACCTCCCAGCACCACTCAGCTCCACGATCCACTCCAGCTCCACGTTCTGCCTTGTTCTGCCCGGGCGGCACGACCGCGCCGTCCGGTCGCCACTGGCCGCGTCACCCCGCGGCCACGCAGAAGGAGTCCGTGTTGAGAAGCACCTCCCACAGACCCACCGCTCACCGCCGCGCCGCAGCAGCCGGCGCCCTGACCGCAGTCGCCGCGCTCATCGCGGTGGCCGTCCAGACAGGCCCGGCCTCGGCCGACGACCCGGCCAGAGCGGCATCCGGCACCCCGGCCGCCGCCAAGATAGGCAAGGTCGACCCCGGCTCCCTGCCTCTCAAGCTCTCCCCCGCCCAGCGTGCCGCGCTCCTCAAGGACGCCAACGCCACCAAGGCGGAGACGGCCAAGGACCTGGGCCTCGGCGCCAAGGAAAAGCTAGTCGTGCGTGACGTCATCAAGGACGCCGACGGCACCACGCACACCCGCTACGAGCGCACCTACAGCGGCCTCCCCGTCCTCGGCGGCGACCTGGTCGTCGACGAGGCGAAGTCCGGCAGGACCGAGGGCGTCACCAAGGCTTCGAAGGCGAAGCTCAAGGGCATCGACACCAGCGCCGAAGTGAAGCCGGCGGCCGCCGAGAAGCAGGCACTCGGCGCCGCGAAGGCCGAGGGGTCGAAGAAGACCGACGCCGACCGCGCGCCCCGCAAGGTCATATGGATGGCCGATGGCAAGCCGACTCTCGCGTACGAGACCGTGGTCGGCGGCCTTCAGCACGACGGCACGCCCAACGAGCTGCACGTCATCACCGACGCGGCCACCGGCAAGAAGCTCTTCGAGCGGCAGGGCATCGAGAACGGCACGGGCAACACCCAGTACAGCGGTCAGGTCACGGTGGGCAGTGTCCAGTCGGGGTCGAACTACAACCTCACCGACACCGGCCGCGGCAGCCACAAGACGTACAACCTGAACCACGGCACGTCCGGCACCGGCACGCTCTTCTCGGGCCCGGACGACGTGTGGGGCAACGGCCAGGCCTCCAACGCGGAGACCGCGGGCGCGGACGCCGCCTATGGCGCCCAGCTCACCTGGGACTACTACAAGAACGTGCACGGCCGCACCGGCATCCGCGGTGACGGCGTCGGCGCGTACTCCCGGGTCCACTACGGCAACAACTACGTCAACGCCTTCTGGTCGGACAGCTGCTTCTGCATGACGTACGGCGACGGCTCCGGCAACTCCAAGCCGCTGACGTCCATCGACGTGGCGGCCCACGAGATGACGCACGGCGTGACGGCGGCGACCGGCAACATGCAGTACAGCGGCGAGTCCGGCGGCCTGAACGAGGCGACGTCCGACATCTTCGCGGCGGCCGTGGAGTTCAACGCCAACAACGCGTCGGACAAGGGCGACTACCTCGTCGGCGAGAAGATCGACATCAACGGCGACGGCACGCCGCTGCGCTACATGGACAAGCCCTCCAAGGACGGCGGGTCCAAGGACTCCTGGTACTCGGGCGTCGGCAACGTGGACGTGCACTACTCGTCCGGCATCGCCAATCACTTCTACTACATGCTGAGCGAGGGCAGCGGCGCCAAGGTCATCAACGGTGTCTCGTACGACTCACCCACCTCGGACGGCCTGCCTGTGGCTGGAATTGGTCGGGACAAGGCGTCGCTCATCTGGTACAAGGCGCTCACGACGAAGTTCACCACGACCACCAACTACGCGGCGGCGCGCACCGGCACCCTCGCGGCGGCCGGTGAGCTGTACGGCACGACGAGCGCCGAGTACAAGTCGGTGGCCGACGCCTGGGCCGCGGTCAACGTCGGCACACGTCCCGGCGGCGGCGGTGGCACGGACTTCGAGAACACCGCCGATGTCGCCATCCCGGACAACGGCGCCGCGGTGACCTCGTCGATCAACGTCACCGGCCGTACGGGCAACGCGCCCTCCACCCTGAAGGTCGGCGTCGACATCATCCACACCTGGCGCGGCGACCTGGTCGTCGACCTGGTGGCCCCGGACGGCTCGACATACCGCTTGAAGAACTCGAGTGGGTCGGACTCGGCGGACAACATCCAGGAGACCTACACGGTCAACGCCTCGTCCGAGGTGGCCAACGGCACCTGGAAGCTGAAGGTGCAGGACGTGGCCGCGCAGGACGTCGGCCGCATCAACAGCTGGAAGCTGACGTTCCCGTAGGCCCTGCCAGGACCTGAAGGAACATGCAGACGGCGCCGCTCCGGGTGGTTCGACTCCCCCGGGGCGGCGCACCCATGTGTGGTCGGTATGTACGCAGTTGCGACCGGCGCACGTCCGGCATCCGGTTAACACCCCGTTCGCATTGCGTACATGGACCATCGCTCAACGGACGATTTCCGGCCAACCTATGGCCAGGGTCCTGACATGAACCTGGCTTAACTGACACTCTTCCCTCGCACGGCGCACCAGAACACCAGAAACACCAGAAACACAGAGCCACCCGCACCGCATCTTTCAGCCTGGACAGCCCCCATGCCGTCCAGGCCCCCCACAGAAGGAGCATGCGTGACCCCCCACATATCCCGGAAGCGCTCAACGCTGGTCATCGCCACCGCTGTTGCCGCCGGAGCACTGCTCACCGCCGGTCTGACCACCGGCGCCTCCGCGCAGCCCGACCAGGCGGTATCGCCTTCCGCGCCCGCCGCGCTCTCCACCACGGCCCGCGCGGACCTGCTGCAGGACGCGAGCGCCAAGTCGGCAGCCACCGCCGAGAAGATCGGCCTCGGCGCCAAAGAGAAGCTCGTCGTACGCGATGTCATCAAGGACCGCGACGGCACCACGCACACCCGCTACGAGCGCACCTACGACGGCCTCCCCGTCCTCGGTGGCGACCTCGTCGTCCACACGGCGAAGAGCGGCTCGGTCAAGAGCGTGACCAAGGCGGCCAAGGCCACCATCAAGGTCGCCACCACCTCCGCGAAGGTCGCGACGAAGTCGGCCGCGCTGGCCGCCGAGTCGACCGCCGCGAAGACCGGCGACACCAAGAAGGCCGACGCGCAGACTCCGCGCAAGGTCGTCTGGGCCGCGTCCGGCAAGCCGGTCCTCGCCCAGGAGACCGTCGTCACCGGCGTCCAGAAGGACGGCACGCCCAGCAAGCTGCACGTCATCACCGACGCGGCCACGGGCAAGAAGCTGTTCCAGTACCAGGCCATCGAGAACGGCACCGGCAACAGCCAGTACAGCGGCAAGGTCGAGGTCGGCTCCAAGAAGGGGTCGAGCGGCTTCGACCTGACCGACGAAGGGCGCGGCGGTCACTCGACGTTCGACCTGAACCACAGCGAGAGCGGCGAAGGCAAGATCGTCACGGACGACGACGACACCTGGGGCACCGGCAAGGCGGACGACCCCCAGACCGCCGCCGTGGACGCCGCGTACGGCGCCCAGTTGACGTGGGACTACTACAAGAACGTGCACGGCCGTGAGGGCATCAAGGGCGACGGCAAGGGCGCCACTTCACGCGTCCACTACGGCAAGGCCTACGTCAACGCCTTCTGGGACGACAGCTGCTTCTGCATGACGTACGGCGACGGCGAGGGCGACAAGAAGCCCCTGACGTCGATCGACGTCGCAGGCCACGAGATGTCGCACGGCGTCACCGCGGCCACCGCCAACCTGGAGTACAGCGGCGAGTCGGGCGGCCTGAACGAGGCCACCTCCGACATCTTCGGCACCTCCGTCGAGTTCAACGCCAAGAACACCGAGGACGTGGGCGACTACCTCATCGGCGAAGAGATCGACATCAACGGCGACGGATCGCCGCTGCGCTACATGGACAAGCCTTCCAAGGACGGCCAGTCCCTGGACAACTGGAAGGCGGACGCGGGCGACACCGACGTCCACTACTCCTCGGGCATCGCCAACCACTTCTTCTACCTGCTGTCCGAGGGCAGCGGCGCGAAGGAGATCAACGGGGTCAAGTACGACTCCCCGACCGCCGACGGCTCCAAGGTCGAGGGCATCGGGCGCGACAAGGCCGAGAAGATCTGGTTCAAGGCCCTGACGACGTACTTCACGACGACCACGGACTACAAGGCGGCCCGTGAGGGCACCTTGAAGGCGGCGACGGACCTGTACGGCGCCGACTCCGCCGAGGCCAAGGGCGTAGCCGCGGCCTGGACCGGCGTCGCCGTCAAGTAACCAGTTCCTCCTCGAACGCGGGGCAGGCTGAGCTTCCTCAGCCTGCCCCGCGTTCGTGCTCACCGCATCAACACCCCCGCAGCCTCCCCCGTCCCCTCGGACGGGACCGCCACAAGCCCCAGCTCCGCCCCGCTCGCGAGGAGCCGGTGGGCCGGCAGGATCCGGACCGTATAGCCGAACGGCCCCGTACGGTCCAGGGCGAGCGGCCCCTCGTAGAGGCGCCGCCCCTCCGCGTCGGGCCCCCCGACAGGCTTCAGCGGCACCGGAGTCGCGTCGGCGATGAAGTCCTCGGGGTCGACGCGGCCCGCGATCGTCTGGACCTCCACATCGTCCGGAGTCAGCTCCCCCAGGCACACCCGGACCCGCAGCGAGAGCGTCGCGCCGAGCTCGGCGGTGGTGCCCGTCGCCGATGCCTCGACGTGGTCGACGGCAACGCGGGGCCAGGCCGCGCGGACCCGCGACTTCCAGGAGGCGAGCTCGCCCGCGGCCACGCCCTGAAGGGTGCGATGGGCGCGCGCGGCGGGAACGTACAGCTGCTCGACGTAATCCCGCACCATGCGCCCCGCGAGCACCTTCGGCCCCAGCCGGGTCAGGGTCCTGCGCACCATCTCGATCCACCGGTCGGGGAGTCCTCCCGGCCCCTGCTCGTAGAAGCGGGGCGCGATCCTCCGCTCGAGCAGGTCGTACAGCGCCGCGGCCTCGAGATCGTCCCGCCGGTCGTCGTCCGTGGCGGCACCGTCGGCCGTGGGAATCGCCCACCCGAAGTCCGGCTCGAACCATTCGTCCCACCACCCGTCGAGGACGGACAGGTTGAGGCAGCCGTTCAGCGCGGCCTTCATCCCACTGGTCCCACACGCTTCCAACGGCCGCAGCGGATTGTTCAGCCACACATCGCATCCGGGATACAGCTTCTGCGCCATCGCCATGCCGTAGTCCGGCAGGAACACGATCCGGTGCCGCACCCGCGGATCGTCCGTGAAGCGCACAAGCTCCTGGATGAGCCGCTTGCCCCCGTCATCGGCGGGGTGCGCCTTGCCCGCCACCACGATCTGGATCGGCCGCTCCTCATGCGCGAGGAGCTCCATCAGCCGGTCCCGGTCCCGCAGCATCAGTGTCAGACGCTTGTACGACGGGACCCGGCGCGCGAAGCCGATCGTCAGGACATCCGGGTCGAGTACGTCGTCGATCCATCCCAACTCGGCGCTCGCGGCACCCCGTTGGCGCCATGATGCGTACAGCCGCCGCCTGACCTCCGTCACCAGCTGCGCGCGCAGCTCGCGCCGCAGCTCCCAGATGTCCGCGTCCATGATCTCGGCGACCGCGTCCCACCGCTCCGAGCCGCCCACCGACAGCGCGTACTCCGTCCGCTGCGCGCCGATCTGGCGTGCGCCGAGCCGGAAGACCTCGGGGGCGACCCAGGTCGGCGCGTGCACGCCGTTCGTGACGGAGGAGATCGGGACCTCTTCGGCGTCGAACCCCGGCCACAGGCCCGCGAACATCTCGCGGCTCACCTTGCCGTGCAGGGTGGAGACGCCGTTGGCGCAGCGACCGAGGCGCAGGCCCATGACAGCCATGTTGAAGAGATTGGGCTCGCCGCCCGGATAGGTCTCCATGCCGAGCCGCAGTATCCGCTCGACGTCGATCCGGGGCAGCTCGGCCTCCGGGCCGAAGTGCCGCGCGACCAGCTCACGGTCGAAGCGGTCGATCCCGGCGGGGACGGGGGTGTGGGTGGTGAACACCGTCCCGGCCCGCACCGCTTCGAGCGAGGCGTCGAAGTGGACGCCCTGCGCCGCTAGTTCATGGATGCGCTCAAGTCCCAGGAAGCCCGCGTGGCCCTCGTTCGTGTGGAAGACCTCGGGCTCGGCGTGCCCGCTCAAGCGGCAGTACGCCCTGATGGCGCGCACCCCGCCGATGCCGAGCAGCATCTCCTGGAGCAGCCGGTGCTCGCTGCCGCCGCCGTAGAGCCGGTCGGTCACCTCGCGGGCGCCGGTGTCGTTCTCCTCGACGTCCGAGTCGAGCATGAGCAGCGGCACACGTCCCACGCACGCCTGCCAGACGTGCGCGCGCAGCCTGCGCCCGCCGGGCAGCGCGATGGCGACCTGGCTGGGGGTGCCGTCCGCCTCGCGCAGGAGGGAGAGGGGCAGCTCGTTCGGGTCGAGTACGGGATAGGTCTCCTGCTGCCAGCCGTCGCGGGACAGGGACTGGTGGAAGTAGCCGTGCCGGTAGAGAAGACCGACCCCGATGAGCGGAAGCCCGAGGTCGCTCGCCGCCTTCAGGTGGTCGCCCGCGAGGATGCCGAGTCCGCCCGAGTACTGCGGCAGGGCGGCGGTGATGCCGAACTCGGGCGAGAAGTAGGCGACGGCACGCGGCAGTTCACTGCCGCGCTCGGCGGCCCGCTCCTGATACCAGCGCACCCCGGTGACGTACTCCCGGAGATCGTCCGAGGCCTCGGCGAGGCGGCGCAGAAAGGGCTCGTCCCCGGCGAGGCGCGCGAGCCGCGCGGGCGGCACGCTGCCGAGCAGCCGCACGGGATCGCCACCGGAAGCGGCCCACAGCTCCGGGTCGACGGCCTTGAACAGCTCACGGGTCCCGTCGTGCCAGGACCACCGCAGATTGCGCGCGAGCTCGGTGAGCGGGGAGAGGGGGTCGGGCAGGGCGGGACGTACGGTGAATCGACGGATGGCCTTCATCACGGTGCACCTCTGACGCAGCGGC
Source organism: Streptomyces sp. NPDC048441 (assembly GCF_043200235.1). Classification (NCBI taxonomy): domain Bacteria; kingdom Bacillati; phylum Actinomycetota; class Actinomycetes; order Kitasatosporales; family Streptomycetaceae; genus Streptomyces; species Streptomyces sp. NPDC048441. The sequence continues at coordinate 149,892 of NZ_JBICXM010000020.1, forward strand.
CGACGGGCGTATGACGGGGCGTATGACGGGGCGTTCGTACATCGCGTATCGACGTGTCGGCGTCCGGGCGTCTCGGTGTCTCGATGGTGTCTCGACGTCTCCACGTGTCGCAACGACGTTAGCGGCGCACGGCCCCTGCCACCACGGCGCGTGGGGGCACGTTCCGGTTCGGGGTGTCAGGGACAGGCCGTCACGGCGGCGATCGCCGCCGTGTCCCAGTAGAACGGCCACACCTCCGTGATCCGTCCCTCCTTCACCGTGACGGTCTGGAGCACAGGGAAGGCGAGTTCACGTCCCGTGGCGCGGGCCCGCGCCCGTACCTGGGTGCGCACCACCGCGGTCTCCCCCGTGGCCAGGAACTCCTGCTCCCCGATCTCGAAGGTCTCCCACGCCTCGCTCATGGCGAGGAGGAAGCGCGCCATGCCGTCGTGGCCGCGCCAGGTGCCGCCGTACGGGAGAGCCTGAGCCTGGTGCATGACGACGTCGGGGGCGAAGTAGGGGGCGAGCAGCTCGAAGGAGGCCTCGCCGGGGCCGCCGGCCGCCAGGTAGCGGGACTCGGCCTCGTACATTCCGGTGAGGACCGTGATCGAGTCTGTCGCGGATGCGGTGTTCTTGATGTTCTCGGTGCTCATGCGGCCAGCGTGACGCTTTCGACGGTGTGGGACTCGCGGGAATCGGACATCGAGTTTCAGAAGATCACTGGGGCCCGCACAGCCACCCGCACTCGTCCGGAAATCGCCGCAACCCTCACAGCACCCCCACGGACGATATGGCCGATTCCCCCCGGCCGTGTGGTCTTGTAGGCCCTCACGCCGCACGAGAGGCTGCCAAGTGGCGCCCGTGGAAACCAGTGGAAACTACCGGGGACCCGGCATGTGCCGGTCCAACTCCACGGGCAGCACGTCAAGTTGGGGAGGGAAGCCAGCGTATGACATTGTCGCGCACGAAGCGTTTGCGGTGGGCGGGAGCCGTCACCGCCGCCACCACGGCTGCGGTGCTTTCGGCCATCACGCTGCCCGCGCACGCCGCCCCCGCCGCTGCCCCGCTGGGGCAGATACTCGGCGCCGGGGAGCCCGGTTCCATCAGCGGGAGTTACATCGTCACACTCAAGGGAGGAACCACGGCCCCGTCGGACGCGGGCCAGGGCGTCGCCGCGAAATACGGGGCGAAAATTCGCCAGACGTACAGCACCGCACTCAACGGCTATGCCGTGAAGGCCGGTTCGGAACAGGCCAAGAAGCTCGCGGGTGACCCGAAGGTCGCATCGGTCACCCAGGACAGCACCATCACCCTGGACCACACCCAGAAGAATCCGCCCTCCTGGGGGCTCGACCGTATCGACCAGGGAAACCTGCCGCTCGACAAGTCCTACAGCTGGCCCGAATCGGCCGGGCAGGGCGTGACCGCGTATGTCATCGACACCGGCATCCGCGCCACGCACCAGGACTTCGGCGGCCGCGCGAGCAGCGGCTGGGACTTCATCGACAACGACGCCACCGCACAGGACGGCAACGGACACGGCACGCACGTCGCCGCGACCATCGCCGGCAAGAGCTACGGCGTCGCGAAGAAGGCCGATGTCGTGGGCGTGCGGGTGCTCGACAACGCGGGCTCGGGGACGACCGCCCAGGTCATCGCCGGCATCGACTGGGTGACGAAGCACGCCCGGAAGCCCGCCGTCGCCAACCTCAGCCTCGGCGGCACGGCGAACGTCCAGCTGGACGAGGCCGTCCGCAACTCCATCGCGTCCGGGGTCACTTACACGGTCGCCGCGGGCAACAACGGACTTCCCGCGGCCCTGTACTCCCCGGCCCGCGTGCAGGAAGCGGTGACGGTCGGCGCGACCGACAGCAAGGACGCGCGGGCGAGCTTCTCCAACTGGGGAGCCAGCCTCGACCTGTTCGCGCCGGGCGTCGACATCACGTCCGCGTGGAACAAGAGCGACACCGCCAAGAACACCATCTCCGGTACGTCGATGGCCTCGCCGCACGTGGCGGGCGCGGCGGCGCTCTATCTGGCCGACCACACAGCGGCCGCACCGGCTCAGGTGAGCAAGGCACTGGCCGACCGTGCCGTGCCGGGCAAGGTGACGGGCCGCGGACTCCTCTCGCCGGACAAGCTGCTCCAGGTCAACAACCCATAGGACAGCGCGTTTCACCTGACCGGCCCCGCCGCACACGGCGGGGCCGGTTCTGTATGCCTGGGTACGGCCTTGCCTCCGGCGCCGACCCGAAGCACCCTCGAATACGACGCCGGTCTCGTATGCGGCCTTACGCGCCAGTAGTTAACAAAGCGCCGGATTGCCCACCCGAAGTTGGTGGGAAGGCTCCCCCGGTACGCACACGGCTCAGTACTGTCAGTCACGAATCGGTACGGCCCCACAAGCGCGGCACGCAGTCCCAGAACCTCTCCACACCCCCGTATCCGCCCCACTCATGTAACGCGGACAGGAGCGGTCATGCCCTCAACTCGCCCGTCGGCGAAGCCCTCGGGAACGGCTCCTGCCGGGGCGCCCAAGCCCCCGGCAGCACAGCACGGCCCGCAGGACAAGCAGGAGCAGCAGGACCAGCAGGAGGCACCCCCGCAGCCCGGCCGGACAGGCCCCCTCGTCGGCCGCATCCCCATCCTCGACATCGCGCCCGTCGTGCACGGCGGCCGGAGGCCGGCCAAAGCCGTGCCCGGCGAGACCTTCCAGGTCACCGCGACCGTCATCCGCGAAGGGCACGAGGCGGTGGCCGCCAACGTCGTGCTGCGTGATCCCGAGGGGCGCGCCGGGCCCTGGACGCCGATGCGCGAGCTCGCCCCCGGCACCGACCGGTGGGGCGCGGACGTCACCCCGGACACGGAGGGGAACTGGACGTACTCCGTCGAGGCTTGGGGCGACCCTCTCACCCAGTGGCGCCACCACGCGGCCATCAAGATACCGGCGGGCATCGACACCGAACTCGTCCTGGAGGAAGGCGCCCGCCTCCACGAACGCGCCGCCGCCACGACCCCCGTGAGCAAGGGCCGCCGCGCCACTCTCCACACCACGGCCGAGGCCCTGCGCGACACGGAACGCCCCGTCGCGGCCCGCCTCGCCGCCGCCCTCACCCCGGAGGTGGACTCGGTCGTCGCCGAGCATCCGCTCCGTGAACTCGTCACCGAATCAGAGCAGTTGCCGCTGGTCGTCGAGCGGGAGCGGGCGTTGTTCGGGTCGTGGTACGAGTTCTTCCCGCGCTCGGAGGGCGCTGTAGTGCGCGAGGGCGAGCCCCCCAGATCCGGGACGTTCCGCACCGCCGCCGAGCGGCT
>NZ_JBICXM010000021.1:0-124771 GCF_043200235.1 Streptomyces sp. NPDC048441
CCCGTCGAACTCATCGGCGGAGTCCGCTTCCCCGCCATCGGCGAACTCCCCTACCTCCTCACCCTGGCCGGACACGGCTTCTACTGGTTCCGGCTCCGCAAGGACCCGGCGTAGGCTCCACTCCTGCGACTCCTGTGCGGGGCGGTTTCCACCGTCCCGTCGTGGGCACTCTCCCGCACTAACCGGCCCTGCTGTACGACCGGCACTCCCGCACTCACCCCTTGTCCGCACCGCGGAAAGGACGCGACGCCATGTCGGAAGCCGTCACCCGCCCGGGAATCACCGCGGACGCGCTGCTCGCCTCGCTCGATCCGCTGCTGCGCGCGTGGCTGCCCCGGCAGCGCTGGTTCGCGGGCAAGGGCCGCCCCATCGCCGGCTTCACCCTGGTCACGGCGACCGAACTGCTGCCGCCCACCTCCAAGTTGGGTCTGCTGCACCTCCTCATTCAGGTCCACCAGCCGCAAGTCACCGGACAGGGCGGCGGCGGGGCTCCACAGCCCGCCGACTGCTACCAACTCCTCCTCGGCGTACGGCGTGAGCTGCCGCCGCGGCTCGCTCCCGCGCTCATCGGGCATGTGACACAGGGACCGCTCGCCGGGTTCACGGTCTACGAAGCGCTGCACGACGCCCGCATGTCCGGGTTCCTGATGGAAGCGCTGCGGGTGCGGGCCCGCGTCGGCAAGCTGCGCTTCGAGCGCGACATGCGCAAAGCCATCGGCGACGATCTCGCGCCGCGCATGTTGGCCGCCGAGCAGTCCAACTCCTCGCTCGTGTACGGCGATACGTTCATTCTGAAGCTGTTCCGCCGCATCGTGCCCGGCGTCAATCCCGACCTGGAGCTGCCCCTGAGGCTCGCCCGCGAGGGCTGTGCGCAGGTCCCCGCCCCGGCCGCCTGGTTCCTCGCGGACGTCGGGGAGGAGGTGAACGTACTCGGCGTACTCCAGCCCTACTTGAAGGGCACGATCGACGGCTGGGAGCTGGCCCTGGGAGAGCTCGCCAAGGGCCGGGACTTCAGCGACGAGGCGCGGACGCTCGGCCGCGCGACCGCCGATGTGCATCTCGCGCTCGCCCGCGCGCTGCCCACGGTCACCCTCGGCCGGGCCCAGGTGGAGCTGATCGCCGAGGGCATGACGGGCCGCCTTGAGGCGGCGGCGCATGCCGTCCCCGCCCTGCTCCCCTACGCCCCCGCCCTGCACACGGCCTTCGAGGCACTCGCCGACCTGGGGCAGGAGGGGGCGAGCTGGACGGCCCAACGCGTCCACGGGGACCTGCACTTGGGGCAGTTCCTGCGCTCGCCCGCCGGGGAGTGGTCGCTCATCGACTTCGAGGGTGAGCCATCGCGTCCGCTGGCCGAGCGCAGGATGCCGCAGCCGCCGGTGCGCGATGTGGCGGGGATGCTCCGTTCCTTCGACTACGCGGCGCGCTCCCAGGAGTCGTGGGCGCCGGAGTGGGCGGGCGACTGCCGGGCCGCGTACTGCGCGGGCTACGCGGAGATCTCGGGGCGCGATCCCCGTACGGACCCGGTCATTCTGCGCGCCTACGAGACGGACAAGGCGGTCTACGAAGCGTTGTACGAGGCCAGGCACCGACCCGACTGGCTCCCCGTGCCCCTCTCCGCGATCGAGCGCCTGGCCGCGAACGGCCCCGCCACCGAAGCCAACTGACCAGCCACCGCCGAGGAGGCCTCCCGCCGTGACCCCCCGCCCGCAGCCGCGCAAACCGTCCGACGAGACAAGCAAGAAGGCGAAGACGGGCAAGAAGCCGGCGTCCGCGCCGACAGCGAAGCCGACGTCGAAGCCGCAACCGCAACCGCAACCGCAACCGCAACCGCAACCGCAACCGAAGCCTGCCGCCGATACGACGGCATCGCGCCCCGCTTCCCCCGCTTCCCTCAGTTCCCCTGTCTCCGAAAGCGACCGCGCCCGCCTCCTCGACGGCACGCACCACGACCCGCACGCCGTACTCGGCGCCCACACCGTGCGCGAGGGCATCGCCTTCCGCGCGCTGCGACCGTACGCCCGTTCCGTCGCCGTGGTCGCCAAGGATCTGCGGGCCGAGCTGCGGGACGACGGCGACGGGTTCTTCTCCGGGGTGCTTCCGCTGCGGGAGATCCCCGATGACTACCGGCTGCACATCTCGTACGAGGACGCCGAGCTCGAGATCCACGACGCGTACCGCTTCCTGCCCGCGCTCGGCGAGTTCGATCTGCATCTGATCGGCGAGGGACGGCACGAGCAGCTGTGGCACGCGCTCGGGTCGCGCCCGATGGTGCACGAGGGGGCCACGGGGACGCGCTTCACGGTGTGGGCGCCGAACGCCCAAGGCGTGCGCGTGGTGGGGAACTTCAACTTCTGGGACGGCACCGGATTCCCGCTGCGCTCGCTCGGCGGCACCGGCGTCTGGGAGCTCTTCGTGCCGTCGGTGGGCGAGGGCGAGCTGTACAAGTACGAGATCACCCGCCCCGACGGGTCCAAGACCCTGCGCGCCGATCCCCTCGCGCGCCGCACCGAAGCGCCCCCCGCCAACTCCTCCGTCGTCCACGAGTCGCACCACGAATGGCATGACGAGGAGTGGCTCGCGCACCGGGCGGAGCCACCCGTGCACGCGGCGCCTTTCTCCGCCTACGAGGTGCATCTGGCCTCCTGGCGGCCGGGCCTGACGTACCGCCAGCTGGCCGAGCAACTACCCGCGTACGTCGCGGACCTGGGGTTCACGCACGTCGAGCTGATGCCCGTCGCCGAGCACCCCTTCGGCGGTTCCTGGGGCTACCAGGTCACCGGCTTCTACGCGCCGACGGCCCGCCTCGGCACACCCGACGACTTCAAGTATCTCGTCGACGCGCTGCACAGAGCGGGCATCGGCGTCCTGATGGACTGGGTGCCCGCGCACTTCCCGCGCGACGACTGGGCCCTCGCGGAGTTCGACGGACGGACGCTGTACGAGCACGAGGATCCGGGCCGGGCGGCACACCCGGACTGGGGCACCCTCGAGTTCGACTACGGCCGCAAGGAAGTCCGTAACTTCCTTGTCGCCAACGCCACTTACTGGTGCGAGGAGTTCCACATCGACGGCCTGCGCGTCGATGCCGTGGCCTCGATGCTGTACCTGGACTACTCGCGCGAGGACGGCGAGTGGACCCCGAACGTGCACGGCGGGCGCGAGAACCTCGACGCCGTGGCCTTCCTCCAGGAGATGAATGCCACCGTCTACCGCCGCGCCCCCGGCGTCGTCACGATCGCCGAGGAGTCCACGGCCTGGGACGGCGTGACACGGGCGACGCACCACCAGGGTCCCGGCGGCTTCGGCGGGCTCGGCTTCGGCCTGAAGTGGAACATGGGCTGGATGCACGACTCGCTCGACTATGTGTCCAAGGAGCCCGTGCACCGCAAGTACCACCACAACGAGATGACCTTCTCGATGGTGTACGCGTACAGCGAGAACTACGTCCTGCCCATCTCGCACGACGAAGTCGTGCACGGCAAGGGCTCGTTGGTGTCCAAGATGCCGGGCGACTGGTGGCAGCAGCGTGCCAACCACCGCGCATACCTGGGCTTCATGTGGGCCCATCCCGGCAAGCAACTCCTCTTCATGGGTCAGGAGTTCGCTCAGGGCGCGGAGTGGGCGGAGGGGCACGGCCCTGACTGGTGGCTGCTCGACCCCGCTTATGCGGCCGAGCCCGATCACCGGGGCGTACGCGATCTCGTACGCGACCTGAACACCGTCTACCGCCGTGAGCCGTCCCTGTGGCAGCGCGACACGGACCCCGGCGGCTTCGCCTGGGTCGAGGGCGACGCGGCCGAGGACAATGTCTTCGCCTTCCTGCGCTACGGGTCACAGGACACGGAGGGCGGTCCGCTCCTGGCCGTCTCCCACTTCTCACCGGTCGTCCGGCACGAGTACCGCCTCGGCGTCCCGAGCGAGTTCACCGCCTGGCAGGAGGTCCTGAACACCGACCTCGCACGCTACGGCGGCGGCGACGTCACCAACCCGGACCCGGTCAAGCCCGAGCCGGTGGCGTCGCACGGCCGCCCCGCGTCCCTGCGGCTCACGCTGCCACCGCTGGCCACGGTGTGGCTGCGGCCCGTGTGAGCCCCACTCGTAGGTCCTAGCCGAGCTGCTTCAGCGCCACCGGCAGCTCCTCGGAGTGCAGGACGCCGAGCCGCTGGGTGGCCCGCGTCAGAGCCACGTACAGGTCGCTCGTGCCGTAGCGGGCCGGCTCGACGACCAGGACCGTGTCGAACTCCAGGCCCTTCGCCTGACGCGGGTCGATCAGCACGACCGGCCGCGTCAGGTCCGGGGCCTCCCCGGCCGTCACCCCGGGAAGCTTTCCGGCGAGCCCGTCGTGGAGCTCGCGGGGGGCGATCACCGCCAGGCGGCCCTCGTCCCGTTCCTCGGCCGCCACCGCGTCGGCCACGGCCGCGGCGAGGTCGTCGGTGCGGCGCGCCCAGGGCCGTACGCCCGTGGACCGCACCGAACTCGGCGGCTGAAATCCGGGGTGCTCGACGCGGGGCACCTCGGCGGCCACGTCCATGATCTCCACCGGTGTGCGGTAGTTGACGCCGAGCCGGGTGTACTCCCAGCGGTCCTCGACGTACGGCGACAGGATCGACTCCCAGGAGCCGCAGCCGCCGGCCTCCGCGGTCTGCGCGGGGTCGCCGACGAGCGTCATGGAGCGGGTCGGGCAGCGCCGCATGAGCAGCCGCCAGGCCATGGCGGAGAGCTCCTGCGCCTCGTCCACGATGATGTGCCCGAACGCCCAGGTGCGGTCGGCCGCCGCACGCTCGGCGGCACTACGGTGGTCGGCTTCCTCCTGGCGCTCGGCCATCCGCTCGGCGTCGATGATGTCGTGCGCGAGCAGGACCTCGGATTCCTCGTCGTCCAGGTCCTCGAATTCGTACGTCCGGGACGCGTACGACACGTCGAGGACACCCTGGGCGTAGGCGATCTGCTTCGCCCGCTCGGCCTCCGCCATCGCCAGTGCCGCGCTGTCGTCGCTGCCGAGCAGTTCGGCGGCCTCGTCGAGCAGCGGGATGTCGGCGGCCGTCCAGGCTGCGGCGCGCGGGCGCCGGACGGTCCGGGCGTCCTCCTCCGACAGATGCGGTGTCGGCTCCTCAAGGAAGTCCGCCAGGAAGCCCTCCGGAGTGAGCTGCGGCCACAACTCCTCTATGGCCGCGTGCACTTCGGGGCTCGCGGCGATCGCCTTGCCGAGCTGGGCGATGTCGTCGGGGCCGAGGAAGTTGGGCCCGCCGTACGGGTCGGCGCCGATCCGCTCGGCGAGCTGCTCGGTGAGCATGTCGATGACGCGGAAGGCGAAGTGCGGGCGGCCGAGGTTGTGCGGGACGTCCGCGTCGCGGGCCGCCTCGCGCGCCTCGTGGGCGATCGTCCAGTCCAGGATGAGGTCGCCGTCGTCGTGCTCGATGATCAGCGGGGCGCCGGGCTCCGGGGTCTGCTGCCGGTCGCGCACGGCGGCGGCGAGCACGTCCGCCATCTCCGCGCTCCCCTTCACTCGGGCGGCTTCAGGGGTGTCGGTGCCGGTGGCGGTCACGCCGGGGAACAGCTCACCGACCGTCGAGAGGAGCACGCCGGTCTCGCCGAGTGCGGGCAGGACCTCGCTGATGTAGCCGAGGAAGGCGGGGTTCGGGCCGACGATCAGGACCGCGCGCTTGGCGAGCAGCTCGCGGTGCGCGTAGAGGAGGAAGGCGGCGCGGTGCAGGGCCACGACCGTCTTTCCCGTGCCGGGGCCGCCCTCGACGACGAGGACGCCACGGTGCGGGGCGCGGATGATCCGGTCCTGCTCGGCCTGGATGGTCTGCACGATGTCGTGCATACGCCCGGTGCGGGCCGAGTCGAGCGCGGCGAGGAGCACCTCGTCGGCGTCCGCGCCCTCGTACCCGGTGCGGGTGGTGTCGCCGAGATCGAGGATCTCGTCGTGCAGGGCTGTGACCTCGCGACCCTGTGTGGTGATGTGCCGACGTCGGCGCAGCCCCATCGGCGTATGACCGGTGGCGAGATAGAAGGGACGCGCGACGTCCGCACGCCAATCGATCACGAGCGGGGTGCGTTCGGTATCGGACGCACGGATTCCGATGCGCCCGATGCGGTGATCACGGCCGTCACGGAATTCGAGCCTCCCGAAGCAGAGCCCGTTCTCTCCCGTGTTGAAGGCGGCCAGCAGTCCGGACTGCTCGGCCACCAGGACGTCACGCTCAAGCCTGGCCTGCAGACCGTTGCCGACCTGCGACAACGACGCCTGCACGGCGGCTTCGGCCTCCTCGCGCAGCGCGTCGAGGCGCGCGTACAGCCCGGAGACGAATTGCTGCTCTTCCCGCAATTCCTCGGTTGACAATTCAGCCCCTCGCCAGTTACAGTGCTCTTATACAGATTCACGCGATCCCGTTATGCCCAAATGGGCAGGGAGCCGCGAAAGGATCCAATATACGCAGAGAAATACCCCGGACGTCAATTCGTCCGGGGTATTTTTTCTTTCCTGCGTACGCCCTGTCAGAGCACTTCGGCCTCGGCCAACTCCGCGAGCAGCTTCCGCTTGGGCCGCGCGCCCACCATCGACTTCACCGGCTCACCGCCCCGGAACACCAGCAGGGACGGCACGGACAGGACTCCGTACGCCATCGCGGTCTGCGGATTGTGGTCCACATCCAACTGCACGATCTTCAGCCGGTCCACCTCCTCGCCCGAGATCTCACTGAGCACCGGCGCGAGCTGACGGCACGGACCGCACCACTCCGCCCCGAACTCCACGAGCACCGGCAGCTCCGACTTGAGCACCTCCCCCTCGAAGTCCGCGTCCGTCACCTCGGCCACGCCTGCCGCCTTGACCATCGCCATGCTTGCGCTCCCTCTCCCTCAACACGTCAGCTCGCACTGCGGCTCCGGACCCCCCGGAACCACCGCCTCGGCGCGCATGAGCTGCGCGCCGACCTGTTCGCGCACCGCACTCAACTCACTGATCAGCGAGTCGAGTTCACCGAGCTTGCGGTGGTAGACATCGAGCGACGCGGGACAGAAGTCGCCCGCCGGATGCCCCGACCGCAGACACTCCACGAAGGGCCGCGTCTCCTCCAGATCGAACCCGAAGTCCTGCAAGGTCCTGATCTGCTCGAGAAGCCGTACGTCGTCCTCGTCGTAGGTGCGGTAGCCTCCCCCAAGCTCTTAAGGAGCAGGGGGGACCCCCATCACTGCGACGGGCGGGCAGCAGCCCCCGTGACTCGTAGTACCGAAGGGTCCGCGTGGTGGTGCCGGCCCGCTCCGCAAGTTCGCCGATGCGCATGTGTACGACGGTAATCCTTGACGCAGGCGTCAAGGCCAGCGTGTCTTGGCGGCAGCCTGGTCAGCCCAGCTTCAGCACGCCGACGGCCTGGTCGGCCATCTTGGACTCGCCGAGGGCGTTGGGGTGCACGGGGACGAAGTTGGTGCCGAACAGCACGGGCTCGATCCACCGGGTGCCCTGCGGCTTACAGGCGTCGTGCCCGTCGGAGGCGGCGGCCATGTCGACGAAGGTGGCCCCCGTCTCGGAGGCGGCGCGCTGCACGGCCTTGTTCAGGTGGGCCTGGAGTTCCCGCAGGTAGGGGACGTCTCCGGTGGCGATCGGCATCTTGGCGAAGCACGTGGGGTCGGCCTGGGCCGGGACGATCCACGGGTAGCCGAGGATGCCGACGCGCGCGTTGGGGGCCTTGGCCTTGATCGCTTGCAGGGCGGTCTTCAGCGCCGGATACGTACTGGCGTCGATCTGCTTGGTGAACTTGTCCCCGTTGGCGTCCTTGCAGGGGCTGCCCTTGCCGCCGGAGAGCACACCGGCGGTGCCGCAGGCGAGGATCGCGCTGATGAAGGTGCTGTTGTCGTTGCCGCCGATGGTCAGCGTCACGACGTCGGTGCCTGCCTCGACGGCATCGAGCTGCGGGGCGACGCCGGGGTACTGCGACCCGGCGAAGTCCTTGGTCTGGGCCCCGCCGCAGGTCACATCGGTGAGCCGGGCGCCGGTGCGCTTGGCCACGACGTGCGGGTAGTTGGCCGTCGAGCGTGCGCAGAGCAGCGAGGCTGTGGGGTCGAGGGGGAGGATGCCGGATCCGGCGCTGAAGCTGTCACCGAGGGCGACGTAGTCGAGCGGGTCGCTGCCGCCGGCCGCCTGGGCGGGGGCGGCCAGACCGAGGGTGGCGGTTCCGACAGCGGCCAGGGCGGCTGCCAGGCGCAGGGCGAGGGGGCTGGTGCGGCGGCTGGTGCGGATCGCCATCTGGAGTCTCCTTTGAATCCGATGGGGGTCAGTCCCGGGGAGGAGCAACCCAGCAAGCCGCAGGCGCCAACTGCCGTTCTGTGTAAGGAATTTGAGCAGGCTTCAGCGACTGTCGGCGGGGCCTCAGTGGTACAACGCTGAAGTTACTGGCTGGTTTGAATATCAGTCAACAGTTTGCGCACGCGCCCACCTAGATGGCGGAATCCTCACCCAGCACACGCCGCACCCGCGCACAGAATTCCTCCACCGCGCCCGGCTCCGGCTCCGCACCCTCGGCGAACATCGCCATCTGGAGGGCGGGCCCGTACGCGCCGCCGTGCCGGTCGATGTCGGACGTACGGGCGGGCTGCGCGACGAAGTGGATATGACCGGGCACGCGCCCGGAATGGGACCAGAGGCAGACATAGACCTGCTCGCACTCGTCCCCAACTACCGTGCGCAGGACGGATGTCACGCGGGCGAGCAACGGCCCGAGCTCGGTACTCTCCTGTGCGCTCATCTCGTGTACGCCGGTGATGTGCCGCAGCGGCTTGACGATGAGGGTGCCGACGCCGAGGGGGCCGACGCAGTGCTCGACGGTCCAGTGCGCGGTGCGCAGCAGGGTGCCGCCGGGCAGGGGGCGGGTGCCGTCGGCGAAACCGCAGGCGACGCAGCCGCTCCCCTTCCCCGGCTTCACTTGTCCGGCTTCACTTGTCCGCTCGGTACAACTTGAGCTCGCGGTTCACGAAGAGGTGGACGTAGCCGCACCGCCAGCAGATGAGCCCGGTCGCCGACTCGTTCGCCCAGGCCAGGTTCATGAACTCCATGCCGGAGCTGTTGAGCTTGACCTCCCGGTCACGGAACAGATCCCCCTCGCAGACCTGACAGTTGATCCACATCTCTCCGACAGCGGCTCGCATCGGCTTGGACCCCATGAGCTCCGCCCCCTTCCCCGTTTTCCTGATCCCCCGTGTTCAGCTGCCCTTGAGGCTATCCGGCCACGCTCTGGGAGGCGGTAGCCCCCACGTCCTCCCCGGATTCCGAAGCAGCCTCCCCGGATTCCGAAGCAGCCTCCCCGGATTCCGAAGCAGCCTCCGCGGATTCCGCGCCGTCCGCCACCGGCGCCCCCGCACCCTTCCCGCGCCCCGGCAGCAACAGAGCCACCACGACCGTCCCCACCCCCAGGATCACCGCGCCGATCAGACTGGTGTGGGCCACCGCGCCGGAGAACGCCGAGCCCACCGCGTCCGTCATCTGGTGTGCGCCCCCGGCGAGTTCCTGCGCCTGCGCCTTCAGCTGCGCCGCCTGTTCCGGCGATGACGCCCCCGCCGCCTTCTCCGAGAGGGCGCGCGCCTGCTCGGCGATGCCCTGCGCCACCCCGTTGCCCGCGCCCACGGAGTCCTGAGCGGTCTCGAGCGCGGAAGCGGGAAGCTTGCTGCCCGAAGTCTCGTCGGCCAGCTTCGAGGAGTACGACCCCGCGAGGACCGAGCCGAGGACCGCGATGCCGAGCGAGCCGCCCAGCTCCAGCGAGGTGTCGTTCACCGCGCCGCCCACCCCGAGCTCCGACTCGGGGAACGCGCCCATGATGACGTCCGTGCACGGCGAGACCGCGAAGCCGAGGGACAGGCCGAGGATGACCAGCGGTGCCACGAAGTCCGCGTACGTGGAGCCCGCGTCGATCTGCGTGAGGAGCGCGAGCGACACCGTGCCGCCGACCATGCCCGCCACCACCATGATCTTGCCGCCGATGCGCGGCGCGAGGATGCCGGTGACCGCCGAGCCCACGAAGACCGCACCGGCGAGCGGCAACATGCGGATGCCGGTCTCCAGCGGGTCGTAGGCGAGTACGAACTGGAGGTGCTGGGTGAGGTAGTAGAACGCGCCGAAGACAGCAAGGAAGAAGAGCGCCACGGCGAGGTTCGAGCCCGCGAAGCCCCGCTGGGCGAACTTGCGTACGTCAAGGACCGGGCGCGGGTGCTTCAACTCCCATACGACGAAGGCGACCAGGCCGAGCCCCGCCACCACCGCCGCGCTGATCGCCCGCACGCCCCAGCCGAAGTGCGGACCATCGATGATCATGAAGATCAGGGAGCCCACCCAGACGACCGAGAGCAGGCCGCCCACGTAGTCGATCCGGCCGTGCCGCGCCGCCTTCGAGGGCGGTACGAGGACGAACGCGCCGATGATCGCGAGCACCGCCACCGGGATGTTGATCAGAAACGTTGAGTGCCAGCCGTTGTCACGGAGCAGCGCGCCCGCGATCAGCGGGCCCGCCGCGATCGCGATGCCGGACGTGGCCGCCCAGATGGTGATCGCCTTGGCCCGTTCCGCGCGCGGGAAGGTCGCGGCGAGGAGCGACAGCGTCGCGGGCATGATCAGCGCCGCGCCCACGCCCATCACGGCGCGGACCACGATGACCGCCGTCGAGCTGTCGACCACCGCGCCCGCGGCGGCGCCCACGGACATGATCAGCAGGCCGAGCACCAGCGCTCCCCTGCGGCTGTACTTGTCGCCGATCGCGCCGAGCAGCAGCATCAGCGCGGCGTACGGGACGGTATAGGCGTCGATGACCCACTGCAGGTCGGAGCTGGACAGGCCGAGGTCCATGGTCATGTCGGGCGCGGCCACCGTCAGCGCCGTGTTCGCCATCACGGCGATCAGGAGGCTCAGGCAGAGCACACCCAGGGCCCACCAGCGGCGGGCGTACGGCCGGTCCATCCGTTCGACCGGTTCCTTGATCAGCAGAGACATCTGGATTCCACCCATCCCGTATTGCACAAGCCTGTGTAACTGCACACCACTGTGCAAGATACCCGATGTTGCACAGCAGTGTGCAAGTGGGTGGGCGAGAGGGCGCCGGTGAATGGGCAGAATGGGGCCATGAACCCCCGTCCAGCGAGCAGCGCCAGGGCTGACGCCAACCGCCGCCGCATCCTCGACGTCGCTGTCACGGAGCTGCTCCGCGACCCTGACGCGTCCATGGACCAGATCGCGCGCGCGGCGGGCGTGGTGCGGCGGACGGTGTACGGGCACTTCCCCAGCCGTGACGCGCTGATCGAAGCGATCGTGGAGCGGGCCGTGGAGGCGGTGGAGTCCGCGCACACCGCGGGCCGCGAGGGCATCGACGACCCCGCGGAGGCGGTGGCCGGTTCACTGCTGGCCGTCTGGGACGTCGCCGACCGCTACCGCCTGCTGCTCTCCCTCGGAGAGCGGAGCGTGACGATGGGCGGCATCCGCGAACGGCTCGGCCGCGTCCACGAGGAGGGCCTCGAGATGTTCCAACGCGGCCTGGACGACGGCACGTTCGTGTCACCGCTGCCGACGCGGGCGCTCGGCTACGTGCTCGAAGGGATCCTGTTCGCCGTGATGGAGGCCGTCAACGACGGTGTCGTACCAGCCGAAAAGGCGGGCAGGTCCACCGCGATCACGTTTCTGACCGCGGCGGGCCTGCCCGCCTCGAAGGCCACCGAGTTGGTGACCAGGGTCGCCGACCGAAGAGCGGCGACCACCGACGGCAAGGTCTAGGCCGTCAGAGTCTTCTTCTCACCGCTGTCCGACGTCTCACTACTGTCCGACGTCTCACCGCTGCCCGGCTGCGAAGGGACCCCGTCCGCCGCGTCCGGGTTCGCCACCTCGTGCTGCGGGGCACTGTCGTCGAGCAGCGTCTTCTCGTCGAACGGCAGCTTCCCCGCGAGCACGAGGTCGACCCGCTCCCGGTCGACCTCCTTGGTCCACGTACCGATCAGGAGCGTCGCCACCGCGTTGCCCGCGAAGTTCGTCAGGGCGCGCGCCTCGCTCATGAAGCGGTCGATGCCGATGATCAGGCCGACGCCGTCCACCAGGCCCGGCTTGTGCGACTGCAGGCCGCTGGCCAGGACCGCGATGCCGGAGCCCGAGACACCCGCCGCGCCCTTGGACGCGATCATCATGAACAGGAGCAGTGAGATCTGCTCGCCGATGCCGAGCGGCTGGTCCATCGCCTCGGCGATGAAGAGCGACGACATGGTCAGGTAGATCATCGTGCCGTCGAGGTTGAAGGAGTAGCCCGTCGGTACGGTGATGCCGACGACCGGGCGGCTTACGCCCAGGTGCTCCATCTTCGCGATGAGCCGCGGCAGGGCGGACTCGGACGAGGACGTGGAGAGGATGAGCAGGAACTCGCGGCCCAGGTACCTCAGGAGCTTGAAGAGGTTGACCCCGGTGGCCAGGCGCAGCAGCGTACCGAGCACGATCACGATGAACAGCGCGCAGGTGACGTAGAACCCGATCATGATCGTGGCAAGGGCCTTCAGGGCATCCGTGCCGGTCTCGCCGACCACCGCCGCCATCGCGCCGAACGCGCCGACCGGGGCGGCCCACATGATCATGCCGAGGACCCGGAAGACCAGCTTCTGGATGTGCCCGATGCCGCGCAGGATCGGCGTACCCGCCGAGCCCATGGCCTGTAGGGCGAAGCCGACGAGCAGCGCGACGAGCAGGGTCTGGAGCACCTGCTCCTGGGTGAACGCCGAGACGAGCGTGGTCGGGATGATGCCGAGCAGGAAGTCGACCGGGCCCGTGCTCGCCTCGTCCGCGGCCGCGTGGCCCGCGCCCTTGGCCGCCTCGGTCAGGTCCATGCCGGAACCGGGGTGCAGGATGTTGCCCACGACCAGGCCGATGGCGAGCGCGACGATCGACATCACCAGGAAGTAGCCGAGCGCGAGACCGCCGACCTTGCCGACCTTGGCGGCCTTTCGGACCGAGCCGACGCCCAGGACGATCGTGCAGAAGATGATGGGCGAGATCATCATCTTGATCAGGTTCACGAAGCCGGTCCCGACCGGCTTCAGCTCTTTGGCGAAGTCCGGGAAGAGCAGCCCGACGCCGACGCCGAGGACGACGGCGATGATGACGGCGATGTACAGATAGTGGGTGCGGTCCCGCTTGGCTGCGGGTGCCGGTGCCACCTGGCTGTCGGCGGTGTCGGCCACGAGGGCCCTCCTTGGAACGACGACGTCGGCGTTGTGTGGCCAGTGCGTGCGGCTCACGTCCTGGGTGGGGAATCCGGAACCCCATAACTGGCGGAAAACCCGCTGTCCGATCGGGGATCCCCGCTGTCTGAGCTATCGGGATTCCCGGTGACTATCTCTCGCCCTGTGAGGGCGGTCACCCTTACGTTCATTTAGTTCGCGCTTATACAGCGAGGCAGACTGGCACCATGCCCCTCGCCCGTCCACCCCGGCCGCGCAGCCTCGCCGGACAGCTCTTCGCGATGCAGATCGTGCTCGTCACCCTCGTGGTGGCCGGATGTGCGCTCTTCACGTTCCTCAGCGACCGGCAGCAGGCCGAGGAGGGCGCGGGCCGCCAGGCGACGGCCGCGGCGCGGGCGGTCGCCGACTCCCCTTCGGTACGTGCGGCCGTGCGCGGCAAGGATCCGACGAAGACACTCCAGCCGTACGCGAAGGATGTGCTCCACCACACCGGGGTCGACTTCGTCACGATCATGAACCCGGACGGCATCCGCTGGACGCACCCCGACAAGGACCAGATCGGCGAGCGCTTCCTCGGCCACCGGGCGAAGGCACTGCGGGGCAGGACCTTCACGGAGACCTACACGGGGACACTCGGCCCGTCCGTGCGCGTGGTCACCCCCATCCGGGCCGACGACGGCAGCGGCCGCATCACCGGCCTGGTCAGCGCGGGCATCACCATCGAGGAGATCAGCGAGAACGCGCGCGGCCAGCTGCTCGCCCTGCTCGGCGTCGCGGCGGGCGCGCTCGCGCTCGGCGGACTCGGCACATACGTCATCAACGCCCGCCTGCGCCGCCACACCCACGGCATGAACGCCGCCGAGCTGAGCCGTATGCACGACTACCACGAGGCGGCGCTGCACGCGGTGCGCGAGGGCCTGCTGATGCTCGACGGGCAGCGGCGGATCGCCCTCATCAACGACGGAGGGCGTGAACTGCTCGGCGTATCAGGGGACTTGCTGGGCCACAGCGTCGCCGACCTCGGCCTGCCCGCCCCGCTGACGGGCGCACTGCTCGCCGCCGAGCCGCGGGTGGACGAGCTGCACCTGACGGCGGACCGGGTGGTCGTGGTGAACACATCCCCCGTGTCGAGCGGTGAACGCCGGGGCACGGTGGTCACCTTGCGCGACCACACCGAACTCCAGGCCCTGACCGGCGAACTGGACTCGGAACGCGGCTTCACGCGGGCGCTGCGCTCGCAGGCCCACGAGGCGGCGAACCGTCTCCACACCGTCGTGTCCCTCATCGAGCTGGGCCGCGCGGACGAGGCGGTCGACTTCGCCACGGCCGAGCTGGAGCTGGCGCAGACCTTGACGGACCAGGTGGTCGCCGCGGTGAACGAGCCGATCCTCGCCGCCCTGCTCCTGGGCAAGGCCGCCCAGGCCAACGAACACGGCGTGGAGCTCGTCGTCTCCCCCGACAGCAGCATCGACGACGGAATGCTGCCCCCTGACCTGCCCGCACGCGACCTGGTCACGGTCCTCGGCAACTTGATCGACAACGCGGTGGACGCGGCCCAGGGATCACCCGCGGCCCGCGTGACGGTGACAGCACGGGCCGACGAGGCCGGCCTGACCCTGCGGGTCTCGGACACGGGCCCGGGGGTGGACCCCGCCCACACGGAGGCGGTCTTCGAGCGGGGCTGGTCGACGAAGGCCACGGCGGGACGGGGGTTGGGGCTTGCGTTGGTCCACCAGACGGTGACGAAGCACGAGGGGACATTGACCGTGCGGGATTCGCCGGGAGGTGGTGCCGAGTTCGAGGTCTACTTGCAGATGACTGCCACCGTTGTGGGCAGGCGTTCCGCAAGGCGGAACGGGTGGGCACAACCCTCGATGCCGGGTGCCGATGAACAAGCGTCCAGCACACCGGACGCACCAGACGGAGGCACCAAATGACAGAGCCGATCAAGGTCCTCGTCGTAGAGGACGACCCCGTAGCAGCGGACGCCCACGTCCTCTACGTGAACCGAGTGCCCGGCTTCCAAGCCGTAGGCAAAGCCCACAGCGCCGCCGAAGCGAAACGCGCCCTCGACCGGACAGAGGTCGACCTCCTCCTCCTGGACCTCCACCTCCCCGACGGCCACGGCCTCCAGCTGGCCCGCACCCTGCGAGCCGCAGGCCACCGTACGGACGTCATCGCCGTCACCTCAGCCCGCGATCTGACGGTCGTACGCGAAGGCGTCTCCCTCGGCGTGGTCCAGTACGTACTGAAGCCCTTCACCTTCGCCACCCTCCGCGACCGCCTCACCCGCTACGCCGAGTTCCGCGCCGCCGCGGGCGAGGCCACCGGTCAGGACGAGGTGGACCGCGCCCTGGCGACCCTGCGCACCCCCAGCCCCGCCGCCCTCCCGAAGGGCCTCAGCGGCCCCACCCTCGAAAGGGTGACCCGCGGCCTGCGCGATGCGCCCGCGGAGGGCCTCACCGCCGCGGCCACCGCCGAGTCCGTCGGCATCTCGCGCATCACCGCACGCCGCTATCTGGAGCACCTGGTCACCACGGGCCGCGCCGCCCGCGCCCCGCAGTACGGCCACGTCGGCCGCCCGGAGTACGTGTACCGCTGGCTGACGCCGAACACCTGAAGTCGGACACGTGACGCCCAAATCCCCATCCCCGTAAGCCGATTGCCGTCCCGGCAGCACACCGGCAACACACCGGCGGTGCCCCGCCCCCGCTTCCAATAACAACGTTGTCACGTTGATGACAAGGGACGACGCACGGGCATTGACCTTGCTCCGAGCCCGCCCTTACGTTCACCGGGCAGCCCCGCGTTGCGCCCTGCGTGGTAACTCAGCCGCGTCGGCCTGTAGGAGGTCGTGCCCGTGCGTCCCACCACCCCGCTGCTCCTCGCCACCGCCCTGGTCGCCGCAGGCACCCTCACCGCGTGCGGCGGGGGCTCCGACGATGATCCGGACACCGTGAAGGTCTCCTTCAAGCAGTCCACGGACAACCAGATCAAGGTCATGGACACCTATCTGGCGGACATCAAGAAGCAGTTCGAGAAGGCGAACCCCGGCAAGAAGGTGAAGCTGGTGCCGATCAAGGCGCCGGACTCCGAGTACTACACCAAGCTCCAGCAGATGATGCGCTCCCCGAAGACCGCGCCCGACCTGGTCTACGAGGACACCTTCCTCATCAACTCGGACATCACCAGCGGATACTTGAAGCCGCTCGATCCCTACCTGGACAAGTGGAAGGACTGGGACCAGTTCATCGGCACGTCCAAGTCGGCGGCGAAGGCGGCGGACGGCAAGACGTACGGCGTACCGGACGGCACCGACACGCGCGGACTCTGGTTCAGCAAGGGCATCTTCAAGAAGGCCGGGCTGCCGGCGAACTGGCAGCCGAAGTCGTGGGACGACATCCTTCAGACGGCGCGGACCATCAAGAAGAAGGTCCCGGGCGTCACCCCCCTGAACGTCTACACGGGCAAGCCCGCGGGCGAGACGGCCACCATGCAGGGCATGGAGATGCTCCTGTACGGCACGGGCCAGGACCCGATGTACGACCCGAAGTCGAAGAAGTGGGTCACGGGAAGCCAGGGCTTCAAGGACTCCCTCTCCTTCGTCGAGACGGTCTACAAGGAGAAGCTCGGCCCCGACGTCTCCGACGCCCTCGACCCGAACTTCGCCACCCGGGTCCGCGGCGAACTCCTCCCCGAGGACAAGCTCGGCATCAACCTCGACGGCTCCTGGCTGCCGCAGGACTGGGGCAAGGGCGCGGGTCACGAGTGGCCCGAGTGGTCGAAGAAGCTGGGCCTCGCCCACATGCCGACCCAGAACGGCCAGGCTCCCGGCAAGGTGAGCATGTCCGGCGGCTGGACCTGGGCCGTGCCCACCAAAGCGTCCAACCCGGACCTGGCGTTCAAGTTCATCGAGCAGATGCAGACCAAGGCCAACGCCCAGAAGTGGTACGTGGCGAACTCGGGCATCGCGGTCCGCAAGGACGTCGCATCCGACCCCTCGTACCTGAAGGCGCAGCCCGGCCTGAAGTTCTTCACCGACCTGGTGCCGTCGACGCACTACCGCCCGGCGTACCCGGCGTACCCGAAGGTTTCGACGGCGGTCCAGGAGGCCATGGAGAAGGTCACGACGGGCGACGGGTCCGTGGCGGACGCGGCGAGCGGATACGACGAGGAGCTCAAGGCGGCGACGGACGGCAAGGTCATCAAGAAGTAGCCGCGTCCCGCAGCCGTCCGTACGCAAGGGAAGTGAGTGCCCCGAGGTGACCACCGCACCCCCCGCAGGGCCCGGCGACATCGCCAAGACGGCGCCGGGTCCGGACCCGGGCGCCCCGCACCCCCCACGCCCGCCCTCGCGCCGCAAGCTGGCGGGCCGGTCGCTGACCCGCGCCCTGCCCGTCTCCCCGGCCGTGATCCTCCTGCTCCTCTTCCTCGCGGGGCCGATCGGCTACTGCGCCTACATCGCCTTCACCGACCTCCAGCTCACCGGCCAGGCGGAATCGAGCTTCGTCGGCTTCGACAACTTCCGTAAGGCTTTCGGCGACGATGCGTTCCTCAACGCGGTCTGGCTGACCCTCGTCTTCACGGTCCTGTCGTCCCTCATCGGCCAGAACACGATCGGCCTGGCACTCGCGTCCCTGATGCAGCGGGCGTCCAAGCCGGTCCGCACGATCACCGGCGCGATCGTGATCACCGCGTGGGTACTTCCGGAGGTGGTGGCGGCGTTCCTCCTGTACGCGTTCTTCCGCCGCGAGGGCACTCTGAACGCGGTCCTGGACTTCCTCCACCTCCCGTCCCAGAACTGGATGTACACGCTGCCGATCCTGGCGGTGTCGTTCGCGAACGTATGGCGGGGGACGGCGTTCTCGATGCTGGTCTACTCGGCGGCCCTGAACGAGATCCCCAAGGAGATCACCGAGGCGGCGGAGGTGGACGGCGCGGGCGGCTGGCGCCGCATGTGGCACATCACGCTCCCGATGATCCGCCGCTCCATCGGCACGAACCTGATGCTGAACACCCTCCAGACCCTGTCCGTCTTCGGCCTGATCTGGGTGATGACGCGAGGCGGCCCGGGAAACCGCAGCCAGACCCTCCCCCTGTTCATGTACGAACAGGCCTTCCAGAAGAGCATGATCGGCTACGGCACGGCGGTGGCACTCCTGCTCCTGGTCGTCGGCTCACTCTTCTCCCTCGTCTACCTGCGCCTGCTCCGCACGGAGGTCTGAGTGTCCGCCCACACCGTCAAGTCCCCTTCCAGAAAGCTGAGTTCACGGCGCACGACGCGACGCCTGGCGGCGGACGCGGGCCTTCTCGTGGTCGCGGCGGCATTCATCCTGCCGCTGGCCTGGGTGATCCTTTCGTCCCTCGACACGAACGCGGACCTCAAGGTGAAGGTCCCCGACGGCATCACCCTGGACAACTACGACGCTGTCCTGACCCCCGAGATCACCTTCACGCCGCTCCTCAACAGCCTGCTCCTGTGCGGCGGCGGCACGCTCCTGACAGTGGTCTGCGCGGCATTGGCCGCCTACCCGCTCTCCCGCTTCAAGTCCCGTCTGAACCGCCCGTTCATGCTGACGATCCTCTTCGCGACGAGCCTGCCGATCACGGCGATCATGGTCCCGGTGTACGCGCTGTTCGTCCAGGTGGACCTGATCGACACGATGCAGGGCACGATCTTCTTCTTCGCGGCGTCCCAACTCCCCTTCGCCATCTGGCTGATGAAAAACTTCATGGATGGAGTCCCGAAGGAGCTCGAGGAGGCGGCGTGGACGGACGGCGCCTCGCCGTTCCAGTCCCTGCTACGGATCGTGCTCCCCCTGATGGGCCCGGGAGTGGCCGTGGTGACGGTCTTCTCCTTCGTCATGATGTGGGGCAACTTCTTCGTCCCGTTCATGCTCCTGCTCACGCCTGAGCAGATGCCGGCATCGGTGAGCATCAACGACTTCTTCGGCAACAAGGGCACGGTCATCTATGGCCAGTTGGCGGCGTTCTCGATCATCTACTCGACGCCGGTGATCCTGCTGTACGTCCTGATCTCGCGAAAGCTCGGCGGCGGCTTCGCACTCGGTGGCGCCGTGAAGGGCTGAGCCGCACTGGTCCACACCTGCCTGGAGCCGATCTGGATGCTCGCCATTGGCCGTTGAGCTGGTCGATGTCCTTGCGGGCGATGCGGACCGCGGCGGTCCAACTCCGATGTGTCTGCCCATTGGTCTCGCATAGTGGTCGCACCCTGGACCTGGGTGCCGGGCAGTATGTTTACATGCGCGTAACACTTGAGTGTCCCGCGCGCGGCAAGGGCGCCGAGCGTCCCGAACGGGCTGTACCGGAGTGCGCCGCGCCCCGTACCGGATCCCCCCGGTGTCAGCCGTGCCAGAAAGGCCTCCTTTGACCACGCGATCCGAGACGACGAAGAGCACGCTCGCGCAGCTGCTCACCGAGATGGAACACCGCAACCCGGCCCAGCCGGAGTTCCTCCAGGCCGCCCACGAGGTCCTGGAGACCCTGACACCCGTCATCGCGGCCCGCCCCGAGTACGCCGAACCCGGCCTGATCGAGCGGCTGTGCGAGCCGGAGCGGCAGGTCCTCTTCCGGGTGCCGTGGCAGGACGACCGGGGGCGCGTCCACGTCAACCGCGGCTTCCGGGTGGAGTTCAACAGCGCGCTCGGCCCGTACAAGGGCGGCCTGCGCTTCCACCCGACGGTGAACCTCGGCGTCATCAAGTTCCTGGGCTTCGAGCAGATCTTCAAGAACGCGCTGACCGGCCTCGGCATCGGCGGCGGCAAGGGCGGCAGCGACTTCCAGCCGCACGGCCGCAGCGACGCGGAGGTCATGCGTTTCTGCCAGTCGTTCATGACGGAGCTGTACCGGCACATCGGCGAGCACACGGACGTGCCCGCGGGCGACATCGGCGTCGGTGGCCGGGAGATCGGCTACCTGTTCGGCCAGTACCGGCGCATCACCAACCGCTGGGAGGCCGTCCTCACCGGCAAGGGACAGGGCTGGGGTGGTTCGCTGATCCGTCCGGAGGCCACCGGATACGGCAACGTCCTCTTCGCGGCGGCGATGCTGCGCGAGCGCGGCGAGGACTTGGAAGGCCGCACCGCGGTCGTCTCCGGTTCCGGCAACGTCGCCATCTACACCATCGAGAAGCTGGCCGCCCTCGGCGCGAACGCCGTGACCTGTTCGGATTCGTCCGGCTACGTGGTCGACGAGAAGGGCATCGACCTCGACCTCCTCAAGCAGATAAAGGAGGTCGAGCGCGGACGGGTGGACACCTACGCCGAACGTCGGGGCGCCTCGGCCCGCTTCGTGCCGGGCGGGCGCGTCTGGGACGTCCCGGCCGACATCGCCCTGCCGTCGGCCACACAGAACGAGCTGGACGAAAGCGATGCCGCCACGCTGGTCCGCAACGGCGTGAAGGTGGTTTCGGAGGGCGCCAACATGCCGACGACCCCCGAGGCGGTGCAGCTGTTCCAGCAGGCGGGCATCGCGTTCGGGCCCGGCAAGGCGGCCAACGCGGGAGGCGTCGCGGTCAGTGCCCTGGAGATGGCCCAGAACCACGCCCGTACGTCGTGGTCGGCGGCGCGGGTCGAGGAAGAACTGACGCACATCATGAACGACATCCACACCACCTGCCACGAGACCGCCGAGCGCTACGACGCCCCCGGAAACTACGTGACGGGCGCGAACATCGCGGGCTTCGAGCGGGTGGCGGACGCGATGCTGGCCCAGGGCGTCATCTGACCGAACCGGGGAAACGCGACCGCACCTGCCATGTGAGCACCCCCGTAGCTTCGTACCAATCCGCAACCTCGTAGGAACACACCGTAGTCGCCAGCCCCCCGCCCCCATACCGTGTGCCCGTGCAACCGAGCCAACCGTCACACCAGCCCACGCCCCCCTTCAACTTCCCCGCCGCCCGGCGCCTTCGCGAGGCCCTCGGCATGGCGCATGGGCACGTCGCCTACGGGATGCGGGCGAGTTATGGGCTCACCTACATCACCCCCGAGACCATCGCCGCCTGGGAGCGTGGGCTCGCCGCGCCCACCTCCGCCGAGCTCACCGCCCTCGCGGGGACCCTGTGGTGCTCCCCCGGTGAGCTCATGGGCGCCGCCACCACCTTGCGCGAGCACCGGCTTGCGCGCGGGCTTGCCCCCGAAGATGTCGCGCGAGGGGCCGGGGTCGAGATCCAGGTCTATCTGCACATGGAGGAGACCAACACCTGGCGCGGCAACGAGCGGCAGTCCGCCGCCCTCGCCGAGGTGCTGAACCTCCCCCTGTCCGACTTCATCGCCGTCACCGGGCGCTCCGACGAACTCGCCGAGTTGTTGCGCAGCGCCGTGACATCCCGCTGGCAGGGGTACGTCCGGCCCGTCGGCAAGATGTTGCCCGTACAGAAGCGGCACCTGGAAGACGTGCTTCAGCAACTGCACGCCGACTATCAGTCCCGGATGGTCCGGACGCTCAGCTGGGGCGGTGGCGCCGGGGCCGATGCCTCGGGGAGCGCCGGGCGGGACTTCCTGGACAAGATCCTTGAGCACTTCTGGGCGCAGCTTCAGGGGACGGGGAACGCCGGGGAGTGACGCCCTCCGGACCCCGGACCCCGCAGCCCCTAGAAGACCGACTCCGCCTCGTCCATCCGGTCCTTCGGCACCGTCTTCAGCTCCGTGACCGCCTCGGCCAGCGGCACCATCGTGATGTCCGTGCCCCGCAGCGCCGTCATCCGGCCGAAGTCCTTACGGTGTGCCGCCTCCACGGCGTGCCAGCCGAAGCGGGTGGCGAGGACGCGGTCGTACGCCGTCGGGGTGCCGCCGCGCTGGACGTGGCCCAGGATGACCGGCTTGGCCTCCTTGCCGAGGCGGGTCTCCAGTTCGTACGCGAGTGCCGTGCCGATGCCCTGGAAGCGCTCGTGGCCGAACTGGTCGATCGCGCCCACGCCGTAATTCATGGTGCCGTCCTGCGGGTGCGCGCCCTCGGCCACGCAGATCACCGCGAACTTCTTGCCGCGCGAGAACCGCTCCTCGACCAGTTTGACCAGGTCAGCGGGGTCGAAGGGGCGCTCGGGGAGGCAGATGCCGTGGGCGCCGCCGGCCATGCCGGACTCCAGGGCGATCCAGCCCGCGTGGCGGCCCATGACCTCGACCACCATCACGCGCTGGTGGGATTCCGCCGTCGTCTTGAGGCGGTCCATCGCCTCCGTCGCCACCCCCACCGCCGTGTCGAAGCCGAAGGTGCGGTCTGTTGAGGAGATGTCGTTGTCGATTGTCTTAGGGACCCCTACCACCGACAGGCCCGCGTCCGACAGCATCTTCGCGGCCGTGAGCGTGCCCTCGCCGCCGATCGGGATCAGGACGTCGAAGCCGATCTCCTTGGCGAGCGCGGGCGCGTCCTCGCAGGCCGCGCGGAAGCGGTCGCGCTCCAGGCGTGACGAGCCGAGAATCGTTCCGCCACGGGCCAGGATGCCGCTGACCTCGTTGAGGCCGAGGGAGCGGTAGCGGCCGTCGAGCAGGCCCGCGTAACCGTCCTCGAAGCCGATGACCTCGTCACCGTAGTGCGTGACGGCTCGGTGCACGACCGACCGGATCACTGCGTTGAGGCCGGGGCAGTCGCCGCCTGCGGTGAGAATTCCGATACGCATCGCGCTGTTTCTCCTGCTCGCTGCTGATACTTGTGAGCCGGTCCGTGTGAGCCGGTCTGATTGTTCCACGAGCGCGAACGCGTCGCCGCCCCATAGCCGCCCCATCGCCACTCGCGTACCGGGGGTACCGCCCGCACGGGCCCCTTCGTCCGGCGGGCGTCGTAGCCAGCCCCAGAGGTATCGTCAAGTAGGCACGGCAACCATATCGGGGCATTTGTCCGGCCTCGCCCGGCCCCGCCGGGTACGCACCCACGGCACCGCAGCGAAGGAGAGAGCACGCGTGACGCGCAGCGTGTACGTGACCGGGATCGACCGGGGCGACGGCCGCCAGGTCATCGAGCTGGGAGTCATGGAACTCCTGACCCGCCAGGTCGACCGGGTCGGGGTCTTCAGACCGCTCGTCCATGACGGCCCTGATCGTCTCTTCGATCTTCTTCGGGCCCGCTACCGGCTCGCGCAGGACGCGGCGTCCGGATACGGCATGGATTACCACGAGGCCTCCGCGATCCAGGCCGAGCAGGGCACCGACGAGTTGGTCTCCCAGCTCGTCGACCGTTTCCACCGGGTGGCAAGGGACTACGAAGTCGTCCTCGTGCTCGGCACCGACTTCGCCGCCACCCAGCTGCCGGACGAACTCGCACTCAACGCCCGGCTCGCCAATGAGTTCGGCGCCTCCGTGATACCCGTCGTCGGCGGCAAGGACCAGACCGTCGAATCCGTCCACGCCGAGACGCGCAACGCCTACCGCGCCTACGAGAGCCTGGGCTGCGACGTCCTCGCGATGGTCACCAACCGCGTGGCGCCCGCCGACCGCGACGAGATCCACGACAGCCTCGCGGCCGGCCTCCCCGTGCCCAGCTACGTCCTGCCTGACGAGCCCGCCCTCGCCGCCCCCACGGTCGCCCAGATCGCCCACGCGCTCGGCGGCCGCGTCGTACTCGGCGACGACGCGGGCCTGGCCCGTGACGCGCTCGACTTCGTCTTCGGCGGTGCGATGCTGCCGAACTTCCTGAACGCCCTGACCCCGGGCTGCCTCGTCGTCACCCCCGGCGACCGCGCCGACCTGGTCGTGGGCTCGCTGGCCGCGCACAGCGCCGGTACGCCGCCCATCGCGGGCGTCCTCCTCACCCTCAACGAGCAGCCGGGCGAGGCCATCCTGAAGCTCGCCGACCGGCTCGCGCCCGGCACCCCGGTCATCGCCGTCTCCGGCGGCTCCTTCCCCACCGCGGGCGAACTCTTCGCCCTGGAAGGGAAGTTGAACGCCGCCACGCCCCGCAAGGCGGAGACCGCCCTCGGGCTCTTCGAGCGATACGTCGACACCGCCGGGCTTCTCACCCGCGTACAGGCTCCGAGCAGCGACCGCGTCACGCCCATGATGTTCGAGCACAAGCTCCTCGAGCGCGCCCGCTCCGACAAGCGGCGCGTCGTCCTGCCCGAAGGCACCGAGGAGCGCGTCCTGCGCGCCGCCGATGTGCTGCTCCGGCGTGGCGTCTGCGATCTGACTCTGCTCGGACCCGTCGAGCAGATCCGCAAGAAGGCCGCGGATCTCGGTGTCGACCTCGCCGACTCGCAGCTCATCGACCCGCAGACCTCCGAACTGCGGGACGCCTTCGCCGCCAAGTACGCCGAGCTGCGCGCCCACAAGGGAGTCACCGTCGAGCTCGCGCACGACGTCGTCGCCGATGTGAACTACTTCGGGACGCTGATGGTGCAGGAAGGATTCGCCGACGGCATGGTGTCGGGTTCTGTTCACTCCACGGCCGCCACCATCCGGCCCGCCTTCGAGATCATCAAGACGAAGCCCGATGCCTCGATCGTCTCGTCCGTCTTCTTCATGTGCCTCGCCGACAAGGTTCTCGTGTACGGCGACTGCGCCGTGAACCCGGATCCGAACGCCGTGCAGCTCGCCGACATCGCCGTCCAGGCGGCCGCCACCGCCGAGCAGTTCGGCGTGGAGCCGCGGATCGCGATGCTCTCGTACTCGACGGGTACGTCAGGGTCGGGAGCCGATGTCGACAAGGTGCGTGAGGCCACTGAACTGGTGCGGGAGAGCCGGAGCGATCTGAAGATCGAGGGGCCCATTCAGTACGACGCAGCCGTCGAGCCCTCGGTCGCGGCGACGAAGCTGCCGGACTCGGAGGTCGCGGGCCAGGCCAGCGTGCTGATCTTCCCGGACCTGAACACCGGCAACAACACCTACAAGGCCGTCCAGCGCTCGGCCGGCGCGATCGCCGTCGGGCCTGTGCTCCAGGGCCTGCGCAAGCCGGTCAACGACCTGTCCCGCGGCGCCCTCGTCCAGGACATCGTGAACACCGTAGCCATCACCGCGATCCAGGCCCAGGGCCCGGCCGCCGCCACCGTATGACGTCTACAGAAAGCATCTCCCCCGTGACCGCCCACCCGTCTCCCACCACCGCCCTACCCGACGAGCTTCGCTCGGCACCCCCTGCCACTCGCGTCCTCGTCCTCAACTCCGGCTCCTCGTCGGTGAAGTACCAGCTCCTCGACATGCGCGACAGTTCGCGTCTCGCGGTCGGCCTGGTCGAGCGCATCGGCGAGCAGACCTCACGGCTCAAGCACACCCCGCTGACGGGCAGCGGCGAGGAGCGTGAACGCGAAGAACCGATCGCCGACCACGAGGCGGCCCTGAAGGCGGTCGCCGCCGAGCTCGCCGCCGACGGGCTCGGTCTCGACTCCCCCGAGCTTTCCGCGATCGGCCACCGCGTGGTGCACGGCGGACTGAAGTTCACCGCGCCGACGGTCATCACGGACGAGGTGCTCGCGGAGATCCAGCGGCTCGTCCCGGTGGCGCCGCTGCACAACCCCGCCAACATCACCGGCATCCGCACCGCCCAGGCCCTGCGCCCCGATCTTCCCCAGGTCGCCGTCTTCGACACGGCGTTCCACACGACGATGCCGGAGTCGGCCGCGCGGTACGCGATCGACGTGGCCACCGCCGACGAGCACCGCGTGCGGCGCTACGGCTTCCACGGGACGTCGCATGCGTACGTGTCCCGGGAGACGGCCAAGCTGCTCGGCAAGACGCCCGATGACGTGAACGTCATCGTGCTGCACCTGGGCAACGGCGCGTCCGCGAGCGCCGTGCGGGGCGGCAGGTGCGTCGATACGTCAATGGGGCTCACGCCGCTTGAAGGGCTCGTGATGGGTACCCGTTCCGGTGACGTGGATCCGGCGGTCGTGTTCCATCTGGCCCGCGTCGGAGGGATGTCGATCGACGAGGTCGACACCCTGCTCAACAAGAAGAGCGGTCTGGTCGGTCTCTGCGGTGACAACGACATGCGGGAGATCCGGCGCCGCGTCGACGAGGGCGACCAGGCGGCTGCGCTCGCCTTCGACATCTACATCCACCGTCTGAAGAAGTACATCGGCGCCTACTACGCGGTGCTCGGCCGGGTGGACGCCATCGCGTTCACGGCGGGGGTCGGTGAGAACGCGGCGCCCGTGCGGGAGGCTGCCGTCGCGGGTCTCGAGGAGCTGGGGCTCGCGGTCGACGGGGAGCTCAACGCTGTACGTTCCGACGAGGCTCGGCTGATCTCACCGGAGTACGCGCGCGTCGCGGTCGCCGTTGTCCCCACCGACGAGGAGCTGGAGATCGCGCAGCAGACGTACGCACTGGTAGCGACGCTCGGAGACCCGTCATGACCGCCACGCTCGACCGCCACGCCTGAGCGCACTGCCGCCCATTTGTAGATTCCACCAGACGGAATATTCCGTAGCGAAACAAACCGATAGGATCGCCCCTATGCGCCGTTCCAAAATCGTCTGCACGCTGGGCCCCGCCGTCGACTCCGAAGAGCAGCTCGTCTCGCTGATCGAAGCCGGTATGAACGTGGCCCGCTTCAACTTCAGCCACGGCACGCACGCCGAGCACCAGGGGCGGTACGACCGCGTCCGTGCGGCTGCCGACAAGACCGGCCGTGCCGTCGGCGTCCTCGCCGACCTGCAAGGTCCGAAGATCCGCCTGGAGACCTTCGCCGAGGGCCCCGTCGAGCTGGTGCGCGGTGACGAGTTCACCATCACCACCGAGGACGTCCCCGGTGACAAGTCCATCTGCGGCACCACCTACAAGGGTCTGCCCGGTGACGTCTCCAAGGGCGACCAGATCCTCATCAACGACGGCAACGTCGAGCTGCGCGTCGTCGAGGTGGAGGGCCCGCGCGTCAAGACGATCGTCGTCGAGGGCGGTGTCATCTCCGACCACAAGGGCATCAACCTGCCCGGCGCGGCCGTGAACGTGCCCGCGCTCTCCGAGAAGGACGTCGAGGACCTGCGCTTCGCCCTGAAGATGGGCTGCGACATGGTCGCCCTGTCCTTCGTGCGCGACGCGGGCGACGTCAAGGACGTCCACAAGGTGATGGACGAGGAGGGCCGCCGGGTCCCCGTCATCGCCAAGGTGGAGAAGCCGCAGGCCGTCGCCAACATGGAGGGCGTCGTCGCGGCCTTCGACGCCGTCATGGTCGCCCGTGGCGACCTGGCCGTCGAGTATCCGCTCGAGAAGGTCCCGATGGTGCAGAAGCGCCTCGTGGAGATGTGCCGCCGCAACGCCAAGCCGGTGATCGTCGCGACCCAGATGATGGAGTCGATGATCACCAACTCGCGCCCCACGCGCGCCGAGGCGTCCGATGTCGCCAACGCGATCCTGGACGGCGCGGACGCGGTCATGCTGTCCGCCGAGTCGTCCGTGGGCGCGTACCCGATCGAGACCGTCAAGACGATGTCGAAGATCGTCATCGCGGCCGAGGAGGAGCTGCTCGCCAAGGGCCTGCAGCCGCTCGTGCCCGGCAAGAAGCCGCGTACGCAGGGTGGTTCGGTGGCCCGTGCCGCATGCGAGATCGCGGACTTCCTGGGCGCTGAGGCGCTGATCGCCTTCACGCAGTCCGGTGACACGGCCCGCCGTCTGTCCCGCTACCGCGCGGCCCAGCCGATCCTGGCCTTCACCACCGACAAGGCGACCCGCAACCAGCTCACCCTGAGCTGGGGCGTGGACTCGTACGTCGTGCCGCACGTCGACAACACCGACGCGATGGTCGAGCTCGTCGATGCCGAGCTGATCAAGCTGAACCGCTTCAACGACGGCGACACCGTGGTCATGACGGCCGGTTCGCCCCCCGGCGTCCCCGGCACCACCAACATGGTCCGGGTGCACCACCTGGGCGGCTGACACGCCT
This sequence comes from Streptomyces sp. NPDC048441, assembly GCF_043200235.1. NCBI lineage: Bacteria > Bacillati > Actinomycetota > Actinomycetes > Kitasatosporales > Streptomycetaceae > Streptomyces > Streptomyces sp. NPDC048441. Next base: position 28,027 of record NZ_JBICXM010000021.1, read on the forward strand.
TGGTACTAAGTACTTGGTACTTGGGTACTTGGTACGACACTGAGGGCGCCCCCTGGTTCAGGGGGCGCCCTCAGCGCTTTGCGGCTCCCGTTGAAGATCAGTCGGTGATCGACTGCTGCAGACCGGGGACGTGCAGGTTTCCGCCGAACTGGCCCGCCTGCTTGACCTTCACGTCCGTGAAGTAGATCAGCGGGATGTTCAGGGGCGGCGGGTGCTCCGGGTCGAACGTGATCGGGATCAGGCCGAAGAGCTTGCCCGAGATCGACTCGGTGTACATCGTCGTCTTGCCACCACGGATCGTGGACGTGGAGCCCTTCTCGGCCTCGACGTGGTACTTCTTGCCGCTCGGGCCGTCGACGATCTGGTGCAGATCACCGATGTCCGTGGCGTCGATGACGTACTTCAAGGACTGCTTGGTCTTGCCGTTGGGCATCGTCAGGTTCACGACGCCCTGGTAGTCCGCACCCTTGAGTGTCAGCGAGCTGGCTTCCAGGTTCCACGGCTGGTTCGGGATCGGCGAGGGCGTCTTCTCGGACTCCCCGTCGACCTTCTTCTCGACCACGCACGGGAACGGCTTCTTGCCGCTCTCGTCCGCCGCCATCGGGTCTTCGGCCTTCTCGGCCTTGGCCTTGTCGGCAGCCTCTTCAGCCGCCTTCTCAGCCTTTTCCTTGGCCTTGTCGACCGAGTCCCCGGCCTTGTCGGCACCGTCCTTGACGCCGTCCTTGAGCCCGTCGACGGTGTCGTCGACCGGCTTGGTGACGTCGTCGACCGTGTCCTTCACCGGGTCCTTGGAGGACTCGGCGGACCCGGAGGATTCAGTCTCCTCCGAGGCGGACGGGCTCGGGCTCGCGGACTCCTTCTCGTCGGGCGTGAAGAGGTCCTTGAGCGCCGGACCGACGCCCAGCGGGTCCAGCGGGTTCTTGGTCTCGGAAGGCTCCGGAGCGGGCTCCTCGGCCTTGTCGGTGCCATCCTCCGAGGCGGACGGGGTCGGCTCGGCCTTGTCGGCGTCCGAACCGGCCTTGTCACCGGTGGAGGGCGAAGGTGTCGGCTCGTCCGTCGCCTTGCCGGCGCCGTCCTTACCGTCCTTCTTCTCGGCCGCTTCCTTCTCGGCCTTGTCCGCCGCAGCCTTTTCCGCCTTCTTCTCGGCGGCCTCGTCGGCTTCCTTCTCGGTGTCCTTGGACGCCTCGTCCGGCGCCGTGACACACGGGCCGTCCTGGAAGGGGTTCTTCGGCAGCGGCTTGGCCTGCGCGAGCTGGGGGGTCAGTCCCATGCCCATAAGGACCGCGGTCGGCATGGCCGCGATGGCTATCGCCTTGCCCGCGGGAACATGCAGGCGAGTGAGGAGCGGCTTTCTGGGTGCCGCGTGGCGCGGCCCGGATCTCGCGCGGAGCTCGCCCGCGGAGTCCTCATGGTGCACCTCGTCAGCCGGCACGGTGCCTCCCGTTCGTCCCGTTGTCCGGGCTCGTTCCTGACAGATCGTCCGTAGTGCCGCTCACCCCGTTCGAGGCCCCGGCGGCCGCGGGCTCCGGCGCCCCGTCTTCGGAGCTTTCGGAGCCGTCGGCGTCCCCGTCCTTACGTCCCTTGGCGGGCTTCGCCGGCTTGACCGCCGCCCAGGAGATGCCGAGGGCACCGCCGAGCAGAGCGAGCAGGAAGCCGATGACGAGACCGCCGAAGTTGGAGACGACGAGGGAGACCAGGGCGAGCAGAATCGCCGCGACACCCGCGAAGACCCGGGAATGCGGCTGGAACCACATGGTCAGGCCGAGCACGACAAGCAGGACACCGATGATCAGCGAACCGGCACCGGCGGTCGTCGCCATCCGGATCGTCATCGTGCCGAGCGTGAGGTTCGCGTACGGCAAGTACATGATCGGGATGCCGCCGAGCAGCGTCAGCAGACCACCCCAGAACGGGCGCTGACCGCGCCACCCTCGGAACGATTGGCGCATCCGACCGAGCTTGTCGCCCAGTCCCACTTGCGCTTCGGCGCTCATGTCGTACAGCTCCTCGGGGAATGGCGTTGGTTCTGTGTCCTGCGGATTCGGGCACGGGGACGGGGACGGTGGTGATTTCCGTCGCGTCCCCGCGCCCGGCCGTTATTCGCAGCAAGTAGCGCTCTTAAGGCATCAATCGCCTCAGTAGCACTCGTGCTTGCCCTTCTTGACCGACATACCCAGGCCCGAGAGCTTGAAGGTGCCGGCGGTGGTCGCCCACGCGCGCTGCTTGACGTCGGTGAACCGCACCGCGTCGGCCTGCTGCGCGAACGAGTCCGGGGCGTACTTGTCGCCCTTCGACGGCCCAGGGCCCTTGGTGGTCTGGTCGACCGAGACGCCGATGTCCACATTGGTGAACGTCGCGTCGGCCTTCAGGTCATCGGCGTCGATGTAGAGCTTCTTCGCCTCGACCTTCGGGCCGCCCTTGCCGCCGGCCTTGAGGGTCATCGACACATCGCCGAACACCGGGACCGGAACAACGACCGACTGGCAGAGGTTGGTGATCTCGGCCGTTTCGAGGCCGACGACGGCGACCGGGTGATTACCCGACTTACCGCTGTCAAGCGCCCCGTACTGGACGAATCCCTTGCCGTCGAGCTGGTCGGCAGTCACCTTGAACTGCTGACCGGACACACTGAACGATGCCGCAAGTGCACCCTGCGAGAGGGCCACGCCTATCGCGGCAGTAGCCGCGACGCTCGGCACCATGACTACGGCGAACCGCTTCCATCTGGTTCCGCCACGAGCCACGGACTCCATGACTTTCCTCCTTCTCGGACGTACATCTCCGGCCCTGACTGCTGGGCGCTCAGTCGGGCAGGGATGGGAGAAGCGCTACGTCCTCGGGAGATCACCCCCGAGCGACAACCACTGGTCGCACGCGACACGCACAACCTGCCGGACAGGCCCTGCCGGATGGCAGAGACCCCCCTGTCCAAGACCGTCGGCGGGGTGCCTCCGGCCTGCTCGGTGGGGACCCAGAAACCCCGCTCCCGATTGGCTGTCGGGCTGCGGGTTATTGGACCGAGCGTCGCCGATCGTGGTGCATTCTCGGCCCCCGCACAAGGGGGTTCGTTACTGGCTAGTAACGGCGCGATAACCGAAGCACGACCGCGCGGTATCGGTCGGCCACGGACGGTGCAACCGAGAGGCGGAACAGAACAGGATGTTGAAGGGCACAACAGGACAGAAGAGCCGCCCGGTCTTACTCCAAGTAACAGTGGCCGCGTTTACCAAGATTTGGTAAAGCGCGGCCACTGTGACGCTCTGTCGGCGAATTTTTCACTCGGGCATCACAAGCCCCAGTGTTTAGGGACTGGTCAGCGAACGGTCCCCGCGGGGCCGAACAACCGTGCAAGATCAGATGTGTCGGACCTGTTGGGCCTATCGGATCTCTCGGACCTCTCGGACCTGTCCGGCCAGTCCGACCTGTCGGATCAGAACAGCACCCGTGCGAGCTGCGTACGCGCCGCACTCACCCGCGGGTCGTCCGAGCCGACCACATCGAGGAGTTCGAGCAGCCGCACGCGCGCGGCGTCCCGGTCCTCACCCGCCGTACGCCGGACCGCCTCGATGAGCCGCCCGAAGGCGTCCTCCACATGACCGCCCACCAGATCCAGGTCGGCGGCGGCGATCTGCGCGGCCACATCAGCGGGACGGTCGGCGGCGTCCTTGCGGACCTGCTGCGGGTCCAGACCCTGGACGCGCTGGAGCAGTTCGGCCTGGGCCAGACCGAGCTTGGCCTCCGTATTACCGGGGTCATCGCTGAGTACGTTGCGGTACGCCTGGACCGCTCCGGCCAAGTCGCCCGCGTCCAGCGCCTCGACGGCGGATTCGAGCAGGGCGTCGTACGGCCCGGCCGGGATCTCGGCGACGGGGGCTTCCTGCTGCTCGTCCCCGCCCTCGGCGTCGGGGTCGACCGTGACGCCGGTCAGACCGAAGCGCTCCTCGCCGACCTGGATCAGCTGGTCCAGGGTCTGGCGGATCTGCTCGACCGGGGCCGCGCCCTGGAAGAGCGGCAGGGCCTGTCCCGCCACCACGGCGAAGACCGCCGGGATCCCCTGGACCTGGAACTGCTGCATCAGCATCTGGTTCGCGTCCACGTCGATCTTGGCGAGGACGAAACGACCGTTGTACTCCCGTGCGAGGCCTTCGAGCAGCGGGCTCAGCTGCTTGCACGGCTCGCACCACTCGGCCCAGAAGTCGATGACGACGGGCACCTCGGTGGAACGCTGCAGGACCTCGCGCTCGAAACCCGCCTCGTCGACGTCGATGACGAGACTTGACGGGGAGACACCGGAGACGGCGCCCCCGCCCTGCCTGGCCGCTTCGGCGCGCGCCTGTTCCGCCTTCGCCTTGGCCTCCTGGGCCGCCTTCACGGCGGCGAGGTCGACGACTCCGCTCATGGACATGTTCCGTGGCTGCATGAGTACATCCTCCCCCAAGCCGTACGGGAACCGCGCCCGTCCGTCCGAAGCCCCCCGCCGGATTGCGGGGCCGCGGACAGCCGTGGCGCCAAGGTCCCGAGGAGGACCGGTGGTTGTCGGCCTGGGTCCCCACCCTGTGCCGACGCTTGTCGCTGTGGTGTTGCTGTTGTGTCGCTGTGGTTTGTCGCTGTGGTTGTCACTCGGCGAAGGAGCGTGGGCGGCGAGGAATTGCCGTTCGTCCCGCCCACCTCTCTTTCGCTACGAGTCGTAGCGTAACTGCCGAGCGCTGCCAGGTGGGCGGCGGGCCCACGCGAAGTTCGGTGATCTGCCTCACTCGCTCTCACTCGCCGCCGCTCCGGCCGACTCCGTACTGGCCGGTATGGTCGCGGGATGCAGAGCCGCACCCCCCCATCCGCCCGTACGGGCGGCCGTCCCCGCAACGCCGCGACGGACACCGCGATCCTGGAGTCGACCCGCCAGGCCCTGGTCGAACTGGGCTGGTCAAAGCTGACCCTGGGCGATGTCGCGACGCGCGCGGGCGTCGCGAAGACGACCCTCTACCGGCGCTGGGCGGGCAAGAGCGAGCTGGTCGTGGACGCGGTGGCGGAACTCTTCGACGAACTGGAACTCCCGGACCGCGGCAGCCTGGCGGCGGACATCGAAGGTGTGGTGCTCCAGTTCGCGGCACTCCTTTGCCGCCCCGAGACGAAGACCGCGCTGATGGCGGTGGTGGCCGAGTCGACGTCGGACGAACCACTGCGGGAGCGGATCCGTACGTCGATCGTGGACCGCCAGAAGCGGTTGGTCCTCGCGGGGCGCAGGCGGGCGCAGGAGCGGGGTGAACTCCCCCCGGAGCCGGACGCCGCCGCCGCGGGGCGGACCGCCGACCTCATTTTCGACGTGATCGCGGGTGCGGTGGTCCACCGCGCCCTGGTCAGCGCGGAGCCGGTCGACGAGGACTGGGCCCGCCGCTTCACGTTGCTACTGCTGGGCGGTCTCGCTGCGGCTGCCGCCCAGCAGTAGCACTCCGCTCTCCGGTCACACCTGGTAGCGGTCAGCCGCGAAGAGCCGGAGGTTCTCGGCGACCCACGCCGACGTCCGCTTCAGGCCCTCCGTCAAGGAGACCTCCGGAGTCCAGCCCGCCCACTCCCGGGCCCGGGAGTTGTCGGAGAGGAGGCGCTGGACCTCGCTGCCCGAGGGGCGCAGGCGGGCCGGGTCCACGACCACCCTCGCCTCGCGGCCGGACGCCCCGATCAGCGCCTCCGCGAGATCGCCGATCGAGATCTCCTCCCCCACCCCGAGGTTCACCGCATGGCCGACGGCCGCATCGCACTGCGCCATCGCCATGAAGCCCCGCGCCGTATCCGTCACGTACGTGAAGTCACGCGTGGGCGTGAGCGAGCCCAGCTTGATCTCCCGTGCGCCGGAGTGGAGTTGGGCAAGGATCGCGGGGATCACCGCACGGGCGGACTGCCGCGGGCCGTACGTGTTGAAGGGGCGGACCACCGTCACCGGCAGCTCGAAGGCGTGCCAGTGCGACAGCGCCATCATGTCGGCGCCGATCTTCGACGCGGAGTACGGGGACTGGGGCTGGAGGGGGTGGTCCTCCGAGATGGGGGCGGTCAGCGCCGTCCCGTACACCTCGCTCGTGGACGTATGGACGAGCCGCCGCACCGAGTGCCGCCGGCACGCCTCCGCCACGTTCTCCGTACCGACGACGTTCGTCTGGACGTACGCACCCGGGGAGTCGTAGGAGTACGGGATGCCGATCAGCGCCGCCAGGTGGAAGACCGTGTCGCAGCCCGCCACCGCGTCCATCACGCGCCCCGCGTCCCGGACGTCACCGGCGAGCATCTCGACCCGCGGGTCGCCGAGGAGATGGGCGAGGTGCCCCTTCTCCGCGTACGGCTTGTAGTGCACGAAGGCACGCACCTTCGCCCCCTGCTCCAGGAGCAGGTCGACCAGCGTCGAGCCGATGAAGCCTTCGGCCCCGGTGACGAGGACCGTGCGGTCGGCCCAGCTGAACGTCGTGCCCTTGTTGCTCATGCGTACTCCAAGTGGGGTGTGTGGTGGGTGAGTTGGATGACCCGCTCGGCGAGCAGATCGGCGGCCCGCGCGTGCGGTCCCGGATCGGCCGCCCCGCTCATCGCGGCGAGCCGCGCCGGATCGGCGAGCAGCGGCCCGACAAGCTCCGCGAGCCGCGCCGCGGTCGTCTCACCGTCGGGAAGGAGCAGACCCGCACCTGCGTCGGAGAGGACGCGCGCGTTGTGGGTCTGGTGGTCGCCGGGCGCGTGCGGGTAGGGCACGAGGACGGCCGGGACCCCGGTGGCGGCGAGTTCGGCGACGGTCGCCGAACCGGCACGGCAGATGACCAGGTCGGCGGCGGCGTACGCGAGGTCCATCCGGTCGAGATAGCGAACGGCCTTGGCGACCGTCTCCGCGCCCGCCTCCACGAGCCGCCGCCGCGTCTCGTCGAGCGCGGTGGGCCCCGTCTTGATCAGCAGATGTACGTCGGTGCGGTGCCGCCACCGCGCCGCGAGCCCCACCGCGGCCTCGGTGAGCCGGGCCGCGCCGAGGCTGCCGCCGTTGAAGAGGAGAACCCTTGCCCCCTCCGGCACCCCGAACTCCCTGCGGGCCTCGGCCCGCAGCGCACCCCGGTCGAGCGCGGCGAGCGGCGCCGCGATGGGCATCCCGGTGGTGTACGCGCGGTCGCCACCCGGCAGATGCTCCCGGCTGCGGTCGAAGGCGACGGCGATGTTCGGGGTGAGGCGGGCCGCGAAACGGTTGGCGCGGCCGGGGACGGCGTTGGACTCGTGGATGAGGCTGGGAAGACCGGCCATTTTGGCGCCGACGATGACGGGCGCGCTCGGATAGCCGCCCATCCCGACGGCGACCTGCGCGCCCTGGGCCCGCAGGATCGCCCGGCACTGGGCGCCGGACTTCACCAGGGCGGCGGGCAGGAGGAACCGCTTGGCGCCGAGCGACGGATCGAACGGGATCATGTCGACGGTGTGCAGGCGGTATCCCGCGTCCGGTATCAGCCGGGTCTCGAGCCCCCGTTCCGTACCGACGAAGGAGACGACCGCGCCCGGCACGGCGCGCCGCAGGGCGTCGGCGAGGGCGAGGCCGGGATAGATGTGCCCACCGGTGCCGCCCGCGCCGATGACGACGGAGAGAGGGGCGCGCGGCCCTGTCCCGGGGGATCGCATATCGGGTGTTCGCATGGCAATGGAGCATTACGAGCAGGTCTAAGAGTGTTTTAAGAGCTGGGTTTGGCACCTTTGGACCATGAGATCTCCGAGCTCCACCCGGCAGGCCTCCAGCACGGCGGGCCCGGCATGACCGCACCCCCCGCCGCCAAGGTCCTCGTCGTGGACGACGATCCCGAGGTCCGCGCGGCGGTAGAGGACGCCCTCACGATCGAGGGCCACCTCGTCCGCGGCGCCCCCGACGGGCAGCGGGCACTCACCGCGGTGGCCCGCTGGGAGCCGGACCTCGTGGTCCTGGACGTGCTGATGCCCGTCATGGACGGCCTCGCCGTCTGCCGGCAGATGCGCGCGCTCGGCGACCGCACCCCCGTCCTCGTCCTCACCGCCCTCGGCTCCGTCAGCGAACGCGTCGACGGCCTCGACGCGGGCGCCGACGACTACCTGGTGAAGCCCTTCGCCCTCGACGAGCTCGTCGCCCGCGTCCGCGCCCTCCTGCGCCGCGCGACGCCGGAACAGCCCGCCACCGCGCACGGCGACGACCTCGCGTACGCCGATCTCGTCCTGGACCCGTCGACCCGCACCGGCCACCGCGGCCACCGCGCGGTCGAGTTCAGCCGCACCGAGTCCGCCCTGCTCGAACTGCTCCTGCGCAACGCGGGACAGGTGCTGCCCCGCGAGATCATCCAGGAGGCGGTCTGGGGGCGTGACTTCGGCCCTGACTCCAACTCCCTTGCCGTGTACGTCGGTTACCTGCGCCGCAAACTGGAGTCGGACGGCGAGCCACGCCTCGTGCACACCGTGCACGGCATCGGCTACCGGCTCGGCAGCCCATGAGCGCCCGCCGCAGGCTCGGCACCCGGTGGCTCCGCCGCCGCCCGCTGCGCACCCGGCTCGCGGTGGCCGCGGCGGCGGCCGTCGCGCTGGTCGCGGTCGGGGTGTGCGTGGCCGCGTTCCTCGTCATCCGCTTCAAGCTGTACCAGCAGCTCGACCAGAACCTCGCCCAGTCGGCGACCCTCATCGCCCAGCAGCGGAACTACGACCCCGAGCCCGGCGTCGTCACCGGCGAATGCCGTTTCATGGGCGCCCCCGCCTGCTCACAGATCGTCCCCGCCGACCCGGCGAACGATCCGGCGAAGCCCTATCTGCTCCCCGTCACCGAGTCCACCCGGAAAGTCGCGGGCGGCCGGGCGGCGCCGTACTACACGAGCCTCACGCTGCACGGGAAGCCCACCCGGATGTACACCACCCACTACGGCAAGGGAGACGCCGTACAGGTCGCCCTGCGCGCCGACATCGCGGAGCGCGGCGTACGGCAGGCGGCCTCGCTCCTGTCCGCCGTGGGTGGCGCCGGAGTGCTCCTCTCGGGGCTCGGCGGCTACTGGGTCTCCCGCACCGGCCTCGCCCCGGTCGCCCGCCTCACCGCCACGGCGGAGCGCATCGCCGCGACCCGTGACGCCCGCCACCGCATCGAGCTGCCGCCGGGGCCGCCGGGCCGCGAGGACGAGGTGACCCGCCTGGCCGCCGCGTTCAACGCGATGCTCGCCGAGCTGGAGGAGTCGGTCACCGCGCGGCGCCGCCTGGTCGCCGACGCCTCGCACGAGCTGCGTACGCCGCTGACCGCGCTGCGCACGAACGCCGAACTCCTCGCCCGCGCCGACCGGTTGACCGATGCCCAGCGCGAACGGGCGTCCGGCGCCCTCGGCCGTCAGCTGCGCGAAGTCACCGGCATGGTCAACGACTTGATCGAGCTGGCCAGGGACGAGGAGCCGCAGCCCCTCCTGGAGGAGGTGCGGCTCGCTCCCCTGGTCGCCCATGTCGTGGACGCGGCGCGCGGCCACTGGCCGCAGGTGCCCTTCACGCTCCAGGTGGCACGAGAAGCGGCGGACCTGAGCATCCCCGGCGTTCCCGCGCGCCTCTCACGCCTCGTCACCAACCTCCTGGACAACGCGGCCAAGTTCAGCCCGCCGGTCGCACCCGTGGAGATCTCGCTCAACCCCACCGGCCTGACGGTCCGCGATCACGGCCCCGGCATCGCGGACGAGGACCTCCCACACGTCTTCGACCGCTTCTACCGCGCCGAGAAGGCCCGCGCCCTGCCGGGCTCGGGCCTCGGCCTCGCGATGGCCCGCCAGATCGCCCACGCACACGGCGCGGAGCTCTCGGCGGAGAGCGCGCCGGGCGGGGGCGCGCTGTTCAGGCTGACACTGCCCGGCTAGTCGCTCCGGCTAGTTGTTCTTCCAGGCACAGCTGCCCAGGGTGGCCTTGCCCTTGGCGACGAGCTGGTCGGCCTCGTCCGCGGGGAGCACGCGCGTGTGCTTGCCGCGGCAGATGACCGTGCGGTCACCGTGTCCGGCCAGGTCGACCAGGATCTGGTCCCAGTGGCGGTACTGCACGTCGTGCCCGGAGTCGGCGTACGTCCGCACCTTCGCCTTGCCCGGCAACGCGTCCTGCCAGGTCTTGAGGGTCGCGGGCGGCACCGTCGTGTCCTTCTTGCCGCCGTAGAGATAAACCGGGGCGTCGAGCTTCGAGAGATCAGGACCCGGCCGCCCGCAGTACAGCTTCTGCTCGTGCACCTGCGGCGCGGGGTCCGCCTGCTGGCCGCGCTGGTTGTAGGTGCGAGCGCCTTCCTCGTACGCCGTGTCGGCGAAGCCCGGTATCGACTTCACGGGGCTGTCGTCCGGGAAGGCCCACCACTTGCGCGGGTCCCGGATGGAGTCCTTCACGGTGCCGGCGAGCTCGTCGTCGGACATCGAGCAGTACGCGGGCTTCGTGCCGTAGGGCGGCAGGGCCGCCGCGAGGTGTAGGGCCGAGATCCGCCCGGGGGCGCGCCCCGCGAGCTCCGCCGCGTACGGACCACCGCCGGAGATCGCGATCACGCTCACGTCGTCCACGCCGAGCTTGTCGAGGACTTCGAGGGTGTCGTCGGCGAAGTCCGCCTTGCCGAGCTTCTCGTCGTACTCCGTGTCACCGAAGCCGTTGCGCTCGACGGAGATAAGACGCAGACTGAGGTCCTCGCGGGTCGTACGGAAGAAGTCCGTCATGTGCGCGGCACGAGCGCTCGTGCCGGTGCCGCCTATGAAGAGGACGGGCTTGCCCTTCTTGTTCCCCGTGTCGGAGTAGTGAGCGGTCCGACCGTTCGAGAGCTTCGCCGCGTGCACGGCGGGGCCGAGCGAGTCGAAGGTGTCCTGGACCTTCGGCTCGGGCGCCGGGCTCGCGTTCACTTCACCGGAGCCGAACACCGCCAGCGCACCGAGAAGCGTGAGCGTCGCGGCTCCGATGGCGATCACAGCGGTACGAGTGGGACCGGGCAGGCTCATGGGTGACACAGGGTGACTCCAGGGGCAGGACGAACTGACGCGAGCGCGCACCTACCCAGCTACTTGCATCTGACACCCACAACTTTCCGCCGGGCTCCAAGAGGGCCCTGAAGGGGCGCGGGGAACTGCGCGACCAGCCACGACGGCCCGCAGCTCCCCACACACCCAAAGACCCGGAACTAGAACCCCGGCGGCTCGGTGTAGATCCCCCACTCGCCCCGCAGGGCATTGCAGATCTCCCCGAGGGTCGCCTCCCCGCGGACCGCCTCCAGCATGGGGGCGATCATGTTGGACCCGTCGCGGGCAGCGACAAGCATGGCGTCGAGCGAGGCCCGCACCCGCGCATCGTCCCGCGCCACCTTGCGCGCGCCGAGGACCTTGACCTGCTCCCGCTCCACCTCGTGAGAGACCCGCAGGATCTCCAGGTCACCGGTGACGGAACCATGGTGGACGTTGACGCCCACGACCCGCTTGTCGCCCTTCTCCAGGGACTGCTGGTACTGGAACGCCGACTCGGCGATCTCGCCGGTGAACCAGCCGTCCTCGATCCCCCTGAGGATCCCGGACGTGATCGGGCCGATCGGGTGCTCCCCGCGCGGATGCGCCCTGCGCCCCCGCTCCTTGATCTGATCGAAGATCTTCTCGGCCTCGGCCTCGATGCGGTCGGTGAGCTGCTCGACGTACCAGGAGCCGCCCAGCGGGTCCGCCACATTGGCGACGCCGGTCTCCTCCATGAGCACCTGCTGCGTGCGCAGCGCGATCTCGGCGGCCTGCTCGCTGGGCAGCGCGAGGGTCTCGTCGAGGGCGTTCGTGTGCAGGGAGTTCGTGCCGCCGAGGACCGCGGAGAGCGCCTCGACAGCGGTGCGTACGACGTTGTTGTAGGGCTGCTGGGCGGTGAGCGAGACGCCCGCCGTCTGCGTGTGGAAGCGCAGCCACTGGGCCTTGTCGGTCTGCGCGCCGTACACGTCACGCATCCAGCGGGCCCAGATGCGGCGCGCGGCACGGAACTTGGCGATCTCCTCGAAGAAGTCCAGGTGCGCGTCGAAGAAGAAGCTGAGGCCGGGCGCGAAGACGTCCACGTCCATGCCGCGCGAGAGGCCGAGCTCCACGTAACCGAAGCCGTCCGCGAGGGTGTACGCCAGCTCCTGCGCGGCCGTCGCGCCCGCCTCGCGGATGTGATAGCCGGAGACCGACAGGGGCTTGTACGCGGGGATGTCGCGCGCGCAGTGCTCCATCAGGTCGCCGATCAGGCGCAGATGCGGCTCGGGCTGGAAGAGCCACTCCTTCTGCGCGATGTACTCCTTGAAGATGTCCGTCTGGAGCGTGCCGTTCAGGACGGCCGGGTCGACGCCCTGCCGCTCGGCGGCGACGAGATACATACAGAAGACGGGGACGGCGGGTCCGGAGATCGTCATCGACGTCGTGACGTCACCGAGCGGGATGTCCTTGAAGAGGACCTCCATGTCGGCGGCCGAGTCGATGGCGACCCCGCAGTGTCCGACCTCACCGAGGGCTTGGGGCTCGTCGGAGTCCCGTCCCATCAGGGTCGGCATGTCGAAGGCCACGGAGAGGCCGCCGCCGCCGGCGGCCAGGATCATCTTGTAGCGCTCGTTCGTCTGCTCGGCGTTGCCGAAGCCGGCGAACTGGCGGATGGTCCAGGTGCGGCCGCGGTAGCCGGTGGGGTGGAGTCCGCGGGTGAAGGGGTATTCGCCGGGCCATCCGATCCGCTCGAACCCCTCATAGGCGTCCCCGGGCCGCGGCCCGTAGACGGGCTCGACCGGGTCGCCGGAGAGCGTGGTGAAATCCGCGTCGCGCTTCTTCGCGGTGTCGTACCGGGCCTGCCAGCGACGGCGGCCCTCCTCGATGGCGTCAGCGTCCATACCTTTGAATTTACTAGGACGTCCTAGTAAATGTCGAGGCCGACCGCCACGGACGTGTCCGTGGCGGCATTTCGAGGCGGCGGTTACGCCTTCGCGGTGACCGGGGAGCCGTCGGTGATCAGCGGCTCGACCTCACGCACGACCTTGCGCTCGACAAAGAAGGCGGCTGTCGGGATGGTGCCGGAGACGAGCACCCACAAGAGCTTCCCGAACGGCCACTTCGCCTTGGAGCCCAGGTCGAAGGCGAAGATCAGGTAGATGATGTAGAGGACGCCGTGGATCTGGGAGACGACCAGCGTCAGGCCCTCGCCCTTGTCGAAGCCGTACTTGAAAATCATGCAGGTGCACAGCACGAGCAACATGACGGCGGTGACATAGGCCATCACCCGGTATCGGGTCAGCACGCTTCGCTTCATGCCTACGAGCGTATCGGCCTGATTTGCGCGATCTTCCGGCGGCCCCGGCCGACCGGAACTCGAGGTTCTACTGCTCGTCGAAATCCTCCGCCGCCACCCGCAACGGCCGCAGCATCGCGAAGATCTCCGCGCACTCCTCGGCGTCGTACACCCCGAGTCCGAAGTCCATGGCCATCAGCTCGCGGGTGGCCGCCTCCACGACCTCGCGGCCCTTCTCCGTGATGGAGGCGAGGGTGCCGCGCCCGTCGTTCGGGTTGGGGCGCTTGTCGACGAGGCCGGACCTGACCAGGCGGTCGACGGTGTTGGTGACGGACGTGGGGTGGACCATCAACCGCTCGCCGATCTTGGACATCGGCAACTCGCCCGCCTGCGAGAACGTGAGGAGGACAAGCGCCTCGTAACGCGCGAAGGTCAGTCCGTACGGCTTGACGACCGCGTCGACCTCGGCGAGCAGGATCTGGTGCGCCCGCATGATCGAGGTGATCGCGCCCATGGCCGGTACGGATCCCCAGCGCTGCTTCCAGAGTTCGTCGGCGCGGGCGATGGGATCGAAGGGGAGGCTGAGCGGCTTCGGCACGCCAAAGACCTTACCCGCCGGTCACATGGTGGTCAGCCCCGTCTCGCAATTCGGTCGCCCGTTCCCGTACGCCGACGGGTTCACCGCCGGTCGTGCGGTGCCGGCGGGTGGCGCGGACCTCTGCCGCCAGGGCCGCGCAGCAGACCGTGCCGAGCACGCCCGCCGCCGTGACGACGGTGCTCACCGCGAAGAACTCCGCCGCGAGTCCGGCAAGGGCCATCCCGACCCCCTGGATCGTCATGAGCCCCGCCGTGTGCACGGTCATCGCCCGCCCGCGCAGCGCTTCCGGCACGGCGTCGACGAACCACCGGTCGAGGCCCAGGGTGTACGCGGATCCGGCACCGGCGAGCGCGAGGGCGAGCATCGCGGGGAGGAGGCCCGGGGTGACGGCGTACACGGTGAGCGGCAGGAGTGTGAGCGAGGCGAGCGGCAGGACGATGCGGGCCCGGGTGGTGGCACTGAGCGCGGACCCGGCGTACAGCTCCCCCGCGATCGTGCCGACCGGCAGCGCGCACATCAGAAGGCCTACGCCCGCGACGCCGACGCCGATCTCGTCGGCATAGGGGGCGGCGAGCGCCTCCGGGGCGACCATGAACATCGGGGGTGCCCAGAGAAGCAGCAGCAGCGCTCTGATCCTGCGGTCGCCGAGGACCTGCCGTGCGCCGCTGAGGGAGTACTTCATGAGCGCGGAACCGTCGCTCCCGCGCGCGGGGCGGCGTTTCGTCCCGTACCGCAGCAGCAGCGCCGACGCGACGAACGTACACATGGTGATGAGCAGCGCCCCGCGCGGCGGGACGACGGTGAGCAGTACGCCGCCGAGCCCGAACCCGACGAGTACGGAGCTCTGCGAGACGATCCGGAGCAGGGACCGCCCGAGGACGAACAGGTCGCCGTCCCCGAGGATGTCGGTGAGGGTCGCCATCCGCGTCCCGTTGAACACGGGCGACACGACAGCGATGGCGCACCGCAGCGCGAGCAGCCCGAAGACGGGCGTGGCGGGCAGCGCCATGAGTGCCGCGCACCCGGCGCACAGGACATCGCAGGCGACGAGTACGCGCCGGGGCGGGTAGCGGTCGGCGATGCCGGACAGCAGGGCCCCGCCCACGAGGTAGGGCAGCATCCCCAGGGCGAAGGTGAGGGCGCTGAGCAGCGGCGACCCGGTAAGCCCGTACACGAGCACGGTGAGCGCGACCTCGCTGACGACGATGCCGAGCAGGGAGAAGGCGTACGCGAGGAAGACGGCACGGAACTCGCGGATCTTGAAGAGGCGGAGGTAGCCAGTCGATTCGGGGGCGCACGCTTCGGAGATGGGCTCGTCAGACATGTCCGCACCGTGCACGCGCGCGTGCCCGTCGCCCTAGAGTTTCGGCTCCAGGCGAATCGAGGGGGGTGAGTCCGTGTCGAACCGGTTGCGTTTCGGGCCCGACGATCTCTTGCGGTGCCGGTTCGCCGTCTCGCCGCTGTGGGAGACGCAGGAAGCCGTGCGCACCCTGAAGCGGCCCGACCGGCACGGCTACCACCCGCAGTGGCTGCGGCGGATACGCGGGGCGAGCGCCGGGCTCGAACTCGGGGCGCTGTGGCTCCTCATGCCGCAGCGCGGCTACAGCCCCGACTTCATCGGTCCTCCCCCCATCGGCCCCGCCGCCACCTTCGAGGAGGAGATCGCGGCCGTGCGCGCCGCCGACCCCGAAGCCGCGCGGGGCGAGCTGACGCGAGCGCTTGCCTGCACCTCGGGAGCCGCCGAGTCGCCGCAGGGGCGCGCGCTGCTCGCCGATCCGGAGCGCGCCGTGCGGGAGCTCGCCGATGCCATGGAAGCCGCCTGGCACACCCTCGTCGAGCCGGACTGGCCCCGGCTCCGCGCGCTCCTGGAGGCGGACGTCGCCTTCCACTCACGGCGGCTCGCGGAGGTCGGCCTCGGCGCGCTGGTCGCCGAGCTCGACCCGAGGTTCGCCTGGGACGCGGGGACGCTGACCGTCGCGCGGGCGGCCGACCATGCGCGGGATCTGGCCGGGCAGGGCCTCGTCCTGATGCCCAGCGTCTTCGCCTGGCCCGACGTGGTGGGCGGCCACGACCCGCCGTGGCAGCCGACCCTGGTCTATCCGGCCCGTGGCCTTGCCGGACTCTGGACCGAGCCGAGCGAACGCACCTCCGAGGCGCTCGTACGGCTCCTGGGGCGGGGCAGGGCGACCGTCCTTGCCACGCTCACCGACCCGGCCACCACATCGGCCCTCGCGCATCGCCTGGAGCTCGCCCCGTCGTCCGTCTCCGCGCATCTGAGCGCGCTGCGGGGCGCGGGTCTTCTGGTCTCGCGGCGGTACGGGCATCAGGTGCTGTACGAACGCACCCCGCTCGGGATCGCGCTGGCCAGTGGCGGCGGTATCTGACGGGTCCGGTCCAGTGTCGTGATCGCCGGCCCGGTGTCGTAACCGTACGTGATTCGCGCGTTATGTAACGATTGCCGCCCATCGTCGCCCAAGGGGGCTGGATGCACCGCCTGCTCCGTACGTTCACGGCACTCACGGCCCTCGCGGCCTTCGGGCTCACGGCAGGCTGCTCGTCCGGCTCCGGCGGCAAGGGCAAGGGGAACAAGGAGAACGCCGCCGTCGAGTCCGGTGCCTCGCCCGATGGCGCCAAGAAGGCCCAGCAGAGCGCCTTCTGGGTCGACCCGGAGAGCGCCGCCGCCCGGCAGGTCAAGCAGTGGGAGCAGGAAGGCCGCACCCGGGACGCCGACGCCCTCAAGCGGATCTCCGAGCAGCCCATGGCCGTGTGGCCCGCCGGGGACGATCCGGCGCCGGACATCAAGGCCGCGACCGAGGGCGCCGCACAGAGCGGGCGCACCGCCGTGCTCGTCGCGTACAACATCCCCCACCGCGACTGCGGCCAGCACTCGGCGGGCGGCGCGCACAGCGCGGACTTCTACCGGCAGTGGATCGACAAGTTCGCGGGCACCATCGGCGAAAGACCGGCCCTCGTCATCCTGGAGCCGGACGCGATCCCGCACATCGCGGACGGCTGCACCCCCGCCCAGTACCACGCCGAGCGCTTCTCGTTGCTCTCCGAAGCGATCGAGCGGCTCAAGCGGCAGCCCCGCGTGAAGGTCTATCTGGACGCGGGCAACCCGGGCTGGATCACCCAGGCGGACAAGCTCGCCGAGCCACTGGAGCAGGCGGGGATCGACCGGGCCGACGGCTTCTCTCTGAATGTCTCCAACTTCCAGAGCGACGAGACGATCAAGGCGTACGGCCGCAGCCTGTCGGGGATCGTCGGCGGCAAGCACTTCGTGATGGACACCAGCCGCAACGGGAAGGGCCCGCTCGCCGGTGACCGTCAAGACGCCTGGTGCAATCCGCCGGGACGCGGCCTCGGCACGCGCCCCACGGACAACACGGGTGACCCTCTCCTTGACGCCGCGCTGTGGATCAAGCGGCCCGGCGACTCGGACGGACCGTGCCGTGGCGGCCCGGCGGCGGGTCGCTGGTGGCCCGACTACGCACTCGGTCTCGCGCGCAACGCCAAGGCCGCCTGACCGCAGGTCGAATGCCGAATGCCGAATGCCGTAAGCGGATCCGGCTACTCCACGTGGATCCACTTCGCCTCTGACGACGTGCCGTCCTGGTCCGTCACGAACAGCATGTACCAGCCCGGCGGCACCAGCGCGGTGTCGCCCTTGGGCACGTCGACCGTCACCGAACCCTTGCCCTTGGTGAGGCCAAGCGCGATCGACCGCTGTTCGACGTCCGTCGTGTGCGTCACCGCGCTCGGACGCATCAGACGGGCCGACGCGATCTTCGACGCGTCACCCGTACGGAACGTCGCGCGGCCGTCCGCCGCCAGCTTCTCCGGTCCGTCGCCGATGACCGGGCGGTTCTCCCCCGCCTTGTGCAGCGTGGGCGGTGTGAAGACCTCCATGCGCTGCTCGAAGTGGCCGAGCTTGGTGTTCTCGTGGTTGTCGAAGAGGGGGTCCGAGCCGAAGGTGACGACGCGTCCGTCGGGCAGGAGCAGCGCTTCGGAGTGGTAGTTGCGGCCCACCTTGGGAGACGCTGCGTCGCGGAAGGCGTTCGTCTTGGGGTCGTAGAACTGCGCCTTGTGGATGTTGCTGGCGCCCCGGCCTCGGTAGTCCTTGGAGCCGTTGGCCGTGAACACCGAGTCGTCCGGCATCAGCACGCTGTTCAAATAGCGTGTCCCCTGCGGGAGTTCGGGCCCGGTCCGGAAGGAGGGGTTGTCCTCCTTGAGGTCGACCACGGCCGTGCGCCGGGTCGCCTTGTCGGACTCGCCGACGCCTCCGCCGCCCAGGATCATCACCTTCTGGTCCTGCGCCGGGGGCAGCAGGACGGAGGCGGACGTCTCGGTCTGGTCGAGGTCGACGAGGCCGGGGATCTTCTTGAACTTGTTCGTCTTCAGGTCCCACAGGCCGGGGTCACGGCCCTTGTCGGCGGGGCCGTAGCCCGCGTTCGACGCCGGGTAGAAGAGCTTTCCGCCCTTGGTGAGGAAGAGCGCGGGGTAGGTCGGGAAGTAGCGCTGGGGACCGTCGGTCCACTTCTTCGTCTTCGGGTCGTAGATCTCGTTGTCGCCCGGATCGATCATGCCTACGTCGTCGAGGCCGGAGACCGCGAGCACCTTGCCATCGTCGAGACCGACCAGCGTGGGATACCAGCGGGCCTTGTCCATCGGCTCCACCGGGATGTACTTCTCGGCCTTCGGGTCGAACTCGTAGGCCGCCTTGATCCCCTGGAAGTCCTGCTTGTCCAAGGTGATCTTCTCGGCGATCCCGTACGCGTTGTCCGCGTCCTTGCCGGTCAGGCCCTCGATCTCGTACTGCGCGGCCTTCTCCGTGACGAACTGCTTGCCCTTCTGGGCGGCTTCCACGAAGACGCGCGTCTCGCTCGGCTTGATGGTCGTCTTCCAGGGCTGCATCACACCGGACTTGGAGTACGTGATCTTGAAGTCCCGCTTGGCCTTGGGGACTTCGGCCTTGAACTTGCTCACGTACTCGACGCCCGAAGGAGAGCGGAAACGGGTGCCCTTCTTAAGGACGATGGCCTTGTCGGGGTTCTCGTTCTTGACGCGCATACCGCCGCCGGCCCGGTCGATCTCGTCGTCGAGGAGTTCGTAGCGCGCCGTTCCGCCCGCCACCAGGAGGCGTCCGTCGGGAAGTTGGGCGTGGCCCGAGCAGAAGAAGTCCTCCGGGGTCCTGACCTTCTTGAAGGTGTCCGTCTTCGGGTCCCAGAGGATCGTGTCGAACGACCCCGCGTCGAACTTCTTCTGCTCGTTGCCGGAGCCCGCGACGATCAGGACCTTGCCGGTGTGCAGGAGCGCGGCGTGGATGGCATTGGTGCGGAACTCCTCGGGGATGCCGATCTGCTTCCAGGAGCCGTACTTCGCCTTGTATCCGGGCTGGGCGATCTTGTAGGCCTCGTACTTCTCCTCGGCGAAGGAGAGTGCGGCCGGTGCGTTGAGTCCTACGAGCAGTGCGCCCGCGCCGACGCCGAGGAGCGTCTTCCTGGTGCGCTTCGAGGGCCGGTAGGCCAGCTTCGAGGGCCGGTGAGCCATGGGTCAGTTCCCTCCTGTCGTCGTACCGGTGGCGAACGCCGGCTCCGGCTCGCCGTCCGCGCCGTGGGCGCCGTGGGCGCCTGCGGCTGTGACGCCTGTGATGCCCATGCTTTCCGCGTCTTCCCTGCCGAGGTGTCGCGCCGTGTGACGTGTCGCCCTGCGGGCCTTGCGCTCCTTGAACTGCGTGCCGCCCCAGATCGCTATCGGGGCCAGCGAGATGACCATCGCCAGTACGGT
This sequence comes from Streptomyces sp. NPDC048441, assembly GCF_043200235.1. Taxonomy (NCBI): domain Bacteria; kingdom Bacillati; phylum Actinomycetota; class Actinomycetes; order Kitasatosporales; family Streptomycetaceae; genus Streptomyces; species Streptomyces sp. NPDC048441. The sequence continues at coordinate 47,633 of NZ_JBICXM010000021.1, forward strand.
CCAGGTGCGCATCGCCACGTGGGTGTGGCCGAGCACGAACGAGGCGATGAATGAACTGGTGAGGACCGCCGCCCAGAAGAGGTGGATGCGGAAAGTGAGGACCCGGTCCGGGCTCGCGTCGCCGCCCTTGGGCGTCACCACGAAGCGGCTCGGGCGGCGCAGGACGGCGGCGCCGAGGGACTTGGCGTAGATGGGGGCCGAGAGCGCGGACATCGCCATGCCCGCGAGGCCGCCGGAGCCCTCCGGTTCGTGCGGGGAGACGTTGTGGCGGCGGTTCCAGAGATAGAGGCAGATCTGGAGCGCTGCCGCGTCGCTGTAGAGCATCAGCCAGACCGACGCGGCGACCTGGGTGCCGGACGCGCCGAACCAGAGGAAGAGGACACAGCTCAGCACGCCGAGCAGCCAGTTGACCGCCGTCATCGGGTAGTAGACGAGCATCATCGTGTACGAGAAGAGCCGTCCTGGCGGCATCGTGAACGGCGCCTTCCAGTACTGCTTGAACAGCGTCTCGTACGTGCCGCGCGACCAGCGCATCTGCTGGGTGAAGAAGTCCGTCCAGGAGGCGGGGCCCTCGCCTACGGCCAGTACGTCCGGGGTGTAGACGGACCGCCAGTGGTGGTGGGTGACGGGGTTCTTGTGGCGGTGCAGCTCGAAGCCGGTCGCCATGTCCTCGGTGATCGAGTCGTACAGGCCGCCGATCTGGCGGAGTGCGGAGATACGTACGACGTTGTTGGTGCCTACGAACATGGGGGCGCGGTAGCGGTTGCCGGCGCGCTGGATCAGGGCGTGGAAGAGGAACTGCTGGGACTCGGCGGCTTTGGTGACGGGGGTGTCGTAGTTGCCGTACACCTGGGGCCCGACGACGAAGGCGACGTCTTCGTCCCGGAAATACCCCATCATCCGCTCGAGGAACTTGGGGAGCGGAACGTGGTCGGTGTCCACGGAGGCGAAGAAGTCGTAGTCGCTGCCGTGCATCGCGAGCCAGGCGTTGTAGTTGCCGTGCTTGGTGCGGGCCTTGTGGACACCCTTCTCGCGGTTCCACTCGGGGACGCCGTTACGGGTGAAGTGGCGTACGCCCAGCTCTGTGCAGAGTGCCTTCGCGCCTTCGTCGTCGCCCTCGTCCAGGAGCCAGACGTCGAGGGGGCCCGTGTGGTGTATCCGCGTGGCCCCTTCGAGAGTGGCGCGGACCATGCTGAGGGGTTCCTTGCCGGGGACGTACGTCGTGAGGAACGCGACGCGGGAGCCGGGCTCGGGGGTGACCGGTATCGGGTCCCTCGCCACCATCGTCGCGTGGGCGATCGAGATGACGTTGACGAGCATGAAGAGCTCGATCAGGCCGATGGCCACGAGCATCGTGATGTCGAGGCCGATGAGCCAGCGGTCGGCTCCCTCGCGCTTTGTCCAGTGGGTCGGCCAGACGAGGTAGACCAGGAGGAGGCCGGTGAGGACGGGCGCGAGCGTCATGAGGATGACGGCCCTTATTCGGTGCGGCTCCTGGGCGAGGAGCTTGTTGTACTGCACTCGGTAGCCCGGTTCCGGCTCGGTCAGCGGTCCGGCGAGTGTGCTGTGGGATTCGTAGTCGTAGCCCTCCGGCCGCACAGCGCCCTCCAGGTTCTGGTGGTCCGACAGGTTCGGGGACGAACAAGCCGGTAACCACACAAAAGTGGAGTTTCCCCGGCGTGTCGAACCGGGTGCGTCCGTGTGAGCGGTTTTGGGGTGTGCGGTTTGGTTGGAGTTGCGGGGTGGGGGGGCCTGTGCGGGTGCGTGGGTGGGGGGGACCTCTGCGGCTGCGTGGGTGGGGAGGCCTGCGCGGGTGCGTGGGTGGGGAGGCCTGCGCGGGTGCGTGGGTGGGGAGGCCTGTGCGGGTGCGTGGGTGGGGAGGCCTGCGGCGCCTGTGGCTCGTTGGGTGGGGGTTGGCGACGCGGCATCGGTTCGTCGGTGGCAGCGGGGCCGCGCCGGTATGTCCGTCCTCGCCATCACGGTCTGGGCGCGTGGGTGCTGCGGCACCGGAGTTCTGGGAACCGTGCTCCGGGCGGAAATACCGACACGACCCCGCGCGAGCGCTGCCGACAGCAGGTGCATCGCGGCCAAGCCCGGACGGCCGGGGCGTGTTCGCAACTCTGCCGCCGAGTTCACCACCCCACCCGCCCACGCCATACTGCCCGCTACCCACCCACCCGGCGTACGACCCACCCGCCCCCCCCTCAATCACTGCGGGGCAATCGGGCGGGTGGGCGGGAAAGCATGTTCGGTGCAGGCAAGGCTGCGGGGGAATCGGGCGGGTGGGCGGGAAAGGCTTGTTCGGTAGGGCTGGTTGCCGGGGGCGAGGCCCCCGGCAGAGGGACCTCAGGGGCGCGTGACCCGCCGTAGGCGGTGGCGCATGGCCCGCTGGGCCAGGGGGCCCAGGTCCTCCACCACCGTTACCAGGACGGCCAGTTGCTCCAGGGCGTCCAGCGCCCTGTTCGCACCGGGGGCATCGACCCCCTCGTACAGTTCTATGCCTACGAAGGACGCCGCCACCGCACGGGCCAGCCCCGCCGGATCGGCGAACTCGCCCAGCGGTGTCGATGAGAAGACACGGATCAGGACCTTTTCGATCTCCTCGATCCAGAGGGCGAGGCCCGCAGCCGTCGCGGGGGCGAGGCGGGGCTGCGTCTGCGCTCCGGCCAGGAGCTGGCCGAGGACGGCGACATGCCCCGCCGCCCGCTCCTCCTCGTGCATCTCGCGGCCGAACTCCAGGAGTTCGGCCAGCGAGGAGACCGCGTCGAGCCGCTCCCGGTAGCGGGACACCCGCTGCTCCGACCCGTAGCGACATGCCTCCGCCAGCAACTCGTCGACCGACCCGAAGTGGTAGAAGACCAGCGCCTGGTTGACCCCGGCGGCAGCCGCGATCGTCCGCGCGGACGTCTTGGCGATGCCCTGCTCCGTGAGGGTGCGCAGGGCCCCTTCGAGGAGCTTTTGCTTCGTATCGGCGCTCACGCGCGTGCCTCCTCGCGCCGCGGGCGCAGCCCTGCCCTGACGCCGCAGGTGCGCACGTCCGCGTATGTGGTGGTGAAAGTGCCCTCGTAGCCGAAGAGCGGCCCGAAGTGCCTGTTCACCACCCGGACTTGGATACGGAAGCGGCCTGTCGAGTCGTCGTACGACTCCCGCACCTCCGCGTCACCGCCGATCAGTTCCGGGACGCGTACATCCACCGGGCCCTCCCGGAACCGGTGCTCCCCGGAGCGGATCAGCAGGGAGCCGTCCGGTTCGGCCTGGAGGTGGAGGTCGCTCGCCAGGTGCTGGTGGGTGCCCAGGTAGTCGAGGATCCGGTCCCCCTGAGGGCCGAGGACCATCTGGGCGTCGAAGCGGCGGGAGCGGCCGGGCAGGTCGAAGGTGCGCACGAAGCTCACCGTCTCACGGCCGAACGTGTCGGCGTACGGCACGTTCTCGATGGTGAAGGGGACGTCGCGTCCGGCACGTGGGACGAGGATGTTGCGGGTGCCACCGAGGGACAGGAAGGGCTTCACGAAACCCCTGCCGTGCCAGATGCGGTCCATGACGCCCCTGCCCGTGCACGCCTCCCCGCTGCCGAGACCTACGGAGAAGCGCCGTTGGAGCTGGGGGTGCAGGCGGTCGAAGTCCGCGCCCATCACCGTGCGGAAGATCGACGGCTTCATGACTGCTCCTGGAGGGTCGTCAGCAGGCGCGGCGCACGCGCGCGTGCCGGTGGCGTTCGCAGGCAGCGGCGCGCCGCCGGCGTCGTCGGCAGGGGCGGCAGGAGGAAGGCGAGTGCCACCGCCGCCAGCGTCAGCATCGGCGCGGTGAGGAACGCCGCGATCACGCAGCCGACGCGGAAGGCCACCTCGGCCAGGCCGTGCAGCAGCTGGCGTTCGGGGGTGATTCCCCGTTCGAGCCAGAGCCGGAGGCGGTCGAAGGACCAGGCCGTCGCCCAGCCCATCAGGGGGCGGAAGAGCAGCCGGTCGGCCAGCGCGCCGAAGCGGCCCCAGCGCGGCCGGTAGTCGTAGCCGGTGACGAAGCGGATGCCGCCGTCCGGGGTGGGGACGTAACGCCAGTAGCCCGAGCCCTCCTGGAGGAGCGACAGCGGGTGTGGGGAAGCGAAGCGCAGTGCCGATGTCCGCGTGCCGTCGGCTCGGCGCTTCTCGCCTGCGGAGATGCCGGTGCCCGCGATCGTGAGGAAGGGCAGCACGCGCGTGCCGTACCGGAAGCGCTGCGGCTCGCCCGGCACCTGCGGCAGATAGTCGATCTCGGTGAAGCGCAGGTCCCAACGCTGATGCCGGGACGGGTCCTGGGTGCGGGCCCAGAGCTCTTCGAGGTCGGCTTCTATGCGTGCTTCGACGTACAGGCTCACGACATACCCCCATGTCAGTACGTTTTTGAGCGACTGCTTAAGAGGGAGGTTAGGTTGTTTTGAGCGTTCGCTCAAGTCTGGAGGAAGAAGAAAGCCCCCGCCTGTGTCGGCGGGGGCTTCGACGCGTGCGATGGGGCTATGCGGAGAGGTGTCGTTCCACCGTCTCGATCTTTGATGTCATTCCGTCCTTCACCCCGGGGCGGATGTCCGCCTTGATGACGACGGAGACGCGCGGCGCTCGGGCCTCTACCGCCGCGACGGCACGCTTGACCACGTCCATCACCTCGTCCCACTCGCCCTCGATGGACGTGAACATCGCGTCGGTCTTGTTGGGCAGGCCCGATTCGCGGACTACGCGGACCGCGTCGGCGACGTACTCGCCCACGTCCTCGCCTACGCCCAGCGGGGTCACGGAGAAGGCGACGATCATGCGCTCACGACTCCCTCGCGGCGGGCGCGCGACGCGATCACCGCGGCCTCAGCCTCACGCTTCAGCTTGCGCTCGGCGAAGAAACCGCCGGTCGGCAGGACGGAGAGGACGAAGTAGAGAGCGGCCGTCTTCGCGTTCCACTTCGTACGGTTCCAGGCGTCGAGCCAGAACAGCACATAGAGGATGAACAGCACGCCGTGGACCATGCCCATCACCGGTACGGCGTTGAAGTCCGTGGTCCGCTTGAGCACCGAGCAGATGATCAGGAGCAGGAAGGAGACGGCCTCGGGGGCCGAGACCAGACGGAGCCGGCGGAGTGCGGAAGCGGTCTTGATGTCCACGGATCACCTTCGGTGGGAGGGCGGGGCGAGGGGCGGGGCCGCTCGACGGCATTGATCTTGTGAATGCGCGCACAAGCGACCCCCATTGTGACATCGGGGTGTTCTCCGGGTTCGCTCAGGGGCCGTTGCCCTGTTCCGACCCCATATCTGACGGCTACCGTCGATACGTGGCAACGTTCCGACTGCAAGGCAGCAGGGTGCTCGCCGTGGAGATGTCCGGCGACGCCGTCAAAGCGAAGAACGGCTCGATGGTCGCGTACGACGGCCAGATGGCCTTCAAAAAGATGACCGGCGGCGGCGAAGGCATACGGGGCATGGTGACCCGCCGCCTCACCGGCGAACAGATGACGGTGATGGAGGTGAAGGGGCACGGCACCTGCTGGTTCGCCGACCGCGCCACAGAGATCAATCTGGTGCAATTGCGCGGCGACAAGCTTTTCGTCGAGGCGGGCAACCTCCTGTGCACCGACGCGGGCCTGCGCACGGGCATGCACTTCACCGGCGTGCGCGGCGCCTCCCAGGGCAATGGGCTTTTCACCACGACCGTCGAGGGCTCGGGGCAGGCGGCGATCATGTCCGACGGTCCGGCGGTGGTGCTGCGGGTGAGTCGGCAGTATCCGCTGACGGTGGACCCGGGGGCGTACATCGCGCATCAAGGGGACCTCCGCCAGAACCTCCAGTCGGGGGTCACTTTCCGTACGTTCATGGGCGAAGGCGGCGGCGAGGCCTTCCAGATCCGCTTCGAGGGCGACGGCCTTGTGTACGTCCAGCCCAGCGAGCGCAACACGATCGCGGGGGACGTCTGACATGCCCTTCCGGGAGATCAACTCGAAGATGGTCGAGGCCCTGGTGCAGCCCGGCGCGAAGATCTTCAGTCAGCGCGGCGCGATGCTCGCCTACAAGGGGGACGTCTCGTTCACCCCCAACATCCAGGGCGGCCAGGGCGGCGTGATGTCCATGATCGGGCGCAGGGTCGCCAATGAGGCGACCCCCCTGATGAGCGTGGATGGCAGCGGCACCGTCCTCTTCGGGCACGGCGGCCATCACATCCAGGTGATCAACCTCTCCGGAGACACCCTCTATGTGGAGGCGGACCGGCTCCTCGCCTTCGACGGGACGCTGCAACAGGGCACGATGTTCCTGGGCTCACAGGGCGGCGTCATGGGCATGGTGCGCGGACAGGTCACTGGGCAGGGCCTCTTCACCACCACCCTCAAGGGACAGGGCGCGGTCGCCGTCATGGCGCACGGCGGCGTCATCGAGCTGCCGATCACCCCGCAGCGCCCGGTCCATGTGGACCCGCAGGCCTATGTGGCGCACCACGGCGACGTACGGAACAAGCTCTCCACGGCGCTCGGCTGGCGCGACATGGTGGGGCGGGGCTCGGGTGAGGCTTTCCAGCTGGAGCTGTCAGGGAGCGGTGCGGTGTACGTCCAAGCGTCGGAGGACAAGCTGTGAACCCATCCATGCCCGCGGGAGGGCCCGCGGTCCTCGACCCGATGACACTGCCGAGCGACGACAGCGTGAACGCGTACACGTTCTGCGTGGAGCTCAAGGGGAGCCAGTGGTTCCTGCAGAAGGGGAAGATGATCGCCTACTACGGATCGATCGACTTCAACGGCATCGGACACGGCCGCCTGGACCGTCTGGTCCGCACGAGTTTTCATTCGCCGCTGCACGCGAGCGACTGGGTCGTGGCGGAGGGCCAGGGCAAGATGCTCCTCGCCGACCGGGCCTTCGACGTGAATTCGTACGATCTGGAAGAGGGCAACCTGACCATTCGCTCCGGCAACCTCCTCGCTTTTCAGCCAACTCTCGCGCTGAAGCAGTCCATCGTTCCGGGCTTTCTGACCCTGATCGGAACCGGAAAGTTCGTGGCCGCTTCGAACGGCCAGGTGGTCTTCATGGAGCCGCCGATCCGGGTGGATCCACAGGCCCTGGTGGGCTGGGCCGACTGCCCTTCGCCCTGCCATCACTACGACCACGGATACCTGACGGCCGTCATCGGAGGCGTGCGCGCACTGACCGGCATCGGCGGAACCTCAGGTGAGGAGCACCAGTTCGAGTTCGTGGGGGCGGGCACGGTGCTTCTGCAGTCCTCGGAGACACTCATGGCCGAGCAGGCGACGGGCGCGGTGCCACAACAGGCGGGAGTGCCGGGCGGACAGGGCACGCCGGGTCAACACGGACAGCAGCCGGGGCAACCACGCCTTCCCGGACAACTGGGGGACCTCCAGCGTCGCTTCGGCCTGTGAGCGGTAGTCTGCGGAGTGTGACGGCGAACGCCTGTGCCCCTCTGTCATCTCGGGGGTGCGAGGCGCGTGTCACACACCGACATTCGTTCACCTTTCAACTTCTTAGGTAGAATCGATTCCATGGAGACCGATACGGCCCCGCAGTGGCTGACCAACGAGGAACAGTGCGCCTGGCGCACCCACGTGGAGGTCAACAGGATGCTGACATATCAGCTCGAGAAAGACCTCCAGCCGTTCAACCTGACCATGAACGACTACGACATCCTCGTGCATCTCTCCGAATCGGAAGAGAAGCGGATGCGTATGAGCGATCTCGCGGCCGCCACACTGCAGTCCAAGAGCCGCCTGTCCCATCAGATCACCCGCATGGAGAACGCGGGCCTGGTCCGCCGGGAGAACTGCGAGTCCGACCGGCGCGGGCTCTACACCGTCCTCACGGACGAGGGCATGGAGACCATGCAGCGGGTCGCCCCGCACCACGTGGCCTCGGTCCGCCAGCACTTCGTCGACCTGATCTCACCCGAGGCGCTCGGCGAACTCCACAAGGCCCTGACCCCGATCGCGGAACACCTCCGCGCCCAGCGGAGTAAACCCTGACCCTCACCGGGCGGCGGCAGGGACCCTGAGCTCGAAGAGCGCTCCCCCACCGGGGGCCTCTTCGACCGTGAGGGTCCCGCCGTGGCGTACGGCGACATCGCGAGCGATGGCGAGACCCAGACCCGCCCCGCCGTCATCACGCGTACGGGCGTCGTCAAGGCGGACGAAGCGCTCGAAGATCCGGTCGCGTTCATTCTCCGGCACGCCGTCTCCGTCGTCGGAGACTTCGAGAACCGCCCACGCGCCGTCGGCGCGGGTGGTGACCGTGACGTGCGAGCGAGCGTGGCGCTGCGCGTTGGTCACGAGGTTGCCGAGCACACGCGCCAACTGGCTCCGCGAGCCGGTGACTTCGACGTTCGCCAGATCCATACGGACGTCGACACGGTCCCGCGTGCGCTGCGAGAGCTCCTCGCGCGCCATGGCCGCCAGGTCCACATGCCCGCCGCCCGGCTTCTCGCCCGCGTCCAGGCGGGCCAGCAGAAGCAGGTCGGCCGCGAGCTCCTGGAGCCGCACGGTGTCCTCGACCGCACCGTCCACATCCAGCAACTCCGGGTGGGCCGCGCCCACTTCGAGCTGCGTACGCAAGGAGGCGATGGGGCTGCGCAGTTCGTGCGAGGCGTCGGCCACGAAGCGGCGCTGACGCTCCACCGAGGCCTGTAGCGCGGCGAGCGTCTCGTTCGTGGTCGTGGCGAGGCGGGCGATCTCGTCGTGTGTGTCCGGCTCGGGCACGCGGCGCGCGAGGTCCTCGGACGCCGTGATCGCCGCCATCTCGGAGCGGATCGCGTCCACCGGGCGCAGGGCGCGGCGCGTCACCAGCCAGGTCACGCCGGCGATGACAGCGAGGAGCAGCGGGAAGCCGATGAGCATGGAGGCCAACGCCGTTGACACCGCGCTCTCCTGGGCGGCGAGCGAGGCGCCCGCGTAGACGGTGAGGTCGCCCTTCTTCTCGACGTTCACGTCGACCGCGGCGAAGCGGTAGTCCTGCGTGTCGCCGTCGACGGTGGCGGACCCGGTGGTGACGTCCGCCGCGTCCTCGGAGATCTCCCCGAGTTCGAGCGCGTCCCCCTCGCTCTCGTCGTCATCGTCGTCGTCGCCCTTGGGCGGTGTGGTGGACCTCGGCTGGGGCTTCACGGCGTCGGTTCCCGTGCCGCTGATGCGCTCCAAGTCGTCGCTGGCGGCGACGAGCCGTCTGTGGTCGTCGACAACCTGGACCGGATGGTCCTCGTCGTCCAGATCCAGCTGGTCGTACGCCGTGTTCGCGGCGAGCTGCGAGGCTACCCCGCTGGCGGCGGACTCGGCCTGGCCGCTCGCCTGGTGGGTCAGATTCGCGCGCAGTGAGAGCAGGACGGCGGCGCCCGCGGCGACCAGCGCGACGGCCACGACGAGGGTGGCGCCGAGGGCGGCCCTGGCCCGTACGGAGCTGAGGAAGCGCTTCATCGGGGGGTCTCCAGGCGGTATCCGGCGCCCCGCACCGTCGTGATGAGCGGCGCCCCGAGCTTGCGCCGGAGTGCGCTGATGTACACCTCGACGATGTTGGGGTCTCCCTCGTAGGCGAAGTCCCAGACGTGTTCCAGGATGTCGCCCTTGGAGACCACCTCGCCCGCGCGCAGGACGAGCTGCTCGAACACCGCGAACTCCTTGGCGGTGAGCGTCACTTCATCGCCATCGCCGCCATCGCCGCCACGGAAGACGCGGCGCGCCGCGGTGTCGACCTTGAGGTCTCCGAGGGTGTGGATCGGGGACGGACCGCCGTTGCCGCGGCGGCGCAGGAGCGCCTTCACGCGGGCCACGAGCACGACGTACGAGAAGGGCTTGGTGAGATAGTCGTCGGCGCCCGTGTCGAGCCCCTCCGCCTCGTCGTACTCGCCGTCCTTGGCGGTGAGCATCAGGATCGGCACGTCGTGACCGGCGGCGCGCAGGGTGGAGCAGACGCGGTAGCCGTTCATGCCGGGCAGCATGATGTCGAGGATGACCAGGTCGTACGTTCCCTCGCTCGCCCGGTGCAGTCCGTCGACGCCGTCGTGCACGACGTCCACGGCGTAGCCCTCGGCTGTCAGGCCCTTGGCCAGCGACAGGGCGAGCCGCTTTTCGTCCTCCACGATCAACAGGCGCATGCGCTCAGGGTGGCAGAGCAAAGCTGAAGAGTTCTTCAGGCGGCTTCAGGGTGGCTTCAGGGTCGCTCAGCCAGATTGGTCCTTGTCGAAAGCGAACGGCAGCGGCTGATCGGCCGCGGGCCACCGACTCGGGAGGAACCCCTCATGAAGCGCAACATCGTCATCGCCACCGTCGCAGCCATCGCCCTGGCCGGGGGCGGCACGGCGACAGCGCTTGCCGCCACCGGCGACGACGGGTCGTCGGATGCCGCCGCCAAGAAGTCGAGCGTCCAGCTGAAGGACGGCGACCGTGACGACGCCAAGGAGAACACCGTCGAGGTGAAGGCCGCCAAGGTGACGGCCGCCGACGCGATCAAGGCGGCGCTGGCGAGCCAGTCCGGTACGGCGGTCTCCGCCGAGCTGGACGACGAGGACAACGGCGGCCTGGTCTGGGACATCGACCTTCTCGGCAAGGGCAGCACGTGGCACTCCGTGCAGGTGGACCCGGGTACGGGCAAGGTGCTCGGCTCGCACACCGAGCGGGACGAGGACGGGGACGCGAGCCGTGTGGGCGATGCCCTGAAGGGCGCGTCCATCACGGCGGAGGACGCCGCGAAGGCTGCGGCCGCCAAGGGCACGGTGACGTCTGTGGACCTGGATGACGACGGCACGGCGGGCGCGTGGGAGGCGGAGACGTCCAACGCCAAGGGTGCGGAGTCCGACTGGAAGGTTGACCTGCGGTCGGGCAAGGTGAGCGCTGACCGCTCGGACCGCGGCGATGACGTCTCCGACGACGACAGCTCGGACGACTGACGGTCCCCGTCCCATCCAGCAGTAAGCGGCCCCGCAGGGACATCCCTGCGGGGCCGCTTGCTGCCGCGACTGCACCTGGACTCTGGACTGTGGGGCGGTTTGCTGCCGCGACTGCACCTGAGCTGCGGGGCCGGCTCACGTCGCGGCTACCGCCTGAACCGCCAGTCGGCTCACATCGCGGCTACCGCCTGAACCGCCGCTTCGCGGCGGATCTTTCCCGCCCTCCCCCAAGCTCTTAAGGAGCAGGGGGGACCCCCATCCCGATTGCCCCGGGGTAATCGGGTGGGTGGGCGGGAGAAAACGCCGCGAAGCGGCGGCTCGTGCGGCCGCGGACTCAGCCGGTTTCGCCCCTCAGCCGCCCGAGGTCAAGCTCGCGATCAGTTCATCCGCCGCCGCGTAAGGGTCCATCTCCCCCGCCACGATCCGCTCCGCCAGTGCCGACAGCCGCGCGTCCCCGTGAAGGTCCGCGATGCGCTCCCGCAAAGCCGTGACCGCGATGGTCTCCACCTCGCGGGCCGCCCGCGCCGCACGACGCTCCCCGAGGACGCCCCGCTCCTCCATCCACGCCCGGTGCTTCTCCAGGGCTTCGACGACCTCGTCGATTCCCTCGCCCCGTGCAGCCACCGTCTTCACGATGGGCGGGCGCCAGTCCCCGGCGGCCCGGGACTCCCCGAGGCCCAGCATGTGGTTCAGTTCGCGCGCGGTCGCGTCCGCGCCGTCCCGGTCCGCCTTGTTGACGACGTACACATCGCCGATCTCCAGGATTCCGGCCTTCGCCGCCTGGATTCCGTCGCCCATGCCGGGGGCGAGCAGCACCACCGACGTGTCCGCCTGCGAGGCGATCTCCACCTCGGACTGGCCCACTCCGACCGTCTCGACCAGGATCACGTCGCAGCCCGCCGCGTCCAGTACGCGGATCGCCTGCGGGGCCGACCACGCGAGGCCACCGAGGTGGCCCCGCGTCGCCATCGAGCGGATGTAGACCCCGGGGTCGGACGCGTGCTCCGACATCCGGACCCGGTCGCCGAGCAGCGCGCCCCCGGAGAAGGGGGAGGACGGGTCGACAGCGAGGACGCCGACCCGTTTCCCCGCCTTGCGGTACGCGGAGACGAGCGCCGACGTCGAAGTCGACTTGCCGACACCGGGAGATCCCGTGAGGCCCACCACGTACGCATGGCCCGCCAGCGGAGCAAGCGCCGCCATGACCTCACGGAGCTGCGGTGACGCCCCCTCGATCAGTGTGATCAGCCGGGCCACGGCCCGCGGCCTGCCCTCGCGGGCCTGCGCCACCAGGGAGGGGACGTCCTGCATGTCTGACAGCTCCGTTCCGAGACGTGAGGAAGGCGAGGGAAAGCAAGCACGCGCGCGAAACGCGTCAGGCCTTCGCCACCTTCACGATCAGCGCGTCACCCTGCCCGCCGCCACCGCACAGCGCGGCCGCGCCCACGCCGCCGCCCCGCCGCTTCAGCTCAAGGGCGAGGTGCAGCACGACGCGCGCGCCGGACATCCCGATCGGGTGACCGAGGGCGATGGCGCCGCCGTTGACGTTCACCTTTTCCGAGGACACCCCGAGGTCCTTCATTGACTGCACGGTGACCGCCGCGAAGGCCTCGTTGATCTCGATGAGGTCGAGGTCCTCGACGCCGAGGCCCTCCTTCTTGAGGGCGTGCTGGATCGCGTTGGACGGCTGCGACTGGAGCGAGTTGTCCGGGCCCGCCACGTTGCCGTGCGCCCCGATCTCCGCGAGCCACGTCAGACCGAGCTCCTCAGCCTTGGCCTTGGACATCACCACGACCGCCGCGGCGCCGTCGGAGATCTGCGATGCCGTGCCCGCCGTGATCGTGCCGTCCTTGGTGAAGGCCGGGCGCAGCTTGCCCAGGGTCTCCGCGGTCGTCTCGGCGCGGATGCCCTCGTCCTTGGCGAAGAGGACCGGGTCACCCTTGCGCTGCGGGATCTCGACCGGGGTGATCTCGGCCTCGAAGATGCCGTTCTTCTGGGCAGCCGCGGCCCGCTGGTGGGACAGGGCGGCGATCTCGTCCTGCTCGGGGCGTGCGATGCCCAGGCGGGTGTTGTGCTTCTCCGTCGACTCGCCCATGGCGATGTTCTCGAAGGGGTCGGTCAGGCCGTCGTGGGCCATGGAGTCGAGCATCTCGATGGCGCCGTACTTGACGCCCTCGCGCGACTTGGGCAGGACGTGCGGCGCGTTCGTCATCGATTCCTGGCCACCGGCGACGACGATGTCGAACTCGCCCGCGCGGATCAGCTGGTCGGCGAGCGCGATCGCGTCGAGCCCGGAGAGACACACCTTGTTGACGGTGAGTGCGGGGACGTTCATGGGGATGCCCGCCTTGACGGCGGCCTGGCGTGCCGGGATCTGCCCTGTCCCGGCGGTGAGCACCTGGCCCATGATCACGTACTGCACCTGGTCGCCGCCGATCCCAGCCCGGTCGAGCGCGGCCTTGATCGCGAAACCGCCCAGGTCCGCGCCGGAGAAGGACTTGAGGGAGCCGAGCAGGCGGCCCATGGGCGTGCGCGCGCCCGCGACGATCACTGAGGTGGTACCGGTCGTTCCAGACATGTGCCACGGCCCCTTGGGAGGAGAAGTTAATGAGGGTTTACTTGAATGTACTGAGCGGTACGCCGTGCGTCACCGGGCGTTCGGTGTGATCGCGCGCACGTTGCGTAATCACCGGTGGAAGGGCTGCACTTAAACCATGCTGACGCGAATCGACCACATCGGGATCGCCTGTTTCGACCTCGACACAACTGTGGAGTTCTACCGGAAGACGTATGGCTTCACGGTCTTCCACACCGAGGTCAATGAAGAGCAGGGCGTGCGCGAGGCCATGCTCAAGATCAATGAGACGAGTGACGGCGGGGCTTCCTACCTGCAGCTCCTCGAACCCACCCGCGACGACTCCGCCGTGGGCAAGTGGCTGGCGAAGAACGGCGAGGGTGTGCACCACATCGCCTTCGGCACCGCTGACGTGGACGGCGACGCCGCTGCCATCAAGGGCGAGGGCGTACGTGTCCTTTATGAGGAGCCCCGGATCGGGTCCATGGGGTCCCGCATCACGTTCCTGCACCCCAAGGACTGTCACGGCGTGCTGACCGAACTCGTCACCTCGGCAGCTCAGGAGTCCCCGGAGCACTGACCTCCGCATACTTGGGCCGGTAGGGTTGGGGTCGGCCGTCCGAAGTATGGGTGGCCGGTCGTCCGTACGCTGGGCGACCGCGTGCCGGGGTCCGGGTTTCGGGGGACGAGCGTCGGGGCAGCAGTCCATGCTCTGCTGTTGATCTGACACCATTCCCCGTGGGCCCCGTTCGGCGGATGGACAGGGCTCGTACGGAGAGACTGGCGACCAGAGTGGGGCTTCCCCTGCTCGAGCGGAGCCGAGAGCTCGGGGAAGGATGGGACCGCGCAGTGCGGGGCTACGAACGCCAAGAGGACTCGCGGGTTGAGACGGACCACCTTTCGCGGTTCGAGGCCGAGATGGACCGGCTGAAGACCGAGCGGGAGAAGGCTGTTCAGCACGCCGAGGACCTCGGCTACCAGGTCGAGGTGTTGCGCGCCAAGCTGCACGAGGCGCGCCGCAACCTCGCGTCCCGCCCTGCCTATGACGGCGCGGACATCGGCTATCAGGCCGAGCAGTTGCTTCGCAATGCCCAGATCCAGGCCGACCAGCTCCGCCAGGACGCCGAGCGCGAGCTGCGTGACGCCCGTGCGCAGACCCAGCGCATCCTCCAGGAGCACGCCGAGCAGCAGTCCAGGCTCCAGTCCGAGCTGCACTCCGAAGCGGTGTCACGCCGTCAGCAGCTCGACCAGGAGCTGTCCGAGCGCCGGCAGACCGTCGAGTCGCACGTCAACGAGAACGTGGCGTGGGCCGAGCAGCTCCGGGCGCGCACGGAGCAGCAGGCGCGCCGCCTCCTCGACGAGTCACGCACCGAGGCGGACCAGGCCCTGGCCGCCGCCCGCGCCGAGGCCGAGCGCGTGGCCGAAGAGGCCCGCCAGCGCCTGTCGAGCGACGCCGAGTCCGCCCGCGCCGAGGCGGAGTCGATCCTGCGCCGGGCCCGCACGGACGCCGAGCGCCTCCTGAACGCCGCTTCCACGCAGGCGCAGGAGGCCACCGACCACGCGGAGCAGCTGCGCTCCACGACGGCCACCGATTCCGAGCAGGCGCGCCGCCAGGCCACCGAGGCGAGCCGGGCCGCCGAGCAGCGCATGGCGGAGGCCGAGACGGCGCTGCGCGAGGCGCGCGCGGAGGCCGACAAGGTCATCGCCGAGGCGAAGGACTCCGCGTCCAAGCAGCTTTCGGCCGCCGAGGGTGCCAACGAACAGCGCACGCGCACCGCCAAGGAGCAGGTCGCCCGCCTGGTCGGCGAGGCCACGAAGGAAGCCGAGGCCACCAAGTCGGAGGCCGAGCAGCTCGTCGCCGATGCCCGCGCCGAGGCCGAGCAGCTGATCAAGGACGCCTCCGAGAAGGCGCGCACGATCACGGCCGAGGAGACCGCGGGCCAGCTCGCCGAGGCCGCCCGCACCGCGGAGGACGTACTCGACAAGGCGTCCAAGGACGCCAAGGAGACGACGAAGGCCGCCACCGAGGAGGCCGAGCGGGTCCGCACCGAGGCCGAGGCCGAGGCGGACCGGCTGCGCGCCGAGGCGCACGACATCGCCGAGGGCCTCAAGGGCACGGCGAAGGACGACACCAAGGAGTACCGCGCCAAGACCGTCGAGCTGCAGGAGGAGGCGCGCCGCCTGCGCGGCGAGGCCGAGCAACTGCGGGCGGACGCGGTCGCCGAGGGCGAGCGCATCCGCGGTGAGGCCCGGCGTGAGGCCGTCCAGCAGATCGAGGAGGCGGCCAAGTCCGCCGAGGAGCTGCTCGCCAGGGCGAAGGCCGACGGCGATGAGCTGAAGGCGGCGGCGACCGCCGAGAGCGAGCGGGTCCGTACCGAGGCCATCGAGCGCGCCACGACGCTGCGCAAGCAGGCCGAGGAGACCCTGGCGCGCACCCGCGCGGAGGCCGAGCGGCACCGCGAGGAGGCCGCCGAGCAGGCCGAGACCACGAAGTCCGAGGCCGAGGACGCCGCACGTGCCCTGCACGAGGAGACCGAGCGGGCCATAGCGGCACGTCAGGCCGAGGCCGCCGACGAGCTGACGCGCCTGCACACGGAGGCCGAGGAGCGCCTCGCCTCCGCCGAGCAGGCGCTGACCGATGCCCGTGGCGAGGCCGAGCGCATCCGCAAGGAGGCGTCGGACGAGACGGACCGCCTTCGTTCGGAGTCCGCCGAGCGCATCCGCACCCTTCAGTCGCAGGCCGAGACCGAGGCCGAGCGGCTGCGCACCGAGGCCGCGGCCGACGCGTCGCAGGCGCGTGCCGAGGGCGAGAACGTGGCTGTGCGGCTGCGTTCGGACGCGGCGAACGAAGCCGAGCGGCTCAAGACCGAGGCCCAGGAGTCGGCCGACCGCCTCCGCTCGGAGGCGGCAGCCGCCGCTGAGCGCGTGGGCGCGGAGGCAGCAGAGGCCCTGTCCGCCGCCCAGGAGGAGGCCGCCAGGCGCCGCCGGGAGGCCGAGGAGACCCTCAGCTCGGCGCGCGGCGAAGCCGACCAGGAGCGCGAGCGGGCCCGCGAGCAGAGCGAGGAGCTGCTCGCCGCCGCCCGCAGGCGCGTCGAGGAGGCTCAGGCCGAGGCCATGCGCCTCGTCGAGGAGGCCGACCGCAGGGCGACCGAGATGGTCTCCAGCGCCGAGCAGACCGCCCAGTCCGTACGGGACTCGGTGTCGGGCCTGCAAGAGACGGCGCAGGAAGAGATCACGGGCCTGCGCAGCGCCGCCGAGCACGCGGCGGAGCGCACGAGGACCGAGGCGCAGGAGGAGGCGGACCGCGTCCGCGCCGACGCGTACGCCGAGCGGGAGCGCGCCACCGAGGACGCGGGCCGCGCCAGGCGCGAGGCCAACGAAGAAGCCGAGGCCGCCAAGTCCCTTGCCGAGCGCACCGTTTCGGAGGCGATCGCGGAGGCCGAGCGGCTGCGCTCGGACGCTTCCGAGTACGCACAGCGCTCGCGTACGGAGGCTTCGGACGCGATCGCGTCGTCCGAGCAGGACGCATCCCGCACGCGGGCCGATGCCCGCGAGGACGCCAACCGCATCCGCGGCGACGCGGCGAGCCAGGCCGACCAGTTGATCGGCGAGGCGCGCGGCGAGGCGGAGCGGCTGCAGACCGAAACGGCCTCGGAGGCCGAGCGGGTGCGCACGGAGTCGGTGGCCAAGGCCGAGAAGCTCATCTCGGACGCTTCGGGCGACGCCGAGCGGCTGCGCGCGGACGCCGCCGAGACGGTCGGCTCCGCCCAGCAGCACGCCGAGCGCATCCGGTCCGACGCCGAGCGCGTCAAGGCGGAGGCGGCGGCCGAGGCCGAACGGCTCACCTCGCAGGCGCGGGAGGAGGCCGAGCGGACCCAGGACGAGGCACGCCAGGCCGCCAACAAGCGCCGCTCCGAGGCGGCCGAGCAGGTCGACACGCTCATCACGGAGACGGCGGCCGAGGCCGACAAGCTGACGAAGGACGCCCAGGAGAAGGCTCTCAAGGCCACCACGGACGCGGAGGCGCAGGCCGACATGATGGTCGGCGCGGCCCGCATAGAGGCCGACCGGCTCGTCTCCGAGGCGACGGTCGACGGCAACTCCCGGGTGGAGAAGGCCCGTACGGACGCGGACGAACTGCTCGTCGGCGCCCGCAGGGACGCGACCGCCATCAGGGAGCGCTCCGAGGAGCAGCGCGACCGTCTCACCTCCGAGATCGAGGAGCTGCACGAGCGTGCGCGCCGCGAGTCCGCCGAGGCGATGAAGACCGCCGGTGAGCGCTGCGACGCCCTGACGAAGGCCGCGGAGGAGCACCTCGCCGAGGCCGAGGCGCAGGCCAAGGAGCTGGTGTCGGACGCGAGTTCCGAGGCCGGCAAGGTGCGGATCTCCGCGGTGAAGAGGGCCGAGTCGCTCCTCAAGGAGGCCGAGACGAAGGTGGCCGCGCTGGTGCGCGACGCCGAGCGCGTCAGGGCTGAGGCGCAGGCCGAGGCCGAGCGGACGGTTGACGAGGGCAAACGCGAACTCGAAGTCCTCGTCCGGCGCCGCGAGGACATCAACGGCGAGATTTCCCGTGTCCAGGAGGTACTGGAGGCGTTGGAATCTTTTGAGGCGCCACCGGTCGCCGGTGCGAAGGACGGTGGCGTCAAGGCCGGTGCGGCGGCGGGATCGACTCGATCGGGTGGCAAGCCGTCCGAGGGCTAGCCAGAAGAACATCTCCCGTGCTTTGTAAGGACCTTCGGCACTGTCCCTGGCAAGTGCTCCGGCGGTTAGCCACTCAAAAGGGGTGTCATTCTCCAGATCAAACGGGCATCCGCTCGATGACACGCCGCTTGGACCCCTAGGATTCCCCTATCACCTCACCGGTCTCATTCGACAGGAACCCCATGAGCGACACTTCCCCCTACGGCTTCGAGCTTGTGCGGCGTGGGTACGACCGCGCGCAGGTGGACGAACGTATCTCCAAGCTCGTCTCCGACCGTGACAGCGCTCTTGCTCGTATCACTGCTCTGGAAAAGCGCATTGAGGAGCTGCACCTCGAGACGCAGAACGCGCAGGCGCAGGTAGCCGACGCCGAGCCGTCGTACGCGGGCCTCGGCGCCCGCGTCGAGAAGATCCTCCGCCTCGCCGAGGAGGAGGCCAAGGACCTGCGCGAGGAGGCCCGTCGCGCGGCCGAGCAGCACCGCGAGCTCGCGGAGTCGGCGGCCCAGCAGGTGCGCAACGACGCCGAGTCGTTCGCCGTCGAGCGCAAGGCCAAGGCGGAGGACGAAGGCGTCCGGATCGTCGAGAAGGCCAAGGGCGAGGCGGGCACGCTGCGCAGCGAGGCGCAGAAGGACGCTCAGCAGAAGCGCGAGGAGGCCGACGCCCTCTTCGAGGAGACCCGTGCGAAGGCGGCCCAGGCCGCGGCCGACTTCGAGACGAACCTCGCCAAGCGCCGCGAGCAGTCGGAGCGTGACCTGGCTTCGCGTCAGGCCAAGGCAGAGAAGCGCCTCGCGGAGATCGAGCACCGGGCCGAGCAGCTGCGTCTCGAGGCGGAGAAGCTGCGGACCGACGCCGAGCGCCGTGCCCGTCAGACCGTGGAGACGGCTCAGCGTCAGGCCGAGGACATCGTCGCCGATGCCAACGCCAAGGCGGACCGGATTCGCTCGGAGTCCGAGCGGGAGCTTGCCGCTCTCACCAACCGTCGGGACTCGATCAACGCTCAGCTCACCAATGTGCGCGAGATGCTGGCCACGCTCACGGGTGCGGCCGTGGCTGCTGCCGGGACGCCTGCCGAGGACGAGCCTGTCTCTCGCGGGGTTCCCGCTCAGCAGACTCGCTGAAGCGCCTGGGAGACCTGCGGGCTCGTTGTGGCTGAGCGCGCAGTTCCCCGCGCCCCTGAAGGGGGCGCTCGCAGAGCTCCCTGTCCAAGTGGCAGGGGGCTCTGTCCCGTTTTAGCGTGGCCGCATGATCGAGCTCGAGGGGCTGACCAAGCGGTACGGCGAGAAGTTGGCCGTCAACAACCTCACCTTCACCGTGCACCCCGGCATCGTCACCGGCTTCCTCGGTCCGAACGGCGCGGGCAAGTCCACGACGATGCGGATGATGCTCGGGCTCGACAACCCCTCGGCGGGGGACGTACGGATCGACGGCAAGCGCTACGCGCAGCTGAAGGACCCGCTGACGTACATCGGCGCCCTGCTCGACGCCAAGGCCATGCACGGCGGCCGGAGCGCCTTCAATCACCTCCTCTGCCTCGCGCAGAGCAACGGCATCCCGCGCGCCCGCGTCCATGAGGTCCTCGACACCGTCGGCCTCACCCAGGTCGCCAAGAAGAAGGCCAAGGGCTTCTCGCTCGGCATGGGCCAGCGGCTCGGCATCGCGGGTGCGCTCCTCGGCGACCCCGAGATCCTGATGTTCGACGAGCCGGTCAACGGGCTCGACCCCGAGGGCATCCACTGGATCCGGAATCTGATGAAGTCCCTCGCCTCGCAGGGCCGTACGGTCTTCGTCTCCTCCCACCTGATGAGTGAAATGGCGCTGACGGCCGATCACCTCGTCGTCATCGGGCAGGGGCGGCTCCTCGCGGACACCTCCATGGCGGACTTCATCCGGCAGAACTCACGGTCGTACGTCCGACTGCGCTCGCCGCAGCGTGAGCGCCTCCTCGATGTGCTGCACCAGGAGGGCGTCACCGCCGTCGAAACGGGCAACGGCACCCTCGAAGTCGACGGCACCGTTTCGGAGGACCTCGGTGAGCTCGCCGCCCGGCATCAGCTCGTACTCCATGAACTGAGCCCCCAGCAGGCGTCACTCGAAGAGGCCTTCATGCAGCTCACCGCGGAGTCGGTGGAGTATCACGCGCACGCCGACCACGAGGGCGCGGGGGCCGCCCCGCCGCCCCCAGGGCAGGACGGCGGCTGGGGCAACGGCTGGACGAACCAGAAGAAGGGGTCCTGAGCGATGGCCGCTGCGCAGGTACTGAAGTCGGAGTGGACCAAGATCCGCTCGGTCTCTTCGACCGTGTGGACGCTGGGTCTCGCCGTGGTCGTCACCGTAGGGCTCGGCCTGCTGATCAGCATTCTGGCGAAGAACGACTACGACAGCCTCAACGCCCAGGACCGCAGGGTCTTCGACCCGACCTTCACCAGCTTCGCCGGAATGAGCCTCGGCCAGCTCGCGATGATCGTCTTCGGCGTGCTCGTCGTCTCGAACGAGTACAGCACCGGCATGATCCGCACCTCGCTCTCCGCGGTCCCCCAGCGCGCCACCTTCATGGTCAGCAAGGTCGCGGTCGCCACCGCGCTCACCCTGGTGGTCGGCCTCGTCACCAGCTTCATCGCCTTCTTCGTGGGGCAGGCGATGCTGGGCGAGCACAAGGCATCGATCGGCGATCCGGGCGTCCTGCGGGCGGTGATCGGCGGTGGGCTCTACATGACGCTCATCGTGATGTTCTCGATGGGTGTCGCGACGATGCTGCGCAGTCCGATGCTGTCCCTCGGCATCCTGATGCCGTTCTTCTTTTTGATCTCCAGCATTCTGGGCAATGTCTCGGCGACGAAGAAGATCGGCCGCTTTCTGCCGGACCAGGCCGGGAGCAAGATCATGCAGGTGAAGTCGCCGCTGGACGATGACACTCCGTACGGGCCCTGGGGCGGGCTCGCGATCATGGTGGTGTGGGTTGTGGTTGCGCTGATCGGTGGTTATGCGTTGTTGAAGAAGCGGGATGCGTGACGCGTGACGCTTCGCTGGATGTGCTGGGGTGGATCCCTAGGGGCGGTGGGTGATGGACCTTGAACGACCTGCGGGCCGGTGGGGGCTGGTCGCGCCGTTCCCCGCGCCCCCTACGGGGCGCTGATGCCGCAGACCGGAGTCTGTCCGCGCTCGGGCTTGACGTCGTGCCCGCCTTGCAGCCGCTGGCCTACCCGGGGCGGCCTGTCCCCGGCCCCTCCCTCCTGAGCGGTGCTGAGCTTCTCCCGCTCGGCGTACGGCCGCTCCCGCTCGGTCAGTGGCCCGTGGCGGCGGGGCAGTCGCTCGACGAGGTGCTGAGCGGGCTCGGCCTGGCGGCCATCGGCCACCGCCACCCCGTCATCGCCGTCGGATCGAACGCCTCGCCCGCGCAGGTCTCGTACAAACTGATCCGGCGCGGCATCCCCGCCGTCGTGCCGATGGTCCCCGTGCGGGTGAGCGGGATCGCCGTGGGGTGCTCGGGGCACATCGGGCGGGCCGGTTACGTGGCGGCGGCCCCTTGCCTCGACCCGGCCGCCGAAACCTCCCTCGTCGTGAGCTGGCTTGATCATGACCAGTTCCGGGCGGTCGACGAGACGGAGTTCCCCAACTATCGGCGGGTGCTGCTTCCGGGCGGCGACTTCGCGATGGTCGTGCCGGGCGGCGAGCGGCTCGGCGGTGCGCAGCTGTATGTCAGCTCTTACGGGGTCCTCGCCGATCCGGATACGGGCCTTCCGCGCCCCGGTGACGGCGACCAGGCGGCGCTGCTCGCCTCGCTCCTGGGGGGTTCCGCGCGGCTGCGGGGGCTTCTCGGTCCCGGCCCGGCCGACTGGGTACGGAAGGCCGCCGCCGACCCCGCGGCGCGGGAGCTCGGGACGCGCGTCCTCGCCGACGAAGGCTGGGTGCTGCCGCAGCCGGGCTTCCCTTGACGGTTGCCGGAGGCGAATAGTTTTACCCGCTCTTGGCTGGAACCGTCAGCTCCCCGATATCCTCCTAACCCTTACGGGGGCGTGTGCCCCGACGTCCTGAACCATTCGATGGGTGCGGAGAATGATCGAGGCAGTCGGCCTGACGAAGCGCTACGGCGCCAAGACAGCCGTGTACAACCTTTCCTTTCAGGTGCGACCCGGCACGGTCACCGGCTTCCTGGGCCCGAACGGCTCCGGCAAGTCGACGACCATGCGCATGATCCTCGGGCTCGACCAACCCACCACGGGCCAGGTGACGATCGGCGGCTACCCGTACCGCAAGCTCCCCAACGCCCCCCGTCAGGTCGGCGCCCTGCTCGACGCCAAGGCGGTGCACGGCGGCAGGCACGCCCGCAACCACCTCCTGTGCCTCGCGCAGCTCTCCGGCATCCCGGCCCGCCGGGTCGACGAGGTGCTCGGCGTCGTGGGCCTCCAGGAGGTGGCGAAGAAGCGCTCCAAGGGCTTCTCGCTCGGCATGGGCCAGCGCCTCGGCATCGCCGCCGCGCTGCTCGGCGACCCGCAGGTGCTGCTCTTCGACGAGCCGGTCAACGGCCTCGACCCCGAGGGCATCCTCTGGGTGAGGAACCTGATGAAGTCGCTCGCGGCCGAGGGGCGCACGGTCTTCGTCTCCTCGCACCTGATGAGTGAGATGGCGCTGACCGCCGAGCACCTGATCGTGATCGGCCGCGGGCAGCTCCTCGCGGACATGAGCGTCAAGGACTTCATCTCGCACAACTCCGCGGACTTCGCCCGGGTGCGTACGCCGGACACCGATCCGCAGCAGCGCGAGAAGCTCTCGGCCGCGCTGAGCGAGGCGGGCGGCCAGGTCATGCCCGAGCAGGACGGCGCACTGCGCGTGACCGGACTCCCGCTCCCCCGCATCAGCGACCTCGCACACAGCGCGGACGTCCGCGTCTGGGAGCTCTCCCCGCACCAGGCCTCGCTGGAAGAGGCGTACATGCGGATGACGCAGGGCGCCGTCGACTACCGCTCGACCGTCGACCAGCGCGCGGGCCTGCAACAGCCCGTACAGCAGGTCCCGCCGGGTGCGATGCCGCAGCAGCCCATGCCGGTGGCCGGACAGGGCCAGCCCGGGTGGTACGCGCCGCCGCCGCCCCAGCAGGGCGGCCAGCCGTTCGCGATGCCGCAGGGCGCGCCCCAGGGTGCCCCGCAGAACGCGCCGAACCCGTACGCGGCCGCCGCCCCGCAGGCTGCCGCCTCCGCTCCTGAGATGACCAAGCGCAACAGCGAGGACCAGCGATGACCACGCCTCCGACTCCGCAGCCGCAGGCGCAGCCCCAGCAGGCGTACGCACAGGCAGGCGCCCCGATGCCGCAGGGAACGCCGCCGGGAATGCCGCAGGGCGCCCCGATGGCTCCCCCGCCGGCCGCCCCCGCGCCGCCCTCCGCCTGGCAGCAGGCCGTCAACAACGCCTACACCTCGCCGATCCCGGTCAAGAAGACCCACATCGGCAACGCACTCGCCTCCGAGTGGACGAAGATCAAGTCGGTCCGCTCGACGATGTGGACCCTCGGCGTCTTCTTCCTCCTGGTCGTCGGCATCGGCGTGCTCGTCGCCGGGCAGACGCAGGACCGGGACTACGCGGATGTGCCGTTCACGATCCCGGCGTTCTTCGGTCTCGTACTCGGCCAGATCTGCCTGATCACGCTCGGCGTCCTGGTGACGTCGTCCGAGTACGGCACGGGCATGATCCGTACGACGTTCACGGCATCGCCGCAGCGCTACCGCGTCCTCGCCGCCAAGATCCTGATCTTCTTCGTGCTCGCCTTCGTCGTCGCCGCGGGCTCCATCTTCCTGGTGGGCCTGATGACGTCGGGGATGCACAGCGGCCCCGACGCCGGCGACGTGGGCTGGTCGGGCACGGTCCTCAAGGGCGGGCTCTACGTCTCGCTCCTGGGCGTCCTCGCGCTCGCCGCAGGATCGATGCTGCGCCACTCGGCGGGCGCGATCACGGCGATGCTCGGCGTGGTCCTCGTGCCCGCGATCCTGCCGGTGTTCCTGATGATCTCGGAGGGCACACGGCCGGTGGGCGAGAAGATGATGGACTACAACGCCATCAACTCCCTGGCCAAGATCTTCGAGATGGACGGCACCGGCAGCGGCACCTCGCAGCTGTGGCTGCTCGTCGGGGTGACGGTCGCCGCGATCGCCGGAGCCTTCGCGCTCCTGGAGAAGCGCGACGTGTAACCGTCCGCCGGACAGGCCCTGCCTAGTACCTGGGCGCGTTTCGGGACCGCTGCACCCGCGTGGTGCGGCGGTCCTTCGCGTTCCAGCACGCCTTGTGCCAGTGCCTGCGCTCGTCCACGCCCGAGTGCTCGGGCCAGGCCACCACGTGGGCGACGCCGGACGGGATCTCCTGGTCGCAGCCGGGGCAGCGGTAGGTCTTGCCCGCCGCGCTCGCGCCCGCGACGTGCCGCAGGCTCCACTCCTCGCCCCGCCAGCTCTCGGTGGACTGGAGGCCGCCGTAGCGGCCCGCCGGTTCCGCGTCCGTGCGCGGACTGTCTTCTCCGGCGCCCTTCGGGCGGTTGCGACGCGGGGACACGGAACACCTCACGGGATGTACGGGGACCAGGGGGTGCGTCCAGCGTACGCGGCACATGCGCGGGGACCCGCCTTTCACCAACCCCCACAGGCCTCCCCCCGCATTGCGCAGAAAATCTGTCAATCTTCATGCCAAGCCGTGCCTTTGGCACGTGTCACGCGTTGTTGCCCGTAGGGGGAGTGCCTGCGTCGGCGCCAAGGAGGCAGGAGTGCGATGCGTGTAGGTAGTTTTGTTCTGGCCGCCCAGTTCCCGGGGCAGGGGCAGGGGGAGGCGCTGCATCGTGCGGTGCGGTCCGCCGAGGTGGCCGAGGAAGCGGGTCTGGACACGGTCTGGCTCGCCGAGCACCATTTCGTGCCGTACGGCACGTGTCCGTCCGCCGTGACCCTCGCAGCGCTCCTTCTCGGGCGTACGCGGCACATGCGCGTCGGCACCGCCGTGAGCGTCCTGCCGACCGTGCATCCCGTCGCCCTCGGCGAGCAGGCCGCGCTGCTGCATCTGACGTCCGGCGGGCGCTTCTCGCTCGGCGTGGGGCGCGGCGGGCCGTGGGTGGACCTGGAGGTCTTCGGATCAGGTCTCGCCGCGTACGAGAAAGGCTTCCCCGACTCTCTCGATCTGCTCCTGCGGTGGCTGAGCGAGCCCCGGGTCGCGAGCGAAACGGACCGCTTCCCCTTCCGCGAGGTCGCCGTGGTGCCACGCCCGCAGGAGGCGCTGGCCGGCGTGGGCGGTCCTGGTGCGGAAGGGCCTGGTACGGAGGGACCTGGTGCGGAAGGGCCTGAAGTGATCGTCGCCTGCACCTCACCGGCCAGTGTGCGGCTCGCTGCCGAGCGTGGTCTGCCGATGCTGCTCGGTATGCACGTCGGCGACGAGGAGAAGGCCGAAATGGTGGCGTTGTGGCAGAGGCACGCGCGCGCCGCAGGGCGTACGCCGGAGGAGGTCCACCGCGCCGCGCACGTCTCCGCGGGGGTCGCTCAGATCGCGGACCGGCGCCTGGAAGCGGCGGAGACGCTGGAGAAGGCGATGCCGGGCTGGCTGAAGCAGGGGCTCGACGCGCACGTCACGGTCGACGGCCGGAAGCGGGCGATGCGGGACCCGCTCGCGTACACGGAACTGCTCTGCAAGCTGCACCCGGTGGGCACTCCCCAGGTGTGCGCGGACCGGATCGCGGCCACCTCGGAGCGCACGGGGATCACCCGCTTCGCGCTGCTGGTCGAGGGCTCCGGCGACCTCGCGACGACGGAGGAGAACGTACGAAGGCTGGGCGCCGAGGTGCTGCCTCAGCTGGGCTGAGCCGCTGAGGCTGGGAGCTGCCGCTCCGGTACTAGAACACCTCCCGCGTACGGAGCGGCAGCAACAACCGTCAGCAGTCCCGCAGTTCGGGCGACTGGTTGAGCAGCTGGCCCCGGATCGAGGTGAAGCGGGCAAGCCGGTCGTCCACGGACGCGTCCAGCGGGAACACCGCCACGCGGTGGCAGTTCTGGAATGCCAGGCGCACCCCGAAATGCCGCTGCAGAGCCCCGCGAATCGCGTCACTCGCGAGCGCGCGCAGCAGCTGGCCACGCGCCTGCTCGTTGGGAGGCGGCGTCTGGTTGTCGGCGAACTCTCCGCCGTCAACCTTCAACTGGGCCACCAGGGAGCTGACCATCTCCCATGCGTAGGGCAGGGAGGTCCGGACGCAGTCGACGAATTCCGCTTCGTCCACCTCGCCTCGCTCGGCCTGTTCCAACAGCGCCGGTGAGACGTCGAGCGACATGGGTTCTCCTCTCGCACCCCCGGGGAGCGGGGGCTTACGGACAGGGAAGGAAACCGCACACGCAGCGTGCACGCATGACGACCTCCTGCTTATACGGTAAGCACCGGACCGGCCCCGCACCAGGAGATTGGGCACACAACCGGCCAGGTTCGAACAGGTCCATCGACGGAGAAATCGCGTGGACCACCTGTGGTCGAGTAGCGTTGCGCCCCATGCGTCTCGTCATTGCCCGATGCTCCGTGGATTACGCGGGCAGGCTCACAGCCCATCTCCCGTCGGCCCCCCGCCTGATCCTTGTGAAGGCGGACGGCAGTGTCTCGATCCACGCGGACGACCGGGCCTACAAACCCCTCAACTGGATGTCCCCGCCCTGCACCTTGAAGGAGGGGTCGGGGGACGAAGCGGGCGTCTGGACCGTCGTGAACAAGGCGGGCGAGAAGCTCATCATCACGATGGAAGAGATCCTTCACGACTCCTCGCACGAGCTGGGCGTCGACCCCGGCCTCATCAAGGACGGCGTGGAAGCGCACCTTCAGGAGCTGCTCGCCGACCGGATCGAGGTGCTCGGCGACGGCTACTCACTCATCCGCCGCGAGTACATGACGGCGATCGGCCCGGTGGACATCCTCTGCCGCGACGCCGACGGGCAGACCGTCGCCGTCGAGATCAAGCGGCGCGGCGAGATCGACGGCGTCGAGCAACTGACCCGCTATCTCGAGCTGTTGAACCGCGACCCGCACCTGGCGCCCGTCAAGGGCATCTTCGCCGCCCAGGAGATCAAACCGCAGGCACGCGTGCTCGCCACGGACCGCGGCATCGGCTGCACCGTCCTCGACTACAACGCGATGCGCGGCATCGAGGACGACAAGCTGCGGCTCTTCTAGGAGTTCCCGCACCAAGGGTTCTTGTTGTACGGAATTGCACGAAAGAGAGGGCCGGGTCCTGGTGGACCCGGCCCTCTCTTTCGTATGTGCGTCAGGCAGCCGGAGCCGTGCTGCTCGCGGAGCCGCTCGCCGAGTTCGAGTTGTCCGGGGACGCCGGCGTGGCCGGGGCCGTCGTCGGCGGCAGAGTGGTCGGCGGTGGAGTCGTCGGCGGCTTCGTCGTGGGCGGCTTCGTGGTCGGCGGCTTCGTCGTGGGCGGTTTGGTAGTCGGGGGCTTCGTCGTGGGCGGCTTCGTCGTCGGGGGCTTCGTCGTGCCGTCCGACGGTTTTCCGCTGTCGCTCGGCTCGTCCGACGGTGAGCCGCTCCCGCTCGGCGTCGCGCTGTCCTCGGTGCTGGGGGTGGTGCTCGTGCCGCCGTCGTCCGGGCGGCTCGTCGAGTCCTTGGCGGGCTTGTCGGCGGTCAGGCCGTCGTCGTCCTGGTCCTCGCTCGCCGACTGCTCCGTCTTGACCTTGTCCGGCGGGTTGTCGTTGTTGTCCGAGGTCGCGCCGAGGGTCACCACGGTGCCGAGCACGGCGGCAAGCAAGGCTCCCGCGCCCGCCGCCACCAGATTGCGCCGGGTGCCGCTCACGATGGAACGGCGGGTCGGCGCGGGGCCCACGCCGACCGGCGTGGCCTTGCGGGTGACCAGCGTCTCGGGCTCCGGGGGCGGCGGCGCGGGCAGCGCGAACGCCGCCGGTACGCCGCCGGGGGGCGATGCCGACTCCTCGTAGCGCGCGTCGGGCACCTCTTCGCCCGCGCCCGCGGTCGCCGCAGCGGACGAGCCGGGCAGCGCGCCGCCCGAGCGGTCGGCCACCAGGGCGAGTGCCCTGCGGCCCGCGATCATGCCCCGCTTGTCGGCGAGCGCGCCGCGCAGGCCGATGGAGGCCTCGAGCTCGACGCGGGCCCGGTCGAGCTGTCCGCCGCAGAGCGCGAGGATGCCGAGCTCATGGTGGAAGTACGCCTCTTCGGCGACCTCGCCCGCGGTCCGCGCCGCCTCCTGGCCGGAGCGCAGGGCACGCTCCCAGGCGCCCCATTCGAGGCCTCCCGCGAAGGCGGGCGCGATGGTGCGGGCCAGCAGCACGGCGGCGCTCTCCTCGCCGCCCGCGGAAGCTCCGGCGGGCGCACCGGCGGGCGCACCGGCGGAAGCACCGGCGGGCGTCCCTGCCCCGGACTGACCCGCGACCAGGGCGCTCAGCGCGGCGAGCACAGCGTCCGCCTCGGCCGCGACCCGCTCAGGGCCGACCGAGGGGTGCCCGGCCCACCAGGCGTAGTGCTGGGCGGCGCTCTGGGCGCGCTCGGCGATGTCGTCCGCGTACCCGGATGCCTCCAGCTGCGTACGGACGCCGGCGGCGAGCCTGTAGTGCGAGCCGACCGCCGTGACGAGCGCGGTGGAGACCAGCTCGGCGAGGGCCGCGTCCGCGTGGGTGTCCCCCACGAGGGCGGGCAGATGCGCCTGGTGCGGCAGTTCACCGCCGAGCGCGACGGCAAAGCGCAGCGTGGCGCGGGCCGACGGGCTGAGGCGGGACGCGAGCAGGACCGCGGGGGCCGCGCCGTCGGCGAGCGAGGGCAGCGGCACGTCGTGGCCCTCGGCGTCGAAGGGCGCGTCGACCGGTCCTTCCGCGAAGTAGCCGTACTCGTCGAAGGCGTTCGGGTCGGCGCGCAGCTGGTCGCACTGCCGGAGCAGGGCGCCCGCCTGGACGAAGCGCAGGGGAAGCCCCTCCGACTCGAACCACAGGTCGCCGGCCCAGCCTGCCTCGTCGTCCGTCAGGACGCGGCCCACGGCGCGCTCGAGGAGCTCGAGGCCGCCGCTGCGGCCGAGACCGCCGAGGAAGACCTCTTCGAGGTGCGAATCGGGGGACGGCGCCGCGACGTCGGGTGTCGCGGAGATCAGGAAGGCGCACTCGGGTGTGGCGTCGAGCAGCTCCTCGAGAGCGGCGGCGCCGAACTCCAGGTCGTCGAGGACGACGACCGCGCCGATCTCGTGGACGAGTTCGAAGAGCAGGGTGCGGTCGGGGCGGTGCAGCGGCGCGTTGTAGACCGCGCCGAAGAGATCCTGGAGCAGGTCGGCGGGCGTCCTGTGATACCCGGAGAGCCGGATGACGCCGTCCGGTGCGAGGTCCGCGCAGTCCTCCGCCACGGCGTTCAGGAGCGCCGTGCGCCCCGAGCCCGCGGGACCGGTGAGCCGCACCGAGCGCCCGCGTGCGAGCAGGCGCACGAGCCGCTCGCGCTCCTCCTGCCGCTCGAGGAGCGGCAGCCGGGGCAGCACGGGTCCCGGCGGCGCGGGCGGCACCGATGCCCGGCGCAGCTCGGCGCGCTCGGCGGCGGTGCGCTTGACGGGGCGTGCGGGCCGCTCGCCCGGCGGGCAGGGTTCGATCTCACTGCCGTCGACGGGGTTCACGGTGAGCAGGAAGTCGCCCGAGACCAGCTGAACGGTGCGGGCGAGCGTGGGTGCGGGCTGCCCGAAGTCGGGTGTCAGAGGATCGCGTGGCGGCCTTGAGCGGCGCGCCGAATCATCGTCGTTGATGCCGTCATGGCCGTACTCTTCCGGTCCCCGGTTCATCGGGTCCATGGTCAAAGCCCCCCAGATGCGTCGTGTACACAGCCCCCTCCGGCCTTGTGCACACTGCGCTGTCGCTTCTGGTCCGGTGCCCCCGCTCGGGCGTCTGTCTTCGTCATGACGGTGGGCGACCGAACACTAGACCTTCACTCAGTATCTACGAACGGGCGGGGTACCGCGTCGTCCGAGACGTCACAGTCTCGTGAGGATTGTGCGCGAGGTGCGATTCAAACGCGGGGCAGCGATTCCACTCCGATGCCACCTTCGATGGCAAGGATCCGGTGCAGCCGGGTGGCCACCAGGAGGCGCTGCATCTGGGGCGGCACACTGCGCAGCACGAGCCTGCGTCCGCACCGTCCCGCGCGCCGGTGCGCGCCCATGATGACGCCGAGTCCCGTGGCGTCCCACGAGTCGAGTTCGGACAGGTCGAGCACCAGGTCGCCGGCTCCGTCGTCGACGGCCGTGTGCAGGACCGTTCGGGCGTCCGCCGCGCTGCGTACGTCGAGGCGTCCCCCGACGACCAGCTGGGCCTGGTCGCCCCTGATGTGCATATGCGCTCCCCGAGAATGCTGAGTTTGCTGTGACGTCTGTTCCGTAAGGCGTCTGCGTATGTCACTGCAACTGACTGCCGCATGGGCAAGGAAGTTGCCGTCTGTAAGCGAACCGATACCCAATTCACTCCCAGGGGTGACCCCGCGAGGGAGGTGGGGACGTCAGTGCTTGTAGAAGCCCTGCCCGCTCTTGCGGCCGATGTCACCGGCGTCAACCATCCGGCGCATCAGCTCGGGCGGTGCGAACTTCTCGTCCTGGGACTCCGTGTAGATGTTGCTGGTGGCGTGCAGCAGGATGTCGACGCCCGTCAGGTCGGCGGTGGCGAGCGGGCCCATGGCGTGCCCGAAGCCGAGCTTGCAGGCGATGTCGATGTCCTCGGCGGTGGCGACGCCCGACTCGTACAGCTTGGCGGCCTCGACGACGAGCGCCGAGATCAGACGGGTCGTCACAAAGCCCGCGACGTCGCGGTTCACGACGATGCAGGTCTTGCCGACGGACTCGGCGAACTCACGCGTACGGGCGAGGGTTTCGTCGCTGGTCTTGTAGCCGCGCACCAGTTCGCACAGCTGCATCATCGGCACCGGCGAGAAGAAGTGCGCGCCCACGACGCGCTCCGGACGCTCCGTCACGGCCGCGATCTTCGTGATCGGGATGGCGGAGGTGTTCGACGCGAGGATGGCGTCGTCGCGCACGAGCTTGTCGAGCGTACGGAAGATCTCGTGCTTGACCTCGAGCTTCTCGAAGACAGCCTCGACGACGATGTCCGCGTCGGCGACGGCGTCCATGTCGGTGCTCGTCGTGATGCGTCCGAGCGCCGCGTCGGCGTCCTCGGCGGTCAGCTTTCCCTTGCTCACGAACTTGTCGTACGACGCCTTGATGCCGTCGGTGCCACGAGTGAGGGCCGCATCGGTGACGTCGCGCAGGACGACGTCCCAGCCCGCCTGTGCGGAGACCTGAGCAATACCGGACCCCATGAGTCCGGCTCCGATGACGGCGAGCTTCCGTGCCACTGTTCCGACTCCCCTACCGCTTATCACGCCTGGCTTACACGCTGTTTACGTAAGCCCTTCCGGCGGACATTAGCGGTCGTGAGCGCGAGTGTGGCCGTGAAGTAACACGCGTCACGTCTCAGATGACGGACATCACACTGGTACGCCTCATTCGGCGTCGCGCACCGCGTAGTTGAGGACCTTTTCGCCGAGCAGGTCCTCCATCTCGTCGAGCAGCGCGAGGGCGTCGCGGGACACCTCGGCAGGTTTGCGGCACTTGGTCATCTCGTCGCCGATCCAGGCCATGAGCGTGCTGTGGACCCAGGAGAGCTGACCCGCGATCAGTCCGGGCATGGGGTCGCCCTCGGCCGCCTTCGCCTCATCGGCGAGGGTCTTCGTGAGGTGGCCGAGTGCCTGCTGCTGGATCTCCCAGAGCCGGGAGCGCAGGGGGTGGGCCGCGGTGATGACCTTCATGAAGTCGGCCCAGCCAGGAAAGAGGCCGATGTGGGGCGAGACGCCCTCCACGTCCGAACGCAGCGCACGCAGGACGGCGGCAGCGGCGGACTCCCCCGGGCGGCGGCCGCGTACATAGCCGGAGAGCCGGTCGACGACGGCCTCGCCGCGGTCGAGGAAGAGGTCCTCCTTTGCCGGGAAGTAGTTGTAGACGGTGTTCACGGAGACGTCAGCGGCTTCCGCGACCTCCGCGACGGTCACCGTGACGAAGCCGTGCTCCAGGAAGAGCCCCGTCGCGATGTCCGAGATCCGCTGCTTGGTCTGCCGCTTCTTGCGCTCCCTGAGACCTTCAGCCATGCCCCCACCCTAAGGCCACTCGCCAGGGCAACTGAAAACTTGGGGCAATTGCAAAATTTAAGGGACTCTGTTTTTGTAGTCGCCATGGCAATCATCAGCACCGCCGGGCTCGCCCGGACCTTCCAGACCAAGAGCGGGCCGGTGGAGGCCGTGCGCGGCATCGACCTGACCGTCGCCCCCGGCGAGATCCTCGGCTTCCTCGGGCCGAACGGCGCGGGCAAGACGACGACGCTGCGTATGCTCACCACGCTGCTCGCACCCACCGGCGGCGCCGCCACCGTCGCGGGCTGCGACCTGGCCCGCGACCCGGCGGGTGTACGGCGCAAGATCGGGTACGTCGCCCAGTCGGGCGGCGTCGACCTCAACATCTCCGTGCGCGAGGAACTGGTCACCCAGGGGCGCCTCTACCGCCTGACAAAACCTCAGGCAGCAGCCCGCGCCGAGGAGTTGGCCGCCGACCTGGGCCTCGCCGACCTCATCGACCGCAAGTGCGCGACCCTCACCGGCGGCCAGCGGCGGCGGCTCGACATCGCCATGGGCCTCATGCACCGGCCCGATGTGCTCTTCCTCGACGAACCGACCACGGGACTCGACCCGGGCAGCAGGGCCGACCTGTGGGCGCTCGTGCGGCGGCTGCGCGACGACCACGGCACCACCGTCGTCCTCACCACGCACTACCTCGACGAGGCCGACGCGCTCTGTGACCGCCTGGTCGTCGTCGACAAGGGCGTCGTGGTCGCCGAGGGCACCCCGAGCGCGCTCAAGCTCCGGCACGGAGGCTCGATCGACGCCTCGCTCCAGGACACGTTCCTCGCCATCACCGGCCGGGACGTCACCCCCAAGGACACGGCGCCGGTCGCCGTCTGAGACCGCACAAGCCCCCCAGAACTCCGGGACCTCACCTATGTCTGCGCTTCTCTCCGACACCGCGCTGATCTTCGGGCGGTACGCCCGCCAGACCCTGCGCTCCAAATTCCAGATCCTCTTCGGCGTCCTGATGCCGCTGCTCTACCTGCTCTTCTTCGGCCCGCTCCTGACCGATCTGCCGCTCGGGTCGCGCGGCGACTCCTGGCAGGTGCTCGTGCCGGGGCTGCTGCTCCAACTCGGCCTGTTCGGCGCCTCGTACAGCGGATTCGCGATCATCATCGAGAAGCAGTTCGGCGTGGTGGAGCGGATGCGGGTGACGCCGGTCAGCCGGCTCGCGCTGCTCCTCGGGCGAGTGCTCCGCGATGCCGCGCTCTTCGTCTTCCAGGCGGTGCTGCTCGTCCTGGCGGCCGTGGTGATGGGGCTGCGCGCACCGGTCGTCGGGATTCTCATCGGGTTCGCGTTCGTCGCGGTCCTGACGATCGTCCTCGCGTCCCTCTCGTACGCCCTGGCTCTGCTCGTCTCCAAGCCGCACGAGTTCGGGCCCGTCATCAACGCGGTGAGTATGCCCTCGATGCTGCTCTCCGGCCTGATGCTGCCGATGGCACTCGCGCCGGGCTGGCTGGACGTGCTCTCGCACTTCATGCCGTTCCGCTATCTCGTGGACGCGGTGCGGGCCGCCTTCGTGGGCGACTACGCGAGTACGGCGATGCTGTACGGCGTCCTGATGGCTGCCGCGCTCACACTGGGGTCCGTGACGGTGGGCACACGTGTCTTCCGGAGGGCGGGCGCGTAACTAGGCTGACCCCATGGTCAATCTGACGCGCATCTACACCAGGACCGGCGACCAGGGCACCACCGCCCTCGGCGACATGAGCCGGACCGCCAAGACCGATCTGCGGATCTCGGCATACGCCGACGCCAACGAGGCCAATGCCGCGATCGGCACGGCGGTCGCGATCGGTCAGCTCGACGAAGAGGTCGTGAAGGTCCTCGTCCGGGTCCAGAACGACCTCTTCGACGTGGGAGCGGATCTGTCGACGCCGGTCGTCGAGAACCCGGAGTATCCGCCGCTGCGTGTCGAGCAGTTCTACATCGACAAGCTGGAAGCGGACTGCGACCGCTTCAACGAGCAGCTGGAGAAGCTGCGCAGCTTCATCTTGCCGGGGGGCACGGCGGGGGCCGCGCTGCTGCACCAGGCGTGCACGGTGGTGCGGCGGGCCGAGCGGTCCACTTGGGCCGCTTTCGAAGTCCATGGGGCCGGTAAGGAAAACGGCAGTATGAACCCCCTGACGGCGACCTATCTGAACCGCCTCTCCGACCTCCTTTTCATTCTGGCCCGTACGGCCAACAAGGAGGTCGGAGACGTGCTGTGGGTGCCAGGGGGCGAGCGCTAGGAACCGCGCCGGGAGGCCTGTACCTCTTCCGCGGGTGCGTCTTCCGCGGGTGCGTCGTGGCTTGTCGCGC
This sequence comes from Streptomyces sp. NPDC048441, assembly GCF_043200235.1. Taxonomy (NCBI): domain Bacteria; kingdom Bacillati; phylum Actinomycetota; class Actinomycetes; order Kitasatosporales; family Streptomycetaceae; genus Streptomyces; species Streptomyces sp. NPDC048441. The sequence continues at coordinate 82,232 of NZ_JBICXM010000021.1, forward strand.
TCACGCGGCGGAGCCGCTCATGCCGCAGCCCCGCGCCCCTTCGGGGCCCGTCCACCGGCGGTGCCTTGTGCGGGAAGACCGTGTACGTCGCCGCGATGATGACGTTGATGCCGATCAGCCACAGCATCTTCTCCTGCCACATCCTCAGCGAGTCGATGTCGCCGTCGTCGCCCACGTACCAGGCCGCGCCCTGGAGCAGCGCCATGGCGATCAGGGCTGCCAGGACCCAGCGGGCGGCGATCTTCCACTCGTCGATCGCGCGGGCCATGCCGTAGAGCTTGACGGGCGGCGGGCCGCCCGCGAAGCGGTGGGCCACGCGGACGTCGGCCCACTTGATCGTGTAGTGGCCGAGCGCGATGGAGTAGCCGATGTAGACCGCGGCCAGGCCGTGCTTCCAGTCCGGCTCCGCGCCGTTCTTCAGGTCGACCGCGGTGACGACGAAGAGGATGACCTCCAGGATCGGCTCGCAGAGCAGTACGGCGATGCTGGCGCGCGGCATCTTCGCCCCGTACCGCAGGGCGAGGCCGCCGGCCAGCAGCACCCAGAATCCGACCTCGCAGATGATGATCAGTGTGACAATCACGGTTCGCTCCTCTCGGTCACCTTTCCAGGCTCCCGGCGGACCGGCCGCGGATCATCGTCGCCAGTGACGAAGTGGCACTGCATCCTTCGATGTAGCGCGCGGTTCCTCCCTCAGGATCAGGCGTCGGCCCGGCGCGCCGTGTTGGATGGAGGGCATGGCCCTGCCACTGCCGCCCCGCCCGCACCGCGTCGACGTACAGATCGCCGCGGTCAGTGTGCTCAGCGGGCTCGCGCTGTTCGCGCTCGGACTCGGCACACAGGGCGACCGGCCGCTGGGCAGCCCTTGGCTGCTGCTGCCGCTCGGCGTTCTCGGGTGCATGGAGCTGCTGCGCAGGACCGCGCCGCGCGTCGCCCTGCCGGTCGCCACCATCGCACTGGCCTTCGATCAGTTCACGCCGGGCAATCTGGCGTCGGTCATGATGTTCACGGACATCATGTACGCCGCTGTCGTGTACGGGACTCCGGCCGCCGCCCGGCGCATCCCGCTCACCACCGGCGCCGTCACCGTGGCGATGACGATCGGCTTCCTCGCCTGGTGGCAGCAGCCGGAGGCCGTCCTCATCGGTGTCGTGACCGGCATCGTGTCGTTCGGTCCCGCCGCCACCGGAGTCCTGGTGCGCAACCACCGCGAGGCCGCCGCGGCGGCCAAGCTGCGGGCCGAGCAGACCGCGCTGCTCGCCGAGATGGACCGCGTGCAGGCGATCACCGCCGAGCGCGCCCGGATGGCCCGCGAGCTGCACGACATGGTCGCCAACCACCTCTCGGCCATCGCCATCCACTCCACTGCCGCGCTTTCCCTCGACGACCCGAAGACCACCCAGGACGCGCTCTCCGTCATCCGGGAGAACAGCGTCGAGGGGCTGGCCGAGATGCGGCGTCTGATCGGCATCCTGCGGGACTCGAGCGACGATCGTGAGCCCGCGGCCGCGCCCACCCTGGACGGCCTCGGCGCGCTGATCGCGGGCGCCCGCACCAACGGCCTCGACATCGCCCTGGACCACGACCACGCCCCCGAAGGCCCCAAGCTCCCCGCGCCGGTCGAGCTCGCGGCGTACCGCATCGTCCAGGAGTCCCTGACCAACGCCCTCAAGCACGCCGCCCCCGGCCGGGTCACGGTGGCGCTCACCCGGCGGCGCGGCGCCCTTGAGGTCCGGGTGACCAGCCCCTGCGGCGATCCGTCGGGGCCGCGCGCGCCTGGCTCCGGAGCCGGTCTCGTCGGTATGCGCGAACGCACTGAACTCCTCGGCGGAGCCTTCGAATCGGGCCCCGAGAGCAGTTCCGACGGCGATTCTGACGGCGATTCCGGCAGCATTTACGGCGGCAAGGTGTGGATCGTGTCCGCGACTCTGCCCGTCGACCCCGCAGACAAGGAAGTGACCGAATGATCCGCGTGCTCGTCGCCGAGGACCAGTCCGCCGTACGGGCGGGACTCGTCCTGATCCTGCGCAGCGCGCCCGACATAGAGGTGGTCGGCGAGGCGTCGGACGGCGAGGAGGCGGTGGCGCTCGCTCGTGAACTCCGCCCCGATCTGGTGCTCATGGACATCCAGATGCCACGCCTCGACGGAGTGTCGGCGACCCGCCAGGTCGTCACCGAGGGGCTCGCGGACGTGCTCGTCCTGACCACCTTCGACCTCGACGAGTACGTTTTCGGGGCACTGCGCGCGGGCGCCTCCGGGTTCCTCCTGAAGAACACCGAGGCCAGGGACCTCCTGGAGGCGGTGCGTACGGTCGGCCGCGGCGAGGGCCTGATCGCCCCGTCCGTCACCCGACGACTGATCGCCGAGTTCGCGGCTCCGCAGACCATGAACCGCGTACGCCGTGAGAACGGACCCGATCCCGCCATCCTCGACACCCTCACGCGCCGCGAGCGCGAGGTGCTCGCGCGCATCGGCGAAGGACTGTCCAACGCGGAGATCGCGGCCCGTCTGGACATGGCGGAGGCAACGGTGAAGACGCATGTCAGCCGACTGCTCGGCAAGCTCGAACTCCGCAGCAGGGTCCAAGCGGCCGTGCTCGCCCAGGAGTTGGGCGTCTGACTCCGGAACCGGTGCGCCCGACCGGCGCGATCCGGCCAATGGTTCAGACCTCTTGACCGATGGTCCAGACCTTTCTATTCTCACCGGCACTGCGGTGAGCACTCCCCCACGTGTTCCACGTGCTCACGGGCGGCGCAGGGACCCACCCCCTATGTCCCCCCGGATCTCACCCGAGGAGCACACCTTGCGCACCTTGCGCTTCAGACACAGAGCCGTGGCAGGCCTCACCACCCTGCTGCTCCCGCTCGCCACCCTGGTCGCGCTCGGCGGCACCGCCGAAGCCGCGCCGGAAGCGGCCCCCGAGGCCACCGCCACGTACGCCAAGACCCAGGACTGGGGCACCGGCTTCGAAGGCAAGTGGACCGTCAAGAACACCGGAACCACCTCCATCAGCTCCTGGAACGTCCAGTGGGACTTCCCCACCGGCACGAAGGTGACCTCCGCCTGGGACGCCACCGTCACCAACTCCGGCAACCACTGGACCGCCAAGAACGTCGGCTGGAACGGGACGCTCACCCCCGGCGCCTCCGTCTCCTTCGGGTTCAACGGCTCGGGCCCCGGCTCCCCCTCCAACTGCACGCTCAACGGCGCCAGTTGTGACGGCGGCAGCGTCCCCGGCGACAACCCGCCGAGCGCCCCCGGCACTCCCATCGCGTCCGACATCACCAACACCTCGGTGAAGCTCGCCTGGAAGGCGGCCACCGACGACAAGGGCGTCAAGGACTACGACGTCCTGCGCGACGGCTCCAAGGTCGCCACGGTGACCGGCACCTCGTACGCCGACAGCGGCCTCACCGCGGGCACCGACTACTCGTACACCGTCCAGGCCCGCGACACCGCGGACCAGACGGGACCGGCGAGCGGCGCCGTCAAGGTGCACACCACGGGCGGCGGCGGTGACCCGGACCCCGGCGGCAAGGTCAAGCTCGGCTACTTCACCGAGTGGGGCGTCTACGGCCGCAACTACCACGCGAAGAACATCGACACCTCGGGCTCCGCGTCCAAGATCACGCACATCAACTACGCCTTCGGCAACGTCACCGGCGGCAAGTGCGCCATCGGCGACGCCTACGCCGACTACGACAAGGCGTACACCGCCGACCAGTCCGTGGACGGCGTCGCCGACACCTGGGACCAGCCCCTGCGCGGCAACTTCAACCAGCTGCGCAAGCTCAAGGCCAAGCACCCGAACCTCAAGGTCATCTGGTCCTTCGGCGGCTGGACCTGGTCCGGTGGCTTCACCGAGGCGATGAAGAACCCGGCGGCCTTCGCCAAGTCCTGCCACGACCTGGTGGAGGACCCGCGCTGGGCCGACGTCTTCGACGGCATCGACCTGGACTGGGAGTACCCCAACGCCTGCGGTCTGTCCTGCGACACGAGCGGCCCCGCCGTCTTCAAGACCATGCTTCAGGCGTTCCGCACCGAGTTCGGCAAGGACCTCGTGACGGCCGCGATCACCGCCGACGCGTCGAGCGGCGGCAAGATCGACTCTGCTGACTACGGCGGCGCGTCGCAGTACGCGGACTGGTACAACGTGATGACGTACGACTTCTTCGGCGCATGGGATGCCAAGGGGCCGACCGCACCGCACTCTCCCCTCACCTCGTACCCCGGTATCCCGCAGGCGGGCTTCAACTCCGCCGACGCGATCGCCAAGCTGAAGGCGAAGGGGGTGCCTGCGTCGAAGCTGCTGCTCGGCATCGGCTTCTACGGACGCGGGTGGACCGGCGTGACGCAGAAGGAGCCCGGCGGGACGGCTACGGGCGCGGCGCCGGGGACGTATGAGACGGGCATCGAGGACTACAAGGTCCTGAAGAACAGCTGCCCTGCGAACGGCACGATCGCCGGTACCGCTTACGCGCACTGTGGCAGCAACTGGTGGTCCTACGACACCCCGGCGACCATCGGCACCAAGATGAGCTGGGCGAAGAGTCAGGGGCTTGGCGGTGCGTTCTTCTGGGAGTTCAGTGGGGACACCGCCAACGGTGAGTTGGTGAGTGCGATCAACGCCGGGCTCAAGTAGCCGCACATGGACGAAGCCGGGGAGACAGGTACGCCCCCTGTCTCCCCGGCTTCTCGCGTCTCTTTTTAGCTGCGGGTCGCATGTGGCTGGGCGCGCAGTTTCCCGCGCCCCTTTGGGGCTCAGGCCACGTTGACGCGCTGGCCAGGCGGGGCTGCCTCCAGCCAAGCCAGGAAACCGGTAAGCGCGTCCTCGCCCATCGCCAGCTCAAGGCGTACGCCTCTGTGCAGACAGCCCAGGACGATCGCGTCGGAGAGCAGGGCCAGCTCCTCCTCGCCGTCCGGGGCGCGTCGGTCGACGACCTCGATGGACGAGCGCTCCAGGACCCGGCGCGGGCGGGGAGCGTACGAGAAGACGCGGTACCACTCGATCCGGTCGCCGTTGTAGCGGGCGACGCCGTACCCCCAGCCCTTGCCGGAGGTGTCGCCCTTCTCCGGGGCGTTCCAGCGCAGGCTGCAGTCGAAGGTGCCGCCGGAGCGCTGGATGAGCCGGCGGCGCAGTCCGAAGACGAAGAGCCCCACCAGCAGCACCGCGACCAATACGAGTCCGCACACGAGCAGAGTGAGGATCATCGGCACCGACCTCCTCGCCTGTTCGAAACGGACCAACATTGCACCCGCATTGCCTCAGCCGCGACCCGGTCCGGATTGCTCCGGACCTGGCCGCGGCTGAGTCACGTCAACGCCGACACGCTGGTTTCAGCGTGGCGACACCGCCCGCAGTCGGACGTCCGCGCGACGCTCGGCGGAGGCGTCGGCCTCCGACTTCGCGCGCTCGAGCGCCCGCTCCGCACGCTGGACATCGATCTCGTCCGACAGCTCGACGATCTCAGCAAGCAGCGACAGCTTGTTGTCCGCGAAGGAGATGAATCCTCCGTGGACGGCGGCGACGACGGTGTCGCCGTCGCTCGTACGAATGGTCACCGGGCCCGACTCCAGCACACCGAGCAGCGGCTGGTGACCGGGCATGACGCCGATGTCGCCGGACGTGGTGCGCGCGACGACCAGGGTGGCCGCGCCGGACCAGACACTGCGGTCCGCGGCGACCAGCTCGACATGCAGCTCAGCAGCCAAGGGTGGCTCCTCGGGTCACCACCCGGCGGCTTCGCCGGGTGTTGGGTCAAATTCTAGTGGGCGTATCGGGAGGGGCGGGACGCGCCCACCCCTCCCGGGAGTCACAGACTCAGGAGACGCCGAGTTCCTTGGCGTTCGCCTTCAGGTCCTCGATGCCACCGCACATGAAGAACGCCTGCTCGGGGAAGTGGTCGTAGTCCCCGTCGATGATCGCGTTGAACGCGACGATCGACTCGTCGAGCGGTACGTCCGAACCGTCAAGGCCGGTGAACTGCTTGGCGGCGTGGGTGTTCTGCGACAGGAAGCGCTCGACGCGACGGGCGCGCTGAACGACCAGCTTGTCCTCTTCGCTGAGCTCGTCGATGCCGAGGATCGCGATGATGTCCTGGAGGTCCTTGTACTTCTGCAGGGTGCCCTTGACACGCATGGCGGTGTCGTAGTGGTCCTGCGCGATGTAGCGGGGGTCCAGGATGCGGGACGTCGAGTCCAGCGGGTCGACCGCCGGGTAGATGCCCTTCTCCGAGATCGGACGCGACAGCACGGTCGTCGCGTCGAGGTGCGCGAAGGTCGTGGCCGGGGCCGGGTCGGTGAGGTCGTCCGCGGGGACGTAGATCGCCTGCATCGAGGTGATCGAGTGACCACGCGTCGAGGTGATGCGCTCCTGGAGGAGGCCCATCTCGTCGGCCAGGTTCGGCTGGTAGCCCACCGCGGAGGGCATACGGCCGAGCAGGGTCGAGACCTCGGAACCGGCCTGCGTGAAGCGGAAGATGTTGTCGATGAAGAACAGCACGTCCTGCTTCTGCACATCGCGGAAGTACTCCGCCATGGTCAGACCGGCGAGCGCGACACGCAGACGCGTGCCCGGCGGCTCGTCCATCTGGCCGAAGACCAGGGCGGTCTTGTCCAGAACGCCCGACTCTTCCATCTCGTCGATGAGGTCGTTGCCCTCACGGGTGCGCTCGCCGACACCGGCGAACACGGAAACGCCCTCGTGCAGCTTGGCCACACGCATGATCATTTCCTGGATGAGGACGGTCTTGCCGACGCCCGCACCACCGAACAGACCGATCTTGCCGCCCTTGACGTACGGGGTCAGCAGGTCGACGACCTTCAGGCCGGTCTCGAACATCTCGGTCTTGGACTCGAGCTGGTCGAAGGCCGGGGCCTTGCGGTGGATCGGCCAGCGCTCGGTGACCTCAGCCTCGGCCTCCGGGTGGTTCAGGATCGCGCCGAGGGTGTTGAACACCTTGCCCTTGGTGATGTCACCGACGGGGACGGTGATGCCCTCGCCCGTGTTGGTCACCGGGGCCTGGCGGACCAGACCGTCGGTGGGCTGCATCGAGATGGCGCGGATGATGCCGTCGCCGAGGTGCTGGGCAACCTCGAGCGTCAGCGTCTTCAGCTCGCCGTCCTTGGCCGGGTCGGCCACCTCGACGTGCAGGGCGTTGTAGATCTCCGGCATGGCGTCGACGGGGAACTCCACGTCGACGACCGGGCCGATCACCCGGGCGACGCGGCCCGTGGCAACGGCCGTATCAACAGTGGTCGTCATTACTTGTCACTCCCCGCGTTCGCGTCGGCCAGGGCGCTGGCACCACCGACGATCTCGCTGATTTCCTGGGTGATTTCGGCCTGTCGGGCCGCGTTGGCAGAGCGGGTGAGCGCGTTGATGAGGTCACCCGCGTTGTCGGTCGCCGACTTCATCGCGCGGCGCGTGGCGGCGTGCTTGGAAGCAGCCGACTGGAGCAGCGCGTTGTAGATACGGCTCTCGACGTAGCGCGGCAGCAGGGCGTCGAGGACGTCCTCCGCCGACGGCTCGAAGTCGTACAGCGGGCGGGCCTCGTCCTTCGTGCCCGCCTCTTCCGCGACCTTCTCGAGGCTGAGCGGGAGCAGCCGGGAACCGACCGCTTCCTGCGTCATCATCGAGATGAACTCGGTGTAGACGATGTGGAGTTCATCCACGCCGCCCTCGGCCGAGTCCTTCTCGATGGCCTCGATCAGGGGTGCGGCGATCGTCTTGGCGTCCGCGTAGGACGGGGCATCCGTGAAGCCCGTCCACTGCCCGGCGATCTTCCGCTCACGGAAGTTGTAGTGCGCGATGCCACGGCGGCCGACGACGTACGTGTCGACCTCCTTGCCCTCGTCCTGCAACTTCTTGGTGAGCTTCTCCGCACCCTTGATGGCGTTGGAGTTGAAGGCGCCGGCCAGACCGCGGTCGCTCGAGAGGAGCAGAACAGCGGCCCGGGTCGGAGCCTCGGCCTCGGTGGTCAGCGGGTGCTTGTTGTTGGCACCCGCACCCACCGCGGTGACCGCGCGCGTGAGCTCGGTCGCGTACGGAGTGGAGGCCACCACCTTGCGCTGTGCCTTGACGACACGCGAGGCGGCGATCATCTCCATCGCCTTGGTGATCTTCTTGGTCGCGGTGACGGATTTGATGCGACGCTTGTAGACCCGGAGCTGAGCTCCCATGAGTCAGTTCCTTTCCGTCGTCACTTGGACGCGTCGACGGCGGCCGGAGCGTCCTCGCCGAGCAGCTTGCCGTCCGAGGTCTCGAACTGCTTCTTGAACTCGGCGACGGCGTCGGTGATGGCCGTGATCGTGTCGTCGTTCATCTTGCCGCCCTCCTTGATGGAGGTCATCAAGCCCTGCTCCTTGCGGTGCATGTAATCGAGCAGCTCGCGCTCGAAACGCTTGATGTCGGCGACCGGTACCTCGTCCATACGGCCCGTGGTGCCGGCCCAGATCGAGATGACCTGGTCCTCGGTGGCCATCGGCTGGTACTGAGCCTGCTTGAGCAGCTCGACCATGCGCGTACCGCGCTCGAGGGAGGCCTTCGACGCGGCGTCCAGGTCGGAACCGAAGGCGGCGAACGCCTCGAGCTCACGGAACTGGGCGAGGTCCACGCGCAGACGTCCCGACACCTGGCGGATCGCCCTGTGCTGGGCGGAGCCACCGACACGCGAGACCGAGATACCGACGTTCAGGGCCGGACGCTGACCGGCGTTGAACAGGTCGGACTCCAGGAAGCACTGACCGTCGGTGATGGAGATGACGTTGGTCGGAATGAACGCCGACACGTCGTTCGCCTTGGTCTCGACGATCGGGAGACCCGTCATCGAGCCCTTGCCCATCTCGTCCGACAGCTTCGCGCAGCGCTCGAGCAGACGCGAGTGCACGTAGAAGACGTCACCCGGGTAGGCCTCGCGCCCCGGCGGGCGGCGGAGCAGCAGGGACATCGCGCGGTAGGCGTCGGCCTGCTTCGAGAGGTCGTCGAAGATGATGAGGACGTGCTTGCCCTCGTACATCCAATGCTGGCCGATGGCCGAACCGGTGTAGGGCGCCAGGTACTTGAAGCCCGCCGGGTCGGACGCCGGGGCGGCGACGATGGTCGTGTACTCCAGCGCGCCGGCCTCTTCGAGGGCACCGCGCACGGAGGCGATGGTGGAGCCCTTCTGACCGATGGCGACGTAGATGCAGCGCACCTGCTTGTTCACGTCGCCCGAGCGCCAGTTGTCGCGCTGGTTGATGATCGTGTCGACGGCCAGGGCGGTCTTGCCGGTCTGGCGGTCACCGATGATCAGCTGACGCTGGCCACGGCCGATCGGGGTCATCGCGTCGACGGCCTTGTAGCCGGTCTCCATCGGCTCGTGCACCGACTTGCGGTCCATGACCGTGGGTGCCTGCAGCTCGAGGGCGCGGCGTCCGGACGTCTCGATCTCGCCGAGGCCGTCGATCGGGGTGCCGAGCGGGTTGACGACACGGCCGAGGTAGCCCTCGCCCACCGCGACGGACAGGACCTCGCCGGTACGGGTGACCGGCTGGCCCTCTTCGATGCCGCTGAACTCGCCGAGTACGACGGCGCCGATCTCGCGCTCCTCAAGGTTGAGGGCGAGACCGAGGGTGCCGTCCTCGAACTTCAGCAGCTCGTTTGCCATGGCCGAGGGGAGGCCCTCGACCTTCGCGATGCCGTCACCGGCAACGGTGACCGAACCGACCTCCTCGCGCGAGGCCGCGTCCGGCTTGTACGCCTGGACAAAGTTCTCCAGTGCGTCCCGGATCTCCTCCGGCCGGATCGTGAGCTCCGCCATCTGGGTTCCCTGCTCTCCTTGTTGGGCCCGAAGTTTCACTTTGGGGGTCTGGGGACTCCCCCCAAGTAAGGGTGAATCCTCTGCACGGCCCAACTAGGGCCGTCATTCCTACGTTTTGAGTTACTGCTAGCTCGCCATGCGGCGGTGCGCGTCCTCGAGTCGGTCCGCGATGCTGCCGTTGATGATCTCGTCGCCGATCTGCACCGTGATCCCGCCGATGAGCTCGGGGTCCACGTCGAGGTTCAGGTGCATCTGGCGGCCGTAGACCTTCGCGAGGGCGGCACCGAGGCGCTGCTTCTGCTGGTCCGAAAGCGGAACAGCCGAAGTGACGACGGCGACCATGCGGTCCCGGCGGTCCGCGGCCAGCTTGGACAGGGACTCGAGTCCCGCTTCCAGGCTACGTCCACGGGGCGCGGTCACAAGGCGCTCGACGAGCCGCTCCGTCACCTCGTTGGCACGGCCACCGAGCAGGCTGCGCAGCAGCTCGCTCTTGGCCGCGCCGGTGGCGGCGCGGTCGGTCAGCGCGGAACGCAGGCCGGTGTTCGAGGAGACGATCCGGCCGAACCGGAACAGCTCGTCCTCGACGTCGTCCAGCGCGCCGGACTGCTGCGCACCGGTCAGCTCGGCGAGGTTGGTGAGCTCCTCGAGGGTGTCCACCAGGTCACGCGACTGCGACCAGCGCGAGCGGACCAGGCCGGCCACCAGGTCAGCGGTCTCGCCGCTCACCTGCCCGCCGAGCAGCCGCCCGGCGAGCTCGGCCTTGGCCTCACCGGACTGCGACGGGTCGGTAAGGACCCGGCGCAGTGAGACCTCACGGCTGAACAGCGCGGTGACCGAGGCCAGCTCGTCCGCGAGCCGCTTGGCGTCGACCGACGTGTTGTCGGTCAGCGCGTCAAGACGCTCGCGCGCGGCGGCCAGGGCCTCGCGGCTAGCTCCGTGGGCTGTCATCGAGCAGCCTCGGCCTTCTCCTCGAGGTCATCGAGGAAACGGTCGATGGTGCGGCTCTGCCGTGCGGAGTCCTCGAGGGACTCACCGACGAGCTTGCCGGCCAGGTCGGTGGCCAGCTGGCCCACGTCCTGACGCAGCGACTGCGCGGCGGCCTTGCGGTCGGCGGCGAGCTGCGTGTGACCGGCGGCGACGATCTCCTCACGCTGCCGCTGGCCTTCGGCGCGCATCTCGGCGATGAGCGTGGCGCCCTGCTCCTGCGCCTCCTGGCGCAGACGCGCGGCCTCGTGCCGAGCCTCGGCGAGCTGAGCGGTGTACTGCTCGAGCACGCTCTGGGCCTCGGTCTGAGCGGCCTCGGCCTTCTCGATACCGCCTTCGATTGCCTCGCGGCGCTCATCCAGAACCTTGTTGATGTTCGGGAGGAGCTTCTTCCAGAAGAAGAAGAAGACGATGGCGAAGGCGATGGCGCCGACGAGCAGCTCAGGGCCCGGCGGGATGAGAGGATTCTGCTCCTCTTCGGCCGCCAGCTGAACCAGGTTGGCGATCACATCAATGCCTTTCGTCGAAAAGTGTCAGGTAGCTGTTGTCTAGCGACCGAACACGAACGGCATGACGATGCCGATGAGGGCGAGCGCCTCACAGAAGGCGAAGCCGAGGATCTGGTTGGCACGGATCAGGCCGGCCGCTTCGGGCTGACGGGCCAGGGCCTCGGTGCCCTTACCGAAAACGATACCGACGCCGATGCCGGGGCCGATCGCGGCGAGGCCGTAGCCGATGGAGCCGAGGGAGCCGGAGACGCCTGCGGCGAGTTCGAGGGTCGCGGACATGCCGTTACTTCCTTCTCTTTCATGGACCGGTGGGGGTTGGCCACCGGGCGATCTGGGGGCTTGATGGCCGGGTGACTCAGTGGTGCTCGGCGAGAGCGCCCTGAATGTACGTGCTGGCGAGGAGTACGAAGACGTACGCCTGGACCGCCTGCACGAAGAGCTCGAAGAGGATCATGGCCACGGTCATCACGAAGGAGACACCGGCGGCCGGGATCATGAAGCTGTTCAGCAGGTACCAGGAGGCGACGGTGAACATCACCAGCATCAGGTGACCTGCGAACATGTTGGCGAAGAGTCGCACCGCGTGCGTGAAGGGACGCACGAGCAGGTTCGAGAAGAACTCGATGAACGACACGAGCCACTTGATCGGACCGAGCGAGTTGTCGTAGCCCGTGATGTTCTTCCAACCGCCCACGAAGCCGTGGCGCTTGAAAGTCAGGGAAACCCAGATCACGTAGACCAGGAGCGCGAGTACGACGGGGTACGCGATGATCGACGAGACCGGGAACTGGGCCAGCGGGATCACGGACCAGATGTTCATGATCCAGATGAAGAAGAACATCGAGACCATCAGGGGGACGTACTTCTCGCCCTCCTTCTTGCCCATGGTCTCGTAGACGATCCCGCGGCGGACGAAGTCGTATCCGGCCTCCGCGGCCATCTGTAGCTTGCCCGGGACGACCTTGGCCTTGCCGAACGCCGCGTAGAAGAAGCTGACGACCAGGAGCGTCGTCAGCAACGCCAGCAGCATCACCTTGTTGAACTCGAACCCACCGACGGTGAAGATCGGCTTGAAGAGGAACGAGTGCAAGCCCGGGGAGGGGAAGCCACAGCCGTTGTCGGACATGATCCGACAGCTCCACTTAAAGGCGAGCTCAGTTTGGTCAGCACTCACCGCGGGCTCCTTCGGCGTGACGCATAGGTACGGCAACCTCGTTGTCGTGTCGGCGCGGCGCGCAGCCGCGGTTCGGCACCAGACTGGTGTTTCGGATGTGGGCGCGGCGTTCAGGCATCGAGCCTCGCGATTGTGCAGGCGTCAGCTCAGATGCCCGCGCCGGCAGTGCCGCAGTTGGCACCGGACGATAGCAGTAACGCGAACGCGCGTTTATCCCGCCCCTACCCTTCACGTCGAGGACCCCGACTTCTCCGGCTTGTCCTTCTGCTCGGAGTCGGGATCGACATAAAGGATCTTGGCCTTCATGAACGCGCGGGCCTGCGAAGCCATCCACACGACGGTCGCGACCACAAGCCCCACGGCGAACGCCTTGGGGTTGAACAACGTGGTGTCCTTGAAGAGGGCCACGAAGACAAGAAGCAGCAGGAGTTGGGCGACGTAGAGCATCAGCCCCATCGCCTGGAACAACTGCGGAAGCGATTTCGCCGTGCGTTGAAGTGCGAACATCCCGAGCCCCATGAAGGCGATGACCACCAATGTGCCGATGACCGCACCGAGCGCTCCCTTGCCGCCCGCGACCACACCACTGACGACGGCGACGATCGCGCCGGCGGCAGCAGTAGGTACTGCGGACTGAAGAAGAGTTCGGGTGTCTTGAGACGGCATGGCGGCGCTCCGCTTACTGATGGGGGCAGGGTGTCGTCATGGACGAGCGTAGTCCGGGGTCGAGAGTGTTCCTCGGGCCAATGGACCGTCGCACTACGGTCCTTCGGCTCTAGCCCCTGGTTTCGTGAACGGTATCACAAACTATTTGATGAGGTCTTTACCTGGTAGGTGTGCTCGCCGTCACACATGAGAGTGACTCTGCGCGTCTGTGCACGCAGCGCGGCAACTTGTCTGGTAATGGGCGAGTTTGACGGCACCCCTCAACTCGACGAGCCGGCCTTGTGTCGATCCTCGAAGCGCGAGCGAGTGCCAACGGCCGTCGCCCCGTTGACGCCTGAGTCGGCCGGAGGGCGGCCTTCCGCCTCTACCTCCGCGTCCTTCATGCCCGTTTCGTCCGTCGCGGGCGCCTCCGCCGCGGCCCTCTTGCGCCGCCGGTAGCGCGGCGGCACGAAGGACTCCGCCCAGCGCGGGATGTGCGGCGTGAACCGCGGCAGGAGGAGCAGCACGAGGCCCACCGCGCTCAGCGCGACGATCACGAGCAGGATCCACATGCTGGCCGAGTGGACCGAGTACGCGACCGTGCCGAAGCCGATGAGCGCCGACCAGAAGTACATGATCAGCACCGCACGGCTGTGGGAGTGGCCGATCTCCAGGAGCCGGTGGTGGAGGTGGCCCCGGTCGGCGGCGAACGGCGACTTGCCATTCCAGGTGCGGCGGACGATCGCGAGCACCAGGTCGGCGAACGGGATCGCGATGATCGTCAGCGGCATCAGGAGCGGGATGAAGACCGGGAGCATCGCGTGGGTGGCATCGCGGGTGCCGCCGAAGTTCAGCTTCAGGGCGTCACCGTCGATCTGCCCTGTGGCGGAGATCGCACCCGCCGCGAGGACGAGGCCGATCAGCATCGAGCCGGAGTCCCCCATGAAGATCCGGGCGGGATGGATGTTGTGCGGCAGGAAGCCCAGGCACATGCCGATCAGGATCGCGGCGAAGAGCGTCGCGGGGGCGGCGGCCTCGATGCCGTAGCCGTACCAGAGGCGGTAGGCGTACAGGAAGAACGCGGACGCCGCGATGCACACCATGCCCGCGGCCAGGCCGTCCAGGCCGTCCACGAAGTTCACGGCGTTGATGGTGATGACGACGAGCGCGACCGTCAGGAGCGTGCCCTGCCCCTGGTCCAGGAGGACCATGCCGTAGCCGGGGACGGGGATCCACAGGATCGTCAGGCCCTGGATGACCATGACGCCCGCAGCGATCATCTGGCCGCCCAGCTTGATCAGCGCGTCGATCTCGAACTTGTCGTCCAGGACGCCGATCAGCCAGATCAGCGCGGCACCGGAGAGCAGCGCGCGCGGCTCGTTGGACCGCGCGAAGACATCGTTCAGATTCGGCAGGTGATCGGCGACGAGGAGACCTGCGCACAGCCCGAAGAACATCGCGATACCGCCGAGCCGGGGCGTCGGCTCCCGGTGGACGTCGCGAGCGCGGATCTCCGGCATGGCGCCGGCCACGATCGCGAACTTCCGCACCGGGCCGGTCAGCAAGTAAGTCACCGCGGCCGTGATGCAGAGCGTCAGCAAGTATTCACGCACGGGCTTCCCCACAGGTATCGCTGGCCATCTCAGCCCCACACCCTAGCTCTGCGTGCATATGGGTGGGGACTTCCGGGTAGCGACGATGGTTGCACGAGTACGCGCCTTCCCTTGACGCGTCTACCCCGACCTAGGCCGGATACGGCGGAAATCTTCCCACCAGTTCGCGCACTTCCTCTCGTACTTTCGAGTCCGTCGCGCCCGTCGAGTCGTCACGCACCGCGTCGGCGAAGAGCGCGGCGATCCGCACCATCTCCGCGTCGCCCATTCCCTGGGTGGTGACGGCCGCGGTGCCGAGCCGCAGCCCGCGTCCGTCGCCGTACGGCAGGGCACAGGTGTCGAGGACGAGTCCCGCCGCGGCGAGCCTGCCGCGAGCGGTGTGCGCGTCGATGCCGAGCGGTGCGGGGTCGGCGAGGATCAGGTGGGTGTCCGTGCCGCCGGTGGTGACGGTGCAGCCCGCGTCGGCGAGCGCACGGGCCAGGGTGCGTGCGTTGGCGACGACTTGATGGGCGTACCCGGTGAAGGCGGGAGTCTCCGCCTCGCCGAACGCGACGGCCTTGGCGGCGATCGTGTGCATCTGGGCGCCGCCCTGGGTGAAGGGGAACACGGCGCGGTCGATACGTGAGGCGAGCTCGGCCCCGCAGAGGATCAGGCCGCCTCGCGGGCCGCGGAGCACCTTGTGGGTGGTGGCGCAGACGACGTCGGCGTACGGCACGGGGTTCGGGGCCGCTCCCCCGGCGATCAGGCCGATGGGGTGAGCCGCGTCGGCGATGAGGTACGCCCCGACGTCGTCGGCGATGTCACGGAAGGCGGCGTAGTCGATGTGCCGGGGGTAGGCGATGGAGCCGCAGACGATCGCCTTCGGCTTGTGGGTGCGGGCCAGGGCCCTGACCTGGTCGAAGTCGATGAGGCCGCTCTCCGGGTCGACTCCGTAGCCCACGAAGTCGAACCAGCGCCCCGAGAAGTTCGCGGGTGAGCCGTGCGTGAGGTGGCCGCCGAACGGCAGGCCCATGGCCAGGACGGTGTCGCCGGGGCGCAGCAGCGCGGCGTACGCGGCGAGGACGGCAGAGGAGCCGGAGTGCGGCTGCACGTTGGCGTGCTCGGCCCCGAAGAGGGCCTTGGCGCGATCGATGGCGATGCGCTCGGCGACGTCCACCAGCTCGCAGCCGCCGTGGTGGCGGGCGCCGGGGTAGCCCTCGGCGTACTTGTTGGCGAGGGGGGAGCCGAGGGCGGCGAGCACCGCGGGCGAGGTGAAGTTCTCGGCGGCGATCAGCTGGAGCGAGGACGCCTGGCGGTCCTGCTCGGCGAGAAGGATCTCGGCCAGCTGGGGGTCCGCGCGGCGGAGCGCGTCGAAGTCAGCGGGCGCGTGCGCCGCGGGGGCGGCGGGTGGGGCGGTGCTGACCGGCATCTTGGGCTCCGGGCCTCGCGAGGGGTGCGGGTCCCTCCAATGTAGGCCTGCCTCACGTCGCCCGCGCGCCGCCAGGCGTGGGCAACGTCGATCACCGGCTTCGCCGAGTTCGTCCTCGATCGCCGGACGGGTTCTCGCAGAAGGTTGGGGAAAGGTTTAAGCCTTGGCCCGCACCCCTGTCAGCGCCGTCACCACCGGGTCGAGCGCCTCGTTGATCTCGTCGCCCACCGAGCGGAAGAAGGGCAGTGGCGCCCCGTAGGGGTCGTACACCTCGTCCGCCTCGGCCGTGGGCGCGAGGAGCCAGCCCCGCAGGGCCGCGGCGGCCCGCACCAGGGCGCGCGCCCGCGCCACCACACCGCCGTCGACATCGGGCAGCGTCGCGGGATCTATGGCCCGTACGAGCCGTGTGAACTCCTTGAGCGTGAACGTGCGGAGGCCCGCCGAGTGGCCCATCGAGATGACCTGCGCCCGGTGGTCCCGGGTGGCCGTCAGGACGAGGTCCGCGCGGATGACGTGCTCGTCCAGGAGCTCGCGCCCCCGGAAGCCGGAGGCGTCCGCGCCGAAGTCGGCGAGCACCGCCTCGGCGTTGGTCTCCATGGGCGCGCCCTCGTGCCCCCACGTGCCCGCGCTCTCCACGATCAGGCCGCCGGTGAGGGGATCGCCCAGGCGGTCGGCCAGGGCATGTCTGGTCAGCCGCTCGGTGATGGGCGAGCGGCATACGTTGCCGGTGCTGACGTGGAGGATGCGGAACGAATCGGGATATGCCGCTATGCCACGCCCCGTCTCAGGGGCTGTCAATTCGCCACCTCGAGGTCGGGTACCACCTTGCGGAGCTCCTCCGCGGTCAGGGCACCCGCGCGCAGCAGGACCGGTACCTTCCCTGTGACGTCGACGATCGACGAGGGGACGATGCCCGGCGTCGGACCGCCGTCGAGGTACACGGAGACGGAGTCCCCGAGCATCTCCTGCGCGGCGTCGCAGTCCTCCGGAGCGGGGTGCCCCGTGAGGTTCGCCGATGAGACCGCCATGGGGCCGACCTCGGTGAGCAGTTCGATGGCGACCGGGTGCAGCGGCATCCGGATCGCGACGGTCCCACGGGTGTCCCCGAGGTCCCACTGGAGCGAGGGCTGCTGCTTGGCGACCAGGGTCAGCGCGCCGGGCCAGAAGGCGTCGACGAGCTCCCAGGCCGACTCGGAGAAGTCGGTGACCAGGCCGTGCAGCGTGTTCGGGGAGCCGATGAGGACAGGGGTGGGCATGTTGCGCCCACGGCCCTTGGCGTCGAGCAGGTCGGCACACGCCTCCGGTGTGAAGGCGTCGGCGCCGATGCCGTAGACGGTGTCGGTGGGCAGCACGACCAGCTCGCCACGGCGGACGGCCGACGCGGCCTCGCGCAGACCGGTCGTACGGTCCGTCGCGTCGTTGGTGTCGTATCGCCGTGCCATCTAACGGGCCTCCTCGTACACGTACTGCTGGCTTGAAGTGGATGTGCTCACGGCATCGCCCTGCGGGCGGTCGCGAACCTCGGCCGGTTGTTGAGGTCGGGGTGGTCGGCCGCGTCGGCCCAGCCCCGCTCCTCGGTGAAGATCCACGGCACCTGGCCGCCCTGGGTGTCGGCGTGCTCGATGACGACGACGCCGCCGGGCCGCAGGAGGCGGTGCGCGGTGCGCTCGATGCCGCGGATCAGGTCGAGGCCGTCCTCGCCGGAGAAGAGCGACAGTTCCGGGTCGTAGTCGCGGGCCTCCGGAGCGACGTACTCCCACTCGGTGAGCGGGATGTACGGCGGGTTCGAGACGACGAGGTCGACCTGTCCTTCGAGCTCCGGAAAGGCGTCACGGGCGTCGCCCTGGGAGAGCTTGACCCGAGACCCCTCGACGTTCTTCCGCGTCCACTTCAGGGCGTCCTCCGAGAGCTCCACGGCGTGCACACGCGAGCGCGGGACCTCCTGCGCCATCGCGAGGGCGATGGCTCCGGAACCCGTACACAGATCGACGATGAGCGGCTCCACGACATCCATCGCGCGCACGGCGTCTATGGCCCACCCGACGACCGACTCGGTCTCGGGGCGGGGCACGAAGACACCGGGTCCGACCTGCAGTTCCAGGTAGCGGAAGAAGGCGCGTCCGGTGATGTGCTGGAGCGGTTCGCGGGCCTCGCGGCGCGCGATCGTCTCCCAGTAGCGGGCGTCGAAGTCGGTGTCCTTGACGGAGTGCAGCTCGCCCCGCTTCACGCCGTGCACGAAGGAGGCGAGTTCCTCGGCGTCGTTGCGCGGCGAGGGCACGCCGGCGTCGGCCAGCCGCTGGGTGGCCTGGGCCACTTCCGCGAGCAGCAGGTTCACGCTGGTCCTCCGGGGCGTCGTACGAGAGATGGGGGCGTCAGGCTGCCGCGAGCTTGGCGGCGGAGTCCGCGTCGACGCAGGCCTGGATGACCGCGTCGAGCTCTCCGTCGAGCACCTGGTCCAAGTTGTACGCCTTGAAGCCGACCCGGTGGTCCGAGATCCGGTTTTCCGGGAAGTTGTACGTCCGGATCTTCTCGGAGCGGTCGACGGTGCGGACCTGGCTGCGACGGGCGTCCGCCGCCTCCTTCTCCGCTTCCTCCTGAGCCGCGGCAAGGAGCCTGGAGCGCAGGATACGCATCGCCTGTTCCTTGTTCTGCAGCTGGCTCTTCTCGTTCTGGCAGGAAGCCACGACTCCGGTGGGCAGGTGCGTGATGCGCACCGCGGAGTCGGTCGTGTTGACGGACTGGCCACCGGGGCCCGACGAGCGGTAGACGTCGATGCGCAGGTCGTTCGCGTGGATCTCGACGTCGACCTCCTCGGCCTCGGGCGTCACGAGGACACCGGCCGCTGAGGTGTGGATCCGGCCCTGCGACTCGGTCGAGGGCACGCGCTGCACGCGGTGCACGCCGCCCTCGTACTTCAGCCGCGCCCAGACGCCCTGTCCCGGCTCGGTCGCGCCGTTGCCGCCCTTGGTCTTCACGGCGACCTGGACGTCCTTGTAGCCGCCCAGCTCGGACTCGGTGGCGTCGATGATCTCGGTCTTCCAGCCGACGCGCTCCGCGTACCGCAGATACATGCGAAGGAGGTCCCCGGCGAAGAGCGCCGACTCGTCGCCGCCCGCGCCCGCCTTGACTTCAAGGATGACGTCCTTGTCGTCGTTGGGGTCACGGGGCACCAGGAGGAGCCGCAGCTTCTCGGTGATCTCCTCGCGCTGCTTCTCCATGTCCTTGACCTCGGCAGCGAACTCCGGGTCCTCGGCGGCCAGTTCACGGGCCGTCGCGATGTCCTCGCCGGTCTGCTTCCAGGCGCGGTACGTCGAGACGATCGGGGTCAGCTCGGCGTAGCGCTTGTTGAGCTTGCGCGCGTTGGCCTGGTCGGCGTGGACCGAGGGGTCCGCGAGCTTCGTCTCCAGATCGGCGTGCTCGCCGATCAGTTCCTCGACCGCCTCGAACATCGGGGGCTCCTGGTTTTCTGCGTTCCTACGCGAAGGTTCTACGCGAAAAGTGGCTGCTGCGTCAGATGTCTGCTGCGTCAGACGGCAAAGCGCCGGTCCCAACCGCCCCCTCCCGGGGGCGGCCGAAGACCGGCGCAGTGGCTCGCTACTTGTTGGCGGCGGCAGCCTTGCCGAAGCGGGCCTCGAAGCGGGCCACGCGGCCACCGGTGTCGAGGATCTTCTGCTTGCCCGTGTAGAACGGGTGGCACTCGGAGCAGACCTCGGCGCGGACGGTGCCGCTGGAGATCGTGCTGCGGGTGGTGAACTCGGCGCCACAGGTACAGCTGACCTGGGTGTCGAAGTACTCGGGGTGGATGTCGCGCTTCAAGGTGTCTCCTAGTTTCGGGAGGACGCCGGGTCGCACGCGCGGATTGCTCGTACGTGAACCGGGGCCGACGGACCAGTCTGCCAGGACTGGTCGCATCTGCCCAAACCGGGGTGGGTTCCGTTCTATTCCCGGCGGGCCGCGAACGCCGCTAGTCGCTGGTCACGACGGAGTGCGCGTCACCCTTGTCACCGGCGGACTTCTCCGTGGCGGACTTGGGGATCGCCTTGTCGGCCTTGAGCGCGGCCCAGACCTGGCGGTCGGCCTTCTCCAGGGGCAGGACGCGGTTGGGGTCGGCGGGATCGTACTGGATGGGCAGCGTGACCATTTTCATGTCGCCCGCGCCGATGCCCTTGAGGCCGCCCGCGAAGCCCGCGAGGCTCTTGACGTCGTTCAGGTCGGAGTCGGTGGTGATGGCGCTGGTCGCGTCGTCCGCGAGGTCGTACATCTTCTTCGGGTTGCTGAAGACGCCGACGTCCTTGACCTGGTTGATCAGAGCCTTGATGAAGGCCTGCTGGAGCTGGATGCGGCCGAGGTCGCTGCCGTCACCGACGCCGTGCCGGGTGCGGACGAGACCGAGGGCCTGCTCGCCGGTGAGCTGGTGCTTTCCGGCCTCGAGGTCCAGATGGCTGTCCTTGTCGTGGATGGCCTTCTTGGTGGTGATCTCGACGCCGCCGAGGGTGTTGATGAGCTTCTTGAAGCCCGTGAAGTCGACCTCTACATAGTGGTCCATCCGGATGCCGGACATTTTCTCCACGGTCTTGACGGCGCAGGCGGGCCCGCCGACCTCGTACGCCGTGTTGAACATCTGCCGCTGACCGCCCGGGTCGTCCTCGCCGTCGTCCGTCTTGCACTCGGGGCGGGATATCAGGGTGTCGCGGGGTATCGAGACGACGCTGGCCGTCTTGTGGCCCTTGTTCACGTGCACGACCATCGCCGTGTCCGAGCGGGCGGCGCCCTCGTCCTTGCCGTACTTGGCGTTGTCGCCGGAGCGGGAGTCCGAGCCGAGGACGAGGATGTCCTGCGAGCCGTTGTCGACGTCCTGGGGGCGGTCCGTGCCGAGCGCCGCGTTGATGTCGACGCCCTTGATGTTGCCGTTGAGCTTGAAGTACACGAAGCCGAGGCCCGCACCACCGAGGACGACCACCGATGCCGCGGTCCATGCCGTGATGACGAGGCCCTTGCGGCGCTTGTCACGCGGCTTACGACGCCGACCGCCACCGCCACGCTGGCGCTTCGGTGTCGTATCCGCGGGTGCGCTCTCGTCGGTCATGTGCTCCTCAGTCCTCGGCGGGCCGGTCGGGTACCCCCTGCTTTCAGGGTCAGGCGCGGTTTGTCGTCACTTGTCAGACGTGGAAACCGAAAGAAGGGTTGCACAGCGAGTTGTGTGCGCCCCAGGCGCGCACCCGTGACGCATCGTGCACTCCCGCACGCCCTTCCAGCTCCTCACCTGCGGTTTCTCGCATCACGGGGCTACTGCCCGTGACCGTAAGAATCTCTTAGGCATGTGGCCAAGGTCATTCCCCACGCAGAGGGCCGCCCCCGTCGTGAGACGGGGGCGGCCCTCTGCGTGCTGCCTGTGTGCTGTGTCCGCGAGGACTAGTCGTTGCCGTTGCTCGGCGTCGTCTTCGCGATCTGCATGAGGAACTCGGCGTTCGACTTCGTCTGCTTCATCTTGTCGAGAAGCAGCTCGATGGCCTGCTGCGAGTCGAGCGCGTGCAGCACCCGGCGCAGCTTCCAGACGATCGCGAGCTCCTCCGCGTTGAGGAGGATCTCTTCCTTACGGGTGGAGGACGCGTCGACGTCCACCGCCGGGAAGATGCGCTTGTCCGAGAGCTTCCGGTCGAGCTTGAGCTCCATGTTGCCGGTGCCCTTGAACTCCTCGAAGATCACCTCGTCCATGCGCGAGCCGGTGTCGACGAGCGCGGTGGCCAGGATGGTCAGCGAGCCGCCGTCCTCGATGTTGCGCGCCGCACCGAAGAAGCGCTTCGGCGGGTAGAGCGCGGTCGAGTCGACACCACCGGACAGGATGCGACCGGAGGCCGGGGCCGCCAGGTTGTACGCACGGCCCAGACGGGTGATCGAGTCGAGCAGCACGACCACGTCGTGACCCAGCTCCACGAGACGCTTGGCGCGCTCGATGGCCAGCTCGGCGACCGTGGTGTGGTCCTCGGCAGGACGGTCGAAGGTCGAGGAGATGACCTCGCCCTTCACCGACCGCTGCATGTCGGTGACCTCTTCCGGACGCTCGTCGACCAGGACGACCATCAGGTGGCATTCGGGGCTGTTGACGGTGATCGCGTTGGCGACCGCCTGAAGGATCATGGTCTTGCCGGTCTTCGGCGGTGCCACGATCAGGCCTCGCTGGCCCTTACCGATCGGCGCTACGAGGTCGATGATCCGGGTGGTGAGGATGCCCGGGTCGGTCTCGAGGCGGAGGCGGTCCTGCGGGTAAAGGGGCGTCAGCTTGTTGAACTCCGGTCGCCCGCGCCCGGATTCGGCCGCCATGCCGTTCGCCGAGTCGAGGCGGACGAGCGCGTTGAACTTCTCGCGGCGCTCGCCGTCCTTGGGCTGACGGACGGCGCCGGTGACGTGGTCCCCCTTGCGCAGGCCGTTCTTGCGGACCTGGGCGAGCGACACGTACACGTCGTTCGGACCCGGGAGGTAACCCGACGTACGAATGAACGCGTAGTTGTCGAGGATGTCCAGGATGCCCGCGACGGGGATCAGTACGTCGTCGTCGGCGACCTGCGGCTCACTCGCACCGCCGAACTCGTCGCGGCCACGACGGCCACGGCGGTCGCGGTAACGGCCACGGCGACCGCGGCGGCCACCCTCGTCGTCGAAGTCGTCCTGCGGTCCGTTGTCCCGCGGTCCGCTGTCCCGCTGCTGACGGTCACCGCGGTCCTGACGGTCGCCGCGCTCCTGGCGGTCCTGACGGCCGCCGCCCTGCTGGCGGTTTCCGCCCTGCTCCTTGTCGTCGCCCTTGTTGCCACGGCGGTCGCGGTCACGGCCACGGCCCTGACGGTCGCGGCCCTGACGGTCGCGGCGGCCCTCGGCGCTGTTGTCGCCGGAGCCTTCGCCCTTGGCCTCGGACTGCGCGTCCGTCCTGGACTCGTTCCTGGCCTCGTTCTTGGCGTCGCCCCTCGGCTCGCTCTTCGCCTCGGCGGTGACCGTCTCCGGGCTGCCCGCGTCGGCGGTGGCGCGGCGACGGCGGCGCTCGCCCTTGTCGGCACCCGCGGGCTGGCCCGGGATGTCGATCTGCTGCTGAGCGGTGGCCTCTTCGGCCTTGCCGCCCGAAGTCTGCTCGCCCTTGTCGGACTTGCTCGCCTTGGCGCTCTTGTCCGCGCCTGCCGGGGCGTCCTCGCCCGTCCGGGCCTTCGAGGTGGCGCGGCGCTTGGGCTTGGTCTCGGCTTCCGCGGCGGGCGCGGCCGAGGCGGAGGGCGCGGCACTCTTCGCGGGGCTGCCCCCGGACTGCGCCTCCTTGATGACCTCGATCAGCTGGCTCTTGCGCATCCGCGCGGTGCCCTTGATACCGAGGCCGGATGCGACC
The DNA here is from genome assembly GCF_043200235.1 of Streptomyces sp. NPDC048441. Classification (NCBI taxonomy): domain Bacteria; kingdom Bacillati; phylum Actinomycetota; class Actinomycetes; order Kitasatosporales; family Streptomycetaceae; genus Streptomyces; species Streptomyces sp. NPDC048441. The sequence continues at coordinate 105,732 of NZ_JBICXM010000021.1, forward strand.
TGCTGGAGTTCCGCCAGCACCATGCCGTCGAGGCCGGTGCCGCGGCGCCGGCGGGAGCCGGCCGAAGCACCGGTGGCAGGCGCCGCAGAGGCGTCCGTGGCGGGCGTGTCGGCAGTCACGCCCATCAGATCGGTGGTGTCGCTCACGAAGGGTCCTTCCCTGGAGCGGACGTCGGCCTGTCTGGCTCGGCGACCGGTTGTGCTGTCCGGAGGTCCTTTGGTGTGTGGACCGTGCCGGGGCGGTGGTCCGCCAACGCGCGGCGGAAGAATTCACTGGTGATGGCGAGTCCCGGTGAGGTGCCACTGATGTGCGGTGTCACTCGGCTCGGTCACGCCGGTTCCGGAGCGTGCTCGGCACCGCTCAGTGCGAGGCACAGAGCAGGTTGGGAGGCTCCCGGAAGGATGGATGTCCCGGACGGGGACACGAAGCACCTCGCCATGGTGGGGTCGGGTGCAGACTTGAGATTAACACTACCGGATCCAACAAACATTCCCCTCTCCAAATCCGGTTACCAGCTGTCACGGCGCAAGCGGCAGCACGCTCGCACCGGTCGCGTCGAGCGCCAGGCGGTTGGCCGCCCAGCCCTCTCCCGCAAGGCGTGCGACCTTGTCGGCCGCACTCTCATCGGCCAGCGCGAGGACCGTGGGTCCGGCGCCGGAGATCATGGCAGGGACGCCGTCCGCGCGCAGGCGCTCCACCAGGGCGGCGCTCTCCGGCATGGCGGGTGCGCGGTACTCCTGGTGGAGGCGGTCCTCGGTGGCGGGGAGCAGCAGCTCGGGGCGCCGTGTCAGCGCCTCTACGAGCAGCGCGGCACGGCCCGCGTTGGCGGCGGCGTCGACGTGCGGGACGGAGCGCGGGAGCAGTCCGCGCGCGGTCTCGGTGAGGACGGGCCTGCCCGGCACGAAGACCACCGGAACGATGGATGCGGCGGGCTCCATCCTGATCGCCCGCGCCGCTCCCCCGTCCATCCAGGAGAGCGTGAAACCGCCGAGCAGACAGGCGGCGACGTTGTCCGGGTGGCCCTCGATCTCGGTGGCGAGCTCGAGCAGGGCGTTGTCGTCGAGCCGGGCGTCACCGCCTATCGTCACGGCGCGCGCGGCGACGATGCCCGCGCAGATGGCGGCGGACGATGAGCCGAGGCCCCGGCCGTGCGGAATGCGGTTGGCACAGACGATTTCAAGCCCGCGCGGCTGTCCGCCGAGCAGGTCGAAGGCGGTACGCAGCGAGCGTACGAGCAGATGCGACTCGTCGCGGGGGAGGGTTTCTCCGCCCTCACCTGCGATGTCGATGTTCAGTCCGGTGTCGGCCACCCGTACGACGACATCGTCGTACAGCCCCAGTGACAGGCCGAGGGCGTCGAAGCCCGGCCCGAGGTTGGCGCTGGTGGCGGGGACGCGCACCCGGACGGCGGCGGCGCGGAACGCGGGACCGGCCATCGCTCGATGACTCTCCTTGAGCTGCGATCTTTTGAGGACTTGCCACGTGATGAGGCACTACCCGGAGGCCGCTCTGCGGCAGCACCGCGGCATATGCGGCGGGGCGGGTTCGGTACAGCCTATCGAAGGAAGGTTCTGTGGCGACATAGGGCGCACAGGAGGCGCACGATGCGTGTCGCAAGCCCCCTGTGCACCCCCTATAGGGAGTTGCGGGATTTAGCCGGTTACGCGATTACGCCAGACCCAGGCGCTCGGCCGCGGCAGCCGAGTCGACCGGAACCGTGACCGGCTGCGGTGCGCCCGCGACGGCCCAGTCCGGGTCCTTGAGGCCGTTTCCGGTGACGGTGCAGACGATGCGCTGCCCCTTGTCGACCTTGCCCTGCTCGGCGGCCTTGAGGAGACCGGCGACCGAAGCAGCTGAGGCGGGCTCGACGAAGACACCCTCCTGGGACGCCAACAGCTTGTAGGCGCGCAGGATCTCACGGTCCGTCACCTCGTCGATGAAGCCGTCCGACTCGTCGCGCGCGTCGAGGGCGTACTGCCAGGACGCGGGGTTGCCGATGCGAATCGCGGTGGCGATCGTCGAGGGGTCCTTGACGATCTCGCCGCGCACGATGGGCGCGGAACCGGAAGCCTGGAAGCCCCACATCCGGGGAGTGCGCGACGACACCGAGTCGGCGGCGTACTCCTTGTAGCCCTTCCAATAGGCCGTGATGTTGCCCGCGTTGCCCACCGGAAGGACGTGGATGTCGGGGGCGTCCCCGAGCGCGTCCACGATCTCGAACGAGGCGGTCTTCTGGCCCTCGATGCGGAACGGGTTCACCGAATTGACCAGCGCCACCGGATAGTTCTCGGAGAGGCTGCGCGCGAGGTTCAGACAGTCGTCGAAGTTGCCGTCGACCTGGAGGATCTTCGAGCCGTAGACGAGCGCCTGGCCCATCTTGCCCAGCGCGATCTTGCCCTGCGGCACGAGGACCGCGCAGACCATTCCGGCCCGTACGGCATAGGCGGCGGCCGAGGCCGACGTGTTGCCGGTGGAGGCGCAGATGACGGCTTTCGCGCCCTCCTCCTTGGCCTTCGTGATCGCCATCGTCATGCCGCGGTCCTTGAAGGACCCGGTCGGGTTGGCACCCTCGACCTTGAGATGGACCTCGCAGCCCGTGCGCTCGGAGAGCACCTGCGCGGGCACGAGCGGCGTGCCGCCCTCGCGAAGCGTCACGACCGGCGTCGTGCCGGAGACCGGAAGACGGTCCCGGTACTCCTCGATGATTCCGCGCCATTGGTGGGTCATTACTGCTTACTCCCCTTCAACCCGCATGATGCTGGCGACACCGCGCACGGTGTCGAGCTTGCGCAGCGCGTCGACGGTGCCGGTGAGGGCGGCGTCGGGCGCGCGGTGGGTGACGACGACGAGAGAGGCCTCGCCGTCCTTGCCCGTCTGACGGACCGTATCGATCGATACGCCGTGCTCGGCGAAGACCGTCGCGACCTGGGCGAGGACGCCCGGCTTGTCGGCTACGTCGAGGCTGATGTGGTACCGCGTGACGACCTCGCCCATGGAGCTCACGGGCAGCTGGGTGTACGCGGATTCGCCGGGCCCGGTGGCTTCACCGAGCTTGTTCCGGCAGACGGCGACGAGGTCGCCGAGAACGGCGGACGCGGTGGGCGAGCCGCCCGCGCCGGGACCGTAGAACATGAGCTGGCCGGCGGCCTCGGCCTCGACGAAGACGGCGTTGTACGCCTCGCGGACCGAGGCGAGCGGGTGGCTGAGCGGAATCATCGCGGGGTGCACGCGCGCGGTCACGGACCCGCCGTCGGCGGCCCGCTCACAGATGGCGAGGAGCTTGATGGTGCAGCCCATGCGCTTCGCGGACGCGAAGTCGGCGGCGGTCACCTCGCTCATGCCCTCGCGGTAGACGTCGTCGAGACGCACGCGCGTGTGGAAGGCGATACCGGCGAGGATCGCGGCCTTGGCCGCGGCGTCGAAGCCTTCGACGTCGGCGGTCGGGTCGGCCTCGGCATACCCGAGCGCGGTGGCCTCGTCGAGGGCTTCCTGGTAGCCCGCGCCCGTCGTGTCCATGGCGTCGAGGATGAAGTTGGTGGTGCCGTTGACGATGCCGAGCACCCGGTTGACCTTGTCGCCGACGAGGGACTCGCGCAGCGGCCGGATCAGCGGGATGGCACCGGCGACGGCAGCCTCGTAATAGAGATCCCGCCCGTGCTCCTCGGCGGCGGCGTGCAGCGCGGCGCCGTCCTGTGCGATGAGCGCCTTGTTGGCGGAGACGACGGACGCGCCGTGCTCGAAGGCGGTGGTGATGAGGGTCCGAGCGGGCTCGATCCCCCCGATGACCTCGACGACGACATCAATGTCACCCCGTTTGACCAGGGCGGTCGCGTCGGTGGTCACGAGGGAGGGATCGATTCCCTCGCGCACCCTCGACGGGCGACGGACGGCGACCCCGGCGAGCTCCACCGGGGCGCCGATCCTGGCCGTGAGGTCGTCGGCGTGCGTCGTCATGATGCGCGCCACCTCTGAGCCGACAACCCCACAGCCCAGCAGCGCCACCTTCAGCGGACGCGTACGCATCATCCGACCTCACTTCTCATACATCTACAGTGGGACCAGTCTCACCCACCGAACCGGAGTTTCTATCCATTGTCCGGATGGTGAGACACCTATTTCACTGGCCGATATCGCTTCGGCCGTGATTTTTTCAGTTCCTTCAGCCTGTTCAGCTTCTTCAGCTTCTTCAGCCGACGTCGAGCCGCAGGAGATCCTCCTCCGTCTCGCGCCGGACGACGACCCGCGCCTCCCCGTCCCGCACGGCGACGACCGGCGGACGCAGGGCGTGGTTGTAGTTGCTCGCCATGGAACGGCAGTACGCACCGGTCGCGGGCACGGCGATGAGGTCACCGGGAGCGAGGTCGGCGGGCAGGAACGCGTCCTTCACCACGATGTCCCCGCTCTCGCAGTGCTTGCCTACGACGCGGACGAGCATCGGCTCGGCATCGGACGTACGCGAGACGAGCGCGACGCTGTACTCGGCGTCGTAGAGCGCGGTACGGATGTTGTCGGACATGCCGCCGTCGACGGAGACGTACGTACGCAGGCCTTCGAGCGGCTTGATGGTGCCGACCTCGTAGAGCGTGAAGGCGGTGGGCCCGACGATGGCGCGACCGGGCTCGACGGAGATACGAGGGGTCCGCAGATCGGCGGCCTCGCACTCGCGCGTCACGATCTCGCCGAGCGCCTTGGCGATCTCGTGCGGCTCGCGCGGGTCGTCCTCGGAGGTGTAGGCGATGCCGAGCCCGCCACCGAGGTCGATCTCGGGAAGCTCGACGCCGTGCTCGTCACGGACCTCGGCGAGCAACTGCACGACGCGCCGGGCCGAGACTTCGAACCCCGCCATGTCGAAGATCTGCGACCCGATGTGCGAATGCACGCCGATGAGCTCGAGCCCGTCCAGCTGAAGCGCACGCCGCACGGCCTCGGCGGCCTGTCCCCCGGCGAGGGCGATGCCGAACTTCTGGTCCTCGTGGGCGGTGGCGATGAACTCGTGGGTGTGGGCCTCGACGCCGACAGTCACGCGGATCTGCACGCGCTGACGGGTGCCGAGCCGGTCGGCGATGTGAGCGACGCGCACGATCTCCTGGAAGGAGTCGAGCACGATGCGTCCGACACCGGCGGCGATGGCCCGCTCGATCTCGTCCTCGGTCTTGTTGTTGCCGTGGAAGGCGATGCGGTCGGCGGGCATACCGGCGGCAAGGGCGGTGGCGAGCTCGCCGCCACTGCACACATCCAGGTTGAGCCCTTCCTCATGCAGCCACCGCACGATCGCGCGCGAGAGGAAGGCCTTACCGGCGTAGAAGACGTCGGCGTCGGAGCCGAAGGCACCGCGCCAGGCGTGGCAGCGGGCGCGAAAGTCGGCCTCGTCCATGAAGTAGGCGGGGGTGCCGAACTCCTCGGCGAGCCGGGTCACTTCGATCCCGCCGACGGTCGCGACGCCATCGGCGTTGCGGCTGACCGTCTGGGACCAGACCTTCGGGTCGAGGGAGTTCAGATCGGCGGCCGGGGCGGTGTAGTGCCCTTCGGGCACTACGTCGGCGTGGCGGGGCCCGGCGGGGTGTGCGGAACGGCTCATGTCGCGGTCTCTCTTACGTCTGTCACGTCTGTCACGTCTGTCTTCACGTGTGTCGGCACGTCTTCACGTGTCACAAGTACTCAGGGGCGCTGATACCGAGCAGGGACAGGCCGCCTGCGAGCACCGTCCCGGCGGCTTCGGCGAGCGCGAGCCGGGCGCGGTGGGCGGCCGAGGGTTTCTCGTCACCCAGCGGCAGGACGGCGGGCTCGAAGGCGAGGAAGGCATCGGCGGTGGCGACGAGATGCCGGGCGAGCCGGTCAGGGCCGCGGTGGTGAGCGGCGGCGGCCAGGACGCGGGGGTGGTCGGCGAGGGCGTCGAGGAGGCCGCGCTCTTCCGGTCCCGCTATGTCCCCGGGCTCGGCGGTGATGCTCAGCGCGGCGGCACCGCGGGCGAGGGCGCGGGTGCGGGAGTGGGCGTACCGCACGCGGAAGAGCGGATTGGCCTCGCGCTGGACGAGGTGCTCGTCGCTGATGCGGGGCCGGTCGTGCGGGGCGGGGTACAGCAGGGCCCAGCGGGCGGCGTCGCGGCCGAGGGGGGTGGGGTCGGCCGGGACGGGAACGGGCCGGAGGGTGTTCAGGGGGGCAGGCGGCTTCCCGTAGGCGTCGATCTTGACGTCCAGGGCGGCGGCCCAGCCGGGATCCGGGGCTTCGTCGCAGGTGCTGCGGACGAGGGCGCCCTGGGAGCGGAGGATGCGGCGGAGGGAGTCGGCGATGACGGCGGCGCGGACTTCGCGGGGGAAGTGGATCTGGTGGACTTCGCCGGTGGGCGGAAGGTGCCCGTAGGAGGCGCCACGGGCGAGTACGTCACGTACGAGAGAGGCGGCATCGCCTTCGGCCGCGGCCAGGGTGATGTTGAGGAACCCGGGCCCGGTGATGGCGATGGCCCCGATGCCGGGCTCCTCGACGAGCCGCGGGGACAGAATCCCGGCGACCTGGAGAGGCGGTCGCCCGGCGGCGCGGGCCAGCTGCAGGGCGGCGTTGGTGGCGTAGTCCCCGCAGCCACCGGGCCGGGGCCGCTCGACGACGACCTGGCTTGGCATGGCCGCTCCGTCACGGAGGTCGAGCTCACCGTCATCGACGGCACGGCGCATGGCGCGCAGCACGGTGCGGGAGAGCTCGACGGGGGTCACGGGGACAAGCGTATGGGAGGAGGGGGGTAGGGACGCGACCCGGTTTCGCGGATGGTCCGGGATGTGGACGGGGGCGGGGGTGGGGTGCTGCGCCGCCCAGTGTGCTGCCGCGTGCACCGAGGTCGCGCACCGCCGCCTTCAGGCGCATGTGGACGGGGGCGGGGGTGGGGGTGTTGCGCCGCCCAGTGTGCTGCCGCGTGCACCGAGGTCGCGCACCGCCGCCTTCAGGCGCCGGTGCGGCCCGCGCGCTCGGCCTCGCCGCCGGCCCCGCACTCACTGCCGATGGCCTCGCGCCCGCCACCGCCGCGCTCCTTCAACTGTCGTACTATGCCGACGAGTTCGGAAGGTTCGAAGGGCTTGGCAAGGAACGCGTCCACGCCCACATCGAGCCCGCTGTCCACCTCGTACTGAGTGCAGGCGCTGACGATGACGATGGGCAGATTGCGCGTACGCGGATCGGAGCGCAGCCGAGCGGCGGTACGAAGTCCATCGAGGCGGGGCATCACCACGTCGAGGGTGACCACATCGGGCCTGACCTGGTTCACGACGTCCAGGCATTCGGCACCGTCGGCCGCGGTCACGACCTCGAAGCCCTCCAGCTCGAGGTTGACCCTGATCAGTTGCCGGATGACCTTGTTGTCGTCCACAACAAGCACGCGGCCTGACACGCCTGACACAACTCGAGAGTAGGTCCGCGCCCGCCGCCGCGTCCGGGTTTTCCCCACTTCCGCCCCGTGCGGGGGAGCCCGGGGCGGCGCCTGTGACACAGGGGGCGGATGCGGCCGCCCCGACGGACACGGAAGTACGGAAATACCTGTTCATGGGGAGCCGTTTGGAGCTGGTAGGGTTCTACACGTCGCCGCGCAAGCAGCGCTGATACGCCCCCGTAGCTCAGGGGATAGAGCATCGGCCTCCGGAGCCGGGTGCGCAGGTTCGAATCCTGCCGGGGGCACCCAGAACAGGGAAATGGACGCGACGGTCTTGAGCCGTTCGTCCACCCAGGGTGCCAAGATCGGGTACCAGCACTTCGGTGCTGGTACCCGTTTTTTTGTTCGCCGGGTCACCCGGCCGACGTGTCCGCCGGGTCCGCGGCGGGATCCGCGCGGGCGCCCAGGAGCGGGCCGGCCGGTCGTCGGCCGCGGCGCATGAGGAGCACCGACAGGACGCCGATCACCGCCGCGAACAGGGTGGAGCCGATCGTGATGCCGGCGAATCCCTGCCGGGACGCGTGGTCGGCGCTGCCCACGAAGGTGGCGAACAGCGAGCCGAACAGCGACACCGCGATGGCTTCGCTGCCGAGCCTGACGGTGTTGATCCAACCGGCCCCCATGCCCGCCTCCTTCTCCGGCACATGAGCCAGGGCCTCGCCGTCGACCAGACCGGCCTGGAGCCCGAAGCCGATGCCGACGATCACCATCGGCAGCGCCATCCAGGCGAGACCCGGCCCGGCCGTCGCCCCCGCCAGCACAAGGCCCACGACCAGTAGGGCGATGCTCCAGGTGAGGATCTTGTCGACGGGAGTGCCGCGGGCGGCAAGGCGTCCGGCGATGAGAGGGGCGATCAGGACGGGCAGGGTCAGGAACATCAGGTACGCGCCGCTGGCACCCGGCGCGGCACCGTAGGCGCCCTGGAAGAAGACCGGCAGGTACGCGACCGCGTTGGTGAAGGTGAAGGACGCGACCCCGACCACCAGCGTGATCCCGGAGAAGTGTCTGTTGCGCAGTGTGCGCAGACTCAGCAGAGGGCTCTGCGCCGTGGATTCGCGCCAGGCGAAAAGCCCGTAGAAGGCGAGGCCCGCGGCCGTACACAGCAGGAAGGGCAAGGAGCCCCAGCCGGTCGCCGAGCCGAGCGCGAGTCCGCCGAGCGTCAGGGTGGTCGCCGCGCAGAAGAGCGCCGCCCCTGCCACGTCGATCCGGGCCGCGTACCGCTTCTCGTGGGCGGCGGCCCGTCGGATCAGCGGCATACCCGCGCAGGCGACGGCCAGGCAGGCCAGCTGGAAGCCGTACACCAGGCGCCAGCCGACGAGTTGGGTGAACAGGCCGCACAGGCTAGGGCCGAAGGCCAGGGAGAGGCCCGCGACCGATCCCAGCAGGGCGAAGGCCCGGGTGCGGTGTTCGCCCTCGAAGTTCGACGACACCACCGCCGAGCCCACTGAGAAGACGGCTCCGGCTCCGGCACCGGCCACCAGGCGGGCCGAGTCCAGGAGCAGGTAGTCCGTCGCTATCAGGCTGAGCGCGGAGCCGGCGCCGAAGGTCAGCAGCCCTGCCAGCAGGGACCGCCAGCGCCCGATGACATCGGCGACGGAGCCCCAGACGAGGGTCGAGCAGGCGAAGGTCAGGTTGTATCCGTTGAGGACCCACTGCTCGCCCGCCGGCGATCGGCCCAGGTCCTGTGCGATGTCGCCCAGGGACACGGCGGTGCCGGACACCGACAGCGGGACGGTGAAGATGGCGAGCAGGATCAGGGGCATCACCAGGCGCGTGCCGGGCGGCGCGCTGCCCGGCGGCTCATGCGCAGACGTCATCGGATTCCATTTCCGTTTCTCGCGCGGTCACACCGGGGCGGGGACCGACCGGCACTCGTCGAGGAAGTCCACGATGTGGCCGAACACGTCCAGTGCGGCGTTGCGGCCGATGAACGCGTCGAGGTGGCCGTAGCCGGGCACCTCCACGTAGCGGACGTCCAGGTCGGGGTTCCGGCGCTTGAGGACGTCGTGGCAGATCTCATTGGAGTCGTACCAGAACTCGTTGTCGCTGCCGGAGAGCAGCATCAGCGGGGTCTCGAACTTCCCCGCGTTGTCGAGGGCGTTCTTCGGCAACGCGTCGTAGCGGCCGTCGCCGTCGTTGTAGCGCATCATCGTGTGGGCCAGTTCGATGCTGCGCAGATGCGGCAGGATCCACATCGGCACGGTGCCGTACAGGTCGGCGAGCCGGTCATGGGTGACGCCGTCGAGGTTGTCGTGCACGAACAGCGAACCGCCCACACCCCACGAGTCGTTGTGCAGGATCTGGCAGTTGGGGTCCTTGCACTCGGCGCCCAGCGAGACCTCCGCGAAGATCAGCGAGTGTTTCGACCACAGGCCGACCTTCTTGAAGTCGGTGGGTATGTTGACGAGGCGGGAGCGGAGCAGTTCGCCGCCGAAGTGCAGGCGGGCCCGGGTCTTCCAGGACATCTTCGGGGTGAGGAAGACGCCCTGCGCGACGACGCCGGACAGGCCGGGCACCAGGCCGGCCGCCATGCTCAACGACAGGCACATCGCCCCGATGCAGTGCGCGACGACGAGGAGTTCACGGCCGCCGATCCGTTCCTTGATCAGCGATACGGCCTCGGGGATGTCGTAGAGCGCGACGTCGTCGAAGGTGTAACGGACCCGGCCGTCGTTGTACGGCAGGCGGCAGCTGCCCCGCCAGTCGAGCAGCCACGGCTCGTAGCCCGCGTCGAGCAGCACATCGACCAGGTTGCGGGTCTCGGGCAGCATGAACATGTCCGCCGAGGCGGTCAGTCCGTGCAGGATGAGGACCACCGGGCGGTCGGTGGAGCCGTCCGCCGGGGCGACGCGGGTCAGGCCGAGCCGGGTGCCGTCGGAGGCGGTGAAGGGGATGTCCTCGACCCGGTCGCCGAGCGCGTGGTGAAGAGGCCTCAGCGTCGTCATCGGGTCTGCTCCCTCTTGATCATCAGCTTCCTGATCTTGCGTTGCAATTTGTCCTTGTCCCGGTCGATGGCGTCGCGGCGCAGGTCGAGGAGTTCGGCGGCCACCCGCAGCGACGGCTCGGCGAGCCCCATGCCGATCTGCACGAAGAACCACGACAGCCAGGCCAGCTTGGCGAGACGCTGTTCCTGCGACGACAGGCGCGGGTCGACCCGGATGCCGTCGATCTGGTCCGGTACGTAGCTCTTGCCGGGCACCTTGACGACGCCGGCCAGGATCGCCGGTTCGCCCTCGCGCCCGATGGTGACTTCGATGGTCCTGGTCTGCTTCCAGAAGTCGCGGCTGGCGCGGGCCGTCTTCCAGCCCTCCAGCCACCACCGGCCGCCGTCCCGGTCCACCAGGACCAGGCGGTAGCGCAGCAGCGGATGGTCGCTGCCGTGGTGCAGGGGGACACCCTCGTCGGGGCGGACCCAGATCTCGCCCGCCTCCACCGCCAGCGGCTCCGGGTGCAGCCGTTCGCAGGTCACCTCGCCGCCGACGTCGATCTTTCGGTGTCGTACGACCTGGTACATGCTGGCGATGGACAGGGTGAGCGCCATCCGGCACTTGGTGTCGCGGTCCTCCCCGACCGGGCCCACATGGCCCTTGGTCCGCTCGCGGAACGACAGGTAGGGCGGGTCCTCGCGGCTGGGCAGCCTGGCGACGCCGTCCTTCGCCATACGCTCGAAGGCCTTCAACTGGGCCTGGGCGCCGTACCGTTCGGACTCCGGCAGCCGGTGCCGTGCCACGAAGCGGTCGACGCGTTCCGAGCCGGCCTCGGGGCCGAACATCAGCGCCTCGAAGAGCTTCATCGCGGTGGGGCTGCTCAGGATCCGGATCAGGAAGTCGAGTTCGGGCACCGGGTCGGCGGCGTGCCGCTTGATCAGGTCGTCTCGCCAGTCCTTCCAGTTGGCCACCCGGACGTTCATGCCGGCCAGCTTCATGTCCTTGACGAGCTGGGGCAGGGTCTCGGCGCGGCCGGTGACGTTGTAGTTCTGGCCCCAGGCCTCGGGGTCGAACACCACGGCGGCCGTCACCTTGCTGATCCAGTCGACCGGCGCCAGGTTCATGAACTTGAAGGCGGGGACGGTCCGGTAGCGGGAGAACGCGCCGATCAGGCCGGTGCTGAGGTCGCGCGGGTTGTACACGCCGGTACGGGTGTGACCGCCGATCGCGCCCGGCCGCAGGAACGTGACGGTCAGGCCGTGCTCGCGGGCGCGCCGCAGCACCGCCTCGGCGGCCCATTTCGACTTGTCGTAGCCGGCGAAGAGCCGGTCGATGTGGGCGACCGGGTCGTCCTCGCCCATCTTCTCGATGCCGACCTCGTTGAAGACGGCGACCGACGAGATGTGGTGCAGCGGCTTGGCCGGTCCCGTCATCGCCAGTTCGGCCAGCGCCAGCGGGCCGAGCACGTTGGTCTGGCGCAGCGAGGGGTAGCCACGCAGGAAGTCGACCGCGGCGGCGACGTTGACAATCGAGTCGATGTCCCGGGCGAGGCTCTCCCAGGTCTCCTGCGGCAGGCCGAGGCGCGGCTGCCTGAGGTCGGCCGCGAGGACCGTGACCCGGCGCCGGACCTCGGCGGTCCAGGGCTGGTCGAAGCTCGCCAGGGCGTCGGCGAGGCGCCGTTCGGCGGCAGCGTCGTCGGCCGCGCGCACCAGGCACACCACGTGGGCGTCGCCCTGCCGCAGCAGGTCGAGCAGCAGGTGGCTGCCGAGGTAGCCGGTGGCGCCGGTGAGCAGGATGCGGCGCGGCGGCACCGGGTCGGCCTGGTGGCTGAACGGCAGCCGGTCGGCGAGCGCGAGGTCGGCCAGGATCGTCTCCAGGTCCTCGTCCGTGCCGTTGTCCCCGGCGCGCACGACGACCGGCGCGATGGACGGCGCTATGGACGGCGCGAGCGCCGAAGTGCCGGGGACGGTCATGGGCGCCGCGGCTGTCGTGAGTGCTGTGGATGCTGTGAGTCCTGTGGATGCTGTGAGTGCCGTGGGTGCCGTCGTCGTGGAGGCCGTGGTGGGCAGGCCGAGGGCCGCCGCCCAGCGCTGGGCGAGGCGGCGCGGCCGGGCGTCGGCGAAGACGTCGTCCAGGGTCAGTTGGACGTCCAGCTCCCGCGCCATGATCGCGACGAGCTCGACCGCGCCGACGGAGGACAGACCGGCGTCGAACAGGTCCGTCTCCGCGTCGGGCGTGCCTCCTGGAAGGAACCGGGCGGCCCGGACCGCGATGTCCGCGGCGACCTCCACGACGCCCCGCGTCCCGGTGGCCGCCGCCGCACCGGAGTCCGGCGTCGGGGCGGCGGGAGCGGCCGTCGGCTTCCGGAAGCGCGCCAGGAGGTCGGACGCCTGGGCCCGCCCGGGGCCGCGCCGCTCGATCACCTCCTCCTCCGGACGACGGTTGACACTGCGGTTGCGGCTGGTGTCGCTGCCCGCCTCAGGCATTGCTGGCCTCCGGTGTGTGATCGGATCCGAGGTCCCAGGAACGGAACTCCCGGAGTGGTGCGAGCGCCACCGCCGTCTCCAGGCGGGGTGCTTCTACGTCGCCGCCGCCCAGGCGGGACACCAGGCGCCGGGCGGGAATGTTGCGAGGTGTGTGGTCGGCGATCAGGCGCACCTCGGTGCAGCCGTGTGCCTCGGCCCGGTCGGCAAGCCATTGCAGCAGCCGGTCTTCCACGCCCCTGCCGAGCACCCGGCAGCTCATCATCCAGGCGACGACCTCGAGTGCGTCGCCGTCGACCGTGACGGCCAGGACGCCTATCTGCCCGTACGCGCCGAACCGGTCGCGTGCGGTCGCCGTCCACACCTCGCCGGTCTGCCGCAGCCGCTCAAGGCCGGCGGCGTCCAGGGGCCGGGGCCGCAGGTTGAACTGGTTGGTGCGCCTGCTGAGTTGGACGGTGCGCTCGGCCGTGTCCCCGGTCACCGGCTCGATGTCGAGTTCGAGCTGGAGGTTCTCCAGGAAGTCGGCGAAGCCGAGCTGCGCGCGGGCCTCGTCGCGTATCTGCTCCTGCTGGTAGAAGCCCGCCCTCGCGGAGTCCTCGGCCGTCGCGGCCCGCGGCACCATCGGCCACAACCGGCCTATGAAGTCGGCGAGTTCGTCCGCGCTCGGGCAGGTCAGGCAGAGCACCTCGGGCAGCTGGGCGCGCACCCCGGCGATCTCGACCGGATTGTCGTCGAGGAACAGGAAGCTGTCGAGGCCGAGCCGCAGCTCGTCGGCGATCTTCACGATCCGGGTCCACTTCGGTTCCCAGGCGGCGGAGATCACGGCGAAGTGCTCGCGGCGCAGCGGGCTGTCGGTCCGGTCGAGGATGCGGTGGACGGTCTCCTCATCGTTGTTGGAGACCATGGCGAGCAGCACGCCTGCCTCCCGCCACTGCAGCAGTCGCCGGGCGAGCAGGGCGCGGGCCCCGGTGAAGTCGACGTTGTCGGGGCCGACTTCACCGGCGATGCCGCTCCACAGCGTCTCGTCGCCGTCGACGACGATCACCTTGGGTGCCGGACGGCGTACCTTCCAGACGATGTCTGCGAGACGGAGCGCCACCACCGCCTGGAACTCGTCCCGGAACGGCAGATGGGCCATGGCGTCGGTGTGCGCGTCGAAGACGTCGCCCAGCGGGTAGTCGTCGTCGTTCCACGTGTCCGATGGCAGGACGGCGATGCCGGGCCGGTCCGCGAGGCGCTGCGTCACCTGCCGTTCCCAGTCGCGCAGTCGGGCGTCGTCGGTGTGCTCCGGCAGGAAGGCGACAACGAGCGGCTTGCGGGTGCGCTCCGCGAGGGCGCGCAGAGCAGCCGGGTACTCGTCGGCGAGCTGCGCGAGCAGATCGCTTTCGCCGCCGTCGTCCGTGAACCGGGTCAGGTCGCCCGGCCGCAGCAGGACGAGGCTCGCGACCGTCGAGGGCTGGACGAACACATTGCTCGGGTCGTGCAGGCTGGCGAGGACCTGGTGATACGGCGCCTCGGCCACTTCGAAGGGCCCGCCATCGGCCCCGGTGTCTTCCAGGGCGACGGACAGCATGGCCGGGAGGTTGCCGAGGGCGAAGGTCGCGGCGATGGCGACCTGGCCGACGGGGCGGGCGTCCGGGGTGCCGGTGGATGCGGACTCGACGGCCTTGGCCTGCTGGGGGATGACGGCGGCCTCGGCCCCCGCGAGCGGCACGGCCCCGGTCAGGACGGGCAGCGGTGTCGTCGGCTCCGGTGCGGCGGCCGGGACTTCCGGCAGCGCGGGCAGCGTGTCGGCGGCGTCGGCGCACTCCGCGGCGAGCGACAGGAAGTCGCGGGCGAGGGTGGCGCAGGACGCGTCGTCGAGAACGTCGGTGTTGTACTCGAGGCCGACCTTCCCGAGGCCCGGCATCACCGTGACCATCAGGTCGAGGTCGGAATAGCCGGTGCCCGCAGGGACGATACGCAGCCCCTCCGCGGCGCCGGCCTGTGCCGGCATGTAGTTGAAGTAGACCTCGACGAGTGGCGCGTCCTCGCGGTACAGCCCCTCCTGTACGAGGGCGGACATCGCGTCGAAGAACGTGACGCCGCGCTCCAGGACCCGGCTGAGCCGAGTGTCGGTGCGCCGCAGCACGTCGGCGGCACTCTCCCCCGCCTCGACCTGGGCGGCGTACGGGATCGGCAGTCCGAAGTACCCGACGGCGTCGAGGGCGGACACATGCATCCGGGTGTCGACCGGGACCGCGAGGACGAACCTGTCGCGCTCGCGCAGCCGGGCGAGGTGGACCGTCAGGACACCGAGCCAGAACGCGGCGGGCGTGATGCCGAGCCGCCTGGCCCGGTCCTCCACCCGTTGCCGGAGGTCCTGCGGCAGGTCCGCGAGGTGCATGGCCGAACGGAACGACCGCTGCGCGGGGCGCGGCGAGGCCAGCTCCAGGTCGAGCCGCCGGACGCCCACGAAGTCCGCGCGCCAGTCGGTGGACGCGCCCGGACCGTCAGAACCGGCGGCCTGGGCCCGCAGCAGCAGGTCGATGTCGCGGTTGGTGACGACGGCGGGCGGCTCGGCGCCGCCCAGTGCGGCGCCGAGGCCCTGGGCGACGAGTATCAGCGAGGCCAGGTCGGAGACGGCGTGGTGCGCGCCGAATACGAGGACCTGCTCGCCGGACGGGTGGGCGAGCAGCTCGAACCGCCACAGCGGGGCGGCGGCCAGGTCGAACGGCGGCTCCATCAGCGCGCACAGCCGCTCGTCCACGTCCGTGCCCTCGGCCACGTCCGACCAGCGCAGGAGGTCGGCGTCGAGGGAGCGGCGCACCTCCAGCCGCTGTCCGCCGTCGGCGTCCGGGACGATCGCGGTGCGCAGCGCGGCGTGCCGGGCGGCGAGCGAGGAGATCACCTCGGTGAGCCGGTCCGGGGTCGTCGGCGCGGTGAGCTGTACGGCGAGACCGATGTGGTGGGTCACGCTCGGCGTGCCGTGCTGTTCGGCACGGAGCAGCCGTACGACGTCGCGGGTGGCGGGGTGGTGTACGACATCGGCGACGGCGTCGGCGCCGTCCTGCGGGTTCTGCGGGTCCTGCGAGTCCTTCGGGTCCGTGGCGCCCGCGTCGGTGGTCCGTCCCGCGCCCGCCATCAGCTGGTCGGCGACGGACTCCACACTGGCGCCGTTGAACAGGGAGGCGATGGGCAGCGACTGGCCGAGGTCCGCCTCGATGAAGCTGCGGATCTGCATGGCCATCACGGAGTCGAGGCCCTGCCCCACGAGCGGCGCGACGGTGTCGAGCTCCGCGGTGTCGAACCCCATGGTCCCGGCGAACCGGTACCGCAGCCGGTCCACGACCGCGTCCCGTGAATCGAGCACCGGGCGCCCGCCCGCGTCCGCCGGGCGCCCGGCACGGCCCACAGCGAGGCGGCGGCGCGGCGGGAACAGTCCGACGAGGAGCGGCGGCAGCAGGCCCGGCCGCGTGGTGCGCAGGACGGGCTCGTTGAGGGCGGCGGCGAGGAGCAGCGCGTCGTCCGCGTCCCGGGTGAGGGCCGCGTCCAGGAGCGCGAGCCCTTGGTCGGTGCCCAGGGCCGCGATGCCGCCGCGGTTGATCCGCTCGAGGTCGGCCTCGCCGAGGTGTCCGGTCATGCCGGTGGCCTCGGCCCACAGCCCCCAGGCCACGGAGAGTCCGGGCAGACCGGCTCGGCGGCGCTGCTGCGCCAGCGCGTCGAGGAACGCGTTGGCGGCGGCGTAGCCTCCCTGGCCCGCGCCGCCGAGGACGCCGGCCAGGGAGGAGAAGACCACGAAGGCGGACAGGTCCGTCCCGGCGGTCAGTTCGTGCAGATTCCAGGCGGCGTCGGTCTTCGGCCGCAGCACCGCGTCCAGGCCGTCCGCGTCGATGGACTCGACGACGGCGTCGCGGAGCACGCCCGCGGCGTGCACGACGGCGGTCAGCGGGTACTCCTGCGGCAGGTCGCGCAGCGCGCAGGACAGCTGCTCGCGGTCGGCCGCGTCGCAGGCGAGGACGGTGACCCGGGCCCCGGAGGCGGTGAGTTCGTCGCGCAGCGCCCCGGCTCCCTCGGCGGCGGGGCCGCGCCGGGACAGCAGGAGCAGGTGCCGGGCGCCGATCCGGGCGGCGTGTCGGGCCACCTGCGCGCCGAGGCCGCTCGTCCCGCCGGTGATCAGGACGGTGCCCGTGCCGAGGGCCGCTGCGGCGGTGGCGTCGCCCGCCGGTGCCGTCTCCTGGCGGCGCAGCGCGGGAACGTACAACTGCCCGTCGCGCACGGCGAGTTCGGGCTTACCGGTGCGCAGCACATCGAGGAGCACGCGCTCGTCGGGACCATCGCCTTCGCCGTCGGTGTCGCCTTCGGTGTCGACGAGGACGACGCGGCCGGGGTTCTCCGCACGTGCGGCCCTGGCCAGGCCCCATACAGCTGCCTGGGCGAGGTCGAGCGCGGCGTCAGGTTCCTCGGTACCGGTGAGCACGGCGCGGCGGGTCAGGACGATCAGGCGTGCCCCGGCGGGCCGGTCCTTTGCCAGCCATTCCTGCATCCGGCGCAGGGTGTCCTGGAGCACGGCTCGCACGCGGGTGGCGTCGTCGCCGGTGCCGGTGCCGGGTACAGCGTCGAGGGCCCGCAGCACCGTCACGTCCGAGGCGTCGGTGTCCGCGTCGGCGGCCGTGTCGCCTTCGCCTGTCGCGTACGGCGACCAGTCGACGGACAGCAGCACCTCCGTGCCGCTGTCGGGGGTGGCGAGGTCGCCGGCCGTCACCGGGCGTACGAGGAGGGAGTCGATCCGGGCGACCGGAGCGCCGGACGGGTCGGCCGCCTCCACGGTGAACGTGTCGCCGCCGGTAGGCGCGATGCGCACCCGGATCTCGCTCGCGCCGCGGCCGTACAGAGTGACCGCACCGAAGGAGAAGGGCAGCGGCGTACGGCCGTCGAGGCCGTCCACGGCCGCGGCCTGCAAGGCGGCGTCGAGGAGGGCGGGGTGCAGCCCGAAGCGCTGGGCCTCCTCGGCCTGCCGGCCCGGCAGGGCGACCTGCGCGAGGATCTCGTCGCCGAACCGCCACACATCGGACAGGCCCTGGAAGGCCGGACCGTACTCCAGGCCCGCGTCGGCCATGGTGTCGTAGTGCGCCGCGGCGTCCAGGCGCTCCGCTCCGGCGGGCGGCCAACTGGCCTCGGACAGCGGGCTTCCGGTCTCCGCCGTGCCGTCGTCGGTGACGACGAGCACGGCGCTCGCGTGCCGGGTCCACTGCGCGGTGTCGTCGTTCCGGCGGGGCCGGGAGTAGACGTCGAGGGGGCGGCCCGCGCCGTCCGCGGCCCCGATCTGCACCTGGATGTCGGTCTCGCCATGCTCGGGCAGGGTCAGCGGTGCGGTCAGGGTCAGCTCCCGCACCGCGTCGCAGCCGACCTCGTCGGCGGCACGGAGGGCCATTTCCACGAAGGCGGTGCCCGGGAGCAGCACCGTGCCGAACACGGCGTGGTCTTCGAGCCACGGGTGTGTGGCGCGGGAGACGCGTCCGGTGAGGACGACGTCGTCGCCGCCCGCGAGCCGGACGGCGGCACCGAGCAGCGGATGCCGTACGGCTTCCAGACCGGCGGAGCCGACGTCGGCGGCCGTGGCGGAGGCGGGCTGCCAGTACCGGCGGCGCTGGAAGGCATACGTCGGCAACTCCACCAACCGGCCACCCGCCACCCACGACGACCAGTCCACCTCCACACCCGCGACAGCCACCTCAGCCACGCTGCGCAGCAGTTGGGCCTTCTCGTCCTCGTTGCGGCGGAGCGTTCCGACGGCGGTCACGCCCGGCCGCGACACAGCGCCTACGAGGACGGGGTGCGGACTGGACTCCACGAAGACGCGGTGCCCCGCAGCCAGCAACGCATCAAGCGCGGCATCAAAACGCACCGTCTGACGCAAATTCCTGAACCAGTACTCCGCATCCATCACCGCGGTATCAATCAACCCACCCGACACCGTCGAGAACAACGGAACCTCACCCGACCGCGGCTCAATCCCGCCAAGCACCTCAAGAAGCTCCCCCTTAAGCTCCTCCACCTGCGGCGAATGAGACGCATAGTCCACCGCGATCCGGCGCACCTGCACACCATCAGCCTCACACCCCGCCACAAACACATCCAACTCATCCGGCGCACCGGAGACCACCACCTGCTCCGGCCCATTCACCACCGCCACCTGCAAACCAGCCGACAAACGCCCCACCACCAACCCCTCAG
>NZ_JBICXM010000022.1:0-119581 GCF_043200235.1 Streptomyces sp. NPDC048441
AACGCCCGGTTACATTCCGAACCCGGAAGCTAAGCCTCATAGCGCCGATGGTACTGCAGGGGGGACCCTGTGGGAGAGTAGGACGCCGCCGAACTTCTTTTATAGCCGTGGTCCCTGGACTTATTGTCCAGGGACCACGGCTTTTTGTGTTTCCTGCCGGCTTTCTGCACCTTGCCCACCCCTCTGCACTGCCGGCTGACAACTGAGGGTAAGGTCAGGGGCATCATCGGCTCGTTTCCCACAGGAGGCCCCCGGGTGGAGGTCCAGGAGACTCGCGTCCAGACGGACCGAGTCCTCACCATCCCGAACATCCTCAGCATGGCGCGTCTCCTTGGCGTACCCCTCTTCCTGTGGTTGATCCTCAGGCCGGAGTTCGGCGGCCCCAAGAGTGACCAGTGGGCGCTGCTGGTGCTGATGCTGAGCGGCATCAGTGACTATCTCGACGGCAAGTTGGCACGCCGCTGGAACCAGATCAGCAAGCTGGGACGGTTCCTCGACCCTGCCGCCGACCGGCTCTATATCTTGTCGACATTGGTCGGACTCACGTGGCGGGAGATCCTGCCGCTCTGGGTGACCGCGGTGCTGCTCCTGCGCGAGTTGGTTCTGCTGGTGATGGTCGGGATCCTCAGGCGGCACGGCTACCCGCCGCCCCAGGTGAACTTCCTGGGCAAGGCTGCCACCTTCAACCTGATGTACGCCTTTCCACTACTGCTTCTCAGCGATGGAAGTGGCTGGATCAGCACTCTCGCTGCTATTTTCGGATGGGCGTTCGCAGGATGGGGTACAACGCTGTACTGGTGGGCAGGGATCCTCTACGTGGTCCAGGTCCGCCGACTTGTCCGTGCGGACACTGCGGACACCACGGCCGATTGAGCTTGCCGATTCGGCAGCTGTAGAGGCTTGCAGGCCTGTGACTGACAAATGCGGGCCATTTTTGGCGGGCTAAGTCGGCTAGATCGTCGTCTATTGAGGAGGACGCTTCCGACATGAAGGCCGTCGTAATGGCCGGAGGCGAAGGCACTCGCCTTCGCCCTATGACCTCGAGTATGCCCAAGCCGCTCCTGCCTGTGGCCAACAGGCCCATCATGGAGCACGTGCTGCGGCTGCTGAAGAGGCATGGGCTCACCGAGACCGTAGTGACAGTCCAGTTCCTGGCCTCCTTGGTCAAGAATTACTTCGGCGACGGTGAAGAGCTCGGGATGGAGCTCACCTATGCCAATGAGGAGAAGCCACTCGGCACTGCCGGGAGTGTGAAGAACGCAGAGGAAGCATTGAAGGACGATGCATTCGTCGTGATCTCCGGCGATGCTCTGACTGACTTCGACCTCACTGAGCTCATCAACTTCCATAAGGAAAAGGGCGCTCTTGTCACCGTATGCCTGACGCGCGTGCCCAATCCGCTGGAATTCGGCATCACCATCGTGGACGAAGAAGGAAAGGTCGAGCGCTTCCTTGAGAAGCCGACCTGGGGACAGGTCTTCTCCGACACGGTGAATACGGGCATCTATGTCATGGAGCCCGAAGTCTTCGACTACGTCGACGCCGATGTGTCGGTGGACTGGTCCGGCGATGTCTTCCCCCAGCTCATGAAGGAAGGCAAGCCCATCTACGGCTACATCGCCGAGGGCTACTGGGAGGACGTCGGCACGCACGAGAGCTACGTCAAGGCCCAGGCCGATGTGCTCGAGCGCAAGGTGGACGTCGAGCTCGACGGCTTCGAGATCTCGCCCGGTGTGTGGGTCGCCGAGGGCGCTGAGGTGCACCCCGACGCTGTGCTGCGCGGGCCGCTGTACATCGGGGACTACGCCAAGGTCGAAGCCGGTGCCGAGATTCGCGAGCACACCGTGGTGGGCTCGAACGTGGTGGTCAAGACCGGCGCGTTCCTGCACAAGGCTGTGGTGCACGACAACGTCTACATCGGTCAGCACTGCAACCTGCGTGGCTGCGTCATCGGCAGGAACACCGACATCATGCGGGCCGCCCGCATCGAGGACGGTGCTGTTATCGGCGACGAGTGCCTCGTCGGCGAGGAATCGATTATCCAGGGCAACGTCCGGGTCTATCCGTTCAAGACCATCGAGGCCGGCGCGTTCGTCAATACGTCGGTCATCTGGGAGTCCCGGGGTCAGGCGCATCTCTTCGGTGCGCGTGGAGTGTCCGGAATCCTGAACGTGGAGATCACACCGGAGCTCGCGGTGCGGCTCGCGGGGGCGTACGCGACGACCCTGAAGAAGGGCTCGACCGTCACCACGGCACGTGACCACTCGCGAGGCGCGCGTGCGCTGAAGCGAGCGGTGATCTCGGCCTTGCAGGCCAGCGCCATCGACGTACGAGATCTGGAGAACGTACCGCTGCCGGTGGCGCGGCAGCAGACGGCTCGGGGCAGTGCCGGCGGGATCATGATCCGGACGACGCCCGGAGTGCCGGACTCCGTCGACATCATGTTCTTCGACGCCCGTGGGGCCGACCTGTCACAGGGGAGTCAGCGGAAGCTGGACCGGGTGTACGCGCGTCAGGAGTACCGGCGTGCTTTCCCCGGAGAGATCGGGGATCTGTACTTCCCGTCCAGTGTCTTCGACGCCTACACCGGTTCGCTCCTGCGCAACATCGACACCACAGGTGTGGCCGAGTCGACTCTGAAGGTCGTAGTCGACGCGTCCAACGGCAGTGCGGGCCTTGTGCTGCCCAGCCTGCTCGGGCGGCTCGGGGTCGACGCGCTGACCATCAACCCCGGGCTCGACGAGTCCCGTCCGACCGAGACCTTTGACGCACGCAGGTCGGGGCTTGTGCGGCTCGGTGAGATCGTGGCTTCGGCGCGGGCCGACTTCGGTGTGCGCTTCGATCCTGTGGGTGAGCGGCTCTCGCTCGTCGACGAGAAGGGCCGGATCATCGAGGACGACCGAGCTCTCCTCGTCATGCTCGACCTGGTCGCCGCGGAGCGCCGCAGTGGGCGGGTCGCGCTGCCGGTGACGACGACGCGCATCGGCGAGCAGGTGGCGGCGTACCACGGGACACAGGTCGACTGGACGACCACATCGCCGGACGATCTGACGCGTGTGGGGCGCCATGAGCTGACCATCTTCGGTGGGGACGGCCGTGGCGGATTCATCATCCCCGAGTTCAGCAGTGTCTTCGACGGTACGGCCGCCTTCGTGCGGCTCATCGGCCTGGTGGCGCGGACGCAGCTCACGCTGAGCCAGATCGACGCACGTATCCCGCGCGCCCATGTGCTGCGGCGTGATCTCGCTACTCCGTGGGCGGTCAAGGGGCTTGTGATGCGGAGCGTGGTGGAGGCGGCAGGGGAGCGGTCGGTGGACACCACCGATGGCGTACGGGTCGTCGAGACCGACGGGCGCTGGGTGCTCGTCCTTCCCGACCCTGCCGAAGCCGTCACTCATCTGTGGGCCGAGGGGCCCGATGACGCATCCGCTCAGGCGTTGCTCGACGAGTGGTCCGCGGTGGTGGACAGCGCGGGCCGCTGACCGGTCGCGGAGGCCGGACCGCACCCGCAAGAGGTGCGGTCCGGCACGCCGGTGGGGCCATTCGGAGGTAGGGCCCGTGACGTGCGACGATGTGCGGCATGTCGCAGCAGTCCCCCGTTCGGAGCACCCCCTCGCGCCCCCGGCGCCCGGATGCCTCCATGTCGCTGCTGACCACCGTCATGGACCACAGCCTGGACGAGGGGTACGCCGAGGCGGCGGCCCGTAAGAAGGCGAAGGGTGACGGCGGTGTTCCGCGTCCGCTGCGGGCGAAGCTCGGCCTTGCCCTCGGGCTCGTACTCGCGGCGCTCGTGGTGACGGTGGGGGCCGCGGAGGCGCGGATAGCGGCTCCGGTCGTCGCCAAGGAACGCGCTGAGCTCATCGACCGGATCGAGTCGGCGACCTCGGACGCCGACACCCTCGAAGAGGATGTCGAGACGCTCCGGGACGACGTGGGCGAACGACAGCGCGAGGCACTGAAGAAGCACGGGGGCAGCCAGGGCGAGTTGGTGTCCCTGCTCTCCGGAGACACCGCGGTCCACGGGCCCGGTGTGAAGCTCGTGGTGGACGACGCCAAGGAAGCCGATCAGGGCGGCGGCGGGCCGCGGGAGAGCGCGGGGTTCTCCGACACCGGGCGGGTCCGCGACCGCGATATGCAGCGGGTCGTCAACGGCCTGTGGCAGTCGGGTGCGGAGGCGATCGCCATCAACGACCAGCGGCTGACGGCGCTGTCGGCGATCCGGGCCGCGGGAGACGCGATACTGGTCGACAACAAGCCGCTGGTGCCTCCGTATACGGTGCTTGCCGTAGGGGACGGACAGCACTTGAGCACCAGATTCCAGAACAGTCGCGACGGTCAGTATCTGCATGCTCTGCAGGAGAACTTCGGGGTCAGGACCAGTATTTCCGTCCAGGAGGACGTCCGACTCCCGGCAGCACCGAGTGTGACCGTACGTACAGCAGAGCCGAAGGCAGGAAAGGGCACATCGTGATCGCCGTACTGGGCCTGGTCGTGGGAGTCGTGGCCGGATTGTTGGTCCGGCCCGAGGTTCCGGCGGTGGTCGAGCCGTACCTTCCGATCGCCGTGGTGGCGGCACTCGACGCGGTGTTCGGGGGTCTGCGCGCGATGCTCGACGGGATCTTCGACGACAAGGTCTTCGTCGTCTCGTTCCTCTCGAACGTCGTGGTGGCCGCCCTGATCGTCTTCCTGGGCGACAAGTTGGGTGTCGGCGCTCAGCTCTCCACCGGTGTCGTGGTGGTGCTCGGCATCCGGATCTTCTCCAACGCCGCCGCCATTCGCCGACACGTCTTCAGGGCGTGACGCGGATGGGTACGGACGAAACACCCGGAAGTGACAACCGGCGCAAGGAGCTTCCCGCCGAGGTGCATGACGACGGGCAGGGTGAGGAGCACGGCGCGGCGCCCAAGCAGGACGAGCGGGACGAGCGGGATGAGCAGGCGTCGCACGCCGGTCGTAAGCGACTGACGGAGGCGCTGTGGCCGCCCCGTGTCACGCGTCCCCAACTCATCGTCGCCCTGTTGCTGTTCGTACTGGGGCTCGGCCTCGCCATCCAGGTGCGCTCCAACAACGACAGCAGCGCGCTGCGGGGAGCACGTCAGGAAGATCTCGTACGCATCCTCGATGAACTGGATGACCGTACACAGCGTCTGGAAGATGAGAAGCAGCGTCTCGAGGACCAGCGCACCGGGTTGGAGAACAGCTCGGACCAGGCCGAGGAGGCCCGCAAGCAGACTGTCGAGAAAGAACGTCAACTCGGCATTCTCGCGGGCACCGTGGCAGCGCAAGGTCCTGGCATCACGCTGACCGTCGATGACAAGAAGGGGTCGGTTGAGGCGGACATGCTGCTCGACGCCATTCAGGAGTTGCGCGCCGCGGGTGCCGAGGCCATCCAGATCAATGACGTACGCGTCGTGGCCAATACCCATCTGTCGGATACGGACGGTGGCGGTGTCCGGGTGGACGGCCACAAGGTCGGCAAGCCCTACCGTTTCAAGGTGATCGGCAAGCCGCAGGACCTCGAGCCGGCGCTGAACATCCCAGGTGGTGTGGTGCAGACTCTGGAGAAGGAGCAGGCCACCGTCACGGTGGCGGGGGCGCAGAAGATCGTGGTGGACGCCTTGCGACCCGCGAAGCGGCCTGACTACGCTCGGTCGTCGTCCCAGTGAGGCGGGGGCGCATGGGGGCCGCCGGTCGAGGGCATGAGGTTGCGGGGGGTCGGCGCACTGTAACCGTGGTGCGTGGTGGAAACTGTTTGGTGGGTGCGGACGTTGTGAGGATGTCTGTGCTGCCGATGTACGCCGGTGTGTGCAATCAGGGTTCGTCCTGCCCCACGGGCGGGTCTGTTTCGGTCAAGGGGAATCGCCCGTGAAGTTGTTTGCGAAGTTGTTCGGCAAGAGTGCACGTGAGGACAGTGGTAATCCTGCCACCGCCCGGCACCGTGCCCCGCGTCATGGAGATGCTGAGGGACAGGGCGACGACCGCCCGATGTTCCGTGACCAGGTCGGTGGGCCAGGCGGTGACATTTCGGGCGCTCAGGGCGCGTCGTCTGTTGACCCTGCCGGTCCGGGCCGCATAGGTTTCGGAGAACCGTCAACCTCAAGTACGGGTGGAGGGTTTACCCCCGATCCGTACGCATCGAATGCCCCCGCGGGGCAGCCGCGGCAGGAGGATCCGTCCATGGCTCTGGTGTGTACGAGGTGCGGGAACCGCAACGCGGATGCGAGCCGCTTCTGCTCCAACTGCGGCGCGCCGCTGCGGGCCGGGGCCGCGCCGGAGCGTCCGTCCGAGACGACCTCGACCATCTCCATCTCGGGTCTCGAGGCCTACGACGCGGAGGTGACGGGGCAGACCGCCTCGCCCGCCCTCTCGCCGGAGGCCCAGGCCGCCGTTGACGCACTTCCGCTCGGCTCCGCGCTCCTCGTGGTGCGCCGGGGTCCGAACTCGGGCAGCCGCTTCCTTCTGGACGGCGAGCTGACCACGGCGGGGCGTCACCCGCAGAGCGACATCTTCCTTGACGATGTGACCGTCTCGCGCCGTCATGTGGAGTTCCGTCGCCTCGGGGACGGGTCCTTCACCGTCGCCGATGTGGGCAGCCTCAACGGCACGTACGTGAATCGGGAGCGCATCGACTCGGTCGCGCTGTCGAACGGCGACGAGGTGCAGATCGGTAAGTACCGGCTGGTCTTCTACGCGAGCCAGCGGGGCGTCGGTATCTGACCTTCAGGAAGGTCCATGCTTCAAACATCGAGGGGCGGTGCCGGGAACGGCACCGCCGCCGAGGATCATCGGCTGATGAGCATCGGCGCTGTGCTGAACGCGCTGCGTGACGAATTTCCCGAAGTCACCATCTCCAAGATCCGCTTTCTGGAGTCGGAAGGGCTCATCGAGCCCGAGCGCACGCCTTCCGGCTACCGGAAGTTCAGTCCGGAGGACGTCGAGCGGCTCGGCCATGTCCTGAGGATGCAGCGTGACCACTATCTGCCGCTCAAGGTGATCAGGGAGCACCTGGACGCCCTGGAGCGCGGTGAGAGGGCTCCACTGCCCTCTCTGGGGCAACAGCGCGAGCCTGGTGACGCCTGGGGCCTGAGTGACGCCGAAGAGCCCACTGCGGCCCGTGTGGGCCGTACGGAGCTGCTTGCCGCTGCCGAGATCGACGCGGAGCAGCTCGCCGAGTGGGAGACGTACGGGCTCATCGTGCCCTTGCCCGATGGCGGTTACGACGCGGAGGCGGTGACGGTGGCCGCGCTCGTCGTCGAACTCGGACGCTTCGGTATCGAACCTCGGCATCTGCGCGTCATGAAGGCGGCGGCCGAGCGCGAAGCGGGTCTGGTCGACCAGGTCGTGGCGCCGCTGCGGAGGCACCGTAATCCGCAGACCAGGGCACATGCGGAAGCCCGTACGAAGGAGCTCGCCGGGCTCACCGGAAAGCTGCACTCTGCACTCGTGCAGACCGCGCTCGGAGTGCGGTTGCCCTGACTCTGGGGGTGCCCGACTACCCAAACCTGCCGGGCACGTCCTAGGGTTGCTGTGTGAACGAGCTCGACGTCGTAGGTGTCCGGGTGGAAATGCCCTCCAACCAACCGATCGTGCTCCTGCGTGAAGTGGGAGGCGATCGGTACCTCCCCATCTGGATCGGACCAGGGGAGGCGACCGCGATCGCCTTCGCACAGCAGGGGATGGCGCCCGCACGACCGCTGACCCACGACCTGTTCAAGGACGTGCTGGAGGCGGTGGGGCAGGAGCTCACCGAGGTGCGCATCACGGACCTCCGAGAAGGGGTCTTCTACGCGGAGCTGGTCTTCGCCAGTGGAGTCGAGGTGAGTGCCAGACCGTCCGACGCCATAGCGCTCGCACTGCGCACCGGAACGCCGATCTACGGCAGCGACGGTGTCCTTGACGATGCCGGTATCGCCATCCCGGACGAGCAGGAGGACGAGGTGGAGAAGTTCCGCGAGTTCCTCGACCAGATCTCGCCCGAGGACTTCGGTACGAACAGCCAGTAGGCCGTCGCCGACCGTCGCTTCCGGAGGGTCCCGGCGGACCATTCGGCTAGCCGTTCCCGGCGGTGCGATACGGCAAACCACCCTCAGGGTGATTATCACTCGGCGTGCCTAGTGTGGCGATCGTTGACGAGCCCCTGGTGACTGCCTACCGTCGAGAAGGCAGGTCAATGACGGAGGTCGGCGTGAGAAGCAGCGGCGACGGTACGGCGATGGGCGGGCCGTATCCGCTTCACAGCAGCGTGGCCGGTCCCTCTCCGAAGAGGCCGATGGCGGTTCAGGGGAGCGGGGACGCCACGTCCGGACAGTCCGAACAGGAACAGATCGGATATCGGGGGCCCACCGCGTGTGCGGCCGCCGGTATCACGTATCGACAGCTCGACTACTGGGCCCGTACGGGCCTCGTCGAGCCCAGTGTGCGGTCCGCCGGCGGGTCGGGGACCCAGCGGCTCTACAGCTTCCGTGACGTCGTGGTCCTGAAGGTCGTGAAGCGTTTCCTCGACACGGGGGTGGCGCTGCAGAACATCCGGACCACGGTCCAGCATCTGCGCGACCGGGGGTTCCAGGATCTGGAGCGGATGACGCTCATGTGCGACGGCGCGACGGTCTACGAGTGCACATCGCCGGACGAGGTGCACGATCTGCTCCAGGGCGGCCAGGGGGTCTTCGGGATCGCTGTGGGTGTCGTGTGGCGGGATGTGGAAGCGGCGCTCTCGCAGCTGCACGGGGAGCGGATCGACACCGGGGAGACACTTCTGAGGCAGAACCCTGCCGACGAGCTCGCGCGGCGGCGCAACCGGGCCGTGTGAGCGAGCGGGGCGGCGCGGGCCGTGCGGGCGGCGTTTTCGGGGCGTTGTCAGTGGCGTAGGGCAGCATCAGTGGTGTGAGAACCGCGCCGACGATTCTGCATCTCGACATGGATGCCTTCTACGCGTCTGCCGAGCAGGCCGCGAAGCCGAGCCTGCGCGGGAAGGCCGTGGTGGTGGGCGGACTCGGGCCGCGTGGCGTGGTGGCCACGGCTTCGTACGAGGCGCGCAAGTTCGGGGTGCACTCGGCGATGCCCATGGGTCAGGCGCGACGCCTTGCGCCGAACGCCGCCTATCTGGTGCCGCGCTTCGGGCTCTACCGGGAGATCAGCGAGCAGGTGATGGCGCTGCTGCGGGAGCTGTCGCCACTGGTGGAGCCGCTCAGCCTGGATGAGGCCTTCGTCGACCTGGAGGCGGGGGGTGTCGCTGACGACGCGGCGTCGGCGCGGGTGGTCGGTGAGCGGCTGCGGGTCGACATCAAGACGGTGACCGGGCTTACGGGTTCGGTGGGGCTTGCCGCTTCCAAGATGCTGGCGAAGATCGCCTCGGAGGAGGCCAAGCCGGATGGTCTGCGGCTGATAGTGCCGGGAACCGAGCGGGACCTGCTCGGGCCGATGTCGGTGCGGACACTCCCCGGTGTCGGGCCCGCCACCGGGGACCATCTGCGGCGGGGCGGCATCACGACAGTGGAGGAGATCGCCGGGGCGGGCGAGGACGAGCTCGTACGGCTCGTGGGGAAGTCGCACGGGAGCGCGCTGTACGCGATGGCGCTCGCACGGGACGAGCGGCCTGTGGTGGCCGAGCGGGACACCAAGTCGGTCAGCGTCGAGGACACATACGACGTGGACATTCATGACCGGGTACGGGTCAGGGGCGAGGTGGCGCGGCTCGCCGACCGGTGTGTGGAGCGGCTGCGGGCGGCGGGGCACTCGGGGCGGACCATCGTGCTCAAGGTGCGGCGGTTCGACTTCTCGACGCTGACACGGTCCGAGACGCTCCGTGGGCCCACCGACGACGCCGGGGTGGTGCGGGAGGCTGCCGCGCGGCTCCTCGAGTCCGTGGACACCACGGGAGGGGTGCGGCTCCTGGGGGTGGGTGTCACGGGGCTTGCCGACTACACGCAGGAGGATCTCTTCGCGCAGGCGCGGGCTCTGGCCGAGGGCTCTGAGCAGGGGGAGGGCGAGGCTGTGGGGGAGGCGGCCCAGGAGACTGCGCAGGCGGTGGAGGAGTCGTCCGTCGATGAGGTGCCGCTTGCCGCGCGGCGGTGGGTCGCGGGGCACGATGTGCGCCATGCCGCCTACGGGCACGGTTGGGTGCAGGGGAGTGGGCTAGGGCGGGTGACGGTGCGGTTCGAGACGCCTGTGTCGCCTCCCGGGCGGGTGCGGACCTTCCGGGTGGACGACGCCGAGCTTGTTCCCGCGGAGCCGTTGCCGCTGGTGGAGCCCACGGAGGAGGGTCTTGCGGGCCCTGGTGCGGAGAGTGCGGAGCGGTGTCCGTCGGGTTAGCGGTGCCTCCTTGGGAGCCCCTTTGGGACGGTGGCGCCCGGCGGTGTGGGGTCAGGTGTCTTCCTGGCCCGCGATCTTGCCGAAGTCCTGGTCCGGGGGCGTGGTGGGTTGTGGGGGTGTGATGTCGAGGCCGTAGTGGTGGTAGAGCTGGAGTTCCTGTTCGGGGGAGAGGTGGCGGCCCACGCCGAAGTCGGGGGCGTCCTTGATCAGGGCGCGCTCGAAGGGGATGCGCAGGGTGCCCTCGCTCGTGAGCTCGCTGGGCTCCAGGGGGACGAACGCGTCCCGGCTGAACAGGCCCGTGCGTATGGCCGCCCACTCCGGGGTGCCGGTGGCGTCGTCGAGATACACCTCGTCGATCGTGCCGATCCTGGCCCCGTCCCGGTCGAACGCCTTGCGGCCGATCAAGTTGCGCGGATCGATGTCGGTCTGCACGGTGCCCTCCAACTGGTCGCGGCTTGTCGAAGTGAGGCGTAACTCATCGAAGTGAGGCGTAACTCATCATTATTCGTTCGTATTCACTACGAAAGAGCACATCGGGGCAAGCGGCCACTCGAGGGATCGGGCGCGGTCCTCGCTGGTAGGCTGGCACATGGCTGCTGACCCCGTGCGGGAGAGCTCTCCGGTGGTGACATCGGAGGCGCCGAAGGAGCAACTCCTCCCCGGAATCTCTCAGGCCCCTGTACCGCACGGACGAGGTCACTCTGGAAAGTAGGGCGGGCGTCGGGCGGGCACGTCCGGAACCCATCCTCACCGACGGTGAAAGCCGGGACGGCGCCTCTCGCGGGGCGCGGCCCGGTGAAGCTCTCAGGTTGACATGACAGAGGGGGAGGCCGTCCGGGCACCCGTGCCGTGGTGCCCCTCGCAGGTCGCGTCAGACCAGGAGGCCTCCGCAATGACCGCCACCCCTCGTATTCCGCTCTCCCAGCTCGAGCAGGGCATTCCCTTCGAGCAGCGGCATATCGGTCCCGATGTGGAAGCACGGGCAAAGATGCTCGCGCAGGTGGGATACGGCTCGCTCGACGAGCTGACCGCCGCCGCGGTGCCGGATGTGATCAAGAACGCCGAGGCGCTGAATCTCCCCGGAGCCCGTACCGAGGCCGAGGTCCTCGCCGAGCTGCGCTCCCTCGCGGACCGTAACGAAGTACTTGATTCCATGATCGGGCTCGGCTACTACGGGACCTTCACTCCGCCCGTCATTCTGCGGAACGTCATGGAGAACCCGGCCTGGTACACCGCATACACGCCGTATCAGCCGGAGATTTCACAGGGCCGCCTCGAAGCGCTGCTCAACTTCCAGACCGTCGTCGCCGAGCTGACCGGACTGCCCACCTCCGGTGCCTCGCTGCTCGACGAGGGCACCGCCGCCGCCGAGGCCATGGCGCTTTCGCGGCGCATGGGCAAGGTCAAGAACGGTGTCTTCCTTGTCGATGCCGATGCGCTCCCGCAGACCATCGCCGTCATTCAGACGCGCGCCGAGCCGACCGGTGTCGAGGTCGTCGTCGCCGATCTGAGCGACGGCATCCCGGCCGATGTCGCGGAGCGCGGTGTCGTCGGCGTACTGATCCAGTACCCGGGTGCCTCCGGTGCCGTACGCGACATCAAGCCCCTCATCGAGCAGGCGCACGAGCTCGGTGCCATCGTCTCCGTCGCCGCCGACCTGCTCGCCCTTACGCTGCTCACCTCGCCCGGTGAGCTCGGCGCGGACATCGCGGTCGGGACCACGCAGCGCTTCGGTGTGCCGATGGGCTTCGGCGGGCCGCACGCCGGTTACATGGCGGTGCGTGAGTCGTTCGCGCGCAGCCTGCCGGGGCGGCTCGTGGGCGTCTCCGTCGACGCCGACGGCAACAAGGCCTACCGGCTCGCGCTGCAGACCCGTGAGCAGCACATCCGCCGCGAGAAGGCCACCAGCAACATCTGTACGGCTCAGGTGCTGCTCGCCGTCATGGCCGGAATGTACGCCGTCTACCACGGCCCGGAGGGGCTCAAGTCCATTGCGCGGCGCACCCATCGCTACGCCACGCTGCTCGCCGCGGGCCTCACCGCCGGTGGCGTCGAGGTCGTGCACGGCGCGTACTTCGACACGCTGACCGTGCGGGTGCCCGGCAAGGCCGAGGAGCTGGTCGCCGCCGCCCGCGAGGGTGGCGTCAACATCCACCAGATCGATGCCGACCAGGTGTCCCTCGCCTGCGACGAGACCACCACGCGTACGCAACTGACCGCGATCTGGACCGCGTTCGGGGTCGAGGCCGACGTCGAGGCGCTCGACGTGGAGACCCAGGACACGCTCCCCGGCGGCCTCCTTCGCACCGACGAGTACCTGACGCACCCCGTCTTCCACCAGTACCGCTCCGAGACCGCGATGCTGCGCTACCTGCGCAAGCTGGCCGACCGCGACTACGCGCTCGACCGCGGCATGATCCCGCTGGGCTCCTGCACCATGAAGCTCAACGCCACCACGGAGATGGAGCCGGTCACCTGGCCCGAGTTCGGCCAGCTGCACCCCTTCGCCCCGGCCCAGCAGGCGCAGGGCTATCTGACGCTCATCCGTGAGCTGGAGGAGCGGCTCGCCGAGGTCACCGGGTACGACAAGGTGTCGCTGCAGCCCAATGCCGGTTCGCAGGGTGAACTGGCCGGACTGCTCGCCGTTCGCGGCTACCACCGTGCCAACGGTGACGAGCAGCGCACCGTCTGCCTCATCCCGTCCTCCGCGCACGGCACGAACGCCGCGAGCGCTGTGATGGCCGGCATGAAGGTCGTCGTCGTGAAGACGAGCCACGACGGCGAGATCGACGTCGACGACCTGCGCGCCAAGATCGAGAAGCACCGCGACGAGCTGTCCGTGCTCATGATCACCTACCCGTCCACGCACGGTGTGTTCGAGGAGCACGTCGCCGACATCTGTGCCCAGGTGCACGAGGCGGGCGGCCAGGTGTACGTCGACGGGGCGAATCTCAACGCCCTGGTGGGCCTCGCCCAGCCGGGCAAGTTCGGCGGCGACGTCTCGCACCTGAACCTGCACAAGACCTTCTGCATCCCGCACGGCGGCGGTGGCCCCGGCGTCGGCCCGGTCGGTGTGCGCGAGCACCTCGCTCCGTACCTGCCCAACCACCCGCTGCAGCCCGCCGCGGGTCCCGAGACGGGCGTCGGACCGATCTCCGCCGCGCCGTGGGGCTCCGCCGGAATCCTGCCGATCTCCTGGGCGTACGTACGCCTCATGGGCGGCGAGGGCCTCAAGCGCGCCACCCAGGTCGCCGTGCTCTCCGCGAACTACATCGCCAAGCGTCTCGAGCCGCACTACCCGGTGCTCTACACCGGCCCCGGCGGTCTCGTCGCGCACGAGTGCATCATCGATCTGCGGCCGCTCAGCAAGGCGACGGGCGTCAGCGTCGACGACATCGCCAAGCGGCTCATCGACTACGGCTTCCACGCGCCGACCATGTCGTTCCCGGTCGCGGGGACGCTGATGATCGAGCCGACGGAGAGCGAGGACCTGGTCGAGATCGACCGGTTCTGCGAGGCGATGATCGCCATACGCGGGGAGATCGAGAAGGTCGGCGGCGGCGAGTGGGCCGCCGACGACAACCCGCTGCGGAACGCGCCGCACACCGCCGCCGCGCTGAGCGGTGAGTGGGACCACGGCTACAGCCGCGAGGAGGCCGTCTTCCCGGCCGGTGTCGTCGTAGCGGACAAGTACTGGCCGCCGGTGCGCCGCATCGATCAGGCGTACGGCGACCGGAATCTGGTCTGCTCCTGCCCGCCACTGGATGCGTACGAGGACTGATACGCGGCCCGGGACATGCGTCGGGGCCGGTCCGGAGGAATGCTCTCCGGGTCGGCCCCTTTGTCCTTGCTGATGCAGTCCGTGCTGATGCGGCGCCGGGTCAAGCGGCCGTCATGATCTCGTCGGTGCCCAGCGGTCGGTGCGGGGCGATGATCTGGCCGTCCGGCAGCAGCTCACCGGTGTCCTCGAAGAGGAGGACGCCGTTGCACAGCAGGCTCCAGCCCTGCTCCGGGTGGCTCGCCATGAGGAGCGCGGCTTCCCGGTCGGCGGAGTCGGCTGTCGGGCACGGTGGTTGGTGCTGGCACATGGAAGGGTTCTTTCGCTGCGTTGTGATGGCTGTGACGTCAGTACTGCGGCTTGATGCGGTGTTCATGGCCGCCCCCCGTTTAGTCGGTCGGTCCCAGTGTTGCCCTACGGGAGTCAATCCGCAGGGATTTAGCGGCAGCGCTCCTTACTGCTTAATGACGTATCACCCGCCCGGACGGTTCAGCTCAACTGGACTGTCTCTTCGGGTGGTTCGGTGTGGTCATACCGGGCTAGTCCGTATGGGCAACCGCATGGGCGCAGGACGGCGCCGAGCCCCGCGGCCGGGACGGCGGCGGGGCTCGGGACGTTCGGCGAGGTCAGGCGGGTGAGCCGAGCAGCGGCGCGGGGGTCATGCGGTGAGTGATGACCTTGAGGAGTTCAGAGGCGCTGTGCGGGCGGTGGGCGGCGATGCCCAGGGGCGCGGGCGCCAGGGGCACGAGGATGTCGGACGGCGCGAGTTGACCGCTCGCGCCGTCCGCCGTGCAGTCGCCGTGCAGCCACAGTGTCAGCATGTAGAGCTCAGGCACGGACAACAGCCGTGGCTGGTACGGCATCGGCATCGCCTCCGCGTGACGCAGGGCGCGCTCGGTGGCCGCGATGTAGGGGCCTTCGAAGAAGTGCGAGAAGGCCCATCCGTCCGGCGTCAGCATCGTGTCCGCCGCGGCCACGGCTCGCTCCCCGCAGCGGATCAGGAAGCGCCAGCCGGCAAGCCGGGTGGGTGAGGTGCCCGACGGGGTGATCCGGTCGATGACGTGGACGGGCAGCGGGAGTTCGGGGCTCAGGGGTCCCTGGATGGCGCGCAGGGACGGGGTGCGGGCCTCGCGTACGGCGGTCGGGGAACCGAGTGCCGTGAGGACGCTGCGCAGGGCGGGCGCGGGGGCCGGGGGGACTTGCAGCGGCATGGTGGGTCGCCTCTCTCATTCGACAGGCACGGTGGAACGAGGTCAGGTGCGGACGACGCTGTCTGCTCTGGGCCAGAGGGGCGGGGGCAGGGGACCGCGAGCGCCAACTCTCTGCCTCGTTCGCGGAGTTTATACGACACGTGTTCAGGCAGTGTTTCGTCTAACGGCACCGGATATTGCCCGCAAGGCATTATCCGGTCGCAATTTTGTGGGCTTTACCCCGATTTCGGTTGGGCCCGGTGTCTTGACCTCGACTCCCTTCGCGGGAGCGGACGGCCGATTCTCGTCGGTGTTTTTCACCAGCGGCCGCGTGGTGATTTTCCGGCGTGCGTCATGCCCGGTGAATGTGCCGTACGAGCACCGCATCGAGCGTACTGGGCCGGGGGCATGTGCGGGGCGTTATCGATCACATTGCCGGGCATCATCCTCCGAGACACAGCGGCCGGATCATTGGCTGCCCATCAGAGGAGGGGACGCTTCGATGGGAGAGAAGGTCGTAGCAGGAACGTTTGACCTGGCTGAGCGGCACCAGTACCGGAGCAAGCTCAGGGAGTGTCTCGCGGGGCTGCGGAGGCTGTTGGACGAGGAGCGGTTCGACCGGCCCAAAAATCTGATGGGCATGGAGATCGAGTTGAATCTCGCGGGGCCCGACGGAATGCCGAGAATGCTGAATGCGCAAGTTCTCGAGCGCATCGCTAGCCGCGACTTCCAGACGGAACTCGGAATGTTCAATCTCGAAGTGAATATCGCCCCGCACCGATTGGGCGGACGCGTTCTCGACCGCCTCGCCGAGGAACTGCGCACCGGCCTCGCCTACGCCCATCGGAAAGCGAACGAGGTGAACGCGGGCATCGTGATGATCGGCATTCTGCCGACCCTCGCGCACCACGATCTCGTATCCGGGAACCTTTCCGACGTCGACCGCTATGTGCTGCTCAACGACCAGATCGTGGCGGCGCGCGGCGAGGACTTCGTCTTGGACATCCAGGGTGTGGAGCGGCTGACCTGCACCTCCGCGTCGATCGCGCCCGAAGCGGCGTGCACATCAGTGCAGTTGCACCTCCAGGTCACGCCGGGCAGGTTCGCCGACGTGTGGAACGCGGCGCAGGCCGTCGCGGCGGCGCAGATCGCCGTCGGTGCCAACGCGCCGTTCCTGTTCGGGCGTGAGCTGTGGCGCGAGTCGCGGCCACCCCTGTTCCTCCAGTCCACCGACACCCGCCCGCCAGAGCTCCAGGCGCAGGGCGTGCGGCCGCGGACCTGGTTCGGGGAGCGCTGGATCAGCGATGCGTACGAGCTCTTCGAGGAGAATCTGCGCTACTTTCCCGCGCTGCTTCCCCTCATGGACGACGAGAATCCGCTGGAGGCGCTCGACGAGGGCCGCGTGCCGCAGCTCGGCGAACTCGTCCTGCACAACGGCACCGTGTACCGCTGGAACCGTCCCGTGTACGGCATCGCCGACGGCGTCCCGCACCTGCGCGTGGAGAACCGTGTGCTGCCCGCCGGCCCCACCGTCACCGACGTCATCGCCAACGCCGCCTTCTACTACGGAGTCGTACGCGCACTCGCCGAGGAGCCGCGGCCCGTGTGGACCCGGCTGCCCTTCGACGCCGCGGCCCGCAACTTCGACACCGCGTGCCGCGACGGTATCGAGGCCCGCCTGCAATGGCCTCGGCGCGGCAGGTACGGCGGGATCGTCGAGGTGCCCGCGGTATCCCTCGTACGCGACGAACTGTTGCCGCTCGCGGCGGCCGGGCTCGACGCGTGGGGTGTCGAGCCCGCCGACAGGGACTTCTATCTCGGCATCATCGAGGAGCGGTGCAGGCGGCGGGTGAACGGGGCGTCCTGGCAGGCGGCGACCTACCACCAGGCCCTGGAGACCGGCCTCGAACGCGAGGAGGCGCTCGCCGCGACCACCCGGCGCTACGCCGAGCTGATGCACGCGGGGGAGCCGGTGCACACCTGGCCGGTGGGTCTGCCCGAACCGGCGGTGCTGAGCTGAACCGGCGGTGCCGAGCTGAACGGTTCGCGGTGGCGGCTCAGCCCTGGCTGCTGCCCGCCTCCATGATGGCCTTGAGGATGACCGCGTGGATCTGCGCCGGGTCGTCGACCTGGTGACCAGAGCCGCCGGTCGCCTCCGCGATCTGCTCGACCTCCTCCTTGTCCGCGTTCGGGCCGACCGCGATCGCGATGAGCGGCACCGGGCGCTTGGGATCGGAGAGATCCTCCAGCTGTGAGATGAGATTGCTGCGGGAGAGGGAGCCGGGGTCCTGGTTGGCGCCGTCGGTGAGGACGACGAGCGCGTTGAACTTGCCGCTCGCGTAGCTGGACGTGGCTTCCTTGTACGCCGCGAGCGTGGTGTCGTACAGACCGGTCGCGCCGCCCGGAATGGGCGAAAGGCCGCTGAAGGCCTCCGAGACCTTGTCCCGCTGGGTTCCGCCGCCCTTGCGGTCGCCGAGCCGTTCCGTCGGCACGAGCTTGCGGTAGTCGCGCTTGCCGTCCAGGAGGGTGGCGAACTCCCAGAGGCCGATCTCGTCCTCGTCGGTGAAGCCCGCGAGGGCTTGCAGGAGCGAGGACTTGGTGACTTCCATCCGGGTCTGGCCCCGGTCGGGGACGAACTCGCCCATGGAGTCCGAGACGTCGACGACCGTGCTGATCCGGGCGCTCTGGACGGTGATCGTCCACATGCCGAGCGTCTCCTGGAGCTCCTTGTCGGAAGGGGGCTCGCTCGCCTCGTCCTCGTAGGGCTGCGGCGTACGGCCGCCGGCAGCCGTGACGACCTGCTCCGAAGGGCTGTCGTCGGCGCCGGTCCTGAAGCCGTGCTTCTCCAGGATGCCGTGCCCGGCGTCATCGCTGAACAGGGTCATGAAGCGCAGGGCGGCCCGGCTCTGGTCCGTGGACAGCTTGTCCTCGTCGACCAGCGTGTACGGGTAGTCGAGGCGCGGTGAGCCGTCCTTCGGATAGAACATGTCGAGGCTGTTCTCCTCGCCCGCCGACGCGTTGTGCTCGAACGCCGCCTGCTCGGAGAGGATCAGTGCCTGATTGCGGCGCGGGTTGCCCTGTTCTGTGCCGGAGGAGTCCCTGGCCAGGGTTTCCAGGAGCTGGCCGTCGCTGTCGGAGGTGCGCGCGGACAGCGCCTTGGCCACTCCAGCGGCCTGGGTGTCGCCGTCCTTGCCGCCCGACTCCTTCGCCGACGCGCTCAGCTTGGCCAGGGCGAGCAGGCCGGTCGCGCTGCGCGCGGGATCGGCGGCGCCGAGCCGCAGCTTGTCCCCCTTCATCGCCGCGCCGGTCAACTCCGGCCATTTGTACGTCTTCTTGGGCCAGCCGAGGGATTCGGCGGCGGTGGGCACCATGGCCATCCCGACCGGCGACGAGGCTATGTTGCCTGCGGCCGTCACCTTGGTCTGCTTGCCGCCGAGGCCGACGCGCTGGACCCACAGGTCGGAGTCCGGCACCCACACCTGGTAGTCGTGACCGCCCTTGCCGGACCGTAGTTCGTCGGCGACCTTGTACGAGTCGCGGGCGGTGACCCGGACGTCGATGCACGATCCGTCGGACGTGACTTCCTTCTCGCGCGCGTCGTCGGCGGCCGCACGCAGGGCGGGTGTGATGTCGGGGGCGGCGACGACATCGAGGCGTACCGAGTCGTCGCGGCATGAACCGCCGAAGGAGAGCAGGTCGCTGCGGACGGCGTACGCCGTGCCTCCCGCGACCGCCAGGACGAGGGCCGTCGCGATGGCCACGGCGCGACCGCGTGTGCGCGGCCGTGGGTCGAGTGCGACCGCTCCGTCCTCATCGGGCAAGCTGTGACGTCCCATGGCGGTGGTGCCCCTCCTTGAGTGATGTAGCAAGGAAAGAGGGGGTGCACGCCCGCAATCGGCGCCCGTCCCCCTCGGCCTGTCGCGCAGGATCTTCGTACCTTCTTTCGAGACCCTAGCGGGGCGGAGATGTGGATGAGGCGGGATTACTCAACTGGAGGCGGAGTGCAAGCGGAGCCCGAGCCGTTGGCCGGTTCTTTTCGGGCGGAGGGGCCCTCGCGACGAATTTTCCGGAACGAGACACTGCTGGTCCTGGCGCTCTCGCTCGGCGCGAGCGGTGTGTCCGCGCTGATCAGCTTTGTCGGATCAGTCACCAAACCGGGTGGTCTGAAGGATCAGGCGGCGACCATGAACGCGTCGGCCGCTCCGGGGCGGCCATGGCTTGATCTCGCGTGGCAATTGTTCGGAATTACGACGGCGTTGGTGCCGGTGGCGCTGGTCGCGCACTTCCTGATCCGGGAGGGCGCGGGACTGCGCTCGATCGGCTTCGACCGCAGCCGTCCGTGGCCGGACCTGGGGCGCGGGGCGGCGATCGCCGCGGTGATCGGCAGCACCGGGATCGCCTTCTATCTGGCGGCTCGCGGGCTCGGGTTCAACCTGACGGTGGTGCCTGAGGATCTGCCGGGCGTGTGGTGGAAGTACCCGGTCCTCGTGCTGTCCGCGGTGCAGAACGCGGTGCTCGAGGAAGTGATCGTCGTCGGCTATCTGCTGCGCAGGATGGGGCAGTTGGGGTGGACGCCGATGGCCGCGCTGATCGGCAGCTCGGTGCTGCGCGGCTCGTACCACCTCTACCAGGGCATCGGCGGGTTCATCGGAAACATGGCGATGGGCGTGGTCTTCGTGCTGCTCTACCGCAGGTGGGGGCGGGTCGGGCCGCTGGTGGTGGCCCATTCGCTGCTGGATATCGGGGCGTTCGTGGGGTACGCGCTGCTTGCGGGGAAGGTGGGGTGGCTGCCTACGCCTTGAGCGGCGGGCGGGGCGGGTCTTTGGGGTTTGGGGTTCTGGGTTCTGGGTTCTGCGGGGACGTACGACGCGGTCGTACGTCCCCACAGTGATGTCAGGCGTACAGGTCGCCCTCGATGACCGTGACCGCGCGGCCCGTCAGCAGGGTGCGGTCGCCGCGCAGTTCCGTGTGGACGAAGCCGGTGCGGGCCGAGCCCTGGAGGCCGGTCAGCTCCTTGCGGCCAAGGCGCTGGGACCAGAAGGGGGCGAGCGCCGTGTGGGCGCTGCCGGTCACCGGGTCCTCGTCGATGCCGACGCGCGGGAAGAAGCCCCGGGAGACGAAGTCGTACCCGCGGGTGGGGTCCTCGGCGCGTGCGGTGGCGATGATGCCGCGCTCGGAGTGCTGGATGAGGGCCCTGTGGTCCGGGGTGAGCGCGCGCACCGTCTTCTCGTCCGCGAGCTCGACCAGCAGGTCGCCGAGGTTCGCCCCGGTGTCGTACGCCACGAGCGGCTCGGCGCCGAGTGCTTCCGCGACGCCCGCGGGGACCTCGGCCGGGGTGAGCGGGGCGGTCGGGAAGTCCATGGTGATGGTGCCGTCGGTGTGCGCGGTCGTGGTGAGGATGCCGCTGCGGGTGGTGAACCGCACGGGCCCTTCGGCGGCGCCGGTGGTCTTCAGGACGTGGGCGGTGGCGAGGGTGGCGTGGCCGCAGAGTTCGACCTCGGTGGTCGGCGTGAACCATCGCAGCGCCCAGTCGGCTTCGCCGCCCTCGGGGAGGCGGTGGGCGAAGGCGGTCTCGGCGTGGTTGACCTCCGCGGCCACGTGCCGGAGCCAGGTGTCCTCCGGGAAGGCGTCGAGGAGGAGTACGCCTGCGGGGTTGCCCGAGAAGGGGCGGTCGGTGAAGGCGTCGACGATGCGGATGCGGTGGGAAGGCGGCATGTCGACGACGCTAGCGGGCCGACGCGGGGGCTGGCCAAGGCCAATCGGGGGTGGGTGGCCCGAGGTCGCGCAGAGCGGCATCTGCGGCGCGTTTTGACCGCCCTGCACCAGGCTGGCGGTGCGAGCCGCATTTCGTGAGGTGGGGCCGGTAGGGCCAGTGGGGCCGGTGGGGCAAGCCGCCGATGTCGGCGTCCGGGCGGCCCTGTGCCGTGTGCCGTGTGGGTGTCCTTCGACAGCCAAGTTAGTCGTGTGCAGTCAGCTGACCTGGGCCGACTAGGTTGGATGTCAACGAGTGTGCTCGCGCTGAGTGGTCCGGGGGCATTGGCCGAAGTGGGGCCGAGCGGCTCGGACCGGCTGTAGTCCATGCCAGAGTCGAAGTGCTCGATGATCACCCAACAAAGGTGGTGCGGAAAATGTCGGGTGATCGGGGCTGGTGTCGCCGCACGATGGGGGCATGGATGACACGATCTTGGTATCCCGCTTCC
The DNA here is from genome assembly GCF_043200235.1 of Streptomyces sp. NPDC048441. Taxonomy (NCBI): domain Bacteria; kingdom Bacillati; phylum Actinomycetota; class Actinomycetes; order Kitasatosporales; family Streptomycetaceae; genus Streptomyces; species Streptomyces sp. NPDC048441. The sequence goes on from NZ_JBICXM010000022.1 coordinate 21,480, forward strand.
TCCGCGACGGCTTCGTGAAGTTGGAGGGCGCCGTCGCGCCACGCGTGGCCGCGGACTGCGCGCGGCTGCTGTGGCGAGAAACGGGCTTCGACCCGGAGGACCCAGCGACATGGACGCAGCCCGTGCACTGGGTGGCCGGCATGGCGCAGGGGCCGTTCGCCGCCGCACCCAACTCGCCGTCTCTGCAGCACGCCTACGACCTTCTTGTCGGCGCGGGATGCTGGGAGCCGCGCTACTCGCTGGGCACGTTCCCGTTGCGCTTCCCACACGCGGAGGAGCCGGACGACGCGGGCTGGCACATCGAGGGGAGCTATCTGCCCGAGGGCGAGAGCTGGTACTTCACGAATCTGCGCTCCCGGGGCCGGGCGTTGCTGATGCTGTTCCTATTCAGCGAGGTCGGTGAACAGGACGCCCCGACCCGGATCCGGGTCGGTTCACACCTCGACGTGCCGAAGGTGTTGGAGAAGTACGGGGAGGACGGGGCGAGTGGGCTTGCCCTTGCGCCCGATCTGGTGGCGGCGTCCGACCACCGGCCACTCGCCCTTGCCACCGGGTCCCCGGGCGACGTCTTCCTGTGTCATCCGTTCCTGGTGCACGCGGCGCAACCACACCATGGGGCGCGGCCGCGCTTCATGGCCCAGCCGCCGCTGATGTCGGCCGCACCGTATGAACTGGAGCGGGCCGACGGTGCGTACTCTCCTGTGGAGATCGCGATCCGTCGGGGCCTGGGACAGGACACGCCCGGTCCGGACAGGGAAGGCACTGACTGCAGCGCCGGGTAGACATGGACGTTGCCTGGCGTGGTGGTCGTTAAGAGGAAGGAGACCGGGCGTGCTGGAGCGGCTGAACCAGGCTATGGGGCACGTCGAGCGCCATCTCGACCAGGCCGTCGAGGTGGAGGAGCTGGCACGCATCGCGGCGACCTCGGAATACCATCTGCGTCGGATGTTCTCCGCGCTCGCGGGCATACCGCTGTCGGAGTACATCCGGCGCCGTCGGCTCACCCTCGCGGGAGCCGAAGTGCTCGCGGGACGGGGGACGCTGCTGGAGATCGCGGTGCGCTATGGCTACAGCTCAGGCGAGGGCTTCGCGCGGGCGTTCCGTGCCATGCACGGCATCGGACCAGGCGAGGCCCGGCGCACCGGTGCCGCGCTCAGCTCCCAGTCGCGGATGACTTTCCACCTCACCGTCGAAGGCAGCAGCACTATGCGATATCGCGTTGTGGACAAGGCGGGCTTCACCGTCGTCGGGCTCAGGGCCCGGGTACCGCTGGTGCATGCGGGGCCGAACCCGGCGATCATGGGCTTCGTCCGCGGGATCGACCCGCAGACCCTGGAGGCCCTGGATAAGCTGTCGGACCAGGAGCCGCACGGCGTCGTCGCGGTCTGCGACGACCTGGACCCCAGCCGAGCCGAGGGCACCGAACTCGACTACCACCACGGCGTGATCACCTCCGCGGCCGCTCCGGAGGGCACAACCACGTTGTCCGTTCCGGCCGGCACGTGGGCGGTTTTCACCACCTCCGGTCCTGCGCCGCAGGCCATCCAGGAGCTGTGGCGGGCCGTGTTCACCGAGTGGTTCCCGTCGAACCCGTACCGAACCCGCACCGGCCCTGAGATCCTGCGTACCCGCCTGTCGCCGGAGAAGGCCGAGGCTGACGCCGAACTGTGGCTCCCGGTGGAACCCGAACACAGCTGAACAAGTCGGCAAGCGTTCCGGGCCGCCGTGTGCAAGCGGTCACCGAAGGTTGAGCGCTCCGCATGCGGGATGCGGCTGCCTCGGAGATCAGCGACATGTTTGCTCTGCACGCGCTGGCCACTGCACCCATCCGAGGACCTCGCTCCGGCCAGCGCGCTCAACCTTCGGTGACGGGGAGCCCGTCCACCAAGGTTGGTGAGAACGCTCGACCTTCGGTGTGCGAGATCACGACACCAACTGGCACCGTGACACGCCCACCGAGCAGCGACGGATACCCGCGTTCCGCCCCTCGCAGCGTCGCCGCGACCTGGACCTGTGCGGATCTCAAACACGTGCTGACGCCGTTCGGGGTCGTGTGTATCTCATGTAATGGCGGATGCTGTGGTAGGTGACCAAGTAGTCGTGGTGGTCAAGGAGTTCTGTCCAGATCTGCCTCCGCAGAGCTTTCTACTGATCATGCTTTCGATCAGGTCGGCGAGATCGCCGGTGATGGGGTCGGTCAGCGGTCCCGTCTCGGCAGTGGTCAGGCGCGGGGTCTTCAGGGCGAGGCGGACGTCCCAGCAGCGGAGGTTGTAGCGCTTTGCGAGCGTGCGGATTTGTGTGCCTTTGAGGGCCTCTTGGGTGATGCCGTGGGCCAGGCTCTGGCGCCAGGCGAAGGGGTTCTTCTTGGGGAGGCGTCGGCGTGGTCTGTTCGTGCCGCCCAGGGCGTTGGCGTCAGCGAGGGCACGTTCGAGTGCTTCGGGCGAGTGACCTGCGACCATGGCGAGGTCTCGAGGAGCGGCTTGGCAAACCACTGCGGTGGGCCGCAGAGATAGCAGTGCAGGAAGCTGGGCTTGAGATGGTTGGCGCGAGCCAGGCGCCGGATGTAGGAGTTGGCGGATTCTCCGAGGCAGGGGCGGAGTCGGACCGGTAGTGGGGCGAACCGGGGCGGTAGTTCGCTGTTCATCGGGACGTCGCGGCTTTCGAGGCCAGCGACGTCGTGGTGTGGGCGGTGTGGTCGAGCGGGATGGCCTGGAGGCTCTTCCTGGTGATCCTCACCGGCAACGAAAAGATCGCAAAAGCGGGCCTGCTGGCCGTCGACCTAGACATCGCCTTCCGCCGCAAGCGACCCGGCAGCTCTTCGGCGCCGCGCGAAGATCAGTGAACCTCACCCTCCAGGGAGAGACGTCGATCGCCCGACTTCCCTTTCAGGTTCGCCCAAGAGCCGGGGAAGGGGTGCGACCCTTCATCAGGCGGCCGGCCCATGCCAACCATCTCCCGCCCGCCTACTTGCGAAAATTCCTCTGCGAGCCACCACTGCACCGCGGGGCTCCCAGCTGGCCCCGCGTCGCGGCTGTCACTGGCCGTGACCCCGATGGGCTACAGCGCACGCTCACCACAGGGCTATGCGCGGAGTGCCGCACTCCGTTTCACGCGGATGCGGTTCGAGGTGTCCCGCGGAGCTTCTGCTCCCCAGCCTGCAAGGAAAGGGCCCGCCGCAGACGCATTCCGCGTCGTCGCCCACCGGAGCCGGTGCCTTGCCGCGTCTGCGGCGCGCTGATGGAGCTTCGGTCCGGACAACGCCGCACCACCTGTTCGTCAGTCTGCCGACAGACCTCCTACCGGCTCCGCCAACGCAAGGCGTCTCAGTCTCGATAGAGCGTTTGCGGCGCTGGGCGGTCAACCTTCACGGACACAAGGGACCCGGTGGTCAACCTTCGCTGACTGGCAATCGATGTCCCGTCTCCAAGGATCTGGTCCCCGTCTCAGGTGATCTGGTCCGCTTCCCTTGTGGTCTCAGGTGATCTGGTTCATCGACGCGCTTGAAAAGACCCGGACCGGTGATGCCCCTCCGCCAGGACCTACCTTCACGCGCCGGAACTGACAGCCGCGGTGCGTGCGACGCAGGACGAGGGCGAGACCGACTTCCGTACTGTGTACCGCGCGGGGAGCCCTAACTGCTCGCGGTCACACCAGCTGTCGGCGCCTCCTTCGTCTCAGTAGCCGTGACTCATCGGGTGTGATGTTTCCGCTTCGGGGTGTGACGCTTTCGGCTGCCCTGAAGCAGTGCTTAGTGGGCCGACTGGTCGACCGTCAGTACCCGTGCGATGCCAAGGAGACGGTATGGGAAGCGAGTTCTGGCGGACGGTCCAGCTGGCAATCGAGAAGGACAACTGGACTGCCCGCCTTGTTGTGGTTCTCGGAACGACCGGAGCCTCCGTGCTCGGCGCCTACACGATCGCCACTGCCAGGTAGCCGGTTACACGGCTGGCGCGCGACGTTCGCAGACGTTCCGATCTGCCGAAGGGTTCGAACATCGAAACAGCGACGGCGGGCCAGATCAGCTGAGACAGCGGCCTACATTCACCCGCCCGGGGCCACATCACCTGAGATTTCCAGGGGTTGTGCGTCTCAGCTGAACTGGTCGCCGCACGTCAGCGGTCCGACTTCGAACCGGATCAGTCAAGACGGGGCAATCGATCAAGGATCGCTGTCACAGGACACACGGGCTTCTTCTCGGAGGGGGCTTGCCAGGTGAACAGTAGCGATATATCGTTGACGCATCGCGACAGATCAACGATGGCGCGATAGATCACCTGCAAGATGAAGCACCAGAAGGAGTGATTGCTATGCGTTCCCACGGTTATGAACACGAGCACGGACGTGGAAAGTGTGGCCCCGGTCATGAAGGCCGGGGCGGTTTCGAAGGGCGGCGCGCTGCGTTCGGTCCCTTCGGGCCCGGCTTCGGCGGTCCCGGTGGACCCGGCGGCCCTTGGGGCGGCGGGCGCGGTGGCCGAGGCGGTCCGCGAGGCAGGGCGAGGCGCGGTGACGTACGCGCGTCGATCCTGGCCCTCCTGAAGGACCGGCCCATGCACGGCTACGAAATGATCCAGGAGATCGCCGAGCGCAGCGGCGGGGCGTGGAAGCCCAGCCCCGGTTCGGTCTACCCGACCCTCCAGCTCCTGGAGGACGAGGGCCTGATCAGCAGCGCGAGCGAGGGCGGCAAGAAGCTCTTCTCGCTCACCGAGGCCGGCGTCACCGCGGCCGGTGAAGGTCCCGACGCGCCTTGGGAAGAGGCCGGGCGCGGGGTCGACTGGGAGACGCTGAACGAGATCCGGCAGGCCGGTTTCGGTCTGATGGAGGCGTTCGGCCAGGTCTGGAAGACCGGCAGCAAGGACCAGCGCGAGAAGGCGCTCACGGTCATCAACGACGCCCGTAAGAAGCTGTACCTGATCCTCGCCGATGAGGACTGAGGTGCTCGGGGTCGATGACCCCCAGTGCAAGTGAGGCGCCCCGCACGTGTGATGTGTGGGGCGCCTCTCTGTGTCGGGGGCGGTTCCTAAGCCACCAGGCCCGCCAGTTTGCGCAGCGACTCATTCAGCGCCGCCGTCGCCGAATCCTTCAGCTTGCCCGCCATCAAGGAGACCGCCGCGCCGGTGAACTCCCCGTCTATGCGTACGTTCGTCGCCTCCCCTTCGGGGGCGAGTGTGTAGCGGGTGCCGACCGTCACGCCCATCGGGCCCTTGCCCCTGATCGCCAGGGTGCGCGCGCTCTGCAGATCCTCGATCGTCCAGTTGACCTCGGCGGGGAAACCCATCAGCTTCATGTTCTCGACGAACGTGCCGCCCACCTCCAGGGTGGTGGGGCCGCCCTTCGGGAAGCTCGTGTGCGTGGAGTTCCACTCGCCGTACGAGGAGAAGTCGGTGAGTTGGGCCCAGACCTTCTCGGCGGGCGCCTCGATCCGTGCTTCCGCGCTGACTTCGGCCATGCGACGACCCCTCTTCGTTGGGCGCTGCGGCGGGGCGCAGCTGCGGTGTCGCGGAACGTAGCCGCAGGGCCCGGAACATTCAATACTGATGAACCGTCAGATGTTGTGGACACTTCCACGGCGCCGCCCAGCGCCAGGTCAGGTACTGTTGCCCTCCCCTGCGACGGACGCGGGGAGACGGAGCAGGGAGGTGAGACCGATTACCGCAGCAGTAAGTCGGGCGCTCCCTTCTCGCGACCGCACGGTTCACCCGGCATAGGTGACCGAGGGAGCCCCATCGGCATCCCGAAAGGTTCCTCTTCTCCTCATGTCGGTCTCATCTTCCTCACCCGCGTCATCCTCGATAGATTCCCTTCGGTTTGCTGACATCGTCGTCGGACTGCGCACCGCCGGCTGTGTCTTCGCCGAGGACGAGGCGGAGTTGCTCGTCTCCACCGCACGTGACCCCGCCGAACTCGCCGCCATGGTGGAGCGGCGCGTCATCGGCCATCCGCTCGAACACGTCCTGGGCTGGGCGGAGTTCCGCGGTCTGCGGATCGCCGTGGACGCCGGGGTCTTCGTGCCGCGGCGGCGCACCGAGTTCCTCGTTCAGGAGGCCGCAGCCCTGGCAGGACCCGGCGCGGTCGTCGTCGATCTGTGCTGCGGCTCAGGTGCGCTGGGGGCGGCTCTCGGCGCCGCCGTCGACCGGGTCGAACTGCACGCCGCCGACATCGACCCGGCCGCGGTGACGTGCGCACGGCGCAACGTCGCCGACGTGGGAGGGCGGGTGTACGAGGGTGATCTCTACGAACCGCTGCCTTCCACACTCCATGGCCGCGTCGACGTACTCCTTGCGAACGTCCCCTACGTACCCACCGAAGAGGTCGGCCTCCTGCCGCCGGAAGCCCGCATCCATGAGGCGCGGGTGGCACTCGACGGCGGCGCGGACGGCCTCGACGTCCTGCGGCGCGTGACCGCGGACGCGGCACGCTGGCTGGCACCCGGCGGACGGCTGCTGTTCGAGACGAGCGAGCGGCAGGTGCCGTACGCGCTGGAAGCGGTCGTGGACGGCGGCCTCGTGCCGCGGTCGGTGAGCGACGAGGAGATGTACGCGACGATCGTCATCGGGACACGGCCCGCGTAGGTCCCGTACGGGGGCCGAGGAGCCGGGAGTCAGCCGACCCTGCTTATCTCCGCCGCGTCGAACAGGTCGCAGGCCCGGGGGAAGGGGCCCTCGTCGTGGCAGTGCCAGGCGTCCCAGAACAGGTCGGCGGGCAGTGCGTCATCGGGTGCGTACACCCGATACACGTACTGCCTGCCGTCGATGGCCGAAAGCGCGACCATCCAGCACCTGCGCTCCATCACCCGCGCTCCATGCCTGAAAGACGAGTGGCCGGTGGGCCGTGGTTGCGTGCCGGGCGTGAATCAAGGCGGCGCGCGCCCCTCGGGGAAGAACGGTGAGATCTCATCCGTAAGGAGGAGAACCCACGCACGAGTACCCAACCTGTGTCGGACGCAAAGATGCTTCCCGGCGCCGATGACTCCGCCTCTGGGGGCTGATGGGGTGGGAGATGTGCAAAGCCGTACTCCGCGGGGCGCCGAGCCCGGCCCGACCCGAGCAGAGACCGACCCCCGACTCAGCGCCGCGCTCGCGTCGGTGCTGGCCGGCGCGCGCAGGCGTGCCGTGCGCGACGGGGACCGGCAGATCGATACCGCGCATCTGCTGCACTCCCTCCTGGAGACCGACCCCGACGTGCGAGCCGCCCTCGACGACGAGACGCAGGTGGTGCGGCTGTTCGGCTATCTCGTCCAGCGCAGCATCGGCTACGGCCTTCAGTGGCAGGGGACGGTCGAGGACTCCGGAGCGGTGCCGATGGTGCGCTCCGGCGACTCCGCTCCCATACCCGCCCCCAGGTCCACCGCCACGAAGGAGACGGGCTGGTCGCCGTCCGCGACCGTCGCCATGAAGGCGGCTCTCGAGCGGGCCGAACTGCGCGGCGAACCACGGGCCCTCGGCATCGACCTCCTGGCGGCACTCGTCGCCGACGCCGACTGCCGCGCGGTCGAGGTCCTGGGGCGGGCCGGGGCGGACGCCGGGGCGATACTCCGGCGGATCGAGGAGGACCCGCTGACTCCGTACGCCGAGACGTCCGCCGATTGAGACAGGTTCTATCGGGGGTGACGCTCATGACGCGCCCTGTCATGATGTGCCGGTGCAAGCGTCTCAGGGGAATCAGACAGCCTCACGGCTGAGCCGGGGGAGAGGCGTCGGCCTGGGGCTCGCTCTGGGATCGGCGGTCGCCTTCGGCGGATCGGGCGTCGCGGCTAAGCCGCTGATCGAGGCGGGCCTCGACCCGCTGCACGTCGTCTGGCTAAGGGTGGCGGGTGCCGCCCTGGTGATGCTGCCGGTCGCCTGGCGCCACCGCGGGCTTCTGCTCCGCAGGCCCGCGCTCCTCATCGGCTTCGGCCTCCTCGCCGTGGCCGGGGTCCAGGCCTTCTATTTCGCGGCGATATCCCGCATCCCCGTCGGCGTCGCGCTCCTTGTCGAATACCTCGCGCCCGCGCTCGTCCTCGGCTGGGTGCGTTTCGTACAGCGGCGGCCCGTGACGCGCGCGGCGGCGGTGGGCGTGGTGCTCGCCGTCGGCGGGCTCGCCTGCGTGGTCGAGGTGTGGTCCGGTCTCAGCTTCGACGTCGTGGGTCTGCTGCTCGCGCTGGGCGCCGCCTGTTGCCAGGTCGGCTACTTCGTCCTGTCCGACCAGGGCAGCGACGCCGGGGACGACGCTCCCGATCCGCTCGGCGTCATCGCGTACGGACTGCTGATCGGTGCCGTCGTGCTGACGGTCGTGGCACGCCCCTGGGGCATGGACTGGTCGGTGCTCGCGGGCAGCGCGGACATGAACGGCACGACCGTTCCCGCGTGGGTCCTCATCGGCTGGTTCGTGCTCATCGCGACCGTCGTCGCCTACGTCACCGGCGTGCTCTCGGTGCGCAGGCTCTCCCCGCAGGTGGCGGGTGTCGTGGCCTGCCTGGAAGCGGTCATCGCGACCGTCCTCGCCTGGATCCTGCTGGGCGAGCACCTTTCGGCGCCGCAGATCATCGGTGGCGCGGTCGTGCTCGCGGGGGCGTTCATCGCGCAGTCGTCCGCGCCCGCGAAGCCCCCGGAAGGGCCTGTCGCCGGTGGCTTGCCAGAGCCGAAAGAGCAGTTGTCGTCGACCAGTAGCACGGCTTAGGGTGTTGATCATGCATTCACGCGCGCTCGTTCTTCCGCCCCCGGCCGCTTAGGCGCGGGCGCCTTCAGGATCACACCCGGCCGGTGGCCGGGTGGAGCGACGCTGCCCGCAGACGGAGCCAGGGACCTTCTTTTCCTTTCTGCGGAGAACTCACGTGTTGAATGCGTCGAATGTGTCGACTGCTGCCTCCGGCCTGTCCGTCGGGCGAGGCCTCTTCTATCTGATCGTCGCCGGTACGGCCTGGGGCACCGCGGGTGCCGCCGCCGCGCTGGTCTTCGGCGCCAGTGACATGGGACCGGTCAGCCTGTCCTTCTGGCGCTGCGCGGGCGGCTTCGTGCTGCTGTTCGCCGTGCGTCTGGTGCGGTCGTTGGGGTCGTGCCGACGTTCCTCCTCGTACGCCGCCGTGAGCGTGCCGCTGCGCCGCAGGCTGCCGCGGATCGTGGCGACCGGCGTGGCCCTCGCCGTGTTCCAGACCGCCTACTTCGCCTCCGTCGAGTCGACGGGGCTCGCGGTCGGCACGGTGGTCACGATGGGGTCGGGGCCCGTGCTCATCGCGCTGGGGGCGCGGCTCACGATGGGTGAGCGGCTGGGGCGCGGCGGGGCCGTCGCCGTGGTCGGGGCGCTGGCGGGTCTCGTGGTGCTCGTGCTCGGTGGTGGCGGGGCGAGTGTGCGGCCGCTCGGCGTGATGTGGGGGCTGCTCTCGGCGGCCGCGTACGCCGCGATGACGCTGCTCACGCGGTGGTGGGGGCGCGACGGGGGCGCCGACGCCTCCGACACGACGGTCTGGTCGTTCGCCGTGGTGTCGGTCTGCCTGCTGCCGCTCGCCGCGGTGGAGGGGTTGGTTCCGCACTCGGCCGACCCTGCACGCATGGGGCTCTATCTGCTGTACATCGTCGTGATCCCGACCGCGGTCGCCTACGCCCTGTACTTCGCGGGTGCCGCCGTCATCCGGTCCGCCACCGTCTCGGTCATCACGCTCCTTGAGCCGTTGAGCGCGGCGGTCATCGCGGTTGTGCTGCTCGGTGAGGAGCTGACTGTTTCGACGGTGGTCGGCATGTTGCTGATGCTGGCTGCTGTGACGGGGCTTGCTGTGGCGGAGACGCGCGGGGCGGTTGCCGCGCGGCGGGGGGCGGTGCTGGTGTGAGGGGGCTCGCGCGGTGCGGCCGGGGGTGGCCGCACCCCGCGAGCGTTGGTTCCAAGCCCGCGGGCCCGTGAAGTCTTGGCGCGCAGCTCCCCGCGCCCCTTACGGGGCGATCAGGTAGTCGGGGGCTTCGATGCCGGGGGCCAGGTCCGCCGAAGGGATCAGGGGGCCGTGGCCCTTGCTCAGCGGGACTACGCCTGCCCAGTACGGGAGGTCGAGGTCCTCGGGGTCGTCGTTCGGGCCGCCCGTGCGCACCTTGGCGGAGACCGTGGCGAGGTCGAGGCTGAGCACGGCCGTCGCCGCGAGCTCCTTCGCGTTGGCGGGGCGGGAGTCGGCGGAGCGGTTCGGCACGACGTGGTCGACGAGGGAGTCGAGCGCGGAGCGCTTCTCTTCGGGGTCCGTGACCTGGTGGGCGGTGCCGTGGATCACCACGGAGCGGTAGTTGATCGAGTGGTGGAAGGCCGACCGGGCGAGGACGAGGCCGTCGACGTGGGTGACGGTCAGGCACACCGCGAGGCCGGGGTCCGGCTCCTGCCGGCTGTCGGTCGCCATCCGCAGGGGGCGGGAACCCGTCGAACCGTGGACGTACAGCCGTTCGCCCACCCGGCCGTACAGCGTCGGCAGGACGACGGGGGCGCCGTCGCGCACGAAACCGAGGTGGCAGACATAGGCCTCGTCGAGTATCGAGTGCACCAACTCCTTGTCGTACGCGGCGCGGTCCCGGCCGCGCGTGGGCACGGTGAGCTCGGTCGGCGCGTACGAGGCGGTGTCGGTGGCGGTCTCGATGCCGGACTCGGATGCGACGCTCATTGCCTTCTCCATTGCACTAGTGCATAATGTGGTTTGTGCTAGGAGAGTATCGGATCGAAGGCCGACGCGCAGCTGAGATCGCTGCCAGCGTGGAGCGTGCGGTGGGTGGGGGAGGCCTGGAGCCAGGTCAACTTCTGCCGCCGATGCGGGAGTTGGCGGAGCGGCTCGGGGTGAATCCCAATACGGTGGCCGCCGCCTACCGCACGCTGCGCGAACGCGGCGTCATCGAGACGGCGGGGCGGCGCGGCAGTCGCGTACGTCCCAAGCCCGCGACGACGGTGCGCGAGCTGATCCGCGTGGACGTGCCGCCCGGTGTGCGGGACGTGTCCAACGGCAATCCGGACACGGCGCTGCTTCCCCCGCTCGCTCCCGCCTTCGCGGCTGCCGCGGCCGAGGGCGACCGGCGTCCCGTGCTGTACGGGGAGGCGGCCGTGGACCCCGAAATGACCCGCCACGCGCGCGTGGCCCTCGACAAGGACGGCATGCCCGACGGCCCCGTCGCCGTCACCTCGGGATCCCTCGACGCCATCGAGCGCGTGCTCGCAGCCCATCTCAAGCCCGGTGACGCGGTGGCGGTCGAGGACCCCGGCTGGGGCAGCCTGCTCGATCTGATGCCGGTGCTCGGGCTGCGTACGGTCCCCGTGGGCGTCGACGACGACGGACCGCTGCCCGCCGACGTGGAAGAGGCGCTGCGCGGCGGCGTCCGGGCGCTCATCGTCACCGACCGCGCCCAGAATCCGACCGGTGCCGCGATCAGCGCTCCACGCGCGCGTGCGCTACGAAAAGTGCTCGCCGCGCACAAGGAGGTGCTGCTCATCGAGGACGATCACGGCCACAGCATCGTCGACCTGCCGCTGCACCCGCTGGCCGGTGTGACCCGCAGCTGGGCCTTCGTCCGCTCGACCGCCAAGGCGTACGGACCGGACCTGCGTCTCGCCCTGCTCACCGGGGACGCCGTCACCGTCGATCGCGTACAAGGGCGGCAGCGGCTCGGACCGGGGTGGGTGAGCCATGTGTCGCAGCGTGCCGTGCTGCACCTGTGGGCGGACGGAGCGGTGGACGCGGCCGAGGTGGCGGCGTCCTACGGGAAGCGCCGTGACGCCCTGGTCGCAGCGCTCGCCGAGCGGGGCGTCGCCGCCTATGGGCGCAGCGGCATGAACGTATGGGTGCCGGTGCCCGACGAGACCGGCGCGGTCGCCAGGCTGCTGCACGCGGGGTGGGCCGTCGCTCCGGGGGCGCGGTTCCGGATGAACGCACGGCCCGGCGTGCGGATCACGGTGTCGACGCTCGGGGACGAGGACATCGAGCCGGTGGCGGACGCGGTCGCCTCCGCCACCGGGCCCGCTCCCGCGCGGCGTTACGAGTGATCGGTGCGGGGCGGGCGGGTTGACGAACGGACGGCCCGGGTTGACGAACGGACGGCTCGGGATGACGAGCGGACGGCTCGGGATGACGAGCGGACGGCCCGGGACGCGGTGCGCGGCTTGGACTGGGTGAGCGCCGCGCCCGCCAGGATGATCACCGCGCCGACCGGTGTCGACCAGCTCAGGGACTCACCGAGGACGGCGACACCCGCTGCGGTGGCGATGACCGGGACGAAGTACGTGACCATCTGAGCCGTCGTGGGGCCGACCTCGGCCACCAGGCCGTACTGGATCAGGAAGGCGAGTCCGGTGCCGAGGGCACCCAGTGCCACGATCGCGAGGAGCGGCACGACGGGGAAGTGCGTGGGGAAGGACGTGAACAGTGGTGTCACCACGGCCAGTTCGACAGTCGCGACAAGCAGCTGCGCGCCGGAGAGCGAGAGGTTGGAGTGCCCGGATCCGGCCAGTGTGCGGCGCACGTAGATCCAGCCGATCGGATAGCTCAGTGAGGCGAGCAGGGCCATCGCCGTGCCGCCGAAGTCAAGGCCGCTGAAGCCCTGCCAGGCGCCGAGCACCGTGAGGACACCGAAGAAGCCGAGCCCGAGACCCGCGACCCGGCGCCGCGTCGGGCGGTCCTCGGAGAGCGCGACCAGCGAGAGCGCCATGCCCCACAGGGGTGACGCCGCGTTGCAGATCCCCGCGAGGGTGGACGGGATCGTCAGCTCCGCGTACGCGAAGAGCGAGAACGGCAGGGCGTTGAGCAGGAACGCGGCGACCACGAGATGCCCCCACGTCCGGGCCCCGCGCGGCAGCCGCTCGCGCTTCACCACGAGGACGGCCGCGATGACGACGGTGCCGAACGCGAGTCTCCCCAGGGTGACTTGGAACGGCGCGTAGCCATCGGTGCCGACCTTGATCAGCAGGAAGCTGAAGCCCCAGATCAGCGAGAGGATGCCGAAGCGGAGGTGCCAGCCGAGGGCGCGGCGGGACTTGGGTGTGACGGAGGGGGCGGGGGTGACCGGAGTGGTGGTGACGCTCATGTGCATCAGCCTGAGGGGGTTGACCTCTTAGAACAAGCGAAATTAATTGTCCGGTATCACGTAGCATCACTTACATGTTGAACCTGGAGCGCCTGCGCACGCTCGACGCGCTGGCCCGGCACGGCTCGGTCAGCGGAGCCGCGGCCGGGCTGCACGTCACGACGTCGGCCGTCTCCCAGCAGATGACCAAGCTGGAGCGCGAGGTGGGCCAGCAGCTCCTCGCCAAGAACGGCCGCGGGGTGCGCCTCACCGACGCCGGGCGGCTGCTCGCCGAGCACGCCGCGCGCATCCTCTCCCAGGTGGAACTCGCCAAGGCCGACCTGGAGGAGCAGCGCGGCAAGGCCGTCGGCGAGCTGCGGATCTCCGCTTTCCCCACGGCGATGCGCGGCCTGCTGCCCGCCACGCTCGCCGCCCTGCGGGCCGGGCACCCCGGGCTTCGCGTCCGCTCCCAGGAGATGGAGCCGCAGCCGGGAGTGGCCACCGTGGTGCGCGGCGACATCGACATGGCGGTCGTCCTCGACTGGTACAACAAACCGCTGCCGATGCCCGAAGGCCTGGTCAAGGCGTCCCTCCTCGACGATCCCGCCGATGTCGCGATGCCCGCGGCGCACCCCCTCGCCGACCGCGCCGAAGTGGATCTGGACGAGTTCGCGGACGATGAGTGGATCACCTGGGCCGAGGGGGAGTTCTGCCATGAGTGGCTGATGTTCACGCTGCGCGCCAAGGGCATCGAGCCGCGGATCGCACACCGCGCTGAGGAGCACCACACCCAGCTCGCGCTGGTGGCCGCGGGGCTCGGCGTGTGCGTGGCACCCCAGTTGGGGCGTGACCCGATGCCGGCCGGGGTCAGGACGGTCCCGGTGCGGCATCGGGTGCGGCGTCATGTGTACGTGGTGTGGCGGGCGGACGCGGACCGGCGGCCGTCGATCAGGGCTGCCGTGGAGGCGCTTCAGGTGGCGGGGGCGGGGCTGCGCTAAGCGCTCTGCTGGAAGTACCGCGAGGTGCTGTCGATCATCTGCGGCGCCGTCGTGGCTGGTCGCGCAGTTCCCCGCGCCCCTTCAGGGCACTCCCGAACCGCAGCGGACTTCGCCGGACCTGCTGAGCGCGTTCGGCGGTGACGGGGGAGGGCAGGCGGCGGGCGGGGGCTACAGATCCGCCAACTTGCGGAAGTCCCAGGAGGCGATCGCGTCCGGCGTGAGGCGGATCCACGCGTGCCTCCCGTCGTACGGCATCGTGTCGAGACCGAAGTACTTCTGGTTGAACAGTCGCTCAGGAGCGTCGAGTTCGGGGCACGGCTCGCCCATGCGCGGCGACTCGGCGACGAAGTCCACCGTCCCGGTGAGCTCCGCGCCCCGCAGTTCTCCGTACTCCTCGCCCGAGTCGATCACCACGGCGACCCGCTGATCGCCCCGCAGGTCCGCCCAGCGCTTGCTGCGCGTGAGCGAGAACAGCCACAAGGACGTGCCGTCCCAGGCGAACCAGAGCGCGCTGACGTGCGGGGCGCCGTCGCGGGACACCGTCGCGACCCGGCAGGTGCGCTCCGTGGCGAGGAACTCGTCGAGCTCGCCCGGCGACATCATGATCTTGCGGCCCCGGCGCTGTGTGACGGCCATGCGTCCTCCGTAGATCCGTCTCAGATCTGCAACTGATGCTGCGTCAGAAAAGGATGCGGTCTCTTCCGCCCGGACGCAATGGCCGCTAGCCTCCGCGCATCCCGGGCGCCGGATGTCCCGGCCAGTCCCGGCAGTCCCGAACGTCCCGGACAGGGGGAGCCATGCCGTCGCACGAACAGCTCAGGGAACTCCTCGACCCCGCCACCACCGTCCTGATGACCGTCGAATGCCAGCAGGGCGTCGTGGGCACGGAGAGCGCGCTGCCCGAACTCGCCGCCGAAGCACGCTCGTCGGGCTGCCTCGCCAACGTCGCGCGGCTCGTCTCCGCCGCTCACCTGGCCGGGGTCCAGGTCCTGCACGCCGTCGCCGAACGCCGCCCGGACGGGCGGGGCGCCAATCGCAACGCCCGCCTCTTCCGTGCCGCGGGGCGGCTGCCCGTGCAGCAGCTCGCGGGGACGAGGGCCGTGCGCGTCGCGCCGCCCATCGAGGTGGCCGACGAGGACTTCGTCGTACGGCGGCTGCACGGCCTCTCGCCGCTCGCGGGCACGGACGTCGATCCGCTGCTCCGCAATCTGGGGTGCCGCACGCTCCTGGTGACCGGGGTCTCGGCGAACGTGGCGATACCGAACGCGGTCTTCGACGCCGTGAACCTCGGCTACACCGCCGTCGTGCCCTCGGACGCCATCGCGGGAGTCCCCTCCGACTACGCACCCGCGATGATCCGGAACACGCTCGCCCTCGTCGCCACGATCGCCACCACCGAGGACGTCCTCGGCAGTTGGAAGCGGCCAGGTCCGGACCGCCCCCAGGCCACCTAGGTCTCCTAGGCCAGCTTGATCGCGTCCCCGTCCACGCTGATCTCGGCGGTCGGTAGCGGCTTCGGCGCGGGCGTGGCCTTCACGCTGCCGTCCGCGATGCTGAACTTGCTGCCGTGGCACGGGCAGTTGATGGTGCCGCCCTCGACGCTGGTCACCGGGCACTGCTTGTGGGTGCAACGGTTCGAGAACGCCTTGAACTCGCCCTCCGTCGGCTGGGTGACGACCACGCCCTCGTCCTTGAAGATCTTGCCGCCGCCGACCGGGATCTCCGAGGTCTTGGCGAGTACGGCCCCTGCGGCGCCGGTGGACTTCTGGGCGCCGTCCGGCGCCTTCGCCCCGGCCTGCGTGGAGTCGCCATCGCCGTAGCCGTCGTCACTTTCGCCGCAGGCGGCGAGCGCGGCGGCCAGGCTGACGACGCCGGCCGCGGCGACGACGGAGCGGCGTGAGAGGGCGGGCAGTGGTTCCCTGGAAACAGTCATGTCCGGTGGTACGAGCCCGCACCTCGCCGTGTTCAAACGCTCAAGCATTTATTGCGCGAACCGAGTTCGGACCGGCATTAACCTGGGGCAATGCTCACCGAAGTCACCGCGGTCCGTTACGCGACGCCCCTCCGGGAGGGCGGATCGCTCCCGGGGCTTGTCGAGGCCGCCGACAGTCAGGGAACGTACGCGACGTACGTCATGAAGTTCACCGGGGCCGGACAGGGCCGTAAGACGCTCGTGGCCGAAGTGATCTGCGGGCAGCTGGCGCGCGGCCTCGGGCTGCGGGTGCCGCGCCTGACGCAGATCCGGCTCGACCCGGTGATCGGCCTCGGCGAGGCGGACCAGCAGGTGCAGGAGCTGCTCAAGTCGAGCGGCGGCCTCAACCTCGGGATGGACTTCCTGTCGGGCGCGCTCGGCTTCGACTCGCTCGCGTACGCCATCGATCCCGCGGAGGCGGGCCGCGTCGTGTGGTTCGACGCGCTCATCAACAACGTGGACCGCTCCTGGCGCAACCCGAACATGCTCCTCTGGCACGGCGATCTCTGGCTCATCGATCACGGCGCGAGCATGATCTGGCACCACAACTGGCGTGCCGCCGAGGCCGCGGCCGCCAAGCCGTACGACGCGTCCGACCACGCCCTCGCCCCGTTCGGACCCGACGTCGCGGGGGCCGCCGCCGAGCTCGCCCCGCTCGTCACCGAGGAGCTGCTCGCCGGTGCGGCGGCCGACGTGCCCGACGCGTGGCTGGTGGACGAACCGGGCTTCGAAAGCCCCGATGCCGTACGCCGCGCCTACGTGGCCGCCCTGCTGCCGCGTGCCGGGACCATTCACGAACGGATCAAGCTGCCCGAGCCGCAGCGGAAGGGCGCGACCCAGTGACCGAGCAGCCGTCGACCCAGCGGAACGTCTTCGAGTACGCGCTGGTGCGTGTCGTGCCGCGTGTGGAGCGCGGTGAGCAGTTCAACGTGGGCGTCGTTGTCTACTCCCGCGCCACGTCCTTCGTGGCCGCCCGCATGCATCTGGACGAGAACAAGCTGCGGGCCCTCGACCCGGCGGCCGACCTGCTCGGCATCAGGGCCGCGCTGCGTGCCGTCGAGCGGATCTGCGAGGGCGGCGAAGCCGCGGGTCAGGCCGAGCGCGATGATGCGGGGCGGCGCTTTCGGTGGCTGATCGCGCCGCGCTCGACCGTCGTACAGCCGGGTCCTGTGCACTCGGGGCTCACGGCGGATCCTGCCGCAGAGGTGGACCGACTCCTTGACCTCCTGGTCAAGTAAGAATCACACGCACCCTTGTGCCGTTGACACCGGGTGCCAGGGCTTCTAGCGTCTCGTTCAGCTGAAGGTACTAAGCGGTCGCTCACCATCGGGGCGTACCGTAGAGCCGCATCCCAAGGGCGAGGAGAACCAGCATGTCCACCACTGAGCAGCGCGTCGCGGTCGTGACCGGAGCAGCGCGAGGCATCGGCGCGGCGACCGCCGTGCGTCTGGCCGCCGAAGGCCGTGCCGTCGCGGTGATCGACCTCGACGAGGCCGCCTGCAAGGACACCGTCACGCAGATCACCGCTGCCGGTGGCAAGGCGATCGCGGTCGGCTGCGACGTGTCCGACGAGGCTCAGGTCGAGGCGGCCATCGCCCGGATCGCCGATGAGCTCGGCGCGCCCACGATTCTCGTGAACAACGCCGGTGTGCTCCGCGACAACCTCCTCTTCAAGATGAGCGCGAACGACTGGGACATGGTCATGAACGTGCACCTGCGCGGTGCGTTCCTGATGTCCCGCGCGATCCAGAAGCACATGGTGGACGCCAAGTTCGGCCGGATCGTGAACCTCTCCTCGTCCTCCGCGCTCGGCAACCGCGGCCAGGTGAACTACGCGGCGGCCAAGGCCGGCCTCCAGGGCTTCACCAAGACCCTCGCCAAGGAGCTCGGCAAGTTCGGCGTCACCGCCAACTCCGTCGCCCCCGGCTTCATCGTCACCGAGATGACCAAGTCCACCGCCGACCGTGTGGGCATGGGCTTCGAGGACTTCCAGGCCGCCGCGGCCACGCAGATCCCGGTACAGCGCGTCGGCCGCCCCGATGACATCGCCAACGCCATCGCCTTCTTCACGGGCGACGCCGCGGGCTTCGTCTCGGGCCAGGTCATGTACGTGGCCGGCGGGCCGCTCAACTAGTTCTGGCCCGGTAGTTCTGTTCCGGAGGGATGCGGAGATGACAGTGCAGGACAGCGGAAAGGCAGCGCTCATCACGGGCGCGAGCCGCGGGATCGGCTACGGCATCGCGGAGGCGCTCGTCGCCCGCGGTGACCGCGTGTGCATCACAGGACGCAATGAGGACGCGCTCAAGGAGGCCGTCGAGAAGCTCGGCGCCGACCGCGTCATCGGCGTCGCGGGCAAGGCCCACGACGAGGCCCACCAGGCGGTCGCCGTCGAGCGCGCCATGGAGGCCTTCGGGCGGGTCGACTTCTTGATCAACAACGCCGGTACGAACCCGGTGTTCGGGCCGATGGCGGACCTCGACCTCAATGTGGCGCGCAAGGTCTTCGAGACCAACGTGATCTCGGCGCTCGGCTTCGCCCAGCAGACCTGGAAGGCCTGGCAGAGCGAGAACGGCGGCGCGATCGTGAACATCGCCTCCGTCGCGGGCGTCTCCCCCTCGCCGTTCATCGGCGCGTACGGGATGAGCAAGGCCGCGATGGTCAACCTCACCCTGCAGCTGGCGCACGAGTTCGCGCCGAAGGTACGGGTCAACTCGATCGCGCCCGCCGTGGTCAAGACCAAGTTCGCCCAGGCGCTGTACGAGGGCCGTGAGGAGGAGGCCGCCGCCGCGTACCCCCTTGGGCGGCTCGGTGTGCCCGAGGACATCGGGGGCGCCGCCGCGTTCCTCACGTCCGGCCAGTCCGACTGGATCACGGGGCAGACACTCGTGGTCGATGGCGGCATCTTCCTCAATGCGGGCGTCAGCTGACGAAGGCCGCACAATCACCAGGTACGCCCCTCAAAAGGGACGTACACGCGCATCAAGTGCCCTGTCGGCGCCGCAAGTTGGCCCGGCGGGGCATTGCGATATTGTCTGCCGACCCATGGCATGGCCGATCGAGGAGCGTGCGCGTGTTCAGTGAAGTTCGCCTGGTGGCGGCGGCGGGTCTCCGTGGCCTGGCCGGGCAGTCCCGCCGGGGCCTGCGGCCGGCCGCGGCGCTGGTGTCCGTATCCCTGCTCACGGGGTGTGGAGTGATCTCCTCGGACGAGTCCGACGAGGAGCAGCAGATCACCGTCGGCACGATGAGTGCTCCGAGCACCCTCGACCCGGCGGCTGCCTGGGACAGCTCCTGGGAGCTGTACAGAAACGTCTTCCAGACGCTCCTTAGCTTCCCCACGGGGGCGGCCGAGCCCGAGCCCGACGCGGCTCAGTCCTGCAAGTTCACCGACGAGAGCAACATGGTGTTCACCTGTGAGCTGCGCGAGGGGCAGAAGTTCTCCGACGGCCACGAGCTCGACGCGAAGGCGGTCAAGTACACCTTCGACCGTATGCGCCGCATCGATGTGAAGGGCGGGCCGACGGGTCTGCTCGGATCGCTCAAGTCGATCGACACGGAAGGTGACCGAACGGTCACGTTCCGTCTCAAGAAGCCGGACGCGACCTTCCCGTTCGTGCTCTCGACACCCGCCATGTCGATCGTCGACCCCAGTGAGTACCCGGCCGACAAGCTCCGCGAAGGCGACTCGATCGCGGGCTCGGGGCCGTACGCCCTGAAGTCGTACAAGCCCGGTGAGCGGGCCGAGCTGGTCAAGAACGGCAACTACAAGGGTTCGGCGGACCGGAAGAACGACGCCGTGACGATCCGCTACTTCAAGAAGTCGTCGGCCATGGTCGATGCCCTGAGGGACAAGCAGATCGACGTGACCTTCCGTGGTCTCGCGTCGAAGGACATCGTCGAGATGCAGGGCAAGCACCAGAC
This sequence comes from Streptomyces sp. NPDC048441, assembly GCF_043200235.1. Taxonomy (NCBI): domain Bacteria; kingdom Bacillati; phylum Actinomycetota; class Actinomycetes; order Kitasatosporales; family Streptomycetaceae; genus Streptomyces; species Streptomyces sp. NPDC048441. The sequence continues at coordinate 41,357 of NZ_JBICXM010000022.1, forward strand.
CGACGGCATCCAGCTCGTCGAGGGCGCGGGCACCGAGATCCGCTACCTGGTGTTCAACCCAGATGACCCCTGGGCCAGGAAGAAGGCGGTCCGCCGGGCCTTCGCCCAGGTCATCGACCGCGGGGCCATCGCCCACAAGATCTATCAGGACACTGTCGAGCCGCTGTACTCGATGGTTCCCCAGGGTCTCACCGGGCATGGCACGGGCTTCTTCGACGACTACGGAGACCCCAGCAAGGCCAAGGCCGCGAACATCCTTAATGAAGCGGGCATCCACGAGCCCGTGCCGCTCACCCTCTGGTACACGACCGACCGCTACGGCTCCGCGACCGCCGGGGAGTTCGCCGAGATCAAGAAGCAGCTCGAGGCGTCGGGCCTCTTCAAGATCACGCTCAAGAGCCGCCCCTGGACCGAGTTCGACGCGGGCACCAAGAAGGGCGAATACCCGGTCTTCGGCCGTGGCTGGTTCCCCGACTTCCCTGACGCGGAGAACTTCATCGCGCCGTTCGTCGGCGAGAAGAACGTGCTCAACACGCCGTATCCGTCAAAGGAGATCACCGACGAGGTGCTGCCGCGCTCGCGCCGTGAGGCCGACCGGGGCGCGCTGACGGACGATTTCGAGCGGGCCCAGCAGCTGCTCGTCGACGACGCGCGGCTGCTGCCGCTCTGGCAGGGCAAGCAGTACATCATGGCGAGCGAGGAGATCGCGGGCGGCGAACGCGCCCTGGACCCCTCGGCGATCATGATGATGTGGGAACTGCAGCGCAAGACCAGCTGGTAGCGGGACAGCGGGACAGCGGGAGCCCGCGGGCAGCGGGGGGTTCGGGCCGATTGTCAGTGGTCGCCGGTAGGTTCTGTGGTGAGAAGTGACCGCACACCGGAGGTTGTTGACGTGACCGACATCGCCATGCTGCCCGCGTCCTGGCGCGGAGTCCTCGGCGAGGAGCTGCAGAAGCCCTACTTCAAGGAGCTCACCGAGTTCGTCGAAGAGGAGCGGGAGAAGGGCCCCGTCTACCCTCCGCGTGACGAGGTGTTCGCCGCCCTCGACGCGACTCCGTACGACCGGGTCAAGGTGCTCGTCCTCGGTCAGGATCCGTACCACGGCGAGGGGCAGGGGCACGGCCTCTGTTTCTCGGTGCGGCCCGGTGTGAAGACCCCGCCCTCGCTGCGGAACATCTACAAGGAGATGAAGGAAGAGCTCGGCCACCCTGTCCCGGACAACGGCTATCTGATGCCGTGGGCCCAGCAGGGCGTCCTGCTCCTGAACGCGGTGCTCACGGTCCGCGCGGGCGAGGCCAACTCCCACAAGGGCAAGGGCTGGGAGAAGTTCACGGACGCGGTGATCCGCGCGGTGGCCGACCGCCCCGACCCCGCCGTCTTCGTCCTGTGGGGCAACTACGCCCAGAAGAAGCTCCCGCTCATCGACGAGGAGCGGCACGTGGTCGTGAAGGGCGCGCACCCCTCGCCGCTCTCCGCGAAGAAGTTCTTCGGCTCGCACCCCTTCACACAGATCGACGAGGCGGTGGCGGCGCAGGGGCACGAGCCGATCGACTGGCGCGTCCCCGACCTCGGCTGAGCTCAGCCGATGGCGTACGCGATGGTGTACGGCACAGTGGTCTCGCCGTGCCGTGCGGTGAACGCGCCGGTGCCGCCGAGGCCCGTCAACTCGCCCGCTCCCGAACCGGGTTGCACGGTGAGGGCGCAGGTGATCGTGCCGTCGGCGCCGAAGGAGCCGCGCTGCTCCAGGACGAATGAGCCCCTGCGGCCGTCGAGGGTCCCGTCGATGAACTCGTAGCCGACGAAGGCTCCGGTGGTCTCGTCGATGTACGCGAGCGTGTACTCGCAGGAGGTGCCGGTGGCCTCGATGGCGCCGGTGAAGTCGTTCGTGACGGCGGCGTGCGCGATGCGGGCGCCGCCGTCCGCCCCCGCGACGGGCTTCTCGTCCCAGTGGGAGAAGGTGAAGGTGCCGGTCGCGGTGACGGTGTCCGTGCTGGTGCCTGTGGTGTTCGTGGTCATGTGTCGCCCTTCTCGGATGGCTCTGCGGTGGCTGCTGAGAAGAGCTTCACACCGGTACCTGACACCTTCTGTCAGGTACCGGTGCAGACTTGCTCCATGCGTGCCGACCGGCTTCTCGCCCTCCTCCTGCTGCTCCAGAACCGCGGGCGCATGACCGCGCCCGAACTCGCCGGGGAACTCGAGGTCTCCGTACGGACCGTGTACCGCGACGCGGAGGCCCTCGCCGCTTCCGGGGTGCCCGTGTACGCCGAGCGTGGACCGGTGGGCGGCTTCCGGCTCATGGACGGCTACCGCACCCGCCTGACCGGTCTCACGGACGACGAGGCCGACTCCCTCGCCCTGGCGGGGATGCCGGCGGCCGCGGCCGACCTCGGCCTGGGTGCCGAACTGGTCACCGCCCAGCTCAAGTTGGGGGCAGCAATGCCCGCCGGGCTCGGTGAGCGGTCCCGGCGGATCCAGGAGCGCTTCCACCTGGACGCGGAGGGCTGGTTCCGCGCGGCCGATCCCGCGCCGCTGCTCCCGGTCGTGGCGGACGCGGTCTGGCGGCAGCGCGTGCTGCGGGCCCACTACCGGCGCTGGGGCGGTGAGGTACGGCGCGAACTGCACGCTTTGGGCCTCGTGCTCAAGGCGGGCAACTGGTATCTGGTGGCGGCGGCCGAAGGGGCCGGCTCCGTAGGCACCGTACGCACGTATCGGGTCTCGCGGTTCCTGGAGGTGGAGGCGACCGACGAGCCCGCCGCGCGCCCCGCCGGGTTCGACCTGGCTGCCTACTGGGCCGAGGCCTCCCGTGATCTGCAGGCACGTGTGCTGCGGGGCACAGCGCGCGTGCGGCTCACCCCGGCGGGGCTTCGGCTGCTGCCCGCGCTGTTCGGGGCGGCGGGGGCGCGGGCCGTGGAGGCGGCCCAGGCGCCTGACGGAGACGGCCGACGGGTGGTCGACCTGGAGGTGGAGACGCTGCCCGTCGCCGTGAGCGACCTGCTCAGGCTCGGCCTCGAAGCCGAGGTGCTCGGCCCGCCCGAACTCCGCGCCGAGCTGGTGGCGACGGTCACCGGCCTGGCCCAGCGGTATGCGTGAGCGCCCCGCCCCTGATCGCGCCTGACGGTGATTGTCAGTGGGTGCGGCTAGCGTCGTGATCGGTTTGCACGATGGGCGTACGAATGTGGAGGACCCGGTGGCGGAGCAGCAGGAGCAGGCGGCGGAAGACGCCATGATGACCCGGATCGGGCAGGCGGTCATGCTGCACCACGGGGGCGACCGGGAGGAGGCGCAGGGCCGCTTCCTCGGTCTGTGGTCGGAGATCGGGGAGGAGGGCGACCCACTGCACCGCTGCACACTCGCGCACTACATGGCGGACACGCAGGAGGACGCGACGGACGAACTGGCCTGGGACCTGCGGGCGTTGTCGGCGGCCGACGAGCTCACGGACGAGCGCCTGCACGCACACCACGACTCCATCGCCGTACGAGGCTTCTACCCCTCCCTCCACCTCAACCTCGCAGCGGACTACGCCAAGCTGGGCCGCCCCGAAGCGGCGCGCAACCACATCCGGCGGGCGCGGGGCGTGGTCGGTGCGCTGGGGGACGACGGGTACGGGGACGGGATCCGGGCGGCCATCGGCAGGCTGGAGCTGCAGCTGGGGGAGGGGAGCGAGGTGGAGTAGGAAGGCGTTGCGGCGTGGGCGGTCAACGCCCGTAGGTGTCCTGGCAGATGGCGGACTCGGGGCTGTCCGGATGCCAGCCGCCGTACTGCTTGCCGAGGGCGCAGATGTCCGCGTTCGTGGGCACGCCGGTGGGGACGGCGGGCGGGTCGAGGGCCTCGGGGCGGCGGCCGTGGCGGTGCGGGGGCGGGCCGGGGCGTTCGCGCTGCTCGGGGCGGGCGCTGCGGGGTGATCCGGCGGGGGCGGCCGTGGCGGTGCCGGTGGCGCGGGGGGTCGGGCTCCGGGGCGGTCCGATGAGCTCCAGTGCCTCGTGGGCGGGGGCCTCCACGACGTGTGGACGTGTGCTGCCGTCCGGGCGTGGCGCCGGGGGCGGTGCACTCGCGGCGGACGGGCCTGGCGCGGGATGCCGCTCGACGCTCATACATCCGGAGACGGCGGTGACCGCCAGGGAGACCAGGAGCGTGGCGGCGGTCGTGGTGCGATGCATTCGCGCAACTCTGGGGTGCGGGGAGTGCGTTCGGTGAGCGAAAGGGGGGAAGTTGGCCCGCACGGGTGATGGGGCGCGTCCGCCGGGTTGGTGGCTCCGGACCCCGTGGCCGTGGCGGGGCTGAGTCCCTTGCCCGGCAGCCTGACTCGCCCAGCAGTCTGGCTCGCCCGGCAGCCTCACTCGCCCAGCATCCCCCGCAGCAGCTCCCGGAAGCCGGAGCGCAGATCTTCCTCTGTGGGCACGGTCGAGTGGTACGAGCCCGCCACGCACGAGAACATCAGGCCGTCACACCATGCCACCAGGGCGAGCGTGTGCCGCTCGGGGTCCGGTGAACCCGCGGCCCGCAGCATGGCCGTCAGCGGCTTCCTGAACTGCGCGCCCGCCGCGTCGTAGTAGGCCCGCAGCTCCGGCCTGCGGGTCGCCTCCAGGGCCAGCTCGTAGCGGGAGACGAGCAACTGGCGGTGGTCGCCGGTGAGGTAGCGGTGCAGGGCCAGGGCGAGGGACGCGATGAACGGCTCGCGGTCGCCCGTGGGGTCGAGCAGTTCACCCGGGGCGAGCACCGCGGCCTCCCGTTCCGCCTGCCTGCGGACCACCGCTTCCAGGAGCGCGAGCCGGGTGCGCGCGTAGTTCGACGTCGAGCCCTGCGGGAGCCCCGCCGCCTCGTCCACGGCCCGGTGCGTGAGCCCGCGCATACCGCGCTCGGTGAGCAGGGCGAGGGCTGTGTCGGCGATCAGTTCGGTGCGGGGAGACCCCGTGCTGCGTACGGACATGGAGTGCACCCTACCGCCGATCACTACAGGTGTAGTACGGTCGGCGCGTCGAGCACTACGGGTGTAGTCCCGGTAGTAATGCCGATATCGGTATTCGAGGAGGAGTCATGGCACAGCCTCAGCGCACCAGGGAGGGCCACAAGCCGTACGCCGTCGTCATCGGCGGCGGTATCGGAGGCCTCACCGCCGCCATCGCCCTGCACCAGTCGGGCTGGCGCGTCACGGTCCTGGAGCGGGCCGCCACCCTGGAGCCCGTCGGTTCCGGCATCGGGCTCGCGCCCAACTCCCAGCGAGCCCTGGACGTCCTGGGCCTCGGCGACCGGGTCCGCGAGTTCGCTGCCTGGGAAGGCGACGGCGGGATGCGCGCGCAGAACGGACGCTGGCTCGTCCGGCTGAGCGCATCGGCGGCCACGGCGGAATTCGGCGGCTCCGTCGTGCTCGTGCACCGCGCGACCCTGGTCGACCTGCTCGCCTCCGCGCTGCCGGCCGAAGCCCTGCGCACCGGGGTGTGGGCCGAGCTCGTCGATCCGGGAGCGGCCGACCGGAAGGCCGTCGTCAGGACCGACGACGGGGACATCGAGGCGGACATCGAGGCGGACCTCGTGGTCGGTGCCGACGGCATCAACTCGGCCGTGCGCTCGGCCCTTTTCCCCGGGCACCCGCAGCCGACGTACACCGGATTCACCGCCTGGCGCCTCATCGTCCCTGCCCCCGACCGCCCCTTCGAACCGCACGAGACCTGGGGGCGTGGCGGTGTCTGGGGCACCCATCCGCTCAAGGACGGCAGGATCTACGCGTACGCCACCGCCACCGTCCCCGAAGGCGGCCACAGCCCCGACGGCGAGAAGGCCGAGCTCGTGCGCCGCTTCGCCGACTGGCACGACCCGATCCCCGAGATCATCGCCTCCGCACGCCCCGAGGACATCCTGCGCAACGACGTGCGCCACATGAGCACCCCCCTCACGCGGTACCACCGGGGCCGGGTCGCCCTCATCGGCGACGCCGCGCACGCCATGGCGCCCACCCTGGCCCAGGGCGGCAACCAGGCGATCGAGGACGGCGTCGTCCTGGCCCACCACGTGGCCCCCGGCGGCGACCTCGCCGCGGGCCTCGCGGGCTACAGCGCGGTGCGGGTGCCGCGCACCACGGCCATCGTCCGGCAGGCGGCGCGCGCCGCCCGCCTGAACCACCTGGCGAGCGCCCCGCTCATCGCCGTACGCAACAGGCTCATCGCCGGGGCGGCGCGCCTCGGCCCCAACCTGATCCTGCGCGGCTTCGCCTCGATCGCCGACTGGCGCCCGCCGCAGCAGCCGTATGCTGCGGGAACAGAACTCGCACAGCGGTAAGACAGCGTTGAGCAGCGGCAGAGGAGACAGGGGACAGTGGTGAAGGTCGGCTGTATCGGACTTGGTGACATCGCACAGAAGGCGTACCTGCCTGTGCTCACCACCCTGCCGGGGGTCGAGCTGCACCTGCAGACGCGCACGCCCGCGACCCTCGCCCGCATCGCGGGCGTCCACCACATCCCCGAAGAGCGCTGCCACACGGACCTGGACGCGCTCCTCGCCCAGGGCATCGACGCCGCCTTCGTGCACGCGTCGACCTCCGCCCACCCGGAGATCGTGACGCGGCTGCTCGAAGCCGGTGTGGCCACCTATGTGGACAAGCCCCTCGCGTACGAACTCGCCGACTCCGATCGGCTCGTGCGCCTCGCCGAGGAGCGTGCGACGAGCCTCGCCGTCGGCTTCAACCGCCGTTTCGCGCCGGGCTACGCGCAGTGCGCCGAGCACCCGCGCGAGCTGATCCTGATGCAGAAGAACCGCGTCGGGCTGCCCGAGGACGCGCGCACGCTCGTCCTCGACGACTTCATCCACGTCGTGGACACGCTGCGATTCCTGGCGCCGGGGCCCATAGAGCTCGTCGGCGTGCGCGCCCGCGTCCAGGACGGGCTCCTGGAGCACATCGTGCTGCAGCTCGCCGGGGACGGGTTCACCGCGATCGGCATGATGAACCGGATGAGCGGATCCACCGAGGAGATCCTCGAGGTCTCCGGACAGGACACCAAGCGGCAGGTGCTCAACCTCGCCGAGATCATCGACCACAAGGGCCAGCCCAGCGTGCGGCGGCGCGGCGACTGGGTGCCGGTGGCCCGCCAGCGCGGCATCGAGCAGGTGGTGCTCGCCTTCCTCGACGCCGTCCGCGCGGGCAAGGTGCTCAGTGCCAGGGATGCGCTTGCGACCCATGAGCTGTGCGAGCGTGTGGTCCTTGCGGCTCAGGAGCAGGCCGCCTGAACCGTCCCTTCGCGGGCCCTCGCAGCGAACGTACGCCCTCTGCCGCGCACAGCACCGCGAGCACGGCGAGGGCCGCGTGCACGGGCCAGTCGCCCAGCCTGACGTACGGTGTGACGCCCTTCGCGAGCGGAATGTCGTACGTCGCCGTGGTGCTCGCCGATGTGCCGAGCGGGGCGCCGACCCGCTCGCCGTCCGCGCCGTACACGGCGGAGACGCCCGTGAGCGTGGCGTGCACCATGGGGCGGCCGGTCTCGGCGGCCCGCAGCGCGGCGAGCGAGGCGTGCTGCTCGGGCGCCCAGCTGGACTGGAACGACGACGTGGACGACTGCGCGAGCAGCAACTGGGCACCCTCGTTCGTCAGATGACGGCTCATGTCGGGGAACGCCGATTCGAAGCACACCAGAGGCCCGACCTTCAGGCCGTCCCCGACGTCCATCACCACGGGACGCTCACCGCGCCTGCGGTCCTCGCCCGCCGCCTTGCCCACGGACGTCGCCCAGCCGAGGAGCGAGCGCGCGGGGACGTACTCGCCGAAGGGCACGAGGCGCATCTTGTCGTAGCGGTCACCGGTCGGGCCGTTTGGGCCCACGAGGACGGAGCTCTTGAAGATGCCTTGCTGGTCGGAGCGGCGCGCGTCCACGTTCACCAGGATGTCGGCACCGACCTCCTGGGAAAGGACGGCTATCCGCCGCGCGACGTCGGGGCGCTCCGCGAGGTCGTAGCCGACGCTGCTCTCGCCCCAGACGACGAGGTCGAGATCCCGGCCCGCCAGGTCACGGGTCAGCGCCTCCTCGCGCGCGAACCGCTTGTCGGCGCTGCCTGATCCGTCGATGACGCCGGGCTGGACGACGGCGACGCGTATCTTGCCCGCGGGTTCGGGGTGCGGCGCCCAGGCCCAGGCCGATGTCGTCACGGTGGCCACGGCCACGAGTCCCGCGGCGGCCGGGATGGTCCTTGCGGCGGCCGATCGTGACGTCCCCGGTGTCCGCGCGGCCCAGGCCACGACGAGCACCGCGACGCAGGTGTTGACGGTGACGACCAGGGCGCTGATCAGCCACACCCCGCCCACCGACGCGAGGCGCAGGGCGGGCCCCACCTCCCACTGGCTGGAGCCGAGCAGCCCCCAGGGGCCGCCCAACCCCTCCCAGGACCTGGCCAGTTCGACCATCAGCCAGCCGGACGGCAGCACGACGAGCGCGGCGGCCGTCCGCCAGGGTGACGCGACCCCGCCCAGGAGGTGCCGCACGAGCCAGCCCCACGGCGCCCAGAGCAGGCCGAGCAGCGCGGCGATGAGGAGCGTGAAGACATGCAGGCTCGGCAGCAGCCAGTGGTGCACGGCCACCATGAACCCGAGGCCGCCGAGCCATCCGTCGATCGCGGCCCTGCGGCCGGTGGGTGCCGAGCGCGCGAGCAGGATCCAGGGCACGAGCGCGACATAGGCGAACCACCACAGCGACGGGGCGGGGAAGGCGAGCGCGGGCAGGGCACCGAGGACGACGGCGAGGACACCACGCCACCGGGCCGAGGCGAGCAGCCCCGCCGCGGTGTCCGCCGAGAGCCGTGGCCGTGTCCGCCACCGTTCCCGGCCGTCGCTGAGTGACTCCATGCAGCGCCTCCCTCGGCCCCCGACGCCCGGTAGTGCCCTCCAGTGTGCGCGCCCCGGACGATCTAGAACAGTGGGCCTTGCCTTCCGGGACCGGCACTTCAGGATCGGCGCTTCAGGACCGGCACTTCAGGATCGGCGACTCGGGACAGGCGTACCCACCCCTTCAGCTCCCTCAGGCTTCCCGGGGCTTGCTCAGGCTGCGCCACTTCTCCCGCACGGTCACCTGGCGCAGCCGCCACCCATCGTGTGTGCGGAGCGCCGTGAAGGCGTAGCGGCCGCCGAAGATGAAGTCCGGGGCGGTCGATTCCGTGCCGCCGTCACTGTCTCCCTGGCGCGGTGTGTAGCGCATCGGGTTCACGTAGTCGGCCTGGACGTGCGCGGTGTCGCCGATGTCCTGGTCGAGCGTTCCGAAGCGCAGCTTCCTGTTGACGATCAGGTGCTGGCGCATCGGGAAGAGCTCCATCGTCCCGGCCAGCCAGCGGGCCACCTCGGGGGCGCTCGCGTCGATGCCGCCCGCCGAGCTGTAGTCGGCGCGCCCGTCCGGGGTGAACAATTGCTGGTAGGCGTTCCAGTCACCGTCGTCGACGGTCACCGCGTACTCGGTGATGAGGGAGTCGATGGCCAACCGGTCCATCACGGCGGCGAGTTCCACGCGCTGCGTCATCGGCTCAGTGTTGGGCACCGGGGGTGCCCAGCCAAGAGGCGTGCAGGAACGGTGTGAACGAACACTCTGGCCGGGCCGTCAACTAGGCCGCCTTCACGACCTCTTGGCGCACGGCGGCAGCCCATTCCGTCACCAACTGTTCGTACTCCCGGCGCTGTTCGACCGAGAGGCGGCCACCGGTGCGCAGCCACAGGCCGCGGATCCGCTCGTTCAATTCCACGGAGGACCGTACGGAAGGCCGCACGGAACCAGGGGAGTGAGGGCTTAAGGGCATGAGTCAAGCGTAGGGGATAGGTACGACAATCGGAACTGTCCGCTACTGGGCAGATCCTCCAAGTGATGGGCGGCACAGCCGCCGCGGAGCCGACTCGCGGCTCCCCGCCCCGTCACCCGTACGGCTCATCCCCGCACGGTCCGGCCCCTGGACCCCTGATATCCAGGGAGAACGACGCGCCTGAAGCCGCGTGCAGTGGGGGTTCACCGCCCAGACGCCCCGGCGTCCGGGCTCACCGAGTGGAGGACCACTCATGTCCCAGTACCTCAGCTTGTCAGTGGACTTCACCCAAGGGCTGAACGACGCCTGGTCGAAGGTCGCCCAGTTCGTGCCGAAGCTGATCGGCTTCCTGGTCGTCATGGCCATCGGCTGGTTCGTGTCCAAGCTGATCGCCAAGGTCCTCGACCGGGTCCTGCGCAAGGTCGGCTCCGAGAAGCTCGCCCAACGGGCGGGCGCGGACCGGATGCTGGCGAACTCCAAGTACGACTTGACGGCGATCGTCTGCAAGGTCGTGTATTACGCCCTGCTCCTGATCACCCTCCAGCTCGGCTTCGGCGTCTTCGGCAGCAATCCGGTCTCCAACATGCTCGACGGCATCGTCTCCTGGATTCCGCGCGCCGTCGTCGCCATCGTTCTGGCGGTCGTCGCCATGGCGGTGGCCAACGTCGTACGCGACATCGTCACCAGTGCCCTGTCCTCGATGTCGTACGGGAAGACCGTCGGCACGATCGTCTGGGCCTGCATCGTCGCCCTCGGTGTGATCGCGGCCCTGGGTCAGGCGGGCATCGCCACGTCGGTCACCCAGCCCGTCCTGTACGCGGCGCTCGCGGCCGGTGCCGGAATCCTGATCGTCGGCGTGGGCGGTGGGCTCATCGGCCCGATGCGGCAGCGCTGGGAGCGGTGGCTGGACACCGCGGAGCAGGAGACGGCCAAGGCTCGTAGCAGCGTCAGCGCCTACCAGGCGGGTCGTGAGGACGCGATGACCAACCAGCCGGCGCAGGAGCGCGAGGGCACCGGTATGCGGGACGTGCGCGATATGCGCGACGACATCTGACCGGGTCGGGTCTCAGGACACCTCAGGGCGTCTCACGACCCGGAGGACTCCGGTACGAGGTCGTGCCGCCTCACCAGCCAGGAGATGGCGGTGAGGCGGCACACCGCGTAGTCATGGCCGACCGGCTCCCGCCAGCCGTTCTCGGTCAGCGCGTCGAGGAACCCCAGGGCGTAGTCGGCGAGGATCTCCGGGTCCGGCGCCGGCGGCACGAGCCCGGCCCCACGCATCTCGAGCCGATCACGCAGCTCCGCGACATGCTGGTCCACGGCGGCCGTGAACCCGGGTTCGAAGGCGAACTCGGCGAAGCGCGGGGTGTACGAGGCGCTGATGCGGGCGAGGGGCGACATTCCCTCACGGTAGGCCGACCAAACCCCCTTGAAGAGGGTCTTTTGTCATGCCATTGGTCACAGGCGCCCGGGTCGCGGCGGCGCCTCAGCCCGCGGACTCACCCGCGTGCGGGCTGAGCGCGCCCGCGCCCACGAGGATGAACAGGACGATGCCGAGCAGGATCCGGTAGTACACGAACGGCATGAAGCTCTTGGTCGTAACGAACTTCATGAACCAGATCAGGACGCCTGAGCTTTACCGGCCTTGACCTGCAATTTCACCCACCCTGCAAGATCCACAGGGAGAGGGCTGGGAGAACGGGGCTCCCAATCGACTGGGAGAGCCGCCATGAAGCGCAGCCACCGAGCCTGGAGCGTATCCATCATCAGCCGCTCCATCGGCACTGTCACGTTCGCGTAGAGCCCCTCGACGCCAGCGACCTCGTGCCCCATCCGCGATTCCACAGCGATACGGATCCGTACGTCCTCGTCGATCCACTCCTTGTGACCATGACGCAGCAGGTACAGACGCTTTCCCACCCAGTTCTTCACCGGTTCCCAGCCCGGCAGCACCCGCCACGACCCACCCCGGCCGCCGCCCTTCCTCCGTGGTGTCCGCGGCTTCTGCCCGTCGGCGATCTTCCGCCAGTAGTAGTACGTGAAATTGGCCTTGGCGAGTTCGCCGCCATTAACTGACGGAAACACCCACTCCCACTCGGATTCGTGGCTGCCGAGCAGCATCTCGAGCAGCTCCGCCAGGAAGTCCGGGACAACGAGCGTGCGGTGGGAGTCGTACTTCGGCGGCAGCAGCGACAGCACGCTGTCCTTCCACTGGTGCTGGTACTCCACCCGGATCGCGGGCATCGGGTCCGCGCCCGCGTACCGCTCCACGTCCTCCTCGTACCGCTCCTCCTCGTCCGGGTCGACGCGAGGATCGGCGGTCGGCCAGTTCGGGTGGCAGTACTCGTGGCGTAGCGAGTACAGCTCGGCCGGACGCATCCCGGTGAACGCATCGTGAGGACGAAGACGTAGCCGGGGAAGCCCCAGAACGTGAGGGCGTTGCACGCGAGTTGATGCACGTCCTCGATGCGCATGTCGCGCTTGCGTTCCTTCTTCTTCTTGACGTACTTCCCGCGCCGACGCTTCTTCTGGACGGGGGAGGCCTGGCGCATGCCGTCCTCGACCGCGTCGTCCATCATCATCGAGAAGACGCCGAGGATCTCGCGCCCGTAGCCTTCACCGATGTTCGGCTGCTCGTCGACCCACATCTTCCAGGCCCGGTACGCCGAGGCCTTGATGTCGCCGACTGCGATGTCTCCCCAGCGGGGCTCGACGTACAGGCGGATCATCGACCGGATGGCCTTCTTGCGAAGGTGCCCAACGTCTTGAGTGTCAGGCCACGTTCGGCAGTAGTCCCGCATGAGGACCGCGCCGTCGCGCTTAGAGATGTACCGGTCGTTGCGGATGTCCGACTCGCGGTCCAGGCCGTATTCGATGGCCGCGTCGCGGCTGTCGAAGCCGCCCTGACTGTCGAAGATCCAGCGACCGGCTTCGTTCTTCTTGCCGGTGTTCCACCGGACTCGCCACTTGTTGCCGCGCTGCTCGGCGTAAGGCACCCGTCGCCCCCCCGGATGATCGTTCGCACGTAGAGCGGATGCGCCGGCAAGCACCCCTACCGCCGGCTTCCGCGTACTGACTGTTTCTACTTTGCCCGACCGATTGGGCAGCCGAAGCACTTTCCACAGTCGATGCCCTGACCGCGCATCAGCCTCTTTACCCGATCTCTAAGTGCCGCATCGGTAAAGGCTGCTGGTGACAGGACGCAAACAATCTCGCCGCTCACCTCAAGCACATGGCCTATAAAGCCCGGCTTGTCGTACGTGATGACCGTCGCCATTAGGTCCCCCTTGTCTCGCTTTCAGAGAACCCCCCAGGTGGATGGCCAGCCTCGCATGGGAAAGATGGCCAGGGCAGGGGTCGTTGACCGTTCACGTGGCTCCGGAGGGTCACGATCCGGTAACGGGAAATGGTTGTACGACGATCAGAAGTAATCACTCGTCGGTAGGAACGATGCCCTGCCTGCGAAGGTATTCCATTACCCCTGCATTCATGGCCTCAACTTGACTGAGAGTGAGCTCGGGGGCCGTCACGGAAGCCGATTTCGTAATCGCCTGCGGCATTGCTTCGGCGAGGCGCTTTGGGTCGATGAAGTCGCGGATCTGCGCGCCCTCGATCAGCTCGGCGCCGTTCTCCAGCGTGATGGAGTCTGCCCCGCCCAGGATGGCTTTGCAGGAGCCGGGTCGGAAGCCGAAGCCGATCTCGATCTTCACGTATGTGGTGTCGCTGACGGTGTGTCCGTCCTCGATCTTGCGGTACGTCATGACCGCGATGTCGCACGCCTTGGCGGCGGCTTCTTTGCTGCGCAGGCCGAGCGCTACGCGCCGCTGCGTCACGAGTGCAGCGAGTTTGCGCAGGTGACGAGTGGTGTCGTCGCGGGGGGTCGGCATGCGCACCACTATGCCAGCGACCGCCAGAGACCGCTAGAAACATCCGTCTCCTTGACCTGAAAGTAGACGTCGCGTAGGCGCGAGCCCCTGGAACCGCTACTTTCCACTAGAGGAAAATCGATGAAACTAGATGTTACTTATGAGTACCTCTAGAAACATCTAGCGGCGCCCTCTACGGTCTTGCCATGGAAGACAGACCCCCAACCACCTTCCAGGTGGACGGGGCGGCAATCCGCACACGCCGCAACGACCTCGGCATGACCCAGGCCATGTGCGCCAACGCCGCCTCCATCTCGCGCAGCTACCTCGCCGAGATCGAAGCCGGACACCGCTGGCGCATGCGGCCCCCCGCCTACGCGGGACTACGCACCGCCCTCCAGATCCAGGTCGACGACGCGCTCGCTGACCGCCTGCGTGCCGTGGCCCCGGCTTCGGTCGTGTCGCTTCCGGCGCAGTGCCGCGAGGGTGGTGCCGTACGTGCGGCCCGCCGCCAGTCGTGGGACGACGAGGACGCCCGCGCCCTCGTCCGCGCCGAACTGTCCGCCGCGTGCTGCGAACGCTGGTGGACGTCGGCAGGCGCCGCCCACGAGGACACCTGCCGGACGAACGATCACCGGAGCGCAGCGTGACCGGCGAGCACACGCCCACACCCGGCGTCACCTGGGACACCGAGCTCGTCCACCTCGGCGAAGTCGTCGTCGACATCGACCGCTGCGAGAACCCGTTCGGCTGGTCCGAACCCGACACCACCGGGCCCGACATGAACCAGCCGCTCCCACCCCGCCCGAACCGCGAGACACGGCGCGCCCTCGCGCGCGCAGCACGGAGGAACACGAAGTGACAGTCACCCGCTACCGCAAGAAGCCCATCGAGACCGAAGCCATTCAGTTCACCGGCGACAACATCCAAGAGATCTGGGACGCATTCGGCACAAACGGGATCTACGGCCCCACCGAGAAGAACCCGGACTACCTGATCCTCACCACGGTCCACGGCGACGACGCACCGGCGCGACTCGGCGACTGGGTCATCCCTGACGGGAAGCCTGGCACGTTCTACCCCGCTGCAAGCCGGACATCTTCGCCGCGACCTATGAGGTGCCGGAGTCGGGCCCGGCAGCGACCAAGCCCGCTGAGTCCCCGCTCCGTCAGCAGCTCCGCGCCGCCATCGAACCCACCCTCGACGAGCACCCCGAGCACAACACGATCGACCAGCACGAGTGCGTCGTCACCGAGATCATCAGCGGCGTTCTCGGCGTGGTCCTCCCGCACGGCAAGTTCCTCGGCGACCAACTCCGCCAGGCCGAGGCTGAGGTGCAGCGCGTCATCGCCCTGTACGAGCAGTGGGTGAAGGCCGGTTCGCCGCCGCTCGGCACGAGCCTGTCCCGCTGGTGGGATGCCCGGCTCGTCGAACTCCACGACGCGATCCGCCCGCCCGCCACCTGACCCGGAAGACCCCATGGACCAGAACCAGCGCCGCGCCCGGCAGATCGCCATGCGGGAGGGCAAGCCCCTCCCACCCGTCCGTACCCCCGCCGAAGGCGCCGAGGAGAGCAACATCAACCGCCTCACCGAAGAGCGTGACGGCGCGTACCGCGAGCGCGCCCACCTCGTCGCCATGACCGACGGCGCCGTCATCGCCCACGACCGGCAGCCCTACCCCACCGCGTGGTCGTACGAGCAGGCCTGCGCGGCACTGCGCACACAGACGCCGCACCGCGGCGGCTTCGCCCTGTCGCGCGTCGTCCAGGACGGCCCACTGGCACGCACGGGCGGGGCCCGGTGGACTTCGACCGCCCGCCGGGCTGCCCGGGACGGCTCAGCCCGGCGCACGCACGACCATGTAGGACGCCACGTGCGGGAAGGTGTCCGTCTCGTTCCTCCACACCAGGTTGGGGTCCCACAAGCTACCGGGGCAGTTGGGCTCCGCGTAGACCTGGACGGCAGCCATGTAGAGGGCGTTGGTGATGGTCGTGTTTCCGGCGGGCTGGACCTCGTAGCAGGCGAAGTTGACTTCCGTACGCTCTTCCTGGCCGCCGGGCCAGGTGATGAACAGCGTCCCGGCGACTTCGCCGGCGTGGGCTGGCGGGGAGGACATGGTCAGGGTGCAGGCAGCCAGGACGGCCGCGAAGAAGGTGCGGGCTTTCGCCCGGCGGGTCCGCAGGAGCATCGGCACTCCAGTCCTTCAGGCTCGATGTACCGCACGACGCGGGACTGAATCAGCGTTTCATTTACCCCGAGTGACTGCAAGATGTCAGAAAGTAGCCGAATCTATGGACCCGTCGCATCACCCCCCAAAACCCGCAGAGTCCGGGGTTCGAGTAGGAACGAGCCAGGAAACCGATCAGCCGACCCGGCCGCAGTCGAGGACGACGAGCAGACCGCCGATCGCCGCATAGACCACCCACACCCGGCCGCGGAGTACCGCATCGACGGCCGACATCCGGCCAGCCCCGCCCTCGCGCGCGTCCGCGATGCCGTCAATCAGTGTGAGCGTCTCCTCGTGCACGTCATCCGGCATCGACCACAGCGCCTCGTCGGCTTCACTCGCAAGCCACCCTGCGCATAACGCCCCCTTGTGATCCACAGGAGCGCCACGGTAGAGCGCACCGCAGGGGGAACGAGTGTGCCTGTGGATAACCGCAGCGCCGTCATCCTCCGGAGTACGGCTCACACGCCACCCCATCGCCATCGCGGTCAAGGTCCAAGCTGTACCCCGGCTCACCTGCGTGAAGCGGGGCAGCGCCCGCAGCCCGTGCCTCGTCGCAGTTCGCGTAGTAGACGTCCTGCGGTGTGCTCGACTCAGATGTCGGCTCCGGGGTGTCGTCCTCCACGCCTTCGGAGGCGTCTGCCGATTCTGTGGCGGTCTCCGTGACCGTCGGTTCGGTAGCTTCCTCGGTCTGTGTCTCGGTCACAGTCGGGCCCGGCTCGGTCACGGTGACGGTGGGTGCAGGCTCCGGGCTATCGGAGTTCTTGCTGGTCGCCACGCTCACAAGGGCCACAAGGAGCAGTCCAACGACGGCCCACAGCCACAATGGACCGGGCGGCCGACGTCGGGGCCTCGACGAACCCGGTGGCCGAGGCGGGTGTGCGCCCCACCTGTGTACGTCGTCGTCCATCGCCGCCTCCAGGCACAAGGGGCCCGCTGGCCCTACGCGGCCTCGTAGTGGTGTGCCCGGCCGCCGCGCCACTTCACCCACGCCGGATCGTCGAGCAGCCCCTCCGCGTCCGGCAGACCGGCACGGCGCAGGAACTCGACCACGTCGCGGTCGGAGTGCGCGAGGCCGAGGATCTGCCCGCGCACGACCACCCGTCGGCCGCCCATTCCGAGCGGCGGGTGAACGACTATCGGCACCCCGTCCGGTCAGGAGTGGACCGCCCGGATCAGGCGAACACTCCACTCACCGGTCGCCTAAACCAATACAAGTAGGCAGCCGCAGCGCCCCGCAGGCTGCTACTCGACCGGGTCCTCGTCGGCGTGCCGTACGGCCTTCTTCGCCGCCATCTCAACCTCATGGCGGGGCTGGCCGGTCTCCTTCGCGTGCACGGTGACCGCTCCTTGGAATGCTTCCGCAGCCTCGGCCCAGCGGCGCCACTGTGCTGCGTACTCCTCGTCGTCGAGGCCTGCGAGTCCGGCTCGTGCTTCCTCGGCGATACGTTCCAGCTTGATCAGTTCATCGGTGATGTCAGCCACGGACCTTTTCGTCATGCCCCGTCGACCAGGCGACGAGCCGCAGCCAGCGCGGCCCCCCACGGATATGCCTTCGGCTTCCCCGAGCCTGCCGGGTTCGGCGTGAACCCGCCTTGCCCGTACAGCACCGTGACACCCTGCTCTCGCAGCTCGGCGACGCTGCGGTCGAGCTGCCGGTGTTGCGCGTACGCGGCGTTCACGCACGGCATCGCGACCGTGGGGATGCCCTTGCCGATGCCCTCGGAGACGACGCCCACGACGAACACGGACGTCAGCCCGAGCGCCCACGAGTTGAGCGAGTTGAACGTGGCCGGGGCGAAGAGGATGACGTCCGCTTTGGGCCACGCGTCCGGCTCGCCAGGGAGCTTGTACTCGCTGCGCACCGCGTGCCCGGTCAGCTCGGCCAGGTCATCGAGGCTGTCGTCGAGCCATCGCGCTGCGCTCGGCGTCAACCCGAGGCAGACGTCCCACCCGTCGGCCTGCGCTGTCTCGATCACTTCGGCCACCTGCGTGACGGGGGGCGCGGCCGAGCCGAACAGGTACAGGGTGCGTGAGGTCATAGCGCCATCCGACCCTGCGCGGCTGGCCACACGCAACTGCCCCCGATCCAGGTGGATCGGGGGCAGAAGCCGGTCCAGCGCCATCGAGCGCGGGTACCGTTCCAAGTGGTGAGCCAGGAACGGAGTTCCAGTATGCCCAGAGACGACCACACAGGGGCCCGGATCGCGCACCAGCGGAAAATCGCTGGGCTGACGCAGCAGGGCCTATCCATGAAGATCCCGTACTCGTACAGCATGCTCCACCAGGTCGAGGGTGGGCATAAGGCAGCGAGTCCGGATCTTGTGTCGGCTGTCGCACGGGCGCTGCATATCGACGTCACCGCCTTGACAGGACAGCCGTACATGACCGAGCTCCAACAGGATCGCCTCGCCGAGCTGATCCGGCCCATCCGTGAGTCCCTCGATTTGTACGACCTCGGAGCCGATCCCGATGTCGCCACTCGCGAGACGTCTCAACTCGTCGAAGCTGCAGCGACGCTGTGCGAGCAGGTGCGCGCGACACAGCTGAACACGGCCGCGCGAGCGCTCCCGCGCCTGGTCGCCGAGCTGACGACCGCGGCGTACCGCGCACCGTCGGCTGAGCTGTGGGCTGCGCTCGGCTCCACCTACCGCACCGCCCACGACGTCACGGTCAAGCTCGGGTTCTTCGACCTCTCGACCATCGCGCTGGACAGGATGGAGTGGGCCGCTCAGCGGGCATCCGATCCGGTCCTCTCCGCCGTGCGCCAGTACATGCGCGGCCTCGTCTACCACCGCGAGGGCGAGCACACGATCGGCCTGCGCCTGGTGAATGCCGGCCACCAAATCCTGTCTCAGGGCGAGGACACCCGCGAGTCTCTCGCGGTGGCCGGACAGTTGCATCTCGGCGCGACGGTCATTGCCGCACGGGCGCAGGACGAGAGCATGGTGGAGACCCACCTACGCGAGGCGAAGCGCCTTGCTAAGGAGGTTGGCGAAGCACGTGAGGTGCACTGGTTGTCGTTCGGGCCTACGAACTGGGCAGCGCACCAACTGTCTGCGCTGACAGAGATGGGCAAGTACGGGAAGGCTGTGGAGAAGGCGAAGAAGCTGCGTATGCCCGACTCTTGGCCCACGTCACGGCGCGCCCACGTGTGGATCGACCGGGGGCGCTCGGAGATGGAGACCGGCCGCAGCGATGCGGCGCTCACGTCCATCCGAAAGGCACGCGAGCTGGCACCTCAGCAGACCCGATACCACCCCGGAGCACGGGCCACGATCGAGGAGCTCGCGCACCAGCAACGTCGTATTCCCGAGTCCTTGGGCCACATGACCTCGTGGTTTGGTCTGTGACACCAGCTGTCACTGAAGAGTGACAGTTAGCGCCCCTGCACGTCATCACCCTGGTCTCACAGGCTGATCGATGATGACGGCAGGGGCAGACGGTGAATGGGCAGAAGAGAGAAAGAGCCGCTGAGTGGCTGGCCAGGGCGCAGCAACAGCCCCAGTACGCCTGGAATGCGTGGTCCCGCACGGGCGTCGCCGTGCTCCCGCTCGGCCCGCGGTTCGTCACGTCTCGCCTGTCCGAGAAGCTCGTCTATGCCGCAGTCGGGAGTAGCGCCCCCGGTGAGGTCGCCGTCGGCCTGGAGCGGCTCCTCAACGGCCCTGTCATCTTCGACGGCCGGAGGATGGGCGGCACCTACTACCCGCTGATGAGCCCGCTCGGCGAGGCAGTGTGGGAGCACCAGGACGTCGCGCCGCTCCTGGCGGAGGGCACGTACCTCGGAGTGCCCCGCCTCGACCGGCGGGAGCCACCAGGCACGTTCTGGGTCGTTCCACCGCGCACCGTTGGCGACGTGTGCGAGCCCGACGCCGTGCGCGCCTTGATCGCTCTCGCCTGCACCGCTACCCGGGAGACAGAGCAGTGAAGGCCGACGCCCCGGCCGAGGCCGCCTCCAAGGCGCAGGCCGCCTATCAGGTGCAGCTTGCGCATCTGGACGCCTGCCCGCAGTGCCGCCGCGAGGCGCCGTGTGAAGAGGGCCGCCGGATCCGCCGGGCCCTGCAAGCGGCTCGCGCCGCGGCCGCCGCCCCCATGAACTCCCGCCGTAGCAACGGCGGGTTGTAGGACCCCTCGCCCCGAGCTGCGCTCTGCCTCGCGCTCATCACCTCGGGGCGAGGGACGCACCATCCATCCACAGGAGGAAGAGTGAACACAGCGCTTGAACGTCCTGTAGTCCTACCGCTGGACGACCTCGCACCCAAGGACGTCCGTACCCGTCTCGCCCGCTACATCGTGCGGGAGCACCCCGAGTTCAGCCTCGCCATCGCTGAGCGCATGGTCGTTGCGGCCGCCGAATTCCAGGCAGCCAGCGCCGCCAACCCCGGCACCGTCATGGCCCCAAGCAAGCTGGTCGATCACGGCTGGCACGCCTGGATCATGCACACCCGCGACCGCGACGCCCTCATGACGCGGATCGGCGCGGACGTGCCCCACGTACCGGACCTGCCCGGCAACGAGCCTGGCGACCGCACCGCAGCCCGCCGCACCACACTCAATGCAATCGAAGCGGCGGGCTACCCCATCGACCAGGAGCTGTGGGCGAGCCCGTCCGCCGAATGCTCCCAATGCCACGCCGGATGCACGGACAGCCCCAACGGCGGTAAGGGCAAGTAGCACCCCAACCCTGGAAGACTCCAGCCGTCCGGCAGCAGTGCCGGACGGCTGGCACACGAGCGGAGCCACCGTGACTGACATCGCCACCGCCTGGAATCAGTACTCGGGCCAGCGTCCTGAGCGCCGGCCGACGAACGCCCGCGGCGAGACCACGTGGTTCAACTGGACTCAGTACCCGGACCACGGGCCCGGTGTCGAAGTGCTCGGTCTGCAACCAGGTAGCCGCGTCCTGGATCTCGGTTGTGGCAAGGGCGGCAACATCGCGCATCTGGCCACGCTCGGGATGACCGCCGTGGGTGTCGATGTGAGCCCCGTCCAGCTGCGTGCAGCTCGGGGACGGTGGGGCGCAGTGCCCGGCCTGTCGCTGGAGCGCGCGGACGCGGTGACCTACCTGTCGCAGAACGCTAAGGGATTCGACGCGGCGTACTCCGTGTACGGAGCCGCCTGGTTCACCAACCCTGACGACCTGATCCCGCTGGTGTTCAAGGCGCTCCGCCCGGGGGGCGTGCTGGCGTTCTCCCAGCGCCCGCCGGTGGAAGGCTGCTACGACTGCCAGGCGTCCTACATCCCACGCGGTGATGACGAGGACCCTCTCGTGGTCCGGCGGTGGGACTACCCCGAGGACGAGTGGAGGCGCCGCCTCCTCGACTACGGGTTCACGACGGTGCAGGCCCGCACCGTGGAGGCCCCGGCCGGGCGGCGACGCACCGGGACACTCATGGTGCGCGCTGAACGCGCTGGCTAGACGAGGTCGCGGAGTGGCACGTCGAGGGCGTCGGCGATCAGGAGCAGGTCTGTGAGGGTCGGCACGCTGGTGGCGTGCTCGTACCGGTGGATCGTCTTGTGGTCGCGGCCGATGCGCTCGCCGAGCTGCACCTGTGAGAGGCCAGCGTAGGTGCGTGCTTCGCGGATGCGTGCCCCGATGGCGCGGCGGCGGTGGGGTACCCAGGAGGGCATCGGGTCGAGGGGCACCCGCCAACGTTTGAACGATCTTGATCGTAAGTCTTTACCTGGCTGGGTAAATCTTGCGATCTTGGATACTCGGCCTGATGGCCCGCTGGTGGGGCTCTGCGGATAACTGAACAACGTGTAACGAGAACGCCCCCCGTGTGAACGGAATGCAGGCATGTGCCATGTGCACACACTCGCGGCATGTGAGGCTGCTGAGGTCAAGTGCATGCGGGGGGCCTAGAAGCCCGGCGTGAGCCCGGTCCCCGCTCTCGTCGCATGGTCGTCCGCCCGTCGTGAGCACCCCCTCGTCGGCGGGTGGACGGCCTCTGCGCACTTCCGATCGATTGTGCTAAAACCTGCTCGATCGTGTGACATGGCTGACCGTGACGCGTTCATGGCACCAGGCGTTGATCAGTGTGGCCAGGGTGGGGGAGAGGCCCCACCCCCCAGGTGGCGCCCCCACCCTGGTCCTTCAGTGGCTACACAGCGACGGCCCCCGCGGAGTGGATCCGCAGGGGCCGTCGTCGTGCCGTCGAGGGAGAGAGTGGGAGACAAGTGGGAGTTGATCAGGGGGAGAGCCCTCGATTTCCAGCCATTACCCTCTAGTTTCATCTAGGTAAAGCTAGGGGAACCTAGATGTCCAGGGCCCCGCCTACCCGGCTGATTCGCCCGCGTGGGGACTCAGTGCACCCATCCCGACCAGCACAAACAGCACGATGCCGAGCAGGATCCGGTAGTACACGAACGGCATGAAGCTCTTGGTCGTAATGAACTTCATGAACCACGCGATTACGGCATATCCGACAATGAACGCGATGATCGTCGCGAAGATCGTCGGGCCCCAGGACACATGCCCGCCCTCACCCGCGTCCTTCAGCTCGAAGGCGCCGGACGCGAGGACGGCCGGGATGGCGAGGAGGAAGGAGTAGCGTGCGGCGGCCTCGCGGGTGTAGCCCATGAGCAGGCCGCCGCTGATCGTGGCGCCGGAGCGGGAGACGCCGGGGATCAGGGCCATCGCCTGGCAGATGCCGAAGATCAGGCCGTCCCGGACGCCCAGTTCCTTCAGGCCCTTGCGTTCCTTGATGGCGCGGTGCTTGCCGCCGGTCTCGTCGCGGGCCGCGAGGCGGTCGGCGATGCCGAGGACGACGCCCATCACGATCAGGGTCGTGGCGATGAGGCGCAGATCGCGGAACGGGCCCTCGATCTGGTCCTTGAACGTGACGCCGAGCACGCCGATCGGGATCGAGCCGACGATGACGAGCCAGCCCATCTGTGCGTCGTGGTCCGAGCGTGGCACCTTGCCGAAGAGGGAGCCGAACCAGGCGGAGATGATCCTCGCGATGTCCTTGCGGAAGTAGATCAGCACGGCTGCCTCGGTGCCGATCTGGGTGATCGCGGTGAACGCGGCTCCAGGATCGTGCCAGCCCGCGAACGCCGCGGTCAGCCTCAGATGCGCGCTGGACGAGATCGGGAGGAACTCGGTCAGTCCCTGGACGAGCCCGAGAATGAAGGATTCAAGCCAAGACATGGAAACTGCGCCGTCCAACTACGGATCATGGGCTGCGGGTGTGTGCGTGCGGTTGTGTGAAGGGGCACGGAGGGTGTGAAAGCGAGGGGTGATCACTCCCTTGCCGTGGGCAGCGTAGCGTCACTTGGTTACGAGATCGCCGGAGGGCCACCGTCCGTGGGGGGCGGCTCAGTCCTCGTACATCCGGATCGACGACGGTGTGATGCTCGCGTGACTTAACTCGAATCGTGCCCCCGCCCCGAAGGTCGGCATGACGGCGTCGACGAACGGGATCACGTCCACCGACGCGACCAGCTCGGACTCGGCGCGGCCCCAGGCCGGGCAGCCATGGGCGCCGGGCATACGGGCGGCCTTCTCGGCGAGTGCCGCGTACGAGTCGTTCTTGATGTGGGCGAAGTTCGTGCCGTCCGGGGGCGTAGGGCCGGAGACGAAGGGCCTGAGCTGGGGCGGGAGACCGAGGCCGAGCGGCAGGATGGCGGCGTCCCACGACGCGTTGCCGGAGACCACCTGATGTGCTCCCGCGTTGTCGATCCCCTTGATCGTCACATCGGCCCCGACGTCCTTCCAGGCCTTCTGGATCAGCTCCGCCGCGGACGAGGCGGGCTGCCCGACCTGGCTGGGGTATACGAAGGTGAGCGCGAGGCGCTTGCCGTTCTTCGCGCGGATGCCGTCGGCGTTCTCCTTCCAGCCCGCTTTGCCGAGGAGGGACTTGGCGGCGCGTACGTCGTGGGCGGGCAGGTCGTCGGTGATCGTGTCGCCGTCGCAGGCCTTCGGCTCGACGGTCATGAACCCCTGCGACGGCTTGCCCGTTCCGGCGGTGAGCACCTTGCCGATGTCCGGCAGGTCGACGGCTTGGGCGAGAGCGCGTCGCACCGACTCGTCACGGGCCGGACTGCCCGGTGCCTGGTTGAACCACATCTCGCCTCGCGCGAGGAGTGAGTCGGCGTGGAACTGGCCGCGGCCGATGAGGCGCTGCTGGTCGGGTCCGCCGAGGGTCGCGGCGTTCAGTTCGCCGGACAGGATCAGGTTCGCCGCGGTCGTCTCGTTGGCGATGACGCGGACACGGACCTTGTCCGGCAGCCCCTTCTGCCCGGTCTCTCCGGTCTTCCGCTTGCCGGGGCCCCAGGTGTAGTCCTCGCGCCGGGTGAGGGTGTAGTGGTCGCCGGGAACGGCCTCGGTCATGGTGTACATGCCGGTGCCGTGGCGACCGGTGGCGAGCGAGCCGCGGTCTGCGAGGCCCTTGCCGCAGACGATCGGGATCATGCCGATGTCGCGCAGCAGGAAGGCGTCGGGGACCTTGCTGGTGACGGTGATCTCACGGGTTCCGGGGACGGCCTTCGCTTTGGTGCCCGGATTCACGTACAGGCCGGCCAGCGGCGATCTGTTCTTCGGGTCGGCGACGAAGGCGATGTTCGCGGCCACGTCACGCGGGGTCAGCGGCGTGCCGTCGGCGCAGGTGAGGCCCGGCCGCAGCGTGAAGCGGGCCGTGGTGGTGTCCGCCTCCCATTTCTCGGCCAGGCCCGCGGTCTGGCTGCCGTCCTTGGCGAGGTGGATCAGCGGGTCGTAGAGGAAGCGGTCGACCTGGATGGCGGCCGCGATGACGGTCATGGCCGGGTCGAGCGTGCCCGGGTCGGAGGGCAGCGCCATGGTGAAGGTCCTGCCGTCGGCCAGGCTGCCGCCCGTGGCCGCGGTGCTGCCGGCGTTCGAGGGCCCGCCGCAACCGGTGAGGGTCAGGGCGGCGGCGCCGACGACCGCTGCGGCGATCCCCCCGATACGACGGCGCGCCGGGATGGTCGTCCGCTTCGGCTTCGGCTTCCGCTTCGGCTTCCGCTCGTCCGGGCGCCTGGCGGCCGCCTCACCCGCGTCGGGGCCCTGGACTCCGCTCACTGCGACACCCTGCGGTCCGCGCGGCCGGTGTGCAGGAACTGTGCGCGGCCCTCGCCGTCGTCGCCGACGAAGGAGTGCATCCGGTGCATGCCGTGCTCGGGCTCGACGGCGATCAGGGTGTCGCAGCGAGCGGGGACGAGCTCGACCCGCTCCGGACCGCCGCCGATCTCGGCGAAGATCCCTTTCGGGGTCCGCTCGGCCCATACGCGGCCGTCCGCGTCCTGGCTCACCACCGTGTCGGCGACCGACGACGCGTACGTCCCCACGTACCGGGAGGCGTCGATGCGCGGCGCTTCGGGGTCCGGTTCGGGCAGGGCGGGCAGTTCGATGCCGGCGAGCTCGCGCAGGACACGGCCGACGATCTCGGTGTACACGGCGAGCGGGTCGCCGCCGTTGGTCAGGACCGCCACCGCGATGTCCTGCCCCGGGACGGCCCGGAGGAACGCGGACTGACCGATGGTCCCGCCGTCGTGGCCGATGACGGTCCCGCCGGGGAAGTCGAACAGCTCCCAGCCGAGACCCCAGGCGTCTCCCATCAGCCCCAAGGGCGGTACGTCCACCTGCCGTTGGCGCATGGCCAGTGCGCTCTCGGGGCTGAGTACCTGGGTGCCGTCAGGGGCCCGGCCTTCGGTCAGGTGCATACGGGCGAAGGCCAGCAGGTCGCGGGGCCGCATGGCGAGCATCGAGCCGGCCGCGGAGTTCGAGCGGACGAGCGCCCACACCGGTGCGGGCCGGGGCGCGGCGTCGGGGGTGGCCTGGAGGTGGCCGACCGCGGCCCGGTGCAAGATCGCCTCGTACGGTCCCGCGGCCGCGTGGGTGAGTCCGAGCGGGGCGAAGAGATGGGCGCGCAGACAGTCGTCGTACGACTTCTCGCGCAGCACTTCGACGATCCGGCCGATGACGCAGTATCCGGCGTTGTTGTACGAGAACCGCTCGCCCGGCGCGAAGAGTTGGGGCACGTCGCCGAGCGTGGCGATGAACTTCTCCAGGCAGTCGTCGCCCACGCCGGTGTCGGTGAAGAAGTCGCCCTCGAAGCCGGAGACGTGGCACATGAGCTGCCGGGTGGTGATCCTGGCCGCGGCGGCGTCGTCGGCGAGCTTGAAGTCCGGCAGGTAGTCACGCACGGGAGCGTCGAGGTCCAGTTTGCCCTCGTCGACGAGCTGCATCGCGAGGGTCGTCGTCCAGACCTTGGTGATCGAGCCGATCTGGAACACGGAGTCCGGCGTGGCTTCTACGCCGGTGTCCTTGCTGAGTACGCCCGCGGCGGCGTCGATCACCGCATCACCGAAGCTCACGGCGACGGCGGCGCCCGGTACTTGGTGCTCGTCGAGCAGGGCGGCCAGGTGTCCGCTCAACCAAGCCTGGAGGGCGACGAGTTGTGCCCCAGATTCCGACGATTCCGACGGTGCCTTTGACATACGTACCTCGAGTCCACAGATGGGTAGGTCCAACTGGCAGTGAGGCTAGGCCGCGGTCCACGGGCGGCGATTCGTCCGGGCGCACGATGCGGAGGCCGCGTTCCATCGCCCGGCACCAAACCGGTGGCGTGAGCTGCTAGGAACGCCGGACGTGCGGCCACAGCCGCAGTTGCAGCATGGCGGCGAAGCGCGCGTTCGCGTCGCCGAGGTCGAGGCCGCCCACCTCCGCGAGCCGCCGCAGCCGGTAGCGGAAGGTGTTCGGGTGCACATGGACGGCGGCGGACGCCGCGATCACGTCGCCGAACGCGTCGAGCCACGCTTGCAGCGTCTCGACCAGGCAGGTGTGGTGCGCCGCGTCGTAGGCGCCGAGCCGGGCCACGGGGCCGGACGGCGGGTCACCGCGTTCGGCGATCACGTCGGCGAGTTCGAGCAGCAGCGACTCGACGAGTACGTCCGCGATACGGGCCACCGAGCGGGGCCCCTGACCCGCGCGCAGCACCCGCAGCGCCCGGTCGGCTCCCGCCCGGGACGCGGGCAGCGCGGTACTCCCCGGCGCGAGCGGACCGACCCCCACCAGCAACTCCTGCCGCTCACCGACGCGTTCAAGGAACTCGTGCGCGACCCGGGTCGCCCGCTCATCGGCGTCCGGACGGTCGGCGGGGGCCGGGACGACGCCGTAGACGACGTCACCGACGAGCGCGGCGGCCGAGCGGGGATGCACGGCGGTCAGGAGCATCGCGAACGCGTCGGCCAGGCGCTGCCGTTCGGCCACGTACCGGGCGTGCCGCGCGGCGGACCGGTCGCCGTCGGGGCAGTCCGCGACCGCGAGGGCAAGCACCACCCCCGGTTGTTCGGCGAGCCCCAGACGGGAGACGGCATCGGCCGCGCCGGGCCCGCCCTCCAGGGCCGTGCCCACGAGGTCGGCGCGCAGCCTGCGTTCGACGTCGGCGCCCGCGCGCAGCCTCAAGAGATGCAGCGCGACCAGCTTGGCCGCGTCGCGCAGGGCCTGTTCGCGCTCGGCGCTGAGGGGTGCGCGCACCGCGGCCCAGATGGAGCCGAGGATCTCGTCCCCGGCACGGACGGCCAACGCCACACGCGGCAGGCTGAGTTCATCGGCTTCCCCCTCGACGAGGGGCTCCACATAGACGGCCTCGTCACTGCGGTACATGGCCTGGAAGACGCCGCGTTCCTCCAGCATACGGGTGAAGCGTTCGGGCACCTGACGGCCGAGGATGGTCTCGACGCGTGAGGAGTCCGCCTCGTCCTGCCGCCCGGAGAAGGCGAGCACACGCCAGCTCCGGTCCTCGATGGTGACGGGCGCGTCGAGGAGCGCCGAGACCGCGTTGGCCAGCGCGAACAGGTCCCCGGACGGCACCCCGCCCAGCGTCTCGCCACCCGTCTCGCCGACGTCACCCTCGGCGATGAGCGAGCGCAGCATCGCGGCGAGCTGTGCCCAGGTGGCGCCGCGCGTCAGGCCGAGCAGCGCGACCCCGGACCGCTCGACCGCCTCGGTGATCTTGTCGTCGGCGGCGACCGGCGCCCGGACGACGAGCCCCGCGGCGCCTTGTTCGCCGAGCGCGTCGAGCAGCCGGACGATGTCCACCGGGTCCTGCACGGCGACGCCGAGCACGAGGGCCTGCGGGGGCGGCACGGGCTCGTCGTGCGGGTCGTGGATGACGACGCCGCCGATGTCGTCGGCGCGGTCGGGGTCGCCGTGGACGAGGTCGAGAAGGGTGGGGCCGAGATCCTCCAGGACCCGCCGGAGGCTGGCTCGGGGATGGGTGGTCACCGGGACGAGCACGCTTCCTCCCATGGGGGGACGAGAACCAGCTTCTTGCGTCTTGTACGTCGTATAGGCGGCGTATGGGCAGAGACCCTACGGGGAGCTCGGCGCGTACGACAGAGCCCCGCCCGCCTGCGGCATCACGCCGGGACGCGTTCGACGACGTACCAGCCCGTCCGGTCGAACCCGGTGATCCGCGCCCCGTCCGCGAGAAGCCCGCCCAGGACGTCGCGAAGCGCGGCGCGCCAGGCGGCGGCGCAGGCGGGGTCGGTGGCGCGCAGCTTCTCGATGTCGCCGGGCACGGCCACCAGGACGGTCGGTCCTTCGAGCGTGCCGGGGGCGGGGCGGCCCTGTGGGGAGAGGGACAGGCCGGTGACGGCACCGGCCGTGACGGGAACGGCGCGCCGCCCCGCGCAGGCCGCGACGGTCTCGGGGGCGGTGAGGCGCCAGGTGACCAGGAGTCGGTCGGTGTCGTCGGCGCCGTTGATGCCGTCGTTCATCCGGCCGTAGAAGTTGGGCAGGTACTCGGTGGGCGCGGCGGCCAGTTTGCCGAGGTTGAAGTAGGCGTTGCGGCGCACGAGTGGGTCGAACGTCCAGGATATTTCGGCCACTTGGCGTTGCAGCGCCCAGGCGCGCTGGTGCAGTTTGAGGGCGTAGCCGACGTTGCGCCCGCGCAGCTCCGGCGCCACTCCGGCGATATGGCTGTGCAGGGCCTCGTCGGCGGGCGGTGCGAAGAACCCGACGCAGGCGCCCACGAGTTCGTCGCCGTCGAAGGCTCCGCCCACGTAACTGCCCGCCTTGGTGAGCGCGCGCAGGAGTTCGGTCGTCACCGGCGGGGTCTTCCCGTCGGGCCGCCAGACCTTCTCGTAGAGGTGCTGTACGGCCTCCAGATCGGCCAGGTCGGCGAGTTGGCGGACGCGGACGTGGCCCGCGCGGGCTGCCGCGTCCGCCGCGGCGACGGCCTCGTCGGCCGCACCACCTGCGGTCACGTCAGCCCACCTTCGGGGTGGCGCGGGCGCCGTAGTGGACGTACTGCTCACCGGTCGCGAGCTTGTAGAAGGTGACCGGGACCCAGGTCTGCGTACCGGGCCGCCGGAAGACGAACCGATCGCCGCCGACGGGCACCAGCGCGAACTCCTCGATGGGTGTGGATTGCAGTGCCGCGAGGGGGCCCGTCACGGTCTGCCGCAAGCTCAACCCGCCCTCGGTGTCGAGGACTTCGATGCGCGCACCGGCCCGTTCGTAGACCCCGACATGCCGAGCGGCGTCGACGGTGGGCGGGCTCTCGGCGGGAGCGAGCGGCCGGGGCATGGTGACGCCCGCCAGGTCGGCGAAGATCTCCCGGAACAGGTCCTGGTACAGGTCGTGCGTGTTGCCGCCGTTGGTCAGGAGCGTCACCGCGATGCCCTGGTCGGGCAGGACACGCAGGAACGCGGACTGACCGATGGTGTTGCCGTCGTGCCCGATCAGGCGTTGCCCGTCCCAGCCGAAGCGGATCCAGCCGAGGCCCCAGGAGTCGCCCAGGGTGTCGTGATCCGGCAGGTCGGTCTGGTGGGCGGCCATGTGGGCCGCGCTCTCCTCGCTCAGGACACGGCTGCCGTCCGGGGCGAGCCCCCCGGCCAGATGCATCCGCGCGAAGGCGAGCACATCCGCGGTCGCGGCGCTGACGAGCCCGGCGGGGCCGACCGAGCGGGGCAGCGACCACACCGGGACGGGCGCGGGATCGGCGTCGCCCTCCGCGACGTGCCCGACGGCGGCGCGCAGCAGCAGCGCCTCCTCCGGGAGCGTCAGCGCGCTGCGCAGGCCGAGCGGCGTGAAGAGCAACTCGCGCAGGGCGCGGTCCCAGGTGAGGCCCGTCAGCTTCTCGATGATCCGCCCGGCGAGATTGAAGCCCGAGTTGCAGTACGAGAAGGTTTCGCCGAGAGGGTGGTTCTGGCCCGCCTCCTCGAGGAGTGCGGCGTAGCGCTCCAGGCAGTCGTCGCCACGCCCTGTGTCGGTGAAGACATCGCCGTCGATGCCGCTCGTGTGGGTGAGCAGATGCCGCATCGTCACCTGCTTGGTGACAGCGGGGTCCGCGAGGCGCAGTTCGGGCAGTACGTCGACGAGCGGCGCGTCCAGGTCGAGCTTGCCCTCGTCGACGAGCCGCATGACGACGGTCGTCGTCCAGACCTTGGTGATGGACCCGATCTGGAAGACCGAGTCGTCGGTGACCTCGACACCCGTGTTGCTGTTGAGCACGCCGTGGTGGGCCTGGAGCACCTCGTCGCCGCCGACTCGCGGGTCGAGGCGCAGCACGCCGAGGGCGGCACCGGGCACCCGGTGTGCCGTGGCCAGTTCGGCGAGGCGGCGCTGCCAGTGGGCCGTGTCGAGGGGCACCTTGCGCGGTCGCCCCGGCTCACCGGCGTACTGCTCCACCCAGTCCACGACACGCTGGTTGAAGTCGGCCCGATGGGAGGGCGCACCGCAGAGCGGGAACAGGTGCGTGCCGCCCGGATAGAGGACCATCTCGGTGGGAACGCCCCGCCCGCGGAGCGCGGTGAACCACTGCTCGGCCTGCCCGACGGGACAGCGCTGGTCATCGCCGCCCTGCAAGATCAGCGTCGGGGTGCGCACCTCTTCGACCCGGGCCAGCGGCGATTGCCGTGCGTGGTGCTCGCGGTCCGACCACGGCGCACCGCCCAGCTCGGCCACGCCCAGCGGATGCGCGGCGTCGGACGTACCGGCGATGCTGGTCAGGTCGCACACCACGCCGCCCGCGACGGCTGCCGCGAACCGGTCGTCACGGCTGGTCAGATAGCAGGTCATGTACCCGCCGTAGCTGTATCCGGCGACAGCGAGCCGCCGGGGGTCCGCGATGCCCTCGGCGACGAGCTGGTCGATGGGCTCGGTGAAGTCGGCGGCGTCGGCGAGACCCCACGCGCCGAGCGCTGCGGTGAGGAACTCCTCGCCGTAGCCGTCGCTGCCGCGCGGATTGAGCAGCAGCACCGTCCAGCCACGGGCGGCGAGCACCTGGTGATAGAGGTGGGCGGGATCGGCGGTGCCGTTCCAGGCGTTGTGCGGGCCGCCGTGAATGTCCAGGAGCAGCGGTGCGGGGCCGCTGCCGCGTGCGGGGTCGCGGATCAGCCAGCCGTGCACCACCGTGCCGTCGGAGACGGTGAACTCCCGCTCCTCGCGTACGAAGAGACCACCACCGGCGTCAGGTGTGCCGTGCGCGGTGCGGGTGCTGATGGTGCCGGAGGTGAGATCCACCGTGGCTATCTCGCCGTAGGAGGTCGCGGTGGACAGGACGACGGCGACGGTGCCGCCCGCCGCGGACATCCCGCTGACCTGAAGCGCCCCGCCGCCGAGCACGCGGCGCGGGAGACCGCCGCCCTGGAGACCACCGCTCGCGAGACCACCGCCCTCGGCATCGGCGACGTACAGCTGCGTGCTGCCGCGGTCCCGCAGGCAGACCAGCACGCCGCTTGCGTCGGCGGTGAGTTGAGGGAGCGCACCGGGGTAGCCGGGCCCGCCGGACATGACGTTGCGGTCCAGGGAGCCGGTGAGGTCGGCGGGCGCGGCACCGTCCAGCGGGGCCCCGCTCACCGGCACGCGCAGCAGCCGGGCGTGGCCCACATCGGTGCCGGTCGAGCCGACGACGAGGAGGGCGTCGCCGTCCGCCGTCCAGGTCACGGCCCCCGCCTGCCCGTCGGCCGCGCCGACTCGCACCGGTTGTGAACGGCGCGGGCTCACCTCCACGACGTACGCCGCACTGCGCAACGTCAGGTCGGCGTCCGCGTCGCGCGCGGCGGGGAACGCGAGGCGGGTTCCGTCGGGCGACCAGGCGGGGGCGCCCGCGTGCCAGTCGCCGCGGGTGACCTGCCGGACCTCGCTGTCGTCGATGCCGACCACGTGCAGGTGGCTGCGGATCGTGCGCAGCAGACCGGGGCCGTCGGCCTTGTAGTCCAGGCGCCGGGCGACGACCGGCTTCCTGGCGCGCGCGGGGTCGTCCTCGCCGCCGCCCGCGGCCTCGTCCACCGGCGCGGTGAATGCCACCGCGCTGCCGTCCGGGCTCCACACCGGCGCGCCGGCGCCGAGCGGCAGCGTCGTGACCTGCTCGGCCTCGCCGCCCGCCACGGGCAGCAGCCACACCTGCGCGGGCCCGTCGTCCGGCGTGCGCAGGAAGGCGATCCGGGTTCCGTCGGGCGACCAGGCAGGCGCCAAGTCGGACTGTCCGCACGTCAGTTGACGCGGCTCGGTACTGCCGGTGGCGCCGACCTGCCAGAGCGAGCACATGTCGCGGTCGGCGGCACGGTCGGCGGTGCGCAGCACGTACACGATCTCGGTGCCGTCCGGCGAGACCGCGGGCTGCTCGGGCAGTGCGAGGCCGTACAGGTCGTCGATGCGCAGGCGTGGGGTCACGGTGCGCCACCTCCTCGGAAGTCGGGGGTCGGGATGCTGGTCAGGAGGAGGGGCGGCCGAGCCCGGCGCGGAAGAGGCGGTGCACATTGCCGCCGATGACCCCGGCGACGTCGGGCTCGGCCCAGCCGCGCCGCAGCAGTGCCTCGGTCACCAGGGGCAGCCCTGCCGGGCCTTCGAGGCCGGGCAGGAACTGGTCGGTGCGGAAGCCCTCGATGATCGCGTGCGCACAGCAGGGCCGGGTGGTGTCGGCCATGACCTCCTGCACGAAGTCCGGACCGAGGCCGACGTGGGCGGCACCGGCCACACTCGCGAGGTGCTCGATGTGGTCGACGAGACGGTCGACGGTGTAGCCGTCCTCGTCCTCGTGCAGGAACGGCGCGAAGAAGTTCACGCACACCACACCGCCGTTGGCGGCGGTCGCCTTCACCTGGTCGTCGGTGAGATTGCGGTGATGGTCGCGCAGCGCACGCGCCGATGAATGGGTGGCGATGACCGGCTTGGTCGACAGCTCCAGTACGTGGTCGACACCGGCGGCACCGAGATGACTGATGTCGAACATCATGCCGATGCGCTCCATCTCGGCGACCGCCTCCACACCCGCCCGGGTGAGCCTGCTGCCGGCCGCGTCCTCGCCGCTGCCGTCGGCGAGCGGCGTACGCCCGAAGTGTGCGAGGGAGGCGATCCGTACGCCCAACCGGTGGAGGGTCTCCAGGAGTTCGACGTCGTCGCCGACGCCCGGCGCGCTCTCCAGGGCGAGGACGAGCGCGATCCTTCCGTCGTCAAGGGCGGCGTCCACCTCGGCGCCGTCACCGCAGAGCCGCACCGCGTCGGCGTTGCCCTCGGCGAGGCGATGAGCGGCCTCGATCATGCGCAGGGTCTGCCGCAGGGACCCCTCGGGCCGGTACTCGTCGTCGATGAAGACGGGAAGCACTTGTATGTCGACCCCGCCGTCGTGCAGTTGGGGCAGCCACCGCTCACGGAAGAACACCGCCCACTGGTCGACGGGCCTGGCCGTCACCGCGATGAGAAGGTCGTTGTGAGTGTCGGCGACGACGCTGCGCCGGTGCAGCTCGGCGGCGGTGCTCGGTGCCGTGGTCATGCTCGGGCTCCCTTCGGCAGGGCGGGTCGGGGTTCCCCCGCGAAATGACAGGCCGACCTGTGCGGGCGCCGTTCGGCGTCCTGCGCGGGGTCGGTGGTGAGGCACACGTCCCGGTCGGGCCGGGCGAGCGGGCCGAGTGCGCAGCGCGGGTGATAGCGGCACCCGGCAGGGGGGTGGTGCGGGTCACTCGGCTCGGCGTCGGAGACACCGGCGGCGTCGCCGTCCTCGAACAGAGGGGTGTTCCAGGCCGGTGCGGCGCTCAACAGGTCACGTGTGTAAGGGTGTTGTGGGTCGGAGAGCACCTGCTCGGCGGGCCCGGCCTCGACGATCCGCCCGAGGTACATGACGGCGATGATGTCGCTGAGATAGCGGACGACGGCGAGGTTGTGCGAGATGAACAGCATGGACAGGCCCAGACTCCTCCGCACGTCGCGTACGAGATTGAGCACGGCACCCTGCACGGACACATCGAGCGCCGAAGTGATCTCGTCCGCGATCACCACTTTAGGTTGTCCCGCCAACGCGCGGGCCAGTGCCACCCGTTGGCGCTGACCGCCGGAGAGCTGGGCGGGCAGCATCCCGGCACGGTCGGGGTCGAGGTTGACCAGTTCGAGGAGCCGCGCCACCTCGGCCCGTCTCGCGTCCGCCCCGCCGCCGCGTGGCATCGCCTCGCTGATCGAAGCGCCGATGCGCATACGCGGATCGAGCGAGGAGTACGGATCCTGGAACACCATCTGTAGCGGACGGCGCCCCGCAAGCTGCCGTACGTCGATGCCGTCGAGGAGCACCCGCCCCGCGCTGACCGGCGCGAGGCCGACGGCGCTGCGGGCCAGCGTCGACTTCCCGGACCCCGACTCCCCGACGAGGCCCACCACTTGGCCGGGCGGCACGGTGAGGCTGACGCCGTCGACAGCGGTGAGTCCGCCGCGCCGCGTTCCGTACCGCACGCTCACCTGTTCAAAGACCAGCTCGCTCATGCGCCACCTCCGGAGGCCTTGACCGCGACATCGGAACTGTTGCCCGCACTGGACCCGGTGCCCTGCGGGTGCCAGCACGCCACGCGGTGTGCGGCCCCACCGGCGCCGATGTCCACCGTCGCGGGATCCTCGGCCCCGCACCGCTCGTCGGCGAAGGAGCAACGCGCCGCGAACGCGCAGCCCGCGCCCACCTGTCCCGGCTCCGGCGGACGCCCCGGGATGACCGAGAGCGGCGCGTCCCTGTCGGTGTCGAGCGCCGGGACGGCGGAGAGGAGCGCCCGCGTGTAGGGGTGGCGCGCGGCGGTCAGCAGTTCGGCCGTGGGCAGGTCCTCCACGATCCGCCCCGCGTACATGACCAGGATCCGGCGGCAGCTCTGCGCCACCACGGTGATGTCATGGCTGATGAGCAACAGCGCGGCCCGCTCGCCCTGTTGGCGGGATCCATCCTCCGCCCCGCCCTCGTCCCCCCGCACCTGGGCAAGCAGCCGCAGCACCTGCCGCTGCACGGTGACGTCCAGGGCGGTGGTCGGCTCGTCGGCGATGACCAGGCGTGGCTCGCCCATGAGGCCCATCGCGATCATGGCCCGCTGCCGCATACCGCCGGAGAACTCGTGCGGATACTGCCGGGCCCGGCGCCCAGCCGCAGGCACCCGCACCTCGCGCAGCCGCTCCACCGCCCGCGCGAGCGCCTTGCCGCGTGAGAGACCCTGATGCTGCTCCGACACCTCGGCGAGCTGACGGCCGATCCGCTGGGTCGGGTTGAAGGAGGTCAACGGATCCTGGAAGACCAGCGCGAGCGACGTACCGAGAAGCCCGCGCGTCTCGGGCCCCGACGTCTGGAGCAGCGGCTTCCCGAGGAACTCCAGACGGTCCGCCGACACCACCCCCGGCGCCTCGATCAACCGGGAGACGCCAAGCGCGGTCAGGCTCTTCCCCGAGCCGGACTCACCGACCACGCCGACGGACTCCCCGGCCCCGACGGTGAAGCTGACGCCGCGCACCGGCGTCACAGGCCCCGTGGCTCCGGGGAAGGTGACCCGCAGATTCTCCACGGCGAGCACGAGCCGCTGTTCGCCATCGGAGCCATCGGAGCCATCGGCATGTCCCATGGCGGCGGCAGTCGGAGCGTGCTTCCGGGCACCCTTCGGCTTCGGCAGGGAAGGCGTCGAAGCACGCGCCCCCACCACCCCCGCCACGGTCTCCCCGAACAGATTGAAGGCGAGCCCGGCGATCACCACGGCGACGCCAGGAGCGAGGGCAGCCGTCGGATTCACGTAGATCTGATTGAGCCCCTCCCCGAGCAGCCGCCCCCAGTCGTAGTCCGGGGCCTGCACCCCGATGCCGAGGAACGAGAGCCCGGCGAAGGAGAGCAGCGCCATCCCCGCGCTGATGGTGGCGTTGACCACCAGCGGCTCTCCGATGTTGGGCAGCACATGCCGGGTGAGGAGCCGGACCCGCCCCACCCCGGCCACCCGCGCCGCCGCCACGAAGTCCCGCCCCGCGACCGAGGCGGACAATGTCTGGGTGAGCCGGGCGAACGCGGGCGCCATGGCGAGCCCGATGGCGAGCACCGCACCCTTGGCCCCGACGCCGATGATCATGGCGAAGAACAGGGCGAGCAGCAGCCCGGGGAAGGCCACGGCGATGTTCACGGTCGCGGTGACGAGCCGTCCCGCCCACCGGGGGAGCACGGAGGGCGCCGTCCCCAGCAGCGTGCCGGTCACCACCCCGATCACCGTGGCCGTCACGGCGAGCACGAGGGAGAGCCGCGTCGCGACGAGGACGCGGGCGAGAATGTCACGCCCCAGGCTGTCGGTACCGAGCAAGTGGGCTGCGGTAGGCCCTTGTTGGAGCGCGTCCACGTCCACGGCGGACGCTCGGTCGCCCCACACCAGGGGAGCCAGCAGGGCCAGCGCGATCAGCAGCATCAGGAGGGCGGCGGAGCAGGCTCCGACGGGCGTGCGCACTACGGCCCGGAATTTCGCACGGCCGCTCTTGCCGTTCTTGCCGCTCTTTCCATTTCTGTCGCTCCGCATGGCTCAGGCCTCCCGGATCGTCGAGCGTGGATCGAGCACCGCGAGCAACACGTCGACGAGCAGATTCACCGTCAGTACGCCGATTCCGTAGACGAGGACGATGCCCTGCACCACCGGGTAGTCCTTCTGCTGGATCGACTGGACGATCGTCGACCCGAGGCCCGGCCACGCGAAGACGTTCTCGACCAGGACCGTCCCGGCCACCAGGCCGGTCAGCACCAGGCCGCCCATGGTCAGCGTCGCGGTGAGCGCGTTGGGCAGCGCGTGCCGTGCGTAGATCCGCCGGGCCGGCAGCCGCTTGGCGCGGGCCGTGCGGACGAAGTCGTCGCCCAGGACGGCCAGCATCTCGACCCGCACGATGCGTGCGAGGACGGCAGCGGGACCGACGGAGAGCGCGAGAACGGGAAGCACATACGAGTCGAAGCCCCCGCGCCCGGCCACGGGGAACCACCCCAGGTGCACCGAGAAGACGTAGACGAGCCCGACCGCGAGCAGGAACTCGGGGATCGCGGCCAGCAGCACGCTGGTCGAGGTGAACGCGAGCTCCCCGCCCCTGCGCCGCCCCGCCCGGGTCAGCACGGCCATCACCACGCCCACCGGAACCGCCACCAGCATGGCTACGGCGAATGCGGCGAGGGCCAGTTGTGCCGTCGCGGGCAGCCGGTCGCCGATCTGCTGCGACACCGGCAGGTTGCTCAGCATGGACGTCCCGAAGTCGCCGCCGCACACAGACCGCAGGTAGTGCCAGTACTGCGTCAGGAGTCCGTCGTCGAGGCCGAGCGCCTGGCGTCGCGCGTTCACCGCCTCCACCGGCGCCGTCATGCCGAGCGCGGACCGCACCGGATCGCCGGGTATCAGATGGATCATCACGAAGGCGGCGGACACCACCACCCACAACGACACGACGAACCGCCCGAGCCGCCGTACGAAGAACGAGAGCCAGGGGCTTCCCAGAACTCCCGTCGGCACACCCGGTGGTGCGGGCCTGGCAACCACTGTGGACACCGGCAACGACCTCCGTCGGACTCCGTGAGGGAACCCGGTGAGTGTCGCGCCCGGCAGGGAGCGGGCGATTCGTCCCGGCGCACAAGAAGAACGGAGCCGCTCGTACCGCAGGACAAGTACTTCGTCTGCGAGTACTTCGTCTGCAAGTACTTCGTCTGCGAGTACTTCGTCTGCGAGCGCGTCGTGGCTGGGCGCGCGGGTCCCCGCGCCCCTTGCGGGGCTCTACCGCCCCCGCAAGTGGTGACGCTTGCGCCAGGCCACTATCGCGCCTGCCAAGCCCGTCACCGCGATGAAGCCCATCGCGATCAGGAAGGCGGGGGAGGTCGGTGTCGACGCGCGGGCGCCCGCGACGACGTACGCGGCGGTGTTCGGGATCGACCCCAGGCCCGTGGCGAGCAGGAACGGCAGCCAGCCCATGCGGGAGACCGCCGCGCAGTAGTTGGCGGCCGCGAAAGGCACCCCGGGAAACAGCCGCACCGCCAGCATCGACCGGAACCCGTGCTTGCTGAACTGCCCGTCGACCGCCTTCAGCCAGCGCCCTCGAAGCA
Organism: Streptomyces sp. NPDC048441; assembly: GCF_043200235.1. Taxonomy (NCBI): domain Bacteria; kingdom Bacillati; phylum Actinomycetota; class Actinomycetes; order Kitasatosporales; family Streptomycetaceae; genus Streptomyces; species Streptomyces sp. NPDC048441. Next base: position 79,524 of record NZ_JBICXM010000022.1, read on the forward strand.
GCGGGCGCAGCGCGTCCTGCCCCAGCATCCGGCCGAGCCCGAAGGCGATCCCGGCGCCGAGGACCGTGCCCGCGAGCGCCGCGAAGGTCCCCGCCTGCGATCCGAAGAGGGCGCCCGCCGCCAGATTGAGCAGCGGGCGCGGCACGAACGCGGCGGTGCACAGGCCGTACGCGGCGGCGAACACCGTCACCGCGGCGACGCCGCCGAGCCGGCGGAGCCCTCCGTCGGAAAGGAGCTGCTGCGGCTCGAAGAGCAACACGCACGTCCCGGCGGCCGCGAGCAGCATGACCAGCAGAGACAGCCGGGACCACGGCGAGAGCAGCGCCCTGGTGCAGCGCGCGGCGATGCCCTGCGGGCGGGCTGCGGCGGTGTCGAGCATCCGGGGAGACTAACCGACATATGTGTGTGATCGCCGTATGGTGCGTCTCATGAGCGTCACAGTCCCGGGTGTCACGATCCCGCACAGCGACGTTGCCGACACCGTCATGGAGCGGCTCACCGCGACGTACCCCGAGGCGGCCGATCCGGTGCGGGCCGCGCAGGCACAGGCGTACATGAAGAACATCGCCCCCTTCCTCGGCCTGCCCACGCCGCTGCGCCGCGATCTGTCCCGCACCGTCCTCGCCGGGACCCCGCGCCCCGACGAGGCGGACTGTGCGGCGATCGCCCTGCGCTGCTGGGAACTGCCCGAGCGCGAGTACGCGTACTTCGCCGTCGACTATCTGCGCCGCCATGTGAAGCGCTGCTCATCCGGCTTCCTGCCGGTCGCCCGCCACCTCGTCACGACGGTCTCCTGGTGGGACACGGTCGATGCGCTCGCCTCGCACGTTGTCGGCGGCCTGGTCGCCGCCGACCCGAAGCTGACGGCCGAGATGGACGCCTGGATCGGTGACCAGGACCTGTGGGTGGCCCGCACCGCCCTTCTCCACCAGCTCCGGTACAAGGAAGCCACCGACACCGAGCGCCTCTTCGCCTACTGCCTGCGCCAGTCGGGACACCCCGACTTCTTCATCCGCAAGGCCATCGGGTGGTGTCTGCGCGAGTACGCCAAGACCGATCCCGACGCCGTACGCGACTTCGTCGAGCGGGAGCGCGGGCACCTGGCGCCGCTCTCGGCGCGCGAGGCACTGAAGAACCTCTGACCGCACCGAACGCACGTGGCGCATGGCGAAAACCATTCGACGTACCCCCGCCCGTCGGCAATGATCTGCGACATGTTCCGGTATGCCTTCCACGCAGACAGGTCCGCGGTTGCGGACGCTGCGAAGGCTGCCGTCATCCCCTTCCTCCGCGCCGCACTTCTTGTCGACGGCGCCCGACGCTGACCCTCCCCGGACACTCCGGCGGACCCCATAGGGGGAGGGTCGGTTCGGCCCCGGGGTCCCCGTCCCGAGCGCGTACGCGATGACGTACGCCCAGGACTTCAGCTTCGAGTTCCCGAGAAGGAACAGCCATGTCCAAGACGGCATACGTCCGCACCAAGCCGCACCTCAACATCGGCACGATGGGCCACGTCGACCACGGCAAGACCACTCTGACCGCCGCCATCACCAAGGTCCTCAGCGAGCGCGGCACCGGCACATTCGTGCCCTTCGACCGCATCGACCGCGCCCCCGAGGAGGCGCAGCGCGGCATCACCATCAACATCGCGCACGTCGAGTACGAGACCGACACCCGGCACTACGCCCACGTGGACATGCCGGGCCACGCCGACTACGTCAAGAACATGGTCACCGGCGCCGCGCAGCTGGACGGGGCGATCCTCGTCGTCTCCGCGCTCGACGGGATCATGCCGCAGACCGCCGAGCACGTCCTGCTCGCCCGGCAGGTCGGCGTCGACCACATCGTCGTCGCGCTCAACAAGGCCGACGCCGGTGATGAGGAGCTCACCGACCTCGTCGAGCTCGAGGTGCGCGAGCTGCTCTCCGCGCACGGGTACGGGGGCGACGCCGTACCCGTCGTACGGGTCTCGGGGCTGCGGGCGCTTGAGGGCGACCCACGGTGGGCCGCCGCCATCGAGGCGCTGCTCGACGCGGTGGACACCTATGTGCCCATGCCCGAGCGGTACGTCGACGCGCCCTTTCTCCTTCCGGTGGAGAACGTGCTCACCATCACCGGGCGCGGGACCGTCGTCACCGGGGCCGTCGAGCGCGGCCAGGTGCGGGTCGGCGACCGGGTGGAGGTGCTCGGCGCGCAGCCGGACACGGAGACCGTCGTCACCGGGCTCGAGACCTTCGGCAAGCCCATGGAGTCCGCGCAGGCGGGCGACAACGTGGCGCTGCTCCTGCGCGGAGTGCCGCGCGACGCCGTACGACGCGGGCATATCGTCGCGGAGCCGGGGAGCGTAAGTCCCAGGCGCCGCTTCACCGCGCAGGTGTACGTCCTCTCGGCCAAGGAGGGCGGACGGTCGACGCCGATCACGACCGGCTACCGGCCGCAGTTCTACCTCCGCACCGCGGACGTCGTCGGCGACGTCGACCTCGGCGACACCGCCGTCGCCAGGCCCGGCGACACCGTCACCATGATGGTCGAGCTCGGCCGCGACATGCCCCTGGAGACGGGCCTCGGCTTCGCGATCCGCGAGGGCGGGCGCACCGTCGGAGCGGGCACGGTGACCGCGGTCGGCTGACCGCCGATGCCCGCCTTCCCCGGGGGATCCGCCCCCGGGGAAGGCGGGCACAATGGAGCGGTGACCGATGACGAACGTACGGACGAGGCCATACCCGTCATCAAGGACGTGGATCACGGCACCGCCAAGCTGATGCCGGACGTGGACAGGCCGCGCGCCTGGCTGCTCACGGTCGACGGTGCGCCTCAGTCGTACGTCGATCTGGACGCGCCCACACATCTGGAGTTCGAGTACGCGCAGCGCCTCGCCCACGTCATCGACACCGCCGGAGAGCCGGTCCGCCCCCTCGACGTGACCCACCTCGGCGGCGGCGCGCTCACTCTGCCCCGCTATGTCGCCACGACGCGGCCAGGCTCACGGCAGGACGTGGTGGAGGCCGACCGGGGGCTGCTCGAACTCGTCACCGAGCGGCTGCCGTTGCCCGCGGACTGCGGGGTCACCGTGCACGGCGCGGACGCCCGCCAGTGGCTGGAAGCGGCGGCGCCCGACAGCGCCGATGTGCTCGTCGCCGATGTGTTCGGCGGTTCGCGAGTGCCCGCCCATCTGACGTCCCTTGGCTACGCGCACGCCGCTGACCGGGTCCTACGGGCGGGTGGCGTCTACGCGGCGAACCTCGCCGACGGCGCGCCGTTCGGCTTCCTCCGCTCCCAGCTCGCCACCTTCGCCGAGGTCTTCGAAGAGCTCGCGCTGATCGCGGAACCGGCCGTGCTGCGCGGCCGTCGCTTCGGCAACGCGGTGCTCGTCGCCTCCCACGAGGCCATCGACATCGAGGCGCTCGCCCGGCGTGCGGCGGCCGATGTCTTTCCGGCACGCGTGGAGTACGGGGACTCGCTGCGGCGGTTCATCGGCGACGCGAAGCCCGTGCGGGACGAGGACGCGGTCGCCTCACCCGAGCCGCCCGACGGGGCCTTCCACATCGGCTGAGTGATCCGCCGCCGGGGCGGACGCCTTCGTGACCTTGACCTCCGTCGACGACGTGCGCCGCGTCAGGTTGCGTACGTCAGGGACGAAAAGCACGAGCGCCGTCACGACGACCACGAGCACCGCGCAGCCCCACAGCGAAGCCGAACGCCCGAAAGCGATCTCCGCGGGGCCTGCCAGCGCCGTGGCGAGCGGGACCATCGCGATCGAGCCGAACCAGTCGTACGCGGCGACCCGCGAGAGCTTCTCCTCCGGGATCTCCTGATGCATCGCCGTCATCCAGGAGACGCCGAACACCTCGATCGCGACGCCGCTCACGAACATCACCGCCGCGAGACCTGCCACCGGCAACGGCACCGCGAGCGCCGCCGAAGGCGCGGCGAGCGGGAAGACACAGAGGGTGCCCGCGAGCAGCAGGCGCCGCGGCTTCCACCGCATCATCAGGAAGGCGCCGCCGACCGTGCCCGCGCCGAACGCGCCGAGCGCAAGCCCCCAGGGGCCCGCGCCGCCGAGCTCGTCCCGGGCGACCAGCGGCCCGAACACGGCCTCGGCCGCGCCGATCACGGCGACCACCACGGAGAACTGCGCGACGATCGCCCACAGCCACGGCCTGCTGATGAACTCCCGCCAGCCCTCCCGCAGATCGGAGAGCAGCCCGCCGCCGGGTGCACGCGCCGGAATGTGACTCACGTCGAGGAACGACCGCAGGGCTCCGGCCACCGCGAACGCCGCCGCGTCCACGGCCAGCACCCAGCCCGGCCCGATCGCGGCGACCAGCAGACCGCCGAGCGCCGCCCCGCCGAGCCCCGCGCCCTGCATCGCCATGCGGTAGAGCGCGAAGGCGCGGCTCGCCTGTTCGCCGCTGACGGTCGACATCAACATGCCCTCGGCGGCCGGACCGAAGAACGCCTGGCCGGTACCGCCGAGCGCGGTGAGCAGCATCATCGACCACAGCGGGGGCGTGCCGGAGATGATGAGCACCGCGAAGACCGCCTGCGAGAGGCAGTTGAGCGTGTTGGCCGCGACCATCACATGGTGCCGCGGCAGCCGGTCGGCGACGGCGCCGCCGATGAGCAGGAACAGCACGAGCGGCAGGGTGCGCGCCGCCGCCACCAGACCGACGTCCCCGCCGTCACCACCCGAATCGAGAACGGCGAACGCCGCCGCGATCAAGGCGCCGTGGCTGCCCAGATTGGTCACGATCGCGGCGGCGGTCAGCAGGGTGTAGTTGCGCTTCACCCAGGACGAGCGGTGGGGCTCGGTCACTCAGATTCCGGCGTGTCGTCGCTCAGACGCACCGTGCTGAGGATCTTCTTGACCTGCGACTCAGAAACTTCGTCCTTCACGCCCTTGGCGCCGTAGAGGGTCCAGGCCACGTACTCGCCCTTGCCGTTCTTGAAGGCGAACGTCGTGGCCTTGCCCTCGGAGTCACACTTGGCGGAGGTGGCAGCGCCGGACGTCGTCGACGTCGCGAGGCTCCCCTTGATACCGGCATCGGTGGTGTAGGGCTCCACCTTGCTGATCTTGATCTTCTTCTTGTCCGCCTTGGTCTGCTCCGTGTAGCCGCCGTAGACCCACCAGGCGGAGTCGTTGCGTGCGACGCCCGCCGTGTCCTTGGCGCCGTTCTGCCCCTTCGTGCCGACCGCGGCGAGCGAGGTGTCGTCAGGCTCCCCGTCCTTGTCGTCGTCGGACGTGCACCACTTCTCTTTGAGGATCGCGGGCGCGGACATGATGATGATGGACTTCGCGCCCTCTTCCTTGCGGTCGTCGAAGCCGATCAGCGTGTCTGCGCTCGAGACCTCCCAGTCGGCGGGCACATCGAAGGCCGTGCCCCACTTGGGGTTCACCACGACTTTCCAGCCGGGGATCGTCGGCTTCGGGCCGCCGCCCGTGCCGCGCTCGGTTCCGCCGTCGTCCGTCGGACTGGGGCTCGGCTTCTTGGACGTGGACTTCGAGGGAGACTTCTCCGGCTTCGAATCCGCCTCGTCGTCCTTGTCACCACCGAGGACGAGGAAGCCCGTGACGCCCGCGGCCACCACGACGGCGAGCGCCGCGACAATCGCGGTGATCTTCGTCTTGTTTCCGCCCCCGCCCTGCCCGCCGCCCGGCTGGGGCGGCATCGGCGGCGGCGTGGGCGCGGCCCACTGAGCCTGCTCCGGCTGCGAGAAGGCACCCGAGTGCGGCTGCTGCTGCTGGTATCCCGGCTGCTGATACGGGTTCGGCTGCTGGTACCCCGGCTGCTGGTACGGATTCGGATTCTGGTCCTGCGGGTTCTGCTCGCCCCCGGGCGGCTGCTGTCCTGGCCACATGGGCAGTAACCATAGAGGGGCTTGTGGCCTGATGTCATCGCTGCCCCCGGCGAGGGGGCGACACATCAGGGCACAAGCCCCATCGGTGTACGAAGTGACTCAGGAGTTCGTCGAATCCCCTTGCAGGCGCACCGTGCTGAGAATCTTCATGATGGTCGCGTTCGGGATCTCGTCCTTGACGTCCTTGGCGCTGTAGAGGCTCCAGGCGACGTACTCGCCCTCGGAGTTCTTGAAGCCGAAGGTGATCGCCTTGCCGTCCGAGTCGCATTTGTAGCGTGTGGGCGCGTTCTTCGACCGGGCCCACGCGACACTGCCCTTGATGCCTGACTTGGTGGTGTACGGCTTGGCCTTCTCGTCGACGGAGAGGCTCTTCTTGTCCGGCTGGGTGTAAGCACCGAAGACCCACCAACCGACCTGGTTCACGGCGACCTCGTCGGTGTTCTTCGCGCCGTTCGCACCCTTGGTGCCCACAGCTGAGAGCGCCTTGTCCTCGCTCTGGCCGTCCTTGTCGTCGTCGGAAGTGCACCACTTCGACTTGTAGTAAGCCGGCGCGGACATGGTGATGAGCGGCTCACCCGTCTTGACGTCCTCGAATGCGACCGCGGAGTCCGCGGACCTGACATCCCAGCCGGGCGGTACGTCGAAAACGGTGCCTCGCTTGGGGTTCACTACGACCTGCCAGCCCTTGACGGTCGGCTTGGGGCCGTTGTCGGTGCCGCGCTCGCTGCCGCCTCCGTTCGCCGGGGAGTTCACCGGGCCGGGCTTCTCGGCGGAGGACTTCTGGGGGGCGGCGGAGTCCTTCTCGGAGTCCTTCTCGCCCCCCAGGACGACGAATCCGGTGACGCCGGCAGCCACCACGACCGCGGCGGCTGCCACCAGGGCGATCACCTTGGTTCTGGTCCCACCGCCCCCGCCTTGCGGCTGAGGTGCTCCCGATACGGTCGGGGGAGTGTTCCACTGCCCTGGCTGCTGGTGCGTGTTGGGCTGCTGGTACCCCGGCTGCCGGTACGGGTTGGGTGCTTGGTACCCCGGCTGCTGGTACGGGTTGGAATTCTGGTCCTGCGGGTTCTGCTCGCCCCCGGGCGGCTGCTGTCCTGGCCACATGGGGGGCAACGATAGGGCATCTACTGTTTTAGACTCTGCGCAGGTGGCCGGTGTAGACGAACTTTCCCTTGATTACCGGAACGTCCACATCTATCACGCAGCTCTTGTAGCAGGCCCAGTAATTTCCCGATGAATTCTTGCAGCGCCATTTGCTTTTGACGGCCGTCCCCTTGGAAAGGTGGCCGGTGACCCTGCTGCCCGATGACGGTCCGTAGTGGACGGCCGTCCTCTTTTTCGTCTTGTAGGCCCGAGAGTACTTCTCGCAGTGGTTGATACCTGCGGCGTTGGACGCGGAAGTATCCGGTGTCGAATGCGCTGAGGCGGGGGTCACGAAGGAGAGGCTGGCCGCGACGAGCGCTGCGGCAATTGCCCAGGATGAAGATTTATTATTCAAGATGAGTCCTTCTTTGAGGGGGTTATCCATTCGTGGGGAATCCCCCAATCCGATCAATTGAGCGTGCTACTTGCGATAAGTTAATCGGCTTGACCGAGTGCTGTCAATCAGGATCCAGGTGGGCGAACTGGGTTAAATGGCCAAGGCTTGTGATGCCCGTTTTCCACCCCGAGGGGTCGGTGGTCGTGGCGGGGTAGTGGCCAAAGAACGCTACTCGTGGGTAACATCACGGTCATGAGCGCTGACCAGATGTCGATAGGCGAGATGCTCGCCGCCACCGTGCCGATGGCCCGGACCCTGAACCTCGAGTTCCGTGAGACCACGCCCGAGAAGGCCGTGGTCGCCCTGCCCGACCAGGGTGACTTCCACAACCACGTCGGCGGACCGCACGCCGGAGCCATGTTCACCCTGGGAGAGTCGGCGAGCGGTGCGATCGTGCTCGCCGCGTTCGGGGAGCAGCTCTCGCGGGCCGTGCCTCTCGCCGTCCGCGCCGACATCTCGTACAAGAAGCTCGCCATGGGCCCGGTGACCGCCACCGCCACCCTCGGCCGCCCCGCCGCCGATGTCATCGCCGAGCTCGACGCCGGGCAGCGGCCCGAGTTCCCGGTGGCGATCGCGATCCAGCGCGAGGACGGCGCCGTGACCGGCGAGATGACTGTCGTGTGGACCCTGCGGCCCAATAACTGAGTCGCACAGGGGCGTTCGGTTCCGTACGTTCATTGAACACAGCGGCGTCACGCCGGCCGGGTCACGGGGGTGCCGACCGGTGGGACGCCGTTCTTTCGTGCTCCCTCGGTGCTCCCTTCTCGCTTCCTTGTGACTTCTTTCCCGCCGTTTCCCCTGGCCTTCTGTTCAACTCATTGACACGAGTCAGCGACGGTCATAGTTTTCCCGCCGCCAGTGGGTCGACGTTTCCAGGGGAGTCGCCGCATGAGCCACATGAGTCGTATGAGTCATACGAGCCTTATGAGTCGCAGGAGAAGATCGGGGCGAAGCACGTCCGTCGCCGTCGTCGTCATGGCCGCCGCCGCGGCCCTGCTCACCCCGCACCTCGCGCAGGCCGATCCCGGCACGGGCACGGGCACGGGCAAGGGCACGCTCGTGCGTACGGACGCGGGCTGGGTGCGCGGTGAACCCACCGCCGAGGGGCGGCAGTTCCTCGGCATCCCGTACGCACAGCAGCCCGTCGGCGACCTCCGCTGGAAGGAACCACGGCGCGCCGAGTCCTGGCAGGGCGTGCGCGGCGCGACCTCCTTCGGTAACCGGTGTGTACAGACGGCGAGTGGGGATCCCGGATACGAGAACCCCAGCCACACCGAGGACTGCCTCGATCTCAACGTCTACGCGCCCGAGGGGCAGCGCGAGCAGCGTCCCGTCCTCGTCTGGCTGCACGGCGGCGGGCTCACCGCGGGTGCGGGGGAGGACGTCGTGCCCGACGCCTTCGCCCGGCGCACCGGCACCGTCGTCGTGACCGTCAACTACCGCCTCGGAGCCATGGGGTTCCTGGCCGGGGAAGGCCTCGACGGTGAGGCGTCCGACCACGTGTCGGGCAACTACGGGATGCTCGACCAGCAGGCCGCCCTGCGCTGGGTGCGTGCCAACATAGGCTCTTTCGGCGGCGACCGGCAGCGCGTCACCGTCGCGGGCGAGTCCGCGGGCGGCCGCTCCGTCTGCACCCAGCTCGCCTCGCCCACCGCGAAGGGCCTCTACCGCGCGGGCGTCGTCGAGAGCGGCGCGTACGGGGACTGTGCGGCCCGCGAGCAGAAGGACGCCCGAGCGCAGGGCGCTGCCTTCGCGAAGAAGGCGGGCTGCCCGGACGCGGCGACCGCTCTCGCGTGTCTGCGGAAGAAGCCCGCCAGGGAGATCCTCGCGGCGCAAGGCGGGTTCGACTGGGCTCCGGTGACGGGCGGCGACTTCCTGCCGGTCCAGCCGGAGGAGGCGTACGAGAAGGGGAGCGCCTCGCGCGTGCCCGTCCTGAACGGCGCGAACAGCGACGAAGGGCGGCTCTTCGCCTACGGGCAGTTCGACGGACAGGGCAAGCCGCTCACCGAGGAGCAGTACCCGGGCGCGATCCGACAGGCGTACGGCGCGGACCTCGGCGCCAAGGTCCTGAAGCGCTATCCCGTGTCCGAACACGCCTCGCCGACCCACGCCTACGCGGCCACTTTCGGCGACGAGACGTTCGCCTGCCCGGCGCTGCGGATGAACAAGGCGCTCAAGGGCCGCGGGCCCGTCTACGCCTATGAGTTCGCCGACCGCACATCGCCGCCCTTCGCGTCGATCCGCGAGGCGGGCAAGACGTTCGACTTCGGCGCGACCCATGTCAACGAAGTGCAGTACCTCTTCAAGCACTTCGGGCTCCCGACGCCGCTCGACGCCGAACAGCGGGTCCTGGCGCGGCAGATGGTCCAGTACTGGGGATCCTTCATCCACGGCGGTCCGCCGCGCGCCGACGGCCAGCCCACCGCGCCCGACCAGCGGACGCGGCCCGGCCAGGTGCTTTCGCTGCGCACCGCGTCCGCGGGCGGGAACGAGCTGAGCGCCACGGTGGCCGCCGAGCACCGCTGTGACCTCTGGGACTCCGCCCCGGCCGACGCCGGGTGAGCGGGTAGGCTGCCCGGCGTGCGCGCACCGGGGGGGAGCGCGCACGCCGGGTACAGGCACACCAGCAACAGGAGGAACCGGCGTTGCACGTCCAGGAATGGCTGGAGACCGTACCGGCCGTCAGTATCTACGCGCTGGTGGGCGTGGTCATCGCCCTCGAGAGCCTGGGCATTCCGCTGCCGGGTGAGATCGTCCTCGTCTCCGCCGCGCTGCTCTCCTCGCAGCACGGCGAGCTCAACCCGGTCGTCCTCGGCGTCTGTGCCACGGCGGGCGCCATCATCGGCGACTCCATCGGCTACGCGATCGGACGCAAGGGCGGTCGGCCGCTCCTGGCCTGGCTGGAACGGAAGTTCCCCAAGCACTTCGGCGCATCGAACGTCGGCAGTGCCGAGCTGTCCTTCCAGAAGTGGGGCATGTGGGCGGTCTTCTTCGGCCGCTTCGTCGCCCTGCTCCGGATCTTCGCGGGACCGCTGGCGGGCGTCCTTCGTATGCCCTACTGGAAGTTCCTCATCGCCAACGTCCTCGGCGGCATCATCTGGGCGGGCGGCACCACCGCTGTCATCTACTACATCGGTGTCGTGGCCGAGGACTGGCTCAAGCGGTTCTCGTACTTCGGTCTGGCCATCGCCGTCCTGATCGGCGTCGGCTCCATGCTGTTCGTCAAGCGCCGCGCCAAGAAGGCGGCGGCGGCGCGCGAAGCCGACAGCGGTGCGCAGCCGCTGTCAGCCCCGGCCGCCGACTGACGTACGTCACTGCGCGTGGGCGTCCCGATGAGCCTTGGCGAGCTCGACGTACATGGTGCCGTTGAGCGTGACGCCCGCGCGCTCCTCGTCGGTGAGCGGGCGCCGCACCTTCGCGGGCACGCCCGCGACGAGTGAGCCGGGCGGCACGATCATCCCCTGCGGGACGAGCGCCTGCGCCGCCACCAGTGAACCGGCGCCGATCACCGCGCCGTTGAGCACCGTCGCGCCCATCCCGATCAGGCAGTCGTCCTCGACGGTGCAGCCGTGCAGGACGGCGTTGTGGCCGACCGAGACCCGCTCGCCGATGGTCATCGGGAAGCCCAGGTCGACGTGGAGGCTGCAGTTGTCCTGGATGTTGCTGTCGGCGCCGACGACGATCGGCCCGCCGTCGGCGCGGAGCACCGCCCCGTACCAGGCGCTCGCACCGGCGTGCAGCGTCACCTCGCCGATGATGACCGATGTGGGCGCGGTGAAGGCGTCCTGATCGATCTGCGGGTCCTTGCCGCCGAACCCGGTGATGAGTGCCTGGTGGCTCATCGGATGTCTCCATTCGTACGTGTCTCGCGCCTGGCGGAACCGTACGGGACGGGGGCGGGCGCGCCGCCCTGTGGGGTGAAGATCACAGGGCTCCGGGGTCACCGGGCCGCGCGGGGCTGAGTAACGTGAGCGCGTGCCGAAGAACAGGAACACGTTCTCATCCGCGGTCGCCGCAGCCGCCGCCTTGCGGCGCCGCGCGGTCCAGCGTGCCGTCCACGCGGGCTGGGCGTGGGTGCAGCGGACGGGGGCGGTGACCGCGCAGAGTCCGGGGCGGCTGCGGTTCGGCGCGCTGGGCGAGAACACGAAGCTGGCCTTCCCGCAGGGGACGGTCTTCGGTGAGCGGTGGATCCGCATCGGCGACCACTGCATCATCGGGGAGCAGGTCACCCTCACCGCCGGGATGATGCCCGATCTGGACCTCGGGCCCGAGCCGATCCTGCGCATCGGCAACGGTGTCGTCCTTGGCCGCGGCAGCCATGTCATCGCCGATACGACGATTTCGATCGGCGACGACTGCTACTTCGGGCCCACGGTGTACGTGACCTCGACGAACCACTCGTACGACGATCCGCATACGCCCATCGGCAAGCAGTGGCCGCGTATGGAGCCCGTCGAGATCGGGCCCGGTTGCTGGATCGGCACGAATGCGGTGATCCTGCCGGGGGCGAGGCTCGGCCGCAATGTCGTGGTGGCCGCGGGGGCCGTTGTGCGGGGCGATGTGCCTGACCACGCGGTGGTGGCCGGAGCGCCTGCTCGCGTGGTGCGGACCTGGGATGCGGAGGCGGGGTGGCAGCCGCCGTTGCGGACGCCTGCGCCTGTGCCGATCCCTGACGGGGTTACGCCGGATCAGTTGCTTGCCCTGGGGGATTTGGGAGAGGGGTAGTTGCTGTCTCCCTTGTCCGCGGGTGCGTCGTGGCTTGTCGCGCCCACGCGATGGAGTCGCACATGTCAGAGCCCCGCGCCCCTGGCGGGGCGCTGTTCAGCTGGCCAGTAGCACTGTGCCGACCAGAGCCAGGCCTGCTCCCGCCGCTTGTACTCCCCGCAGTCGTTCCTTCAGTACGGCTCGTGCGGCTAGTGCGGTGACCACCGGGTAGATCGACGAGAGTACGGCGGCCATGGTGACCGGGCCGTGCTGGGCTGCCATGGAGTACGTTCCGTTGGCCGCGACGTCCGCCAGGCCGACGAAAGCCAAGGCCGGGATCGATGACCAGAGGATGCGCACCCCCGTGCCCTCGGGGAGCGCCCTGCCGCCCCGCTTGACCGAGATGAACAGGGCCGTGCCGCCTGCCGTCACGTTCGTCACGCGCTGTACGAACAGGGCGAGGAACAGGCCCGTGAGGTTGGTCGACGCCTCGGCGATGAGCGCCATCACGGCACCGAAGCCGAAGGCCGCGACCAGGGTGAGTGCGACCGCCCGCCGCTGCACGGGGGCGCCGCGCAGTTCGGGCCCGCCCGCGAGCACGATGCCCACGACGGCCACGGCGATCCCGGCGAACTGCGGGACCCCCGGCCGCTCCCCGAGGAAGAGCCCGACGCCCACCGGTACGACGACGCCCAGCGAACCGAGCGGCGAGACGACGCCCATCGGGCCGAGCGCCAGAGCCTTGTAGAAGGCGAGCATGGCGATGGGCCCGACGAGGCCCGCGCCGACGGCGAACCACAGCTGCGGCCCCCACTCCGTCCAGCCGCCCGTGGCGATCACGATCGCTCCGAGGACGACCACGGCGATGGTCTGTGAGGCGACGACCACCGTGAGGGCGGGGATGCGTCGGGTCAGCAGTCCGCCGCCGAAGTCGGCAAGGCCCCAGAGGAGGCTGGTGGCCAGGGCGAACAGTGCTGTCATCGGAGATCCTCGCAGTACAGTGTGGTGAACCTTCAGGTGCACCACACCGTAGTTCAGTATAATGAACTCTGTCATCCATAATATTGGACGGAATGTGTCGGACCTCGACCAGCTCACTCAGTCGCTCGCTCGCAACCTCAAGCGGTGGCGCTCGGAACGGGGCTTCACGCTCGACGCGCTCGCGGCCCGCGCGGGCGTGAGTCGCGGCATGATCATCCAGATCGAGCAGGCAAGGACCAACCCCAGCGTCGGCATCACCGTGAAGCTCGCCGATGCCCTGGGCGTCAGCATCACCACGCTCCTCGACTACGAGCAGGGCTCGCACGTCCGCCTCGTACCGCCGGAACAAGCGGTGCGCATGTGGTCCACGGAGGCGGGCAGCAGTACGACACTGCTCGTCGGGACCGAGGCGCGCGGCCCCTTCGAGCTGTGGGCGTGGAAGCTGATGCCCGGTGAGAGCAGTGACTCCGACGCGCATCCGCCGGGGACCATCGAGCTGCTGCACGTCGCGGCGGGCGAGCTGACGCTTGTCGTGGACGGCGAGGAGTATCCGGTGCCCGCCGGGTCCGCGGCGACGTTCGAGGCGAACGTTCCGCACGGCTATCACAACAAGGGCGCCGAGCCGGTCGAGATGACGATGTCGGTGTCCGTGCCGCCCGCGCACGGCTCGTCGTACTGAGCCACGGCGGCGCGGGGCGCCCGCACGTCGAGACGGCCGACTGCCTTCGTGCGCTTCGCTGTTAGCGTGCGGCCATGCGTGCACCCATGGGAGATTTCGACGCCGTCCGCCCCGCCTCCGAAGCCCTCGACCTCCTGGTCGCACCCGTCGCCGACGCCGTGCGCGCCTTGACGGGTGCCGTCCCCGCCGCGCAGGTCCTGCACGTCGACACCGACCCGCAGTGGGCCGACACCGCCACCTTCGTGGAGCACTACGGCCAGGACATCCTGGAGCAGTCAGCGAACTGTGTCGTCGTCGCGGGCAAGCGCGGCGGCGAGTCCACGCTCGCCGCGTGCCTGGTCCTCTCCACGACCCGCGTCGACGTGAACGGCGTCGTGCGCCGCCAACTCGGCGCCCGCAAGGCCTCGTTCGCGGCGATGGACACGGCGACCGGCGGGACCGGCATGGAGTACGGCGGCATCACCCCGATCGGCCTGCCCGCCGACTGGCCGCTCCTCGTGGACGCCGCCGTCGTCGATCTGCCGTACGTCCTGATCGGCAGCGGCAGCCGCCGCGGCAAGCTCATCGTGCCGGGCAAGGCGTTCGCCGAGCTGCCGGGTGCCGTGGTGCTGGAGGGGCTCGGCGTCGCCTGAGACCGCTCAGCGGCAGACTCCCCGCATCAGCGGCAGACTCCCTGCTCGCGCAGCCGCGCGATGTCGGCCGGATCGTGGCCCAGTTCGCCGAGGATCAGCTCGGTGTGCTCGCCCGCGGCCGGTACGGGATCCATACGCGGGTGTACGCCGCTGAGATCGGCGGGCGGCAGCAGCGCCTGTACGGGGGCTGTGCTTCCCGGGATCGCGACATCCCGCCAGCGTTCGCGCTCCGTCAGCGCGGGGTGGTCGAGGAACTCGGTGACCGAATTGACGCCCGCGTTGGCGATGTTGGCGCGGTCGAGCAGCTCCATCGCCTCGTCGCTGCCGAGTCCCGCGAAGCGTACGGAGATGATCGCGTCGAGTTCCTCGCGGTGTGCCACGCGGTCCGAGCCGGTGGCGAACCGCGGGTCGTCGGTCAACTCGGGCCTCCCGATGACCTGTTCGCACAGCGCGGCCCACTCGCGCTCGTTCTGCACGGACAGCAGGACGTCCTTGCCGTCGGACGCGGTGAACGGGCCGTACGGCGCGACCGTCGCGTGCCGGGCGCCGACGCGCGGCGGCTGGGTGCCGCCGTAGCGGGTGTAGTACGCGGGCTGGCTCATCCACTCGGCGAGCGCGTCGAAGAGGGAGACCTCAACTGTCGGTGCACGCCCGGTGGTTGCCCGGGTGAAGAGCGCGGAGAGGATGCCGCTGTAGGCGTACATCCCGCCCGCGATGTCGGCGACCGAGATGCCCGCACGCACCGCCTCGTCCGGTGTGCCGGTCAGCGAGAGCAGCCCGGTCTGGCACTGCACGAGCAGGTCGTACGCCTTCCGGTCCGCCCAGGAGCCGCTCGTGCCGTAGCCGCTGACGGTGCAGGGGATCAACGACGGGTAGCGGGCCTGGAGTTCGTCCGCGCCGAGACCCAGGCGGTCGGCGGCGCCGGGGGCGAGGTTCTGAACGAACACGTCGGCACCCGCGAGGAGTTCGTGCAGGATCTCCATGCCGTCATCGGCCTTGAGGTCCAGGGTGAGGGACTCCTTGGAGCGGTTGAGCCAGACGAAATAGCTGGCCTGGCCGTGCACCGTGGTGTCGTAGCGGCGGGCGAAGTCGCCGCCGCCGGGACGCTCCACCTTGATCACGCGGGCGCCGAGGTCGGCGAGCTGCCGGGTGGCGAAGGGGGCGGCGACGGCTTGCTCCAGGCTGACGACGGTGATGCCCGCCAGGGGGAGCTGACCGGCCGGTTCGTGGTGCGTCGTCGCCATGACTGCCTCTCGTTCGCGGGTGTTGCCTGAGTCTGCACGGTCCGTCCACGGGCCCCGCTACTCACCCTCACCCACGACCGACTTCGACACGAGTCGTCCGTCGGTGAAGCAGAGCCGGTAGCCGTCGGCCGACATGAGGCGCGTGCTGTAGTACACGCAGTCCTGGCCGCGCGGAGGCGCGGGCGCGCCGTCCGGCGCGCCGTCCCTGGTGAACCGCGGCAGCCGGGATTCGACCTCGCCTCGCGGCTCTCCGGTCGTCAGGCCCTCGTACACGTCCCGGTCCAGGATCGAGAAGGACGAGCTGATCAGGCTGAGGGGGAGCATGAGCAGCAGGATTCCGGCGAGGACCGCTAGCGGGGCCAGGACCGCCTGGGTGAGCCGCCGTCTGATCTGCTGCCTCGCCAGCTCCAGTTCACGGGCGGACGTGGTCGGCCGGGGCGCGTCGGCGGCGCGCGGTGCCGCTCCCGCAGCGGGCAGCTCCGCGTCCACGGCGAAGCCGCCGTCGTCCGTGAGGTCCGCGCGCAGCGTGCCGCCCGCGAGGCGCACCCGCTCGTCGAGGCCGACCAGACCACTGCCGCCCGACGCCACCCCGGCGAGGGGCCCCGCCGGAGCCGGACCGTTGACCACCGTGAGCCGCAGCGTGTCGCCGTCCCGCGCTATGCGGACCCGCACCGCCGCACCCGGCGCGTGCTTGGCGGCGTTCGTCAGGGACTCCTGGAGCACGCGGTGGACGGCGAGAGCGACCATCGGCGGCAGGTCCTCCGTGGCCCCCGAGCGTTCGAGCGTGACCTCGACCCCGGAGGCCCGCGCGCGCTCGACCACGGCGTCCGGGCTCTCCTCCGACGGCGCCCTCGGCGGTACTTCGTCGTCGGCCCGCAGCACGCCGATGATCTCCCGCAGCCGTTCGGTCGCCGCACCCGCCGCCTCGCGCAGTTCCCCCACGGCCGCCTGCTGGCGGGCGTCGAGGCTGGGATCGACCTCCAGGACGCCCGCCTGGACCGCGATGAGCGTCAGGTCGTGGCCGAGCGAGTCGTGCATGTCGCCCGCGATCCGGGCCCGCTCACGGATGCGGGTACGGTCCGCGACGGCCTGCTGCTCGTGCTCCATGCGCTCGGCGAGCCGCCAGCCGGTGGACATCAGGTCGGTGTACTGGCGGCGGTAGCGGCCGAGCAGCCAGGGCAGCACCACGGCGACCAGCAGCACCAGGAGCATCGTGGGCCAGCCCCACAGATCGCTCGACACGACCGCGCACAGCACGAGCCCGACCACGGCGACCGCCCCGAAGAACCACAGCGCGGGACGCACCGCCACTGTGCGGCTGCCCGCGAGATACCCGAAGAGGGCGAGCGCCGCCCAGTACGCGGGCGCCAGCATCTCCGGGTCCATCATCAGGCTCAGCGCGACCGGCACGGCGAGGGCGGCGAGCGGCCACCGCCTGCCGCACGCGACGGCGCCCCCGAGCAGCGGGACGCCCACGGCCGCCACGACCGCGTCACGCCCGTCGAGACCGAAGACTCCCGAGACCGGCGGCATGCACACCACGAGCCACAGTCCGATGTCGAAGAGCTGGGGGAACCAGCTGTGTACGCCGCGCATCCGCATCCGGCAAGCATCGCCGATCACCCCCGGCCCGCGCCCGTGACGAAAGTAGGGGATCGCCCCGAGCGTGCCGAGTGACCCGATCGTGCCGGAGCGCTCACTCCCCGCCGACGAGCCCCGCCTCGTACGCGAGGATCGCGGCCTGCACCCGGTTCTTGAAGCCGAGGCGGGCCAGGACCTGGCTGACGTACGCCTTCACCGTGCCCTCGACGACGTGCAGCCGCTGGGCGATCTCCGCGTTCGACAGACCGGCCCCGACCAGCGCGAGCACCTCGCGTTCGCGCGCCGTCAGCTCTTCGATGCGGGCACGCGCGGTGGCCTGCTTGCCGAGCTGCCCCGCTCCCAGGTGGGAGATGACCCGCCGCGCGATCGAGGGGGAGAGGTACGCCCCGCCGTCGGCGACGGCCTGGACGCCTGCGATCAGCTCGCGCGGATTGCCGGACTTGAGCAGGAAACCGGCCGCTCCCGAGCCGAGGGCGCTCGCGATGTACTCGTCCTCGGAGAACGTGGTGAGCATCGCGACGGCCGTCTCGGGTGCGACCTGGTGCAGCTCGGCCGCCGCCTGGAGGCCGTCGAGGCGTGGCATCCGGATGTCGAGGAGGCAGACGTCCGGACGGTGCTTCAGGGCCAGGTCGACCGCCTCGCGCCCGTCGGTCGCCTCGGCGACCACCTCGATGCCGTCGGCGGTGCCGAGGATCGCCCGCACCCCGGCCCTGATCATCGCCTCGTCATCGGCAAGCAGCACTCGGATCATGCGAGCACGCTACCCGGCGGCTCTCCACCTGACGAAAGTGCAGGGCAAGTGCTGACCAAGGTCCCCTGTCCCCGGCCGCGCCGCTTCGTAGCGTCCCTGTCAGCACCGCCGACGCGACCGAAGGCGTAGGCGCCGAGAGGGATTTGGGGAACGATGCTCACACTGCGGGGCCTGACCAAGAGATACGGCGAGAAGACCGCCGTCGACGACCTGTCCCTGGAGGTGGCGCCGGGGAAGATCACCGGCTTCCTCGGGCCGAACGGCGCGGGCAAGTCCACCACGATGCGCATGATCCTCGGCCTCGACCACCCCACATCGGGCACCGCGCTCATCAAGGGCAAGCGGTACGCCGACCACACGCATCCCCTGCGGGAGGTCGGCGCGCTCCTGGACGCCAGGGCCGTGCACCCCCGGCGCAGCGCGCACAAGCACCTCCTCGCGATGGCGCGCAGTCACGGTATCGACGCCCGTCGAGTCGACGAGGTGCTCGACGCCACCGGGCTCAGCGATGTGGCGGGCAAGCAGGCGGGATCGTTCTCGCTCGGCATGGGGCAGCGCCTCGGCATCGCGGGAGCGCTCCTCGGCGACCCCGAGGTGCTGATGCTCGACGAGCCGGTCAACGGGCTCGACCCGGACGGTGTCCTCTGGATCCGCCGCTTCCTGCGGTCGCTCGCCACGCAGGGCAGAACGGTGTTCGTCTCCAGCCATCTGATGAGCGAGATGGAGGTCACCGCCGACCGGCTGATCGTCATCGGCAAGGGGCGGCTCATCGCGGACGCCCCGATGGAGGACATCCTCGCCCGCAGCTCCCGCAACGCGGTCCGCGTGCGCGGGCCCGAGGCGGAGGGCCTGCACGCCTTGGCGAACCGGCTGAGGGGCGAGGCGCACGACGTCGAGCGGGTCTCACCGCACGAGCTGGTCGCACGGGGAATCAGTGCGGAACGCGTCGGTGATCTGGCCCATGAGCAGCACGTACGCCTACACGAACTGCGCGCCGTCGAGGCGTCACTGGAAGAGGCCTACATGGAACTGACCGCGGGCAGCGTCGAGTACGGGGAGGCGCGGCTGTGAGCGCTCAGACCTCCGAGCAGCACCGCGAGCAGCACCGGGTCCCGCTGCGGACGGGCGGCGGCGGCCTTCGCGGGGCCGTGGCAGCCGAGTGGACCAAGCTCTTCTCGCTCCGCTCGACCTGGTATTTCCTGTGCACCGCCGCCGCCGTGATGGGCATGACGGCCGCGTGCGTCGGGGCGGTCACCCACGACCCCGGCGCGTCGGCCGCCGACCCGGCGACGCTCGCCACCGTCTACGGCGTCGAGTTCATCGTCGCGGCCCTCGCCATGCTCAGCGTCGCCGGCGAGTACGCCACCGGCAGCATCACCACCACCCTCCAGTGCGTGCCCGACCGGGCACGCCTGCTGATCGCCAAGAGCCTCACGGTGGGGGCCGTCGCCTTCGCCGCCGGGATCGTGCTCGCCGTGATCGGGGTCGTGGCGGGCGCGTCGGCCATGGACGAGTCGACATCCGACCTCGCACAAGTGGCGGGTCAGGTGTTTGGGATCGCCGTTCACCTGATGCTCATGAGTGTCCTGACCATCGGCCTCGCGGCCATCGTGCGCAGTTCAGCCGGGGCCATCACCGTGCTGTTCGTGCTGCTGCTCATCGTGCCGACGATCCTCCAATCGATTCCCCTCGACTTCCTCACGAACCTGGCGCAGTTCCTGCCCCAGGCGGCGGGCACGCAGTTCCTCACCGGCGAAGCGGATCTGTACGGCCCCGCTGCCGGGCTGCTGCTCCTCGCGGCCTGGGTCGCCGCCTCACTGACCCTGGCCACGGTGATCATGGGGCGCCGCGACGCCTGAGCCCTCATCCCCGAACCACGCCTCCCCGAACCACCGCTCATCCTCGAACGGAGACCAGATCCGTCATGGCTTCGACATCCGCTGCCTCGACACCCACCGTCCCCGCCGTATCCAGCACCTACGTCACCTCCATCGCCGACTCCGGACAGCAGATACGCGCCGCACAGCGGCTGCGGTACCGCGTCTTCGGCGAGGAGATGGGCGCCACGCTCCACACCCCCCTGCCCGGCCACGACGTGGACCCCTACGACGAGCTCGTGGACCACCTCATCGTCACCGACACCACCACCGACGAGGTCGTCGGCACGTACCGTCTGCTGCCGCCCGGCCGGGCCGAGCGGTCCTACTCCGACAGCGAGTTCGACCTGCGCGCCCTGGCTGACCTGCGGTCCTCCACGATCGAGGCGGGCCGCTCCTGCGTGCACCCGGATCACCGCTCCGGCGCCGTGATCAACCTGATGTGGTCGGCGCTCGCCCGCTACGTCCTGCTCTCCGGCCACCGCTATCTCGCGGGCTGCGCCTCCGTGCCGCTGTCCGACGGCGGCAAGGCGGCGTCAAGCGCCTGGCTGCTCGGCACGTCCAAGCACGCGTCGCCGCCCGACCTCCGGGTGCACCCCCGGCGCCCCTGGGTGCCCACCGTGCCGACGGTGGAGCGGCCCACCTACGCCGATCTGCCGCCGCTACTCCGTGGCTATCTCCGCCTCGGCGCGTGGATGTGCGGGGCGCCGACGCACGACCCCGAGTTCGACGTCGCCGACTTCTTCGTACTCCTCGACATGGACCGGCTCGGCGACCGCTACCGCCGCTACTTCCTGGGGGAGACCCCATGAGCCACGGGGGAGGGGGAGGAGGCCCGGTGGTCCTGTGCACCCCGGCCTGCGTCACGCGGTCGGTGCCACGGGTGGCGTCGGGCGAACTGGGCCGCCGGTACGCCGCGTTGGCGTACGAGATAGGCCGTGGCGTCGCACAGGGCGAGCGGCTCGCCGAGCCCCTCGCGCTGCGGGCGCGGGCCCGTGGCGTCCTCGACGCGCTCGGCGTACGGATCGAGTCGGCGCCGGAGAGTCTGACGGTGCGGGGCGGCCCGGACCGGGGTGCCGTGCAGGGTGTGGGAACCCTGATCGTCGCCAACCACATCTCCTGGCTCGACGTCGTCGGCCTGCTCGCCGTCGAGCCGGTGACGGTCCTCGCCAAGCGCGAAGTGGGTCAGTGGCCGGTCATCGGCACGCTCGCCCGGCGCGCGGGATGCCAGTTCATCGACCGCGATGGGCTGCGTCAACTGCCATACGTGGTCGCCGAGTTGGCGTCCGCCTTGCGTTCCGGTCGCTCGGTCCTCGCCTTCCCGCAGGCGACGACCTGGTGCTCCGTGCCAGGCGGCCGGTTCCGGCGGGCCACGTTCCAGGCGGCGGCCGACGCGGGCGCGCCCGTGCGCCCGGTGACCATCCGCTACTACCAGCACGGCACCCGCAGCACCACGGCAGCCTTCCTCGGCGACGAGACCTTCGGTGCCTCCCTGCACCGCGTCGCCCGTGCGCGGGGCCTGACCATGCGGGTCACCGCACACTCCCCGCTGCACGGCTCCGACCGGCGTGAGCTCGCCGCCGCGGCGCAAGCGGTCGTCACCACCCGGTGTGAAGAAGGTGGTTGAGCAGCAGCGCGAGAGCCGCCTGGGCCGTCAGCCAGCAGCGCTGGGTGCGCGGTGGCAGCAGTGCCGTGGCGGCAAGGAGCCAGGCCGCGAAAGGGAGCCAGATCCGTTCCGTCTCCGCCTTGCTCATGCCGGAGAGGTCGGCGGCGGCGAGGACGAGTAGGACGACGAGCACGAGGAGTACGAGCCGGTCGACGGGCGCGTCCCGGCCCGTACGCAGCCGCCGGACGGCGCCCGGCGCGGAGGTCACCGCGCGGCCGAGCCCCGCGACCGAGGCGAGTCCCACGACGAGGACCGTGCACGCGAGGTTGGCCCACACCCAGTAGCCGTACGGACGGATGCCGCCCGCCCCTTGGTGGTAGCGCTCCACCAGGATCCGGTACGCCTCCCACCAGTCGAACCCCGCCAGGGTGAAGACGAGCGGCACCACCACCGCCCCCGCGAGGAGAAAGGGGATCGGGCGGGCGTTCCTCGCGAGGAGCAGCACAGCGCCTGCGACCACCGCGAACAGCGTCAGGCCGTACGAGAGGTAGCAGAGAAGTCCGAACAGCAGACCCGCGCCGAGTGCGGCGGCCGCCGGGAAGCGGACCGTGCGCGTCGCGGCCAGCGCGAGCAGGGCCGTGGTCCACGCGGCGACGGCGGCGAAGTAGCCGTCCGCCGATGTGCCGGTCCAGACCGCGGCCGGGGCGAGCACCAGGAAGGGCGCGGCCCGGCGTGCGATCGCCTCGTCGGCCAGGGCGCGCACGCTGACCAGGACGGCGGCCGCGACCGTCGCGCCGAGCGTGATGCACCAGACGCCCGCCCAGGCGCCGCCGCCGAGGCCGATGCGGTCCAGGACGACGAAGGTGAGCGTGGCCGCGGGCGGATGCCCCGCCGTGTGGGCGGGCCAGTGGCCGGGCGAGTCGATCAGGATGTGCTGGGTGAAGTCCCGCAGGGCGGCCGGGATGTCGTCGAAGCGGTCGATCACCTGGAGGTACTCGTACTTGGTGGTCAGGCGCTCCGCGATGCCCCGGCGCCAGCCGTCGACGAGGGCAAGGGACCAGATCCAGGCCATGGACGCCGCCCAGCTCCCCAGGACGAGCAGTCGCCAGGGCAGGCGCGATGCGAGCGCGGGGCCGTACACGATCAGCATCGCGGCGACAGCGAGCGCGGCAGGGGTTCCCGGCCCGACGTGCGGGGACCACTTGGCGTACAGCGGGGGCCAGTTGACGTGCAGAGTGCCGTACTCCCGCTCCACGTACGTGCCGATGGCGATGGCAAGCGCGACGAGCGCGACGGCCCCGATGGCGGTGAGCAGGTCGCGGCGGGGCGGAACGGGACCTTCACGTCCTTCTTCGGGGATCACACCTGCACGCTAGGCCGGGAAGCGGCGGTCGGCGGCCTTGGACAGGCCTTGGACAGGGTGGTGTCACCGAACTGTCAGATCTTGCGGGCCCGCACTGCGCCGTCAGAGTTTCGTCATGAGTCGCGGGCCCGTCCACGCAGGTGGTGCGGCATACGGTCGGCGCAGGGCGGCGGAACCCACCGCCGCGCGTGACCGCCGAGGAAGCGACATGGGCGACGACCTGCCACGGACCGAGCCACGTTACGGCTCCCCCTCTTCTCCTCTACCCCCGTCTTCGCCGGGCTTCTGGCGCAGCCCTCTGCGCGGGACCTGGTTCACCGCGGTGCTCGGTGTCGTCCTCCTGTTCGGCATCACGCTGCTCTTCGTGACGGGCCTCCTGTCGTACGCCGCGTACAACCCGGACCTCTCGCCGGTCAACGACAAGACGCCGGACAAGGGCCTGCTCGGCTTCTACCTCTTCTCCTGGCCGACCGATCCGCACTGGCTCTACCGCCTCACCCAGGGCCTGCACGTCACCGTCGGCATCACGCTGATCCCGGTCCTGCTCGCCAAGCTGTGGTCGGTGATCCCGAAGCTGTTCGAGCTGCCGCCGGTGCGTTCCGTGGGACACGCACTCGAACGGATCTCGCTGCTGCTGCTCGTGGGCGGCGCGCTGTTCGAGTTCGTGACCGGGGTGCTCAACGTCCAGCTGGAGTACCTCTTCCCCGGCTCGTTCTACCCCCTGCACTTCTACGGCGCCTGGGTGTTCTTCGGCGCCTTCGTGGCACATGCGGCGCTCCGGATGCCGCTCGCGGTGCGGACGCTGCGGGCGGGCGGGCTGCGGGATCGGCTGCGTACGGACGACACGCCCGCCACCGGCTCGACGATGTCCCGCAGGGGCGCGCTCGGCCTGGTCGGCGGTGGCTCCGCGCTGCTGCTCGTGACGACGGCGGGGCAGAGCTTCGACGGGGCGCCGCGCCGGACGGCCCTCTTCGCGCCGCACGGCGGCGGCGAACCGGGGACGGGGCCGAGCGGCTTCCAGATCAACAAGTCGGCCGGGATGGTGGGGATCAGGCCCGCCGACACGGGCGAGGCCTGGCGGCTGGTCGTCAGCGGCCGGGACGGTCGCGAACTGCGCCTGTCCCGCGCCGACTTGCTGAGTCTCGCTCAGCACAGCGCGGCGCTCCCCATCGCGTGCGTGGAGGGCTGGTCGACGTCGGACCAGTGGTGGCGAGGAGTCCGGCTGCGGGACCTCGCCGCGCTTGCCGGATACGAGGATGCCGAGGCGCCCGCGGTCCTCGTCGAATCGCTCCAGCTGCGCGGGTCCTTCCGTAAGGCGGCACTCCGCGAGAACCAGGTCCGCGACCCGCGTTCGCTGCTCGCGCTCCAGGTGAACGGCGTGGATCTGACCCCCGATCACGGCTATCCGGCACGGATCATCGTCCCTGCGGCGCCCGGTGTCCTGAACACCAAGTGGGTGGCCCGGCTGACCTTTGGAGAGCTGTGATGACCAGCGGCGCGGTCCTGCACGGAATCCGGCGCTGGTATGGAGAGGGGCCGCTCCAACTCCTCCTCCTGCTCGCCTCGTTCGCGCTCGCCGGCTACGCCGGGGTGCGGCTCCTGGCGGACGACTGGGTGGGGGTGGCGGCTTGGTTCGTCGGTGCGGCGCTGCTGCACGATCTGGTGCTGCTGCCGCTCTACGCCCTGGCCGACCGTGCCGTGCAGGCCGGACTCGGCGGGCCGCGCCGGGACCTGGTCAACTTCGTCCGGGTCCCGGCGGCCTTCTCCCTGCTGCTCCTGCTCGTGTGGTTCCCGCTGATCACCGGGCAGGTGGCGCGCTACGAGCCGGCCACGGGCCTGCCCGCGGACGTGTTCCTCGCGCGCTGGCTGCTGGTGACGGCGGCGTTGTTCGGGGGCTCGGCGCTGTGGCTGCTTCGTCGGAGGCTCCGTATGTCGGGTGCGTCGCGTGCGTCGCGTACGTCGCGTGCGTCGCGTACGTTCCTTCGGCGGCGCCGCAGCGCGACGAAGGAACGCCCGCCGACGATCCACTGATCGGTGAGGCGCCAGCCGGACGGGCGAGCGTGCCGCAGCAGGGCGGGGGTGCCGAGCCGGGCCCACGGGAAGGTGGCGCCCGCCGTGTCCCGGCCCCGTCCGTCGTCCACGTGGACCTGGACACGCTCGTCGATGTCCACCGGCGCGCTCTCCGCGACGAGGAGCCCGCCCGGGGCGAGCAGCCGCGCCGTACGGGCCAGCAGGGCAGCGGGATCGCCGCCGATGCCGATGTTGCCGTCGATGAGCAGGGCCGTGCCCCAACGCCCCTCGCCCGGCAGGGAGTCGAAGACGGAGCGACGCAGAGCCGTGCCGCCCAGGCGGAGCGTGCGGGCGACGGCCGCCTCGCTGATGTCGATGCCGAGGACCGGGTAGCCCAGGGCGGCAAGGGCGGCGACCAGGCGGCCGGGGCCGCAGCCGATGTCGAGCACCGGGCCCGTGCAGCGGCGCAGCGCGGAGAGATCGGCCGCGTCGGGGGCCGCGCACCAGCGTTCGACTTCCAGGGGGAGCAGCCAGCCGTCACTGCGGCGCAGGAAGAGCGGGCCGTGGCCGTTGCGCAGGGCGTCCGCGTACGGGTCGGCACGCCACGGGACGGCGTCGCGGCCGGTGGGCGGCACGGTGGTGCTCATCGGCGGACGGCCGTGGCGAGGGCGCCGAGCGCGGTGGCGAAGCGGCTGTCCGGCGCTTCGGCGGCGACGTGCCGCGCGTCGTCCGCGGTGTCGACGTCACGCAGTACCGGCAGGTCACGCACGCGCAGCCCCGCCGCCGTGAGGCGTGCGCGCTGGACGGCGCCGGTGGTGGGCACGGACATGGGGACCCCGCGCAGCAGTGCCGGGTCGGGCTCGGCGAGACCCAGGGCCCAGAAACCGCCGTCGACGGCGGGCCCGAACCACGCGTCGGCCTCCCGCCAGGCGTCGGGTCCGAGTGCCGGGGCGAGCAGCGCGGGGGACACCTGTGGGGTGTCCATGCCGATCAGGAGGGTGGGCCCCGTACACCCCGCGAACGCGGCGGCGAGGCGCTCGTCGAGACCGCCTGAGCACTGCGGTACGACGTCGAAGCCGCGCGGCAGCCAGGGCCCCGCGGCCCCGTCCAGCACCAGGACGCGCCGCCGTGCGGGCGCCGCGAGCACGGCGTACAGGGTGTCGCGCAGCGAGGCCTCGGCGAGGCGGGCTGCCTCCTGCGGCGTGCAGGGCGGGGTGAGCCGGGTCTTCACGCGGCCGGGGAGTGGCTCCTTGGCGATGACGACGAGGGTGGTGGAGCCCGCACGGGAGTCCGCGCGGTCATATGTGTGAGAGTCCGTACGGGAGCCCTTCGGCCGGTGCGCGTTCATCGGGCATCCCCGGCCTCGCGCACGGCCGGGCCGGACACGGGCCGCTCGGCGAGCACACCCCGCATGTCGCGGACCGCGTGCCACGTTCCGCGCCAGGTGCCTGTGACCTTGGATTTGCCGGTGCGGGGCAGGTAGGGCACGTCCCGCTCCTCGATCCGCCAGCCCGCGTCGGCGGCCCGTACGACCATCTGCAGGGGGTAGCCGCTGCGGCGGTCGGTGAGGCCGAGGGCGAGCAGCGCCTCGCGCCCGGCGGCCCGCATCGGGCCCAGGTCGTGCAGGCGTACACCGGTGCGCCGCCGCAGCATCCGGGCGAGCACCGCGTTGCCCACGCGGGCGTGCGGTGGCCAGGCGCCCGGCCCCTGCGGGCGACGTCGGCCCACCACCAAGTCGGCCTCCCTCGCGTCGACTTGGCGTACGAAGGAGGCGAGGAGCCCCGGATCGAGCGAGGCGTCGCAGTCGCAGAAGCAGACGATATCCGCGGTGGCCGCCGCGAGGCCCGCGTGGCAGGCGGCACCGAAACCGCGCCGCGGCTCGTGTACGACGGTGGCACCGAGGGAGCGGGCGATCTCCGCCGAGCCGTCGGTGGAGCCGTTGTCCACCACGATCGCGCGCCAGCCCGCGGGGACGCGATCGAGCACCCAGGGGAGCGCGGCGGCCTCGTCGAGGCAGGGCAGGACGACGTCGGCCCGCGGGGCACGGGCGCCGGGCGCGTCCGTCGCTTCCGGCGGATTCTCTGGAAGGGGGGAGGAGAGGTTCACGCGCTTCACCCTACGAAGCAGAAGCGGACATATCGGACAACAGGTTCTTACGAAACGGGGACGTCGGCACGCGGGACGCCACCGGACGCGCCGCCCGGCCGGGTGCGGTGCGAGGCTGGGCGGTATGCAGACACCACCGCAGGGCGGCGAGCTCCGTGTACTCGTCGTGGACGACGACCTGACCGTCGCCGAGGTCGTCACGGGCTATCTGGAGCGCGCCGGGTACGGAGTCGACCGTGCCGGGGACGGCCCCACGGCACTGGAGCGCGCCGCCGCCCGCCGCCCCGACCTGGTGGTGCTCGACCTGATGCTGCCCGGCATGGACGGCCTCGAGGTCTGCCGCAGGCTGCGTGCGCGGGGCCCGGTGCCGGTCATCATGCTCACCGCGCGTGGCGACGAGGACGACCGGATCCTGGGGCTCGAGATAGGGGCGGACGACTACGTGACCAAGCCGTTCAGCCCGCGGGAACTGGTCCTGCGGGTCGAGTCGGTCCTGCGCCGCAGCGGCTCGGCCACCGTCGGCCGCCCCCTCGCGCCGCTGCGCACGGCGGGCCTCTCCCTCGACCCATCGGCCCGCCGCGCCACCAAGGGCGGCACGGAACTGGCCCTCACTGTCCGGGAGTTCGACCTCCTGGCCTTCTTCATGCGCCACCCGGGCCGCGCGTTCGGCCGCGAGGATCTGATGCGGGAGGTCTGGGGCTGGGACTTCGGCGACCTGTCGACGGTCACGGTCCACGTCCGCAGGCTCCGCGCCAAGATCGAGGACGACCCGGCGAGGCCGCGGCTGATCCAGACGGTGTGGGGCGTGGGGTACCGCCTGACGGCACCGGAGGGGGCGGCGCCGGACGAAGCCGAACCGAGCGCCACCCCGCCCCCGTCCCTGCCTTCGCCTCCGTCCCCGTTCCTGCCCTCGCCCCCCGGCAGCCCCTCATGAACGACACCCTCCTCATCGCCCTCTACGCCTTCCTCGGAGCCGCCGCCGCGGGGCTGCTCGGTGCGTTGCTGCTTCGCGTGTTCCGGCGGCGGTCGCTCGTCGTGTCGTTGGCCGTCGTCGCCGGGGTCGCGGTGACCGCCATGCTGGCCGGGACGCTCGTGGTGGCGTGGGCGATGTTTCTCTCGCCGCACGACCTGAGCGTCGTGACGACCGTGGTCGCCATGGCCGCCGTCGTCTCGCTGGCCACCGCCCTGCTGCTCGGGCGCTGGGTCGTCGCCCGGAGCAAGGCGCTGACCCTCGCGGCCCGTTCCTTCGGGGACGGCGGTGACTTCGCGGCCCCCGGCATCCCCGCCACCGCGGAACTCGCCGATCTCACCCGTGAGCTGGAGTCCACCAGCGCCCGGCTCGCCGAGTCGAGGGAGCGGGAGCGTGCCCTGGAGACCTCGCGGCGGGAACTCGTCGCCTGGATCTCGCACGACCTGCGCACCCCCCTCGCCGGTCTGCGCGCCATGTCGGAGGCCCTGGAGGACGGTGTGGCCTCCGACCCCGACCGCTATCTGCGCCAGATCCGTACCGAGGTCGAGCGCCTGAACGGCATGGTCGGCGACCTCTTCGAACTCTCCCGCATCCACGCGGGCGCCCTCGCGCTCTCGCCGTCGCGCGTCTCCGTGTACGACCTCGTCGGCGACGCCATCGCGGGGGCGGACCCCCTCGCCCGCGAACACGGCGTACGCCTCGTGGGTAATCGGATCGATGCCGTCCCGGTCGAGGTCGACGGCAAGGAGATGAGCCGGGTGCTCGGCAATCTGCTGATCAACGCCATTCGGCGGACCCCCGCGGACGGCACCGTCGCCGTCGCCGCCGTGCGCTCGGACGACGGCGTGGTCCTCTCCGTCACGGACGGCTGCGGCGGCATCCCCGAGGAGGATCTGCCCCGCGTCTTCGACACCGGCTGGCGTGGCACCCACGCCCGTACGCCCCCGGCGGGCGCCGGTCTGGGCCTCGCCATCGTGCGCGGCATCGTCGAGGCCCACCAGGGCAGCGCGGCCGTACGCAACGTGGCGGGCGGGTGCTGCTTCGAGGTGATGCTGCCGGCGGCGGCGCAGGGAACGTAGGAACATAGCGCTGCCGGACAGCACCTCACCCCCTCCTCTCAACCTCGCAACGACGCCGCCGCGAACTCCCGCATCCCCGAAGCGAAGTCCACCTCCGGCTGCCACCCGAGATCGGCGCGGAGCCGTGCCGAGTCCGCCGTCACATGGCGGACGTCGCCCAGGCGGTACTCGCCCGTGACCACAGGGGCCGGACCCCCGTACGCCGAAGCGAGCGCGTCGGCCATCTCGCCGACCGTGTGCGGATCGCCGCTGCCGGTGTTGTACGCGGTGAAGGCGCCGGTGGCCCCGCCCCGCATCGCGTCGAGCGCCACCGCGTTCGCCGCGGCCACATCGCGCACATGGACGAAGTCCCTGCGCTGGCGGCCGTCCTCGAAGACGCGCGGGGCCTCACCGGCGGCGAGGGACGAGCGGAAGAAGGAGGCGACGCCCGCATAGGGGGTGTCGCGCGGCATCCCGGGGCCGTAGACGTTGTGGTAGCGCAGCGACACCGCACGGCCGTCCGTCGCACGAGCCCATGCCGCCGCCAGATGCTCCTGCGCGAGCTTCGTCGTGGCGTACACATTACGCGGGTCCGTGGGCGCGTCCTCGCCGACCAGGCCCGGCGTCAACTCCGCGCCGCAGGACGGACAGCGGGGCTCGAAGCGGCCCGCCGCCAGATCCGCCGCCGCGCGCGGTCCGGGCCGGACCACGCCGTGCCGGGCGGTGCAGGCGTAGCGCCCCTCTCCGTAGACCACCATCGAACCGGCGAGCACAAGGTCCTTGACGCCCGTCCGGGCCATGGCAGCCAGGAGTACCGCTGTGCCCAGGTCGTTGCAGGAGACGTACTCGGGCGCGTCGGCGAAGTCCTTGCCGAGGCCGACCATCGCCGCCTGGTGGCAGACCGCGTCGATGCCGCGCAACGCGCCGGTCACGGCGTCCGCGTCCCGCACGTCGCCGAAGATCAGCTGGTCCCCCGCGCGAGGCTCCGGCGGCGGCCCGGAGTGCGCCGAAGCGAGCAACGCGTCGAATACGACGACGTCGTGCCCGCGCGCCACGAGCGCGTCGACGATCTGAGATCCGATGAACCCGGCGCCGCCGGTGACGAGTACACGCATGACCCACACGCTAGGCCGCCCCCACCCGTTCCGCGCCGCGCCGAAGGCTCATGTCACCGGTCCGTAAGATCCACCGATCCACCGAGGGTCCTGGCCCTGAGTCCTCGGGGCCAGGTGAGCGAGGTGGGTTCATTTCGCGTACCCGTCCGTGAAAGGAGTGACGCGGATGCAAAGATGAGCCCGCCATGACTGCTGGGCGGTGTTCTCGCGCGCTACGGGCTGCGGTGTTCGCGGCCGTCTGTGTGCTGCTCGCTGCCCTGGGGCACGTGATGATGTCGGGAACCCCGGTGCCCTGGTGGGTGCTTGGTGCCGGAGCCGTCGGTGTCGGTGGCACGGCTCTGGCCCTTGCCGGGCGCGAGCGGGGGCTGCCGCTCGTCGTTTCTGTGGCGGTGGCCGCGCAGGCCGCGCTGCACTCCGGCTTCTCCCTGGCGCAGGCCGCCGCTCAGCCCCGGCCTCCGGGTGGGGCTTCTCTGGTGCGGCGCTGGGTTCAGTACGTGTTGTGCGGGGCGCCTGCGGGTGCCGACTCGATGGGGACGGGCCAGGGCTCGGCCATGTCCGCCGCGATGCCAGGGTCCCCGTCCGCGCCCGTGCCCGCCATGCCCTCGATGAAATCCTCCATGGACCACGTGGACCACATGAGTGGCGGCCACGACATGGCCGGGATGTCGCCGACCGGCATGATCGCCGCCCACCTCGTCGCAGCTCTCCTCTGCGGCCTCTGGCTCGCGCACGGCGAGCGCGCCGCCTTCCGCATCGCGCGCGCCTTCGCCGGATGGCTCGTCGCCCCGCTGCGTGTACCCCTCGCGGTGCCCGCGCCCGCCCACCGGCCACGGGTCCGACCTCAACGGCGCCGCCAGGCCCGCAGCCCGCGGCAGTTCCTTCTCGTGCACGCCATCACTTCTCGGGGTCCGCCCACGGGGACCGCTGTCGCCTGACAGCCGGCTTCCCGACGCCGTTTCCGTGCGCCTCGCCGCGCACCCGGACGGCGGCTCGGGCATCGGTCGTGCGCACATCGCGCGGCCGTACTTCCCCCATCACCGGACCCGCTGGACCCGCCGGACGCGCGTACGTACGGCCGTACGGCGCATCCGTCCAGTCCCTCCGGGCTCCGGATTCCCGAGAAGGACACCAGGTGATCATTCCTGCCCTGCCCAGCTCACCCGACGAGTCGATAACGGCCTGGGCGCTCGCCGCCGGCGCCGGTGACCCCGAAGCCGTCGAGCACTTCGTACGCGCCCTGCACCGGGACGTCCGCCGGTACGTGACGTACCTCGGCGGCGACCCGCAGGCCGCCGACGACCTGACCCAGGACACGTTCCTGCGGGCCCTCGGCAGCCTGCACCGCTTCGAGGGACGCTCATCGGCCCGTACGTGGCTGTTGTCCATCGCCCGGCGGGCGGTGATCGACAGTCTTCGGCACGCCGCGGCCAGGCCCCGTCTCTCCGACACGGACGACTGGCAGTCCGCCGCGGAGCGGGCACAGCCGAGGGGCCTGCCGGGCTTCGACGACGGGGTGGTCCTCGCCGACCTCCTCGCGGCGCTGCCCGACGAACGGCGTGAAGCGTTCGTCCTCACCCAGCTCCTTGGGCTGCCCTACGCGGAAGCCGCGCTGCTCACCGGATGTCCGGTGGGCACGATCCGCTCGCGGGTGGCACGCGCCCGGCTCTCGCTGATGGAGCGGCTGCGGGAAGCGGAGCGCCCGGCGCTGGTGGGCGCGGCGGTCTGACGCGCCGCACGGCCGCCCGGCCTTCACGCCGGGCGGCCGTCCCTTCAGCCCTCCCGCTTCCCGCTCTTCCCGCTCTCGTCGCTCGTCCCGGCGAGGTCGGCGCGGGCGGCGCGCACCTCGTCCACGGCCTGCCGGTGTCCGCCCTCGTGGGCGCAGTGCTCGGCGCGGTCGAGGAGGACGCGAGCCCGGTCCGGATCGGCTGCCGTCCGCACACGGGCGAGCGCCGTGAGGGCGAAGGCGAGCACCGTCCCGCCGAACGGCTCGGCGAGCCCGACGGCCGCGTGCGCCAGCTGCTCCGCCTCGTCGGTCTCGCCCAGCAGCAGATGGAGCTCGGCGAGGTTGGCGCGCTCGAAGGCGGTGGCGGTGGGCCGCCCGGCCTGCTCGGCGAGAGTGAGGGCCCGCCGCCCGTGGTCCAGCGCCTTGCGGTGCTGCCCCGCGCGGCGGGCGTTCTCGCGGAGGACGGACAGAACGGTCGCCAGGAGAGCCGGATCGCCGGATTCCTCGGCTGGTGGGAGCGCTTGCTCGGCGGGCGCGATGGCGTCCTCGTGGCGGCCCAGCAGACCGTGGCAGACGGCCTGTTGGGCGAGTGCTCGGGCGAGCAGGGAGGGATGCCCGGCCTGATCGATCTGCCCGGCCGCGCTCAAGGGCGCCCCCAGCGCCGCCTCGGCAGCCCGCGCCGCCGCGAGCCCCGCCTCGTACCGCCCCTCGTGGAACACGATCATCGACTCCGCCATGCGGTGCGCCGCCCGCACGTCCGCCGCGGCGCCAGGCGCCGGCGGATGGGCGTCGAGAACGGTGTGGGCCTCCTGGGGCGTCGCCGTGTGGGCCAGGATCTCCGCGAGGCGGGTGGCGGTCAACGTACAGGCGTCGGGGCTGTGTTGGAGTTCGTACGACGCCAACGCCTCCCGCAGGACTCGGATCGCCTCCGCGTAGCGGCCCGAACGCTCCAGGGTGCGGGCCCAGTCGACGCGCACCCGTGCCGCGTCCGCGGCGGGCTCCGGTGCCGGAGGGTGGTCGAGAGCCGCGCGGTGGAGTCGCGCCGTCTCGGGGCCCGGACGCGCTCCGGGTTCGGCGGAGTCGACGGCCGCCGCGCACAGCTCGTACTGACGGACCGCCGCACGCCGCATCCCCTGCCGCAGAAACGCACCGATCAGTACGCGGTGAGCCCGCTCCTCCGCAGGAACCGACTCCAACAGGAGTCGCGCGGTGGCGCACGCCTCCTGCGTCTCACCCGCCGTGAGCTGGGCCTCCGCGAGGGCGAGTGCGGCCCGGTTCCGCAGCTGGGTCAGATGCGCGCGGTGCGGCTCGGTCCAGGGGGCGTAGCGGTCCTCGGGGAGCAGCTCTCCGGTGAACGCGGCTAGTGCCGTGGCCAGTTGAGGCACTCCGCCGTCGGAGAGGGCGCTTTCGGCCAGGGACGCGGCGCGGTCGGTGTCGACCTGGACCGCGTCCGGGGCCAGGCGCAGCAAGGCCCCGTCGGTCACCAGATAGGAGGACGCCGAACGTGGCGTGAGTTCGGGTTCCAGGGTGTGCCGGGCTGCGTGAAGTGCTACCCGCAAATTTCGCTGGGCGGCCGGGAGTTCGGCGTGCGGCCAGCATTCCGCCATGAGGTGCTCGCGGTGCAACTGATGTCCCGGGGCGAGAGCGAGCAGTTTCACCAGCGTCCGGGCGCTGGGGCGCGGCCAGCGCTCGGCGGGCGGCTCGCCGCCGACCCGTTCCGCCCGGAATCCGCCGAGCAGCCGGATGCGGAGCACAGGGGGAGTGGCGCCGGGGCTCCCCTGAGTGTCGTACGCGTGTGCTGTCCCGCCCGTTCCGCCCATGAGGGCAGTCACTCTAACCGCTCGGCTCCACGGGCCTGTTACTGGCGGATTACTGGCCGGATCCCGCCCCTCGTCGCGGCAGGTCAGACACGGGCGGCGCAACTGATCGCGTCGACTTCGACCATCGCGCCACTGGCCTGCGGGAACGCGTTGACCTGCGCGGAAAGCCTCCCGAGGATATGTCTCGATTCCGACCACGATCTCGATTCCGATCCGACCACACCTGCCGTCCCCTCCTGGAGGAAGCGTGAAGCGTTCCCAAGCCCTTGCCGTGGGCGTCGCGTTGCTGCTGTCGGGCAGTGCCGTGGTGGCCAACGCCGCCGACGGTCCCGCCGCGCCCGCGTCCGGACAGCACACCGCCAAGCGCCTCTCCGCCGACGCCGCTTGGTGCGAGCAGCAGGGCGGCTCCGCGCAGAAGCAGGTTCCGTACTACACCAAGACCGGAACCCAGATCGTCCAGCTCGGCGGCGAGCGCGAGATGTGTGTCTTCACCGGAAAGGACGGCACCAGGATCACGATCGGCGCCGACTCCCTCGCCGCCGACAAGCCCACGCTGGCCGCGCTCGCCTACATCCACAAGCCCGCCGACCCGGGCGGCCACCCCGGCAACCCGTCCATCGGCTACTGCCAGTCCATCAACGGCACCGCCATGTACGGCCCGAAGGCGACGGACGGCGGCGGCTGGGCCAAGAAGGGCGAGACCAACCCCTCGAACGTCGTCTCCGCCTGCATGTTCGGCGACGGTTCGGTGATCGACGCCTGGGGGCTCAAGTACCACTCGGGAGACGTGATCCGTGGCGCGGACCTGACGAAGAAGTTCCGCGCGGACATCCCGTAGGCCTGCTTCGCCTCGTCACGACGCCCCCGCGTCGAAGACCAGCTCACCTTCGATGAACGTCATCTTGACTTCGGTGGTGTGAACTTGAGTGAGCTGTGCTTCGAAGGGGTTCTGGTCGACGACGATGATGTCGGCGATCATGCCCGGTTCGATGCGCCCGACGCGGTTCGCCATGCCTTCCTGGCGTGCGGAGTTGACCGTGAACAGGTCGAAGGCCTGTGCCAGCGTGATGGCTTGGGCAGCGCCGAAACATTCGGCGCTGCCCCCCGGCTCCTGCCGGGTGACGAGCGTCTCGATGGCGGACCACGGGTTCACCGACGGCACGACGCACCAGTCGGAGCCCGGCACGACCAGGGCGCGGGCTTCGAGCATCTCGCGCACCGGCCATGCGCGTTCGACTGCTTCCAGGCCGACGGCCGCCGCGATGTCGGAGCAGATGGGGGAGGGCTGCCACAAGTAGGGAGAGACTTCGAACGTCGCGCCGATCCGCGACGCGCGCTCGATGTCGCTCTTCGCCACGAACGTACAGTGCCCTACGTTGTGCATGTATGGGCTGTGCCCGTTGGCCGTGCGGGCGGCCTCGATGGCGTCAAGTGCCGCCCTGACCGCCGCATCGCCTGCCGCGTGGAACTTGACCGTGATGCCCATCTGATCGAATCGGGTCACCGCCTGATCGAGGACTGCCGGCGCGATCGCGAGCATTCCGTGCCGGCCGGCGTCGGCGTCGCGTCCCTCCACTGTGTTTTTGTACGGTTCGATCATCGCCGCGGTGTGGCTGTCGGTCGGTACCCCGTCGAGGAAGATCTTCACGCAGTCGGGCGCGATGTGGCCGCTCGCGTAGAGGTTTCGTGCGGTGATCACGTCCTCACACGCGGGGTCGTAGGGGGACCACACGAGACTGAGGCGCACGCGCTGCCTGACGGCTCCGCGCGCGGCGAGACGGGTGTAGGCACGCAGCTCGGCTCGCGGCCCGGCAGTGAACCCGACGGCTGCTTCGGTGAACGACGTGATCCCGTAGGAGAGCATTTCTTCGAGAGCCCACTCAAGAGCCGACTCGACCTCGTCGTCGGACGGTTTGGGGGCCGAGGCGGCGAGCAGATCGGCGGCGGTCTCGCGTTGTATGCCGCTCGGATTGCCCGCGGCGTCCCGCTCGAAGATGCCACCTGCCGGGTCGGGTGTGCCGGGGCCGATCCCGGCGATCCCGAGTGCCGCACTGTTCGCCCAGGAGCTGTGTCCGCTGGTGTCCTCCAGGAGGACGGGATGGGCGGGGGCGACAGCATCGAGGATCGTCCGGTCCGGGACGGTGCCGAGCGCGGATGTGTCCCACTGCCCGCCGAGGACCCATGCGCCGGGGGCGGCCCGGGACACGTGCTCGGCCACGATGCGGAGGGTGTCGGCCAGGCTCGAGCCCTGCGGGACTTTGCAGCGGCGTTCGCGGATTCCGGCGTAGATCGGGTGCACGTGCAGGTCGTGCAGGCCGGGAAGGACGGTGTCGCCTGCCAGGTCCACCATCCGCGTGTCCGGTCCGCGCCGGCGCAGCACGTCCTCGCGGCCGCCGACCATGTCGATGACACCGGCCCGCACGGCGAGCGCTTGGGCCCAGCCCGACGATGTCTTGACATGCCCGTCCACCAAAATCGTATCCGCGTACTGATCGGTCATGGCGGTCTGATCGGTCATGGCGCTCCACCTCTCGCTCCGGCTCTGCGGCTCTGCGGCTCAGCGGCGGTTGATGAATCCTGCGTCGACGGGCAGCGTGACACCGGTGACGTAGCGGGCTTCGTCCGAGGCCAGCCACAGGACGGCATTCGACACGTCGACCGCTTCAACTGTGTCCACCGGAAGGGCATTTGGTGCCGTCTCCGACAGAATCGGGTCCTGGGCGACGAATTCGACGATGGCGGGGTCGGTGACCATGAGGGTGGCCACGCCGGTGGGGTGCACGGAGTTCACCCTGATGCTGTGCGGGGCGAGGTTGTTGGCGTACGTACGCATCAGACCGACCACACCGTGTTTGGAAGCGGCGTAGCCGAGGCCGCCGTTGCTCGCCCCGCCGATACCGACAAGGCCCGCGGTGGAACTGACGATCACGATCGAGCCGCCCTGTTCAGCGTCGATCATCGACGGGACGGCCACCTCGATGGTGTGAAAGGTGCCGGTGAGGTTGACGTCGATGGCGTCGTGCCACGCCTGCACCCTGTCCTCCACCAGTAACGGTGCGATCCCGGCGTTGGCGACCACGATGTCGATCTGCCCGAACTCGGCGAGCCCGGCGTCGTACGCCTCTTGGAGGGAGCCCCGGTCGCGTATGTCCGTCTGCCGCGCCACGACTCGACGGCCCAGGGCCCGTACTTCCCCGACCGCGTCGGACAGGTCCTCCGGTGTCGACTGCGGGTAGGGCACGGTGTCGACCGGCCGGCAGATGTCCACGATGACCAAGTCGGCGCCTTCTTCCGCCATCCGTCGAACGTGGCTGCGCCCGAGGCCTCCGGCAGCGCCGGTGACGAAGGCCACCTTGCCGTCGAGACGCCCCTTCGTTCCCCGAGTTTCCTCAGCTGGCATTTCGCGGGTCATGTCTGTGATGTACCGCGCGGCAGTCGGCCTGGCCAGGGGGGAACCGGCCGGGGCGGGTACCTCTCACCGCACGGCGGCGCCGCACGCCTCGAGCTGCGTCGGGGTGAGCCGGTCCCCTCCGGCCTGGTGGAGGGCGGCCGTCACGCGGTCCGGGGGCCAGTTCAGTGCGGTGGCCAGCCGGCCCTCCGTGAGCGGCGCGCCCGCGTGCCACAACGCGGCCAGTACGGTCAACGCGTCGTCCACGGCTCCCGCACCGCCGCTCATGTCGTCGCTGAGGGTCGAGAAGAACTGACTCATGTGGGCGAGCCTGGCCCCGGCGGGCGTCGCCGCGTCGAGGACGTCGACGCCTCGCTGAGCGGTGTCCGCCCACATGGCGTGCTGCTGGGCGCTCGTCATCCAGGACCGGAGCCAGACGTCGTCGTCGATGACGTACCGCTCGCGGCGGTGGTGGGGTTCGCGTACGCGGCGGATCACCTCGAGCCCTTCCAGATAGCCGACGGCCTTGGACACGGACGCCGGGCTGACCCGCAGCCGCTGGACGAGGTCGGCGGCGGTGAGGCTGCCGGAGTCGTCGGTGATCAGGCGGGCGAACACCCGCGCGGCCATCCTGGGCACCCCGGTCCTGACCATCAGCGCCGCGAGCTGCTCGGCGAAGTCGCGTACGGCATCGGGGTCACGGCCGTAGGCATCGGCGACGACGGCAGGTGCCCCCAGCGGGATGGCGCCGCGCCGCCTCGCCCGCCGTCCGGTGGCGAGGTGGGCGTGGTCGACGCGGTATCCATCGGGCCCGCCGTTGCGGGCCACCTCCCGGCTGATCGTCGAGGTCGGCCTGTCGAGGCGCCTGGCGATCTCGGCGTATCCGAGGCCATCGGCGAGGCCTGAGCCGATCTGCCGACGGTCCTGGTGGGTCAGCCTTCCTCCTGGCACGGGCGGGGGCCTCCTTCCCTTCAGACTCTTCAGTCTTGCGTTCAGCGGCAACTCCATTGCAACGTATCTCGGAATTCCCTTGCAGAGAACGCACCTTCGGCCAGTCCATCGTTGATGGACTGCTGAACGCAACGTAGCTTCGCCGATATCTGAACACCTACGGCGAGGGGCTGATGTGGCGACGACGAGCGAGGAGGTCGTGCTCGATGTCGAAGGGCTGCGTATGCGCTACGGCACGACCGACGTCCTGAACGATGTGACGTTCCAGGCGCGGCACGGGGAAGTGCTCGCTCTGCTCGGCCCGAACGGGGCGGGCAAGACCACCACCATCGAGATCATGGAAGGCTTCCGCATCCGCTCGGCGGGCCGTGTCGAGGTGCTCGGCACGGACCCGGCGCACGGCACCGAACAGTGGCGTGCCCGGCTCGGGGTAGTCCTTCAGTCCTGGCGTGACCACGGCAAGTGGCGGGTGCGTGAACTGCTCGCGCACCTCGGGACGTACTACGCCCCCTACTCCACCGACACGATCCGACGACCGTGGGACACCGACGAACTCATGGCCGCGGTCGGCCTGACCGCGCACGCGGGCAAGAAGATCAAGACGTTGTCCGGTGGGCAGCGACGCAGGCTGGACGTGGCGATCGGCATCGTGGGCCGCCCCGAGCTGCTGTTCCTCGACGAACCCACCGCGGGCTTCGACCCCGAGGCCAGACAGGAGTTCCACGAGCTCGTCCACCGGCTCGCCGACGATCACGAGACCACGATCCTGCTCACGACGCACGACCTGGACGAGGCGGACAAGCTGGCGGGACGCATCATGATCCTTTCGGGGGGACGGATCATCGCGGACGGTTCGGCGGAGGACCTGGCGCGCCGTATCACGGGGCAGGACGAGGTGCGCTGGACGCGCGACGGGCAGCACTTCGTGAAGTCGACGGCCGAATCGACGGCATTCGTACGCGGGTTGTTCGGTGAGTACGGCGATGCCGTGGGCGAACTCGAGGTCCGCAGGGCCTCGTTGGAGGACACCTATCTGGCGTTGGTACGCCAGGGTGATGCGGCGCCGCGTGAGCGCGAGTGTGAGCGCGAGTCCAGGAAGGCGGCCGCCCGGTGAACCCGAAGAGCGTGGCGGTACGGGCGGGTTGGACCCGCGGCCTGATCGAACTGCGGCAGTCGTTCACCAACGGCGGCGACGTGCTGTCCCACCTGCTCTGGCCGGTGCTGATGCTCACCGTCATGTTCTTCATGCGGGACACGGCGTTCGGTACGAGCGGTCTGCTGCTCGGTACCCTCGCCCTGCCGAGCATCCTGGGCATGAACGCGGCGATGGGCATGGTCAGCATGAGCCAGGCGCTCACCGCCGAACGTGAGGACGGCACCCTGCTGCGCGCCAAGGCGACGCCGAACGGGATGCCGGGCTACCTCGTGGGCAAGGTCGTCTCCGTGGCGGGCGGCCTGCTCGCCGACCTCGCGATCCTGCTGATCCCCGGCATCCTCATCATCGACGGCCTGTCGGCCGGCGGCCCCGGCTCCTGGCTGACGCTGGCCTGGGTCCTCGTCCTCGGCATGGTGGCGACGCTGCCCATCGGCGCGATCCTCGGCTCGGTGTTCACCAGCGCGCGCAGCCAGGGCCTCGTCCAGCTGCCGGTCCTCGGCATGATCGCGATCTCCGGCATCTTCTACCCGGTCACCGCCATGCCGGACTGGCTGCAATGGGTCGCCCAGGCGTTCCCCGTCTACTGGCTCGGCCTCGGCATGAGGTCGGCCCTGCTGCCGGACAGCGCGGCCGCCATCGAGATCGGCGACTCCTGGCGGCACTTGGAGACCGCGGGGGTGCTGGGAGCCTGCGCCGTGTTCGGCCTCCTCGTGGCCCCGGTCGTACTGCGCCGGATGGCACGCAGGGAGTCGGGATCGAGC
This sequence comes from Streptomyces sp. NPDC048441, assembly GCF_043200235.1. NCBI lineage: Bacteria > Bacillati > Actinomycetota > Actinomycetes > Kitasatosporales > Streptomycetaceae > Streptomyces > Streptomyces sp. NPDC048441. Next base: position 119,420 of record NZ_JBICXM010000022.1, read on the forward strand.
GTGGCGAAGCGCAGGGAGAGGGCGCTGCGGCGGGTGGGGTAGCCCTCCGGACGCAGCGCCTCCGACTCCCTAGTGACCTGAGTCAGAGATTCGGTGGCAGTAGGCGGCGACTTTGTCGAGGATTTCGTCGGCGGTTTTCGTCCAGACGAAGGGTCGTGGGTG
>NZ_JBICXM010000023.1:0-64552 GCF_043200235.1 Streptomyces sp. NPDC048441
CCGGTACCCCAGCAGACCCGGCAGGAGCCGGAGCCGGAGCCGCAGACGCCCCCGCCCCAAGGGCCAGCGCCGACGCCCGCCCCCCCCCGGCCCCCCGCGCCCCCCCGCGCCACCCCCCCCCCGCGCCGGGCCCCCCCCCCCCCCCCCCCCCCCCGCGCCCCCCCCCCCCCCCCCCCCCCCCCCCCCCCCCCCCCCCCCCCCCCCCCCCCCCCACCCCCCCCCCCCCCCCCCCCCCCCCCCCCCCCCCCCCCCCCCCGGCTCGTTCGAAGGCCGGATCCGCCGTCAGGCGACGATCAGATAGATCCCGTACGCCACAGCCGCCGCGCAGAGCGCGAAGCACACGTACGCGCCCGTGCGTGCTGCCACGGGGGTGCTGCCACCTCCGGAGGAAGGAGCACCGGCCGTCGCCGCCTCGCGCTTGGAGAGGCCGACGATGCCGAGGGTGAACAGGCCCACCAGGGCCACCGTGATGCCGAGGCTGACTCCGAAGACGGAGCCGAGAGCTGCCCAGTCGATATGCATGGTGTTCCGTTCCTTAGACCGTGGCGCGGGCGGGATCCGCCACGGTGCCGGTCGGGGCCGAGATGGTGGCCTTGACGAGGTCGACGTGGCCCGCCGGGGCCGAGCCGGTGGGCGGCGGCGTGACGGCGGCCATCGCGGTGGTCACGACGCCCGCGGGCTCGGCCGCGGGGGATTCGCCGATCTCGTCGTCGGCGACGTTCGTGTGGTCGACGGAGTTGCGCCGGGACAGTGCCCAGATGATGGCCGAGCCGGTCACCAGGAGCGCGGCGGTCGCCGCGACGCCCCAGGGGCCCTGCTTGGTGAGGAACTCCGCGCCCGCGCCGACCAGACCGGCGGCCGGGAGCGTGAGGCCCCAGGCGACGAACATGCGGGTCGCCGTGGACCAGCGGACCACACCGCCCTTGCGGCCGAGGCCCGCGCCCATCACGGCGCCCGAGCAGACCTGGGTGGTGGAGAGCGAGAAGCCGATGTGCGAGGAGGCGAGGATCGCGGTCGCGGCACTGGTCTGGGCGGCGAAGCCCTGCTGCGGCGCGAGATCCGTCAGGCCCTTGCCCATGGTGCGGATGATGCGCCAGCCGCCGAGGTAGGTGCCGAGCGCGATGGCCATGCCGGCCGAGACGATGACCCACAGCGGGGGGTTGGCGCCCGGGTTCAGGACACCGCCGGTGATCAGGGCGAGCGTGATGATGCCCATGGTCTTCTGCGCGTCGTTCGTGCCGTGCGCCAGCGAGACGAGGCCCGCGGAGGCGATCTGGCCCGCGCGGTAGCCCTTGGCGGTCGCCTTGGTGTCGGTGTTGCGCCCGATGCGGTACGTCAGGCGCGTGGCGAGCGTCGCGGCGATGCCGGCCACGAGGGGCGCGGCGAGCGCGGGGATGAGGATCTTGGTGACGACGGTGCCGCCGTTGATCGACGACCAGCCCATCGACATGACCGCGGCGCCGATGAGGCCGCCGAAGAGTGCGTGGGAGGAACTGGAGGGCAGGCCCACCAGCCAGGTCAGCAGATTCCAGAGGATCGCGCCGACCAGGGCCGCGAAGATCACCTCTGTCTTCAGTCCGTCCTCGTTGACGATGCCGCCGGAGATGGTCTTGGCGACCTCGACCGACAGGAAAGCGCCGACGAGATTCAGCACGGCGGACATGGCCACCGCCGTCTTGGGCTTGAGAGCGCCAGTCGAGATGGTCGTGGCCATCGCGTTGGCTGTGTCGTGGAAACCGTTCGTGAAGTCGAACACGAGAGCGGTGACGATCACGATCCCGAGGAGAAGCGTGATGTGTTCCATTTACCCAGGCTTCTGTTGGACGTCAGTGGCAAGTGGAACGTAGGCAATCTGAGTGAACGGAAAGTGAACTGGGTCGGGCCTTGCGGTGACCCAATTCGGGGCGCTGCCACTCCGCTTCCGCCGGGGCTCCGGCGAAGATCGCCCGGAGTGGCACCGCAGGGCCCGGAATCTGGGCTTCCAGAGGCTTTCCGAGGGCTTGCGGAGGCTCCTGGCTACCCTCTGGCGAACCTCTTCAGCTGGCTCAGTGATCCGTTGAAGAGATTCTGATCACCCGGCAGTCTTCCGCTGTTGTCGTGCTGCCAGATGGTCAGGTACGACCAGCCCTTGGGCAGTGCCCCCGACGTCGATGACCAGTGCGCCAGCCACAGTGCGTGGTTCGATCCGAAGGCGCGGCTGCCGCCCGTGCAGTTGTTCCACCACTTGGCGGTCGTGTAGATCACGGGGCGGCGCCCCGACTGCCGCTTCACTTCGTTGCTGAAGGACTTGATCCAGTTGACCATGGTGGTCTTGCGGAGGCCGTAGCACTTGCGTGAGCTGTAGGGATTGTGCTCGATGTCGAGCGCGGGCGGCAGCGTCCAGCCGTCCGCCCGCCAGCGTCCGCCATGGCTCATGAAGTACGCGGCCTGCTTCCTGCCCGACGACTTGTTCGGCACGGCGAAGTGGTACGCGCCGCGGACGATGCCCGCGTTGCGGGAGCCGTTGTACTGCTGCTTGAAGTAGGGGTTGCGGTAGGTGTGGGACTCGGTGGCCTTCACGTAGACGAAGCGTGCGCCCTTGCTCTTCGCCTTCTGCCAGTTGACGTTCTTCTGGTGTGACGAGACGTCGTGCCCCCTGGGCTTGCCCGCGGCCGAAACCGGAATCTCGGCGAGGGCGGTCCCTCCAAGGGCCAGTGCCGCTGCGGAAGCCGCGAGGACGCGTGCGCGGCGATGGGATGGTTTGTGCTCACGAGCCATATTTCCCCCCGGATGGCGACGTGCATGACAAATCCCCCAGAGGTTAGTGGAAGATCATCGGATGCCGGTCGATCGCCAGCCAATAGCCGTAGAGATGGATGTATGCCCATTGATGTCCTTCTCGACTCCGGGCTCCGTACTACAGTGCCGCGGCCCACGGCTGGCAGGATCGCGGCATGACGGAGCAGTTGGGTGACGGCGGGCGGCGCGCGATCGAGCGGGCGTGGGACGAGCTGGTGGCAGCGGCCCGCAGAACGGTGCGGGACGGCCTGGTGGTCGGCACGTCGGGCAATCTCTCGGTGCGGGTGGGCGGCACGATCCTGGTCACCCCGAGCGGCGTCCCGTACGACCGTCTGACCCCCGAGGACGCGGTGGGCGTGGACATCGACGGCCGCCGCCTCTTCGGCGATCTTTCGCCGACCAGCGAACTGCCCATGCACCTGGCGATCTACCGCACCACCAGCGCGGGAGCCGTCGTCCACACCCACGCGGTGCACGCGACCGCCGTCTCCACCGTCGTCCAGGAGCTCCCGCCCATCCACTACATGGCGGCGGCGCTCGGCGGCCCGGCCCGCGTCGCCCCGTACGCGCCGTACGGCTCGGACGAGTTGGCCGAGAACATGCTCCGGTCCCTCAGGGGGCGCACAGGTTGCTTGCTCCAGAACCACGGAACCGTCACATACGGAGGCACTCTGGACCAGGCGTACGACCGCACGGCACAGCTGGAATGGATGTCCCGCCTCTGGCTGACGGCCAGCGCGATCCCGGGCCACACCCCGACCCTGCTGACCACCAGCCAGCTGAGGGAAGCGGAGGACAGACTGCGGGGGTACGGGCAGCGGTGACGCTCCATGGGTGACGCGATGAAGGTGTCACTCCGCGGGTCACGCCCACTGGCCGTACCGACCCGCCCGCCGGACACTGGGCAGGTGCGCCAAGCCAAAGCGACGGCAACGGCCGTCACCGCCGTCACCACCGCCCTCCTGGGCGGCGCAGCCGCCGTCGCCGCGGGCCGGTTCGCCAGCAACGCCGCCCTGAAGGCACCGGCGGGCCGCCCGCTGCCGACCGAGCCGCGCCTCACGGTCCATGCCACGGCGGCGGGCCGGATCACCCTGACCCGCGCCTTCGCGAGCCTGCGCCCCGGCACCTACGGCATGAGCGGCCACGGCAGCCACGCCGTGATCGGCCCCGTCGTGGACTCGGCGCCGCACGCCGCGGACGCCGTCGTACGGCGCCTGGAGCGCGTCACGCACGGCTCCGTCGAACCCGGGGACAAGATCTGGCTCACCCCGCAGGTCCACATCGGCGACCCGCACGCCGCACTGGGCATCGACCACGCGGACGTGGACATACCGGGAGAGCTCGGCGGTCTTCCCGCCTGGTTCGTGCCGGGCGTCCGCGACACCTGGGTGATCACCGTGCACGGCCTCGGCACGACCCGCGAGCACCCCATGGTCGTCATGGACTTCCTGCACCGCCAGCAGTTCCCCGTGCTCGACATCGCCTACCGCGGCGACCTCGGCGCACCCCGCTCCCCGGACGGCCTCGGCCACCTCGGCGAGACCGAGTGGCGCGACCTGGACGCGGCCATCCGCTACGCCGTCCGCTACGGCGCCGAGAACGTGATCCTGCACGGCTGGTCCACCGGCGCCGCGATGGCCCTGCACGCCGCCGCGTACTCGGCCCTGCGCGAGCGGATCAGCGGACTCGTCCTCGACTCCCCGGTGCTCAACTGGGAGACCACCCTGCGCGCGCTCGCCGCGGCCCGGCGCACGCCCAGGCCGCTCCTGCCGCTCGCGGTGCGCGCCGCCCAGGGCCGCACAGGCCTGCGCGGCGACCGCATCCTGGAGGCCGCGGACCCCGGGGTGCTCAAGGTCCCGACGCTCCTTTTCCACGGCCCTGACGACGTCATCGCCCCCTGGGGGCTCTCCCGTCAACTGGCTGAGCGGCGCCCGGATCTTGTCACTCTGCACACCGTTCCGGATGCGCCCCACGGCGCCATGTGGAACGCCGACCCCGCGGGTTACGAAGAGGCGCTGAGGCGCTTCCTCACGCCCCTCATGTAGCGCGCGAAAGCCCCCTGCCGCAGCGCTCCGGAGCCTTGCGAAAGCATTCCGTTTGGGTTTTCGGACCGTCAACAGGAAGACTGCTCCCGTGACGTCCCGTATCCCGCGCGACTCAAGGCTCCGACTCGTCCGCGCTCAGTCCCCGAGGGCCGAGAGGCGAGCGGGGGCGGAGCGTGGCGCAGCGCGCCCCCTGACCGCCCCCGGCGCAGTGACACAGCAGCGCTCGCGCCGCCCCGCGCCCCGGCCCCCCGAGGGCACACCCGCCCCCGCCGAGCTGGCCAGGATGGCGCGCAAAGGCCTCGCCGCCGCCGTACGGGTCGCCCGCTGGGCCGATACGTCCCTGCACCCGGGCCGCAGCCGCGACGGAGCGACCCCCGACGGCAGAGGCACCCTCTCCACCGCCACCGCCGAACGGGCCGCCGCCGAACTCGGGCTGACCCCGGATCAGGTCCGCGCCGACTGGGACACCGCACGCCTCGCAGGACTCATCGAGGTGCACGGCGACAGCGCACGCCCCGGCTGGCGGCTGCGCGCCTGGGACCGCGACGACGCCGCCGTACTGCGCGGCTGGGTCGCACTCTTCGACGCCTGGTCGCTCACGCACACGGCATCGCGCGAACTGGCGCCCGCCACCGTGGCCGAGACCGTCGAGGCCATGCCGCAGCTCCTCACCCTGCTGCAGCTCTCGGCGGGCCCCGTGCCCCTGCCGCAGCTCCTCGACCTCCTCGATCAGCGCGTCACCGAACTGCGCACGGAACGCTGCGAGATCCCCTACGGCCCGCAGCCCGAGCCGGTCGACCCCGACGAAGCCCCGCCCCTCGCCACCCTCCTCGACTGGGCGCTGCGCGGCCTCGCCGCCGTCGGAGCGCTGACGTACGCCGAGGGACAGGCCACGCTCACGCCGCTCGGCAGCTGGGCGGTCTGGGTCAAGCTCGAGCAGATCTGCGTGGCCGCGCAGAGCCCGGCGGGGAACATCGAGCAGGCCGCCGACGACATGCTCCGGGGCTGTGCGCGGCTTCGCCCGAACGCGGCCCGCTCCGAGTACCGCGCCTGGCTGGCCGCCCGCCCCGTCGGCAGCGCCGTCACCGAGCTCCTGACCGCCGCCCGCGGCGAGGACGCCCTCCTGCGCGGTCTCGCCTTCGAAGCCCTGCGGGTGGTCGGCGCCCCGGCCGAGGCGGAGGTGCGGGCCGTCGTCGACGAGACCTCGCTGCGGCCCTACGCCCTGATCTGGCTGGCCGAGCAGGAGGGCGCCGACCCCGAGGACGTCCACCTCGTCCTGACGCGGGACGAGTCGACGTGGCTGTGGGTCGACACCGCCGCGGCCGTCGCCGACCACGGGGAGACTCAGCTCCTCGTACGCCATCTGGAGTCGGCGGTCCAGGGCACGGTGCCCGCTCTCCTGGACGAGGTCCGCAGGATCGGCCACCCCCGCACCGTCCAGGTCCTGGTCGCGCTCGCCGCGGCCCACCCCGACCCGGCGCTCGCGAAGGCCGTGCGCCGGGCGGCGTTCCAGGTGCACACCGGAGGGGTGTAGCGGCTCACCGGAAGGTGTTGCACTGCCCCATGTCGCCGGTGCGGTAGCCCTGGTAGAACCACTGCTGCCGCTGCTCGGCCGAGCCGTGCGTCCAGGTCTCCGGGGTGACCCGGCCCTGGAACTTCTCCTGGATGCGGTCGTCGCCGACCGCGGCCGCCGCGTCGAGGCCCTCGCGGATGTCCGCGTCGTTCAGGCTGGTGATCAGCGGCTTGCCCGTCCTGTCGTCGGGGGTGCGGGTCGCGTGCCGCGCCCAGACGCCCGCGTAGCAGTCGGCCTGCAGCTCGACCTTCACGGCGTTGCTGTTCCGCCCCGTACGCCCGTCCTGGGAGCGCTGTAGCGTCCCCATCAGGTTCTGCACGTGGTGCCCGTACTCGTGCGCCACGACGTACGCCTGCGCGAAGGGACCGCCGCTCGAGCCGAACTTGGTCCGCAGCTCGTCGAAGAAGCCCAGGTCCAGATAGACCTTCCGGTCACCGGGGCAGTAGAACGGGCCGACGGCCGATGTGGCGGCGCCGCACGCCGTGCCCACCCGGCTTGTGAACAGGACGGTCGGCGCGGGGGAGTAGCTCGCCTGCCTGCGCCGGAACTCCGCGCGCCAGTAGTCCTGCACGCTGTTGACCACCGCCACGATGCGGCAGTCCTCCTTGGTGTTCGCGTCCTGCCCCGTCCGGCAGGTCCGCTGGACCTGTGCGAGCGACGAGGACGAGACGGCGGGCTCCTCGTTGCCGGACGAGAGCCCGAGCTGGTCGGGGCCGACCCCGAAGAAGAGACCCAGGAGCAGCGCGATCAGGCCCGCGACGCCTCCGCCGACCGTCGCCTTGCCGCCGGGGATCCGGCTGCCCCGCACATCCTGTACCTCGGACGTGTCCAGATCGGCGTCGTCGTCGAACTGCATGGGCGCACCACCCTCTGCCTCGCGTTCGGGGCGATGCCGGACCGCTGTCGGACCGCCCTGTGCCGAGATGCCGGCGCCTTCATCCTGGTATGCACCGTCCCGCGCGGCGCCGGACGGAGGTCCGAACGGGGGACCCTCCCCGAGCGGTGCGTCGTGTCGCGGCGGACGGCCGGGTCCTGGCGGGGACGCCGCCGCTACGCTCTGCGCCTGTTCCGTGGGCAGAGGTACTGGCAAGAGGTGCCGAACAGAGGTACCGAGGGGGCGTCATGTCCGTTGTGCCGATCGAGGTGCCCGGCCTGCGGCCGACAGGTGCCCGCCGTGCTCGCCGTGGATCCCGGCTCGCACTCCCGGTGGCCCTCGCACTCCTCGCCCTGCCGCTCATCACCGCGGCCCACCACTCGCGACCGGCCCCCTACGGAGACCACGTCACCGTCCACGCGCGCGTGGCGGACGGCACCGAAGCCCCCGCGCTCCGCACGAAGGGCCGCACCGTCCAGGCGTACGACCCGGCCACCGGCCGCGCCCGCTGGACGTACAGCCGCGAGGGAGCCCGCCCGCTCAGCGTGCTCCCCGCACCCGGGCACGCCATCGCGCTCTGGAGCGACGGCATGGTCACCGACACCGCACGGGCCGACGGCAGCGCCGTCCGCTGGCACCGAGCCACCCCAGGCAGCGCCTCCTGGCTGCGCACACCCGCCGCCCGCGGCGCCGCCGGAGTCCTGACGACGCTCGACCCCGGTGGCCACATGCTCGCGATCGTCACCCCGCTCCGTATCTCCGCCTACCGCAGCGCCGACGGCGACCTGCGCTGGGTGCTGCCCGCCCAGCGCGGCTGCGCCTTCGAGCCCGCCCGCTCCGTGCGCCGCGGTGGGGCCCTGCTGATCGCCCAGCCCTGCGGAGATGCCGCGACGCCGTGGACCTCGCAACTGATCGCGGTGGACGACCTCGGCCGGATCGCGCCCCGGCGAACGCCCCTGGGCAACGAGCTGCCGGGCAGCGCCCACGACGTCGTACGAACCCGGGCAGGAAAAGGGTTTGCACAGCCCCGTTAGAATTGCTCCTATGGCCATTCTCCTCGTGCATTAGACGGCGTGATCGCCTTCCTCAGTCCATCACTCGTCCATCCCCCCTGCCCTGGAGACTGTCCGTGATCACCGCTTCCGGCATCGAGCTGCGCGCCGGCGCCCGCATGCTCATCGAGAACGCCACCTTCCGTATCGCCAAGGGCGACCGCATCGGCCTGGTGGGCCGCAACGGAGCGGGCAAGACCACGCTCACCAAGTGCCTCGCCGGTGAGGGCACCCCGGCCGGCGGCACCATCAGCCGCTCCGGAGAGGTCGGCTACCTCCCGCAGGACCCGCGCACCGGTGACCTGGACGTGCTCGCCCGCGACCGCATCCTCTCCGCCCGCGGACTCGACGTACTCATCCGCAAGATGCGCGAGAACGAACAGCGCATCGCCAACGGCTCGGGCGGCACCCGCGACAAGGCGATGAAGCAGTACGAGCGCCAGGAGACGGAGTTCCTCACCAAGGGCGGGTACTCCGCCGAGGCCGAGGCCGCCACCATCGCCGCCGCGCTCAACCTCCCCGACCGCGTGCTCGGCCAGCCCTTGCACACGCTCTCCGGTGGTCAGCGCCGCCGTATCGAGCTGGCCCGCATCCTCTTCTCGGACGCCGACACGCTCCTCCTCGACGAGCCCACGAACCACCTCGACGCGGACTCGATCGTCTGGCTGCGGGACTACCTGAAGAACTACCGCGGCGGCTTCATCGTGATCTCCCACGACGCCGACCTGGTCGAGAAGGTCGTCAACAAGGTCTTCTACCTGGACGCCAACCGCGCCGAGATCGACGTCTACAACATGGGCTGGAAGCTCTACCAGCAGCAGCGCGAGTCCGACGAGAAGCGCCGCAAGCGCGAGCGTCAGAACGCCGAGAAGAAGGCCACCCAGCTCCACTCGCAGGCCGACAAGATGCGGGCCAAGGCCACCAAGACCGTCGCCGCGCAGAACATGGCCAAGCGTGCCGACAAGCTCCTCGCGGGCCTCGACGCGGTGCGCAAGAACGACAAGGTCGCCAAGCTGCGCTTCCCCGAGCCCTCGCCCTGCGGCAAGACCCCGCTCATGGCGGAGGGCCTCTCGAAGTCGTACGGCTCGCTCGAGATCTTCACGGACGTCGACCTCGCCATCGACAAGGGCTCACGCGTCGTCATCCTCGGCCTCAACGGCGCGGGCAAGACCACCCTGCTCAAGCTGCTCGGCGGCGTCGAGGAGGCCGACACCGGGAAGATCATCGAGGGCCACGGCCTCAAGCTCGGCTACTACGCGCAGGAGCACGAGACCCTCGACCCCGAGCGCTCGGTCCTGGAGAACATGCGCTCGGCGGCCCCCGACCTAGACCTCGTCGAGGTGCGCAAGACGCTGGGTTCGTTCCTCTTCTCCGGCGACGACGTCGACAAGCCCGCCAGCGTCCTGTCCGGCGGCGAGAAGACCCGTCTTGCCCTCGCCACCCTGGTCGTCTCCTCCGCCAACGTCCTGCTCCTCGACGAGCCCACCAACAACCTCGACCCGGCGAGCCGCGAGGAGATCCTCGGCGCCCTTCGCACCTACAAGGGCGCGGTCGTCCTCGTCACGCACGACGAGGGCGCGGTGGAGGCCCTCCAGCCGGAGCGGATCATCCTGCTTCCGGACGGCGTCGAGGACCTGTGGGGCCAGGACTACGCGGATCTGGTCGCGCTCGCCTGAGCGTCCGCCTGAGCGTCCACATGGGTTGATCGAATAACTGATCCACTGTGTATGGATCATTCGGCCGATGCGTGATCCTTCATCTGTGTGAGGCCTCCTCGTACCGAAGTGTGGGATACACGGATTTTCGATGTGGCGGGGCCGTCGCCCCCGACTCTGTCCCGCCACCGCGCTGACCTGGTATTTCACCCCGCAACCCATTCGGCCGTACGGAATTCGACACGCGGAATCGTTAATTCCGCTCGTGGTGCAGCCTTCCCCGGCGGGAAACCTCGTCGTACGGACCTTGCCGAATGGGTGGCCAGGAAGCCCATGAGGGGTGATCATGAGAAGTCCAGAGCGCACTTCCCATGAGGAGGCACGGGTGGCCGAGACTCTGAAGAAGGGCAGCCGGGTAACCGGCGCCGCGCGCGACAAGCTCGCGGCAGACCTGAAGAAGAAGTACGACGGCGGTGCGAGTATCCGGGCGTTGGCCGAGGAGACCGGTCGTTCGTACGGCTTCGTGCACCGCATGCTCAGCGAGTCCGGAGTCACGCTGCGGGGACGCGGCGGGGCGACGCGAGGCAAGAAGGCCGCGGCCGGCTGACGGCTGCGGGCGGTTCACCGGCTTCGACGGTGGCCATCCGGTCGATCGTCCTCCAGAGCCCTTAGAGGGGCCTGGGGGTGATCCCTATCGGCCGGGTGGTTACTGTGCAGTCACTTACGGGCGCGTACTTCGTGCGTCCGGATCGACCGCACACCACCATCGGAGGCCCCTATGGTTTCGCCCGGCAGTGAACTCGGCGGATCCGCACCGGTACTCGACAAGGACGGCGTACGCCTGACTGTCGACGAGGCCGTCGCCACGGTGACGCTGGCCAACCCGGCCAAGCGCAACGCCCAATCTCCCGCGCTGTGGAGGGCGTTGGCCGAGGCAGGCCAGTTGTTGCCGGGCAGTGTCCGCGTGGTCGTGCTCCGCGGTGAGGGCAAGTCCTTCTCCGCGGGCCTCGACCGGCAGGCGTTCACGCCTGAGGGGTTCGACGGCGAGCCTTCCTTCATCGATCTGGCGCGCGGTGACGACGGCGTCCTCGACGCCACGATCGCCGAGTACCAGGAGGCGTTCACCTGGTGGCGGCGCAGCGACATCGTGTCCATCGCCGCCGTACAGGGTCATGCCATCGGTGCGGGCTTCCAGCTCGCGCTCGCCTGTGACCTGCGGATCGTCGCGGACGATGTGCAGTTCGCCATGCGCGAGACCAGCCTGGGCCTGGTGCCCGACCTCACCGGCACGCACCCCCTCGTGGGTCTTGTCGGCTACGCCCGTGCGCTTGAGATCTGCGCCACCGGGCGTTTCGTCCACGCGCCCGAAGCCGAGCGGGTGGGCCTCGCCAACCTTGTCGTGCCCGCGGACCAACTCGACGCGTCCGTGAGCGACCTGGCGTCCGCACTGCTCGCCGCGCCGCGCGACGCCGTCATCGAGACCAAGGCGCTGCTCCAGGGCGTGTCAGGTCGTACGTACGAGGAGCAGCGCACCGCCGAGCGTGCCGCGCAGAGCCGCAGGCTGCGCGATCTCGCGGGCCTCGGCGACTGACACCATCACTCCACCGCGGTGACCAGGACGGCGACCGACGGGTTGTCCCGCAGTGCGTCACCGACCGCCGTGCGGACCGCGAGTGCCACGTCCAGGGCCCGGTGTCCGCGATCCGTCGCCAGTTCCACGCGCGCGTGGCGGCGCGGCAGCGCGGCGTCCGTCGTGTCTGTCGTGGTGGACTCCTCGATGTGGACGGCGCGGCCGAAGCCGCCGAGCGTGCCCGTCAGGCGTTGTACGCCCGGCACGCCAAGGGCGGCGCTCGCCGCGCGGGCCTCGTCGCCGCCGTCGGGGGCCGGCTCCTTCTCGGCGGGGGACTTCGCCGGTTCCGCGGGTACGTCCACGGGGGCGGGGCCCGTGTCGAGCAGCTCCGTCACGTCGAGGTCCACCTCCTCGACGACCAGGCCGAGCCGGTCTTCGGCGGCGGCGAACAGGGCCGCCCGGAGCCGGGCCGCCGCCGCGGGAAGCGGCTCGGCCGCCGAGGCCGCGAACTCCGCCGTGATCCGCAGCGGCCCCGGCGGCAGCGCGCTCGGCGGTGACGGCACGGAGGGGACGTACGTCTCCGAAGGATCGGCGAGCGCCACCCGCAGGCCGCCGAGCCGTACGCCGCTCACCCGTTCCGCCGCATGGCGCAGTACGCCGTCCGCTGCCGCCTCGGTCAGCCAGGACCCGTCACCCGGCCCGCCGAGCGGCAGCACCCGCCCCAGGCCGAGCTGTCGCCGTACCGCCTCAGTCCATCCGTCAGCCGTCATCGCCCCAGCCTGCCGCATCCCTGGCGCGCGACCACGTCACCGCACTTAGTGTGGACGGAGGAGTAGATCCCCTTTCGAAAGGGACGGACGGCGATGACCGACACCGGACAACGGAACCGGCCTCAGGAGAACCTGGCGAAGGGGTCCCCTGACGAGGCGGCAGGGAAGACGGGCACGACCAAGAGGGGCGGCGGTGATCCCGCGACCCGCGGGCGCACCACCATCGCGGACGGCGTGGTCGAGAAGATCGCCGGACTCGCGGCCCGCGATGTCGTCGGCGTGCACGCGATGGGCGGCGGATTCGCCAGGACCTTCGGCGCCGTGCGCGACCGGGTGCCCGGCGGCTCGGGCTCCAAATCCGTGTCGCGCGGCGTCAAGGCCGAGGTCGGCGAGGTACAGACGGCACTCGATCTGGAGATCGTCGTCGAGTACGGCGTATCGATCGCGGACGTCGCGCAGGACGTGCGGGAGAACGTCATCGGGGCGGTCGAGCGGATGACCGGGCTCGAAGTCGTCGAGGTCAACATCGCGGTGAGCGATGTGAAGCTCCCGGACGAGGAAGACGATGAGCCGCAAGGCCGCCTTCAGTGACGCAGTCGTCTTGCTAAGGAGCGCACGATGAACATGGCCGTGATCGGCATGGTGGCCGGAATGGCGCTCGGCTTCGCCGGGTACTTCGGCGGGTTCGGAGCGTTTCTCCTGGTGGCAGCCCTGGGCGCCATAGGGTTCGTCGCGGGCCGGTTCCTCGAGGGGGACCTGGAGCTCGGCGACTTCTTCCGTACCCGTGGCGACGACCGGCGGCGGTGAGCCGTGGCGGCAGGGGTCGCACCAGGGGAGCGCGGCGCGACCCGGATCGCCGACCGGGTCGTCGCGAAGATCGCCGCGCGGGCGGCACGTGAGGCACTGAAGACGGTGCCCGTGGACGGCGCGCCGCCGCACGCGACGGTCACCGTCCGCCATGACGTGGCCCGTGTCCGGGTCAGCGTCGAGCTCGACTATCCCTCGGACATCGGCGCGCAGTGCGGTGCCGTGCGTCACCAAGTCGTCCAGCGGGTAAAGGCGTTGGCGGGGATGGAAGTGCCCGAGGTCGCGGTCCAGGTCGAGCGGCTGCACTCGGCACACGTGCGCGCCGCGGCGCAGGGGAGGACGCTATGAGCGAGGCTCAGGGGCCTCAAGGGTCTCAGGGGTCCAGCGGTGGTGGCGGTACGCAGCCGCTGCCCGTCATCGAACGGGGCGATGGTGAACTCGACCAGTCGGCGTCCGCGGCGTCCTACAACCCGCCGCCCACCCTGGCCGACGACACCAAGGCACCCCGCTTCTGGTCATCGCGGCGGGTACCCGCCGCCGTCCTCGCTCTGCTGATCCTCGGCGGCGCGGGGCTTCTGCTGTACGACATCGCGGCGGTGCGGGCCGGGCACTCCGCCATGGCGTGGCGTGGCGACCTCGCTCGCGAACTCGCCGGGCGGCGCCTGGACAGCACGGCCGTTCTCGTCGGCGCGGGACTCGCAGCGGCTGCCGGGGTGTGGCTGATCGTGCTCGCCGCGACGCCAGGGCTGCGGACGGTGCTCGCGATGCGGCGCGGCGACGCGGACGTACGGGCGGGCCTTCACCGGGGAGCCGCGGCGATGGTGCTGCGGGACCGGGCGATGGACGTGTCCGGCGTGCAGTCGGTGCGGGTCCGTATGACGCGCTCCAAGGTGGACGTCCACGCGGTCTCGCACTTCCGCGAACTCGACGACGTACGAAGCGACTTGGACATCACGCTGGCCGACGGCATCAGGGACCTGGGCCTCGGCCGAGGCCCCTCCCTCTCGGTCCGGGTGGCACGGCCGGGCAGGAAGGGCTGAGCTCGCGATGCTGAAGAAGGTCAACCGTGTGGTCATCGGCCTGATCGGCCTGGTCCTCGTACTCGGCGGCGGCTCGGTGCTCGCCGTCGGGCTCGGAGTGTCGCCGCCGTCGTGGTGGGTCCACGACGGGAAGCGTGACGTCCTGCTGAGCGATGCGGACCGGGCGCGGTGGCGGGACGACGGCTGGTTCTGGCCCACCGTGATCGCCGTACTCGCGGTGTGCCTGCTGCTCGCCCTCTGGTGGCTCGCGGCGCAGCTGCGGCGGCGAAGGCTCGCGGAGGTCCTGGTCGAGACCGGGGACGGGGAGGGTGCGCTGCTTCGTGGGCGGGCCCTGGAGAGCGTGCTCGTGGGCGAGGCGGAGGCGCTGGAGGGCGTACAGCGGGCGGGAGTAGCCCTGACAGGCCGCCGCAACGCGCCTGAGGCCCGGGTGTCCCTGCTCCTGGAGCCGCACGCGATGCCCGGGGAGGCCCTGCACCGGCTCTCGGTGGAGGCGTTGGCGCAGGCTAGGGACTCGGCGGGCCTTGCCCGGCTGCCGGCGGTGGTGCAGTTCCGGGCTGTGAAGCATCGGGCTGAGCGGGTGAGTTGAGGGGACGGGCTGGGCAATCCAGCCCGTCTGGGGGTCCCCCCTGCTCAGAACCCGTGCCGCGCCCCACCATCCACCGGCAGCATGACCCCGGTCAGATACGAGGCCGCAGGCGAAAGGAAGAACGCGGCAGTACGCCCGAACTCCTCCGGCGCCCCATACCGCCGCAACGGAATCCGCGCCTCATTCCCCGCACGCGTTGCCTCAGGATCCGCCGAGAGCCCGTCGAGCTGCCGCACCCGGTCCGTGTCGATGCGCGCGGGCAGCAGCCCGACGACCCGGATGCCCCGGGGCCCGAGCTCGTCCGCGAGCGACTTGGCGAAGCCCGCGAGTCCGGGCCGTAGCCCGTTGGAGATGGTGAGACCGGGAATCGGCTCGTGCACGGACGCGGAGAGCACGAAGCCGATGACGCCGCCCTCGTCGAGCTCGGCCGCCGCCTTGCGAGCCAGCCGCACGGCCCCGAGGAAGACGGACTCGAAAGCCGACTCCCACTGCTCGTCGGTGTTGTCGGCGGCAAACCCGGGCGCGGGACCACCGACGCTGATCAGTACACCGTCGAAGCGCCCGAAGTGCTCACGCGCGGCGGAGATCAGCCGGTCGGCGACGGCCGGATCGGCGTTGTCCGCCGCGATGCCCCGCGCGTCGGGGCCGAGCTCGGCCGCCGCTTCGGTGACCGTCTTCTCGTCCCGCCCGGTGATCAGTACCTTCGCGCCGTCGGCGACCAGCGCACGCGCGGCGGCGTTGCCCAGGCCCCGGGTGGCACCGGTGATGACGTAGACGCGGTCCTTCAATCCAAGATCCATGGCCCTATCCTGCCGCCTCGTGACAGGGGAACGCGAGGGAGGTGCCGCTGGCCCTAGACCGAAGCGGGCGCGGCCTCCGGCGCCGTTGCCTCGGCGGCGGCCGCACGGCGGTCCTTCACTTCCCTGCGCACCAGAACCACCCAGCCGATGGGGACGCCCGCGCAGAACAGCCACCACTGGACGGCGTACGCCATGTGGGGTCCGATGTCGCTGTGCTCGGGCTCGCCGATGACCTGGGGGGAGCCGTCGGCGGGCTTCGGCGAGGTCAGCTCGATGTACCCGCCGAGCACTTCCTTGCCGAGACTGTGCGCCTGCTGGCCGCTGCTGATCAGCATGATCTGACGGTCCGGCAGCCCCTGGAGATTCTTGATGCCGCTCTCCGCGGACGTCTCGTCGGTCATCATCCGGCCGGTGACGGTGTTCTCGCCCTTGGGCGGCGCGGGGATCTTCGGGAACGCGGTCTGCGGGCCGTTCGCCGGGATCCAGCCCCGGTTGACGAGCAGGACCTTGCCGTCGTCGAGGACGAACGGGGTCAGCACGTGGAAGCCGATCTCCTCGTCGGAGTTCGTGCGGCGCCGCACGACGACCTCGTGCTTCGTGTCGTACGTCCCCTGCGCGCTCACCCGGCGGTAGCGCTCGGACTTCGAGACGGAGTGTCCCGGCGATGTCAGCTGCTCGGCCGGTACCGGCTTCGCGTCGAGCGCCTTGGAGATCTCCGCGTTCTGCGCGACGCGGTGCTCATGGCGGTGCAGCTGCCAGAAGCCCAGCTCGATCATCGTGGGGATGAGGACGAGGCCGATGAGGGTGAGGATCACCCACTGCCGGGTCAAGAGGAAGCGGTACACCCCACGAAGGTACAACTCGGTCGTGGGGTGCCCAGGGGTGGGGTACTCCGGAACGCGGCCGCGGGGGAGCGGGCCGGGTCACACCCTGTCGACGATGCCCACCTGCCCCTCCGCCCGAGAGCAGTGCGCACCGCAGTACCACTGTCCCTCGACCTCCACGCCCTGGCCGATGATCCGGCAGCGGCAGTGCTCACAGATGGGCGCCATGCGGTGAATGGCGCAGGAGAAGCAGTCAAAGACGTGCACTGCTCCTTGGGCATGAACCTCGAAGGACATGCCGTAGTCGTTTCCGCAGACCTCGCAACGTGCCATGCGCCACAGGGTGGGACGCGCGGTGCCCTCATGCGAGTGGGCAGGCGGGAGCCGGGCCGATAATCACCCGTCTGACATCCGTCCGGCGCCCTTCCGGTGCTCTTCCGGCATCCGTCCGGCACCCGCGGGGCGGCTCAGCCCCCCGTCGCCGGAGCGACGTCCTGGAGGAGCTGGCCGAAAGCGGCCTCGTCGATGACGGGTGTGCCGAAGGACCGTGCCTTCACGGTTTTGGAGGTGCCCGAATCCGGATCGTTCGTGACGAGCAGGCTGGTCAGGCGCGACACGCTCGTCGCGATGTGCAGACCGGCCTCCACCGCGCGGTCCTCGAGCAGCTCGCGCTCGACGGAGGTGTCTCCGGAGAACGCGACCCTCATGCCCTGCTGGAGCGCCTTGCCCGGTTCGTACCGCCCGGGGTTGGGGTAGGGGCACGCGGGCCGCTTGCGCGAGGGGCGCCAACTGCCCGCACCGTATGAGGAGTACGCGGGGGCGGCGGAGCCTGGTCCCGTCGGCTGGCGGACGATCCTGGCCGCACCGTCGGACCACTCGGTGAGCGGACGGCACTCCAGGAGAGGCAGCCGCACTCCGCCGCCGGCCGCCGCCTTGAGGCTCGGCCGGAACGCTTCGGCGAGCACGCGCGCGTCGTCGAGCGCGTTGTGCGCGTGTCGCTGCTCGACGCCGAAGTGCGCGGCGAGGGACTCCAGCTTGTGGTTGGGCAGCGGCAGTCGCAGCTCCTTGGAGAGGGCGATGGTGCACAGGCGCTGACGCACGGGGGCGGTGAGCTCCGCGCGTGCGTACTCCCTGGCGATCATCGACCAGTCGAAGACGGCGTTGTGCGCGACCAGGACGCGGTCGGCGAGGCGCGCGGCGAACTCCTCGGCGATGTCCTTGAAGAGCGGCGCGCCCGCGAGCAGCTCACTGGTGAGGCCGTGAATCCATACGGGTCCCGGATCGCGCTCGGGGTTGACCAGGGTGTACCAGTGGTCCTCCACCTCGCCCCGGGCGTCCACTCGGTAGACGGCAGCCGACACTATGCGGTCGTCGCGGGCGAGCCCTGTGGTCTCGACGTCGACGACCGCGTATCCCGTTGGATACGCGGCCGGCCAAGGGGCTGCGGACGCTGCGGTCGTCTGGTCTTCGAGCATGGTCCATGAGGATACGGGCCACGACTGACAGTCAGGTCCCTGGGCTTCCCCGGTGCGTCTTGTGGCCGGTTCCCTACCCGAGAAGTCCGGACACCAGTGCCTTCACCGACACGGTGAACAGTGCGTCGGGGTCGACGGGCCTGGCGAGCGCCTGGGCCAGTGCGGGGTCCTGTTCCGCCGTCCGCGCACCCCACAGCTCGTCCTCGCCGGGCCGCTGTACGGGCGCGCGTTCGCGGTTGCGCTCGACCAGGACGTGGCCGACGACATGGACCTGGACGGCGCGTACGGCGTCGGCGGCCCGCGCGCCGCGCAGGCCCGCCGCGTGCACTTCGTGCACGAGGACCTGCTGGGCGGGCAGGAACATCCGCTCAGTGAGGCCGCGTTCGTGCACCATCGCGACGAGGTGCGGATGGTCGCGCAGCTGGCGGCGCAGGGCGCGGGCCACGGAGGCGACGCGTTGGCCGGGGGTGCGTCCGGTGGGGTGGATGTCGCCGAGGTCGGCGACGGTGCGTTCGACGAGGGCGTCGAGGAGCGACTCGCGGTTGCCGACGTGCCAGTAGATCGAGGTGACGGCGGTGCCGAGCTCGGCGGCGAGCTTGCGCATCGTCAGGGCCTGCGGGCCGTGCCGCTTCACGAGGGCGGTGGCGGCGGCGAGGACCTGTTCCCGGTTCAGCGTGCCGCGTTCCCGGTTCTGCCGACCGTGTTCCTGATGCGGATGCGTACGCGTCTCTTCACTCTTCACGAGTCCTGTTGTAACTGTGTTACAGAACCCCCGCAAGTCCCGCCGACGAAGGGTGGTACGACATGGCACGCGTACGTTATGGAGCGCGCACCGAGGCGGAGATCGCCGCGACGCGCACCGCGAGCTCCAAGCTCCCCGACATCTGGTCCACCGGTGTGGTGGCCGTCTGGGAGAGCGATCCGGACGCGGTGGCGGCCGTCCTGCCGCCCCCGCTCAAGCCCACGGCCCGCCCCCTGGTGCGGGCCAACATCAGCAAGGTCGACCTGCCCGGTTATCCGCTCGGCGCGGGCTCGGTGGCCGTCGCCGCCGAGCACGGCGGAGTGACGGGCTGGTATCCGCTCGTCATGCCGATGACCCACGAGAGGGCCCTGATCGGCGGGCGTGAGGTCTTCGGGGAGCCGAAGAAGCTGGGCGAGGTCGAGGTGGAGCGCGACGGCCTGGTGGTCCGTGCCTCGCTGGCACGGCACGGCATCGCTTTCGTGGAGGTGCGGGGCGCGGTCAGTGGCGCCCTGCCGCTTCCGGAGCCGGTCCAGAAGACGGACTTCTACTTCAAGTTCCTTCCGGCGGTGGACGGTTCGGGTTTCGACGCGGACCCGGTGCTCGTGCACTGCGTACGCAACGAAAAGGTGCGCAAGCTGGAGGGCATCACCGGGGACGTCGTGCTGCGCGAGTCCATGTACGACCCGGTCGCGGACCTGCCCGTCCGCGCGGTCGTCGAGATCACCATCGGTGAGAAGACCACCGACCAGAAGGGCCGGGTGGCCGAGCGGGTCAGTGCGCAGGCGTTGCTGCCCTACATCCACCAGCGCTACGACGACCCGCAGCAGATCCTCGACGGCCCGCCCGAGGGGAGCGTCTGAGATGGAGCTGCGGGAGGGGCAGGTCGCCGTCGTCACGGGCGCGGCCAGCGGTATCGGCCTCGCGATGGCGCGGCGGTTCGCGGCACAAGGACTGAAGGTGGTCCTCGCGGACGTCGAGGAGGGCGCCTTGGAGAAGGCGGCGGCCGGTCTTCGCGAGGACGGGGCGAGTGTGCACGCGCGCGTGGTCGACGTCGGCTCGCGCGAGCAGGTCTTCGCGCTCGCCGACGACGCGTACGAGAAGTTCGGCGCCGTCCATGTGCTGTGCAACAACGCGGGTGTCGGCTCGGGCGCCGAGGGCCGCATGTGGGAGCACGAACCGAACGACTGGAAGTGGGCCTTCGAGGTCAATGTGTGGGGCGTCTTCCACGGCATCCAGGCCTTCGTGCCCCGGATGATCGCGGCCGGCGAGCCCGGCCATGTGGTCAACACGTCCTCCGGAGACGGCGGCATCGCACCGCTGCCGACGGCGTCGGTGTACGCGGTGACCAAGGCGGCCGTCGTGACGATGACCGAGTCCCTGTACGCGCATCTGAAGGCGGAGCACGCGCGCGTGGGAGCCTCCGTGCTCTTCCCGGGGCCGCACATGCTGCGCACCGGACTGTGGGAGTCGCACCGCAACCGCCCCGACCGGTACGCCAAGTCCCGCCCCCGCAAGACCCCTTACCGCAGCCTCGGGCAGTGGGAGTCGGCGATGAAGGAGGCGGGCCAGGAGGTGGAGTTCACGCCGGTCGAGCAGGTCGCGGACTTCGTGGCGGAGGGGATCACGGCAGGACGCTTCTGGCTGCTTCCGGAGAGCGAGCACAGCGACCGGCAGATCAAGGCGAGGTCGCAGTCGATGCTCGACCGGGCCGATCCGGCGTACTTGGAAAACTTCATCCTCGACTGAGGGGTGTCCGCGATGACTGACCGGCAACACGCTGACCGGCAACACGCTGACCGGGAACACCAGGACCCGTACCTGATCATCTCCTCCGACTGCCACGCCGGGCTCCCCACCGAGGAGTACCGGCCCTATCTCGACAGCCGCTTCCACCGGGACTTCGACCAGTTCCTCGGCGAGCGCGACGCGCGCCGCCAGGAGGCCACCCGGCTCGGCATCCGCAACGACGCGTTCGCCGCCAAGTGGTTCCAGGACAACGAAGAGGGCCTGCGCGGCGGCTGGGAGACCGCGCAGCGCCTCAAGGAGCTCGACGGCGACGGGGTGGCCGCCGAGGTCGTCTTCCCCGACGCGGACGCCGTCGACAGCCAGACGGCCGCGCCCTTCGGGGTCGGCCTCGGCCTCTCCGGCGACCAGGACCCGGATCTCGGCATGGCGGGCGCGCAGGCGCACAACCGCTGGCTCGCCGATTTCGTCTCCGAGCACCCCGAACGGCACTGCGGTGTCGCCCTGTTGCCCATCACCGGAGAGGTCAACCGGGTCGTCGCCGAGGTCCACCGGGCCAAGGAGTCCGGGCTCGGGGCGCTGATGATCCCCTCCATGTGGGTCGACAAGGCGCCCTACCACGACCGCCGTTACGACCCCGTATGGGCGGCGGCGGCCGAATGCGCGATGCCCGTGATGACCCACTCCGGGGCGGCGCCCCGGCACGAGTACGGCGACCACCTCGGGATCTACGTCTCCGAAGTGACCTGGTGGCCCGCGCGGCCGCTGTGGTTCATGCTCTGGTCGGGTGTCTTCGAGCGCCACCCGGGGCTCAAGTTCGGCGTGGCGGAGTCGGGCTGCTGGTGGCTGCCGAATCTGCTCTGGTTCATGGACCGCCTCTACCTGGGTGCGCACGGCGGTAAGAAGCTCTCCCCGTTCGCCGAGCTCAAGCGGCCCCCGCACGAGTACCTGGACCGGCAGATCTTCATCTGCGCCACCAACACCAAACGTCGCGAACTCGCCCAGCGCTACGAGATAGGCGTCGACAACATCCTCTGGGGCAGCGACTTCCCGCACCCCGAAGGGACCTGGCCCGACACGCGCGCGTGGCTGAAGAAGACCTTCCACGACATTCCGGTGGGGGAGACCCGGCGGATGCTGGGCCTGGCCGCGGCGGAGGTCTTCGGCTTCGACACCCAGAAGCTGCAGCCGCTGGCCCGCCGGATCGGCCCGACGCCGGACGAACTCGGCCAGGATGCCGACCAACGGGCCGTGGAGGCGTCCTGGGCGCGCTCGCGCGACGTGGGCCGCCACTGGCTCACAGACCACGACTTTCCCGTACTGGGGGCCCAGTCATGACCGAAGAGCGTGACACCGAAGAGCGCTACACCGTCATCTCCGCCGACTGCCACGCCGGCGCAGATCTCCTCGACTACAAGCCCTACTTGGAGTCGCGGCACCACGACGCGTTCGACGCGTGGGCGGCCTCGTACGTCAATCCGTACGAGGACCTGCTCGCCGACACCGCCGACCGCAACTGGAACTCGGACCGTCGCGTCGCCGAGCTCGAGCAGGACGGCATCGTCGCCGAGGTCGTCTTCCCGAACACGATCCCGCCCTTCTTCCCGACCGCCTCCTTGATGGCACCGGCGCCCACACGCGAGGAGTTCGAGCAGCGCTGGGCGGGCCTGCGTGCCCACAACCGCTGGCTCGCCGACTTCTGCGCCGCCGCTCCAGGGCGCAGGGCGGGCGTCTTCCAGATCCTCCTGAACGACGTACAGGAAGCCGTCAAGGAGATCCACTGGGCGGCCGACGCGGGCCTCATCGGCGGTCTGCTCCTGCCGGGCACACCGCCGGGCAGCGGGCTCGCGGAGCTCTACTCGGCGACGTACGACCCGATCTGGGCGGCCTGTGCCGAGCGCGGCATGCCGGTCAACCACCACGCGGGATCGGCCTCGCCGCCCCTGGGCGACGAACCAGCGGCGCGGGCCGTCTTCATGGTGGAGACGACGTGGTTCTCGCACCGGGCGCTGTGGCACCTCGTGTTCGGCGGCGCCTTCCGCCGACACCCGGAGCTGCGGCTCGTCCTCACCGAGCAGGGCTCGGGGTGGATCCCGGGCGTGCTCGACATGCTGGATTACTACCACGGACGCCTGGTCGCCGCGGCGTCGAAGGCGGGCAGCGCGGATACGGCGGAGACAGCGGAGTCGAAGTTCGGTGCGGGCCTCGCCGAATCGATGGGCAAGGGCCCGTCCGAGGTCTGGCGTGACAACTGCTTCGTCGGCGCGAGTTTCATGCGCCCGCACGAGGCGCGGATGCGGGATCGGATAGGCCTCGACAAGATCATGTGGGGCAGCGACTACCCGCACGACGAAGGCACGCACCCGTACTCGCGCGAAGGCCTCCGGATCTCCTACGCGGGTCTCCCGAAGGACGAGATCGCGGCCATGGTGGGCGGCAACGCGGCCCGCGTCTACGGATTCGACCTGGAGCTCCTCGACGCGGTCGCCGCCAAGGTCGGACCGACGGTCCAGGAACTGTCCGAACCCCTCAAGGAGACACCGGTCGGCGCGACGAGCCCGGTGTTCGCTCCGGGAGGGTCGGTAAGGGTCTGGTGACGGCGTGCTCCGTCCAGTGACGGCGTGCCCTTGCTGAACCAGCTCACCCGGGGGTGAGACCCTCCCCGGGTGAGCGATCAGGTACCGGAACACGACGAAGCACACGGCGGCGCTCTCGCCTCCCGGCTCAACTGGCTGCGCGCGGCCGTACTCGGAGCCAACGACGGCATCGTCTCCACGGCCGGTCTCGTCGTCGGCGTGGCGGGCGCCACGGGCGACCGCAGCACCCTGCTCACGGCGGGACTCGCCGGACTCCTCGCGGGGTCCATGTCCATGGCCGCGGGCGAGTACGTGTCCGTGTCCACGCAGCGCGACTCCGAGAAGGCCGCTCTCGCCATGGAGAGGCGCGAGCTGCGGGAGCAGCCCGAGGCGGAACTGGCGGAGCTGACCGGCCTTTTGGAGGACCGCGGGCTCAGTCGCGAGGTGGCGAGGGAGGCCGCGCAGCAGCTCACCGAGCGGGACGCGCTGCGGGCCCACGCGCGCGTGGAGCTCGGTATCGACCCCGACCAGCTCACCAACCCCTGGCACGCGGCCTGGGCCAGCTTCGTCGCCTTCACCGTCGGCGCCCTGCTCCCGCTCCTCGCGATCGTCCTGCCGCCCGCCGACTGGCGCCTGGCGGTCACCGTCGTCTCGGTCCTCGCCGCGCTCGCCCTCACGGGCTTGAGCAGCGCACGGCTCGGCTCGACGGCCCTGCGTCCTGCCGTGCTGCGGAACATGGGGGGAGGGGCGCTCGCGATGGCGGTGACGTACGGGGCTGGGGCGCTGCTCGGGGCGGTCGGTGTCTGAGAGTCCGCAGGTGTTCAAGCGTCCGCTTTTGGCGAGGATCACCAACATCCGCTTCCTTACCCCTGGTAATACTTGTCGGTAACTACGTCTAGCGGCGGCCGCCCGGCGGCCTTTACGGTGCACCCATGCCGCCGAACCTGCCTGATGTCGTGCTGTGGTCCATCCCCGCCTTCGTGCTGCTCACGGTCGTGGAGATCGTGAGCCACCGCATCCATCCCGACGAGGACGACGCCGGGTACGAGACGAAGGACGCAGCGACCTCGATCACCATGGGGCTCGGCAGCCTTGTCTTCGACCTCCTGTGGAAGATCCCGATCGTCGCGATCTATACGGCGGTCTACGCGCTCACGCCGCTGCACATCCCCGTCCTGTGGTGGACGATCCCGCTGATGCTGCTCGCGCAGGACTTCTTCTACTACTGGTCGCATCGCGGGCACCACGTCATCCGCATCCTGTGGGCCTGCCACGTGGTGCACCACTCCAGCCGCAAGTTCAACCTCACGACGGCACTGCGCCAGCCCTGGACGAGCCTGACGGTCTGGCCCTTCTACATCCCGCTGATCGCACTCGGCGTGCATCCCGCGGCGCTCGCGTTCTGCTCGGCGGCGAACCTCGTCTACCAGTTCTGGATCCACACCGAGCGCATCGACAAGCTCCCCCGCGCCTTCGAGTTCGTCCTCAACACCCCCTCCCACCACCGCGTCCACCACGCGTCCCAGGGCGGCTACCTGGACCGCAACTTCGGCGGCATCCTGATCATCTGGGACCGCATGTTCGGCTCCTGGGTGGCGGAGACGGACCGCCCGGTCTACGGCCTCACGAAGAACATCACGACGTACAACCCCCTGCGGGTGGCCACACACGAGTACGCGGCGATAGCCAAGGACCTCAGAAGCGCGACCAGCTGGCGCGAACGGGGCGGACGACTGTTCAGGGGCCCAGGCTGGCAGCCGCAGGCACGGACGGCGCCAGAGACGGCGCCAGAACCCGTGACGGAGAGGGCGGCGTGACGGGCGCGAGTGGCGCGGACGCCGCTGCGTTCACCAAGGCACGGCTGCTCCTCGTGGTGTTCGCCCTGGCGGCCCTGGGCGACCTGACAGCACTCCTCGCAGGCTCAGACGGCGCCCACACCATCTTCAAGCCGCTACTGATGCCGCTCCTGGCGGCGTACGTATGCACGGTCGAGGGACCACGTCTCCTGACCGTGGCCCTCCTCTTCGGCTGGGGAGGCGACACCCTGCTCCTGTCGGACGCCGACCCCGCCTTCCTGGCAGGAATGGGCTCCTTCGCAGCAGGTCACATCTGCTACCTGACCCTCTTCAAGCGCCACGGCGCGGCGCGCGGGCGCGCCGCATGGCTCGTGGCCGCGTACGCCACCGCCCTCATCGCCACGGTCGCCCTTCTCTGGCCGGACCTCCCGCAGGACATGCGGGGCCCGGTGGCGGGCTACAGCCTCCTGCTGACCGCGATGGCATTCGCCGCCACGAGGCTCGGCCTCACCGCGGCAGCGGGCGGCGCGCTGTTCCTGCTCTCGGACACCCTCATCGCGACAGGCGTCGCCGAATGGCCGCAGGCCCCGCGTCCAGACTTCTGGATCATGCTCACGTACATCGCCGCTCAATTCCTCCTGGTCAGCGGCGTACTAGCCGCGCAACCCGCAAAACCCGCGCAGGCCGCGCCCCTCACCACCGAATCGGCAGCGGCAACGCCGTCAGAAGTGCCGACACAGCCACGACCACCCCGAGCACGATGAGCTCCCCGCGCGCGGGGGGGTACGCCGAAACGGGATCCGCGGCCCGCCGCAGGCGTCGGCGCGCGAGCAGCGCGAGGACGGCGACGGCCACCACAAGGAGCACCTTGGCCAGCAGCGTGCGCCCGTAAGCCGTATCCGTCAGCTGGTCGAGCACCGTGCTCGCCGGCATCCGGCGCAGCGTGCTGACCACCCCCGTCGCTGTGATCGCGGCCAGCAGAAAGCCCGCCACGCGCGCGTAGAGCCCCAGTACCGCCGCGCCCGCCGCCGGAGCGGACGTCCGCCACAGCCGCAGCGTGCGCAGCACGTGCAACAGGCCGCCCGCCCAGAGCACCCCGCAGGTCAGATGGACCAGCGTCAGGCCGGTGCCGATGAGCGGGGTGTCCTCCACCGGAGGATGCGCCCGCAGGGCCTCCGCCACGATCACCGCGGCCAGCGGGAGCGCGGCAGTGGACGGGCGGCGCGAGCGCGCGCAGAGCAGCGCCACGATGAAGCCGTTGACTTCGAGGAGCGCCAGCCTGCCGTCCCGCGACTCATAGAGACCGCCGATATCCATGTCGGAGAGCTGATGCGGCACCAGATTGCCGGTGGCCACCACAGAGGCGAGCCCGAGCGCGGCGACGAGCCCCGCGCCCGCCGCGTACGCGGCCCAGCTCCGTGGCGCACGCTCCAGCGGTGCCCCCGGCACTCTTCGGGCCAGGCGCGTCGCGTACACCTCGCCCAACTGCACGCACAGGGCGGCGAACATGACCGTCCGTAGGAACGTGATCCCCGCGGTGCCCGGCGCCTCGGCTTCCCCGGTGCCGTTCAGTGCGGCCGAAGGGCCGAACAGCGGGACGGCAGCGGCGACGGTCACCAGGATGAGCGCGGCGACGGCACGTGCCGTCGAAGGGCGGGGGCGCGGTGCGCGATGCTGGGCGCGGGAAGCGGGGGCCGCGTCCGCCGCTGCCTCGCCGCCGGGGTCGGCGGACGGCTGTATGGAACTCACCACAAGATCTTCACCAGGTGCCCCCTTAAGGGGCAAGTCCTGGCAAACAACTGGCGGAATCTCTTTCCGCCCGGGTCGGCTCTTCTCGCCCCCATTCGGGCGTATCCGCGCCCCAACGGTCCGGCGGGCGCGACCAGTTGGCAGGTCCGCCTGAGAAGGAAACCGGCGGCAGCGCGTGGCGCAGGCGGCCCAGCGAACTGCCCGTCTCGGCCAGCCAGGGGCCCGGATCGTACGAAGAGCCCGCACCGTTCCCACCGTCCGGACCATCCGAACCGTCCGAGTCACCCGCACCCCCTGCCGCCATCAGCCACCCAGCCGTCCGCGCGAGGGCGAGCCGCACGCACCGTGCCCCGCCGTCGCCCGCCACCTGCTCGGTGAGCGAGCGCAGGACGGCCGCCGCCAGGAGATAACCCGTGCCGTGGTCCAGGGCCTGGGCGGGCAGTGCTCCCGGCTGCTCCGCCGACCCCTCCACGGCCGCGATCCCCGTGGCCACCTGCACCAGGCTGTCGAACCCGCGCCGCCCGGCCCACGGCCCGTACCCGCCCCACGCCGAAAGCTGCGCCACCACGACCCCCGGCCTGCGCTCGGCAAGCGCCTCCGGAGTGAGCCCGAAGCGGTCGAGGGCGCCGGGCCGGTAGCCGGTGACGACCACGTCGGCCCGTGCGAGCAGCTCGTCGAACGTACGCCGGTCGGCCCGCTCCGTCAGGTCCAGCGTCGCGGACCGCTTTCCGAAGCCGGTGTCGGCGTGCTGGTCCGGGAGTTCGGGCAGCCGGGGCGAGTCGACGCGCAGGACGTCCGCGCCGAGCAGCGCGAGCGTGCGCGTCGCGACGGGGCCCGCGATGACCCGGGTGAGATCGAGGACGCGGAGGCCCGCGGCGGGCAGTGC
This sequence comes from Streptomyces sp. NPDC048441, assembly GCF_043200235.1. Classification (NCBI taxonomy): domain Bacteria; kingdom Bacillati; phylum Actinomycetota; class Actinomycetes; order Kitasatosporales; family Streptomycetaceae; genus Streptomyces; species Streptomyces sp. NPDC048441. The sequence goes on from NZ_JBICXM010000023.1 coordinate 27,342, forward strand.
GGGGGTGCCGGTGAGCTCGGGGACGGCCCGTGCGGGCCCTTCAGCGGTCCGCTCACGGCTCAGGAGCGGCCGCTCGGCCACCGCGACGCCCTGCGGGTGCGCGGCCCACTCCTGGGGCGTACGCAGCGCCACGGCGAGGCCGCCGGCGGCGTACACGGCGGATTCGACCTCCACGGCGGACCGTTCCGCGAGCCGCGCGGCCACGGAGTCCACGGAGGGGTCCGAGATTCCCAGAGCGGCCTGTAGCGCCGCCTGGTGGTGCGGATAGTTGGCATGCGTCCGCACCCAGCCGTCCGCGGTGCGCCAGAAGCGGGACAGGGGCGCGAAGGCGACCGGCGCACGCCCGTCCACGAGGAGGTGCCGCTCACTGGTGAACGCCGTGGCCACCGCCCCGTCGTCGATCCGTACGGTCGGCACGGCCTGCCCGGTGCGTGCCGCCGTCAGTTCGGCCGCGGCAAGGGCGCAGGCCCCGACGCAGGCACGGGCCAGTTCGCGGGCGGGGAGCCGCGCGGGCAGGGCGTTCGCGCGAACGACGGCCGAGACGCGGGAGACGAGGGCGGGATCACCGCCGAGCGCGGCCCAGACCGACCGCGTGCCGTCCAACGATGTGTGGGTCATGCATGCACTATGCCGCGTCCGCCGCTTCTGCACGCCTGCTTCGGGACACCTGCCTCTACACGTCTAGGCCGGTGGGCGCCAGGGGATCTCGCACTCGACGGTCGGGCGCGGCTTCTTCGGCACCCGCGGGGCCGACGCGTTGGCCGTCCGCCGGCCGACGACCTTCTCGTACGAGCTGCTGACCGCCGCGATGATCTCCGTCAGGAACCCGATGGCGATGAACCCGACGACGGCCACCACCAACAGCACGCACCACACGGGCAGGAGGAGCCCATGCGGCGAAACCCTCTCGCGAAGGGCCGGGCGGTATGCCACCGCCCGGCCCGACTCGCCTTACGAACCAACTACTTGCGAACCGACTACTTGCGAACCCGCTACTTCCGGACGGCGTCCAGAGCGTCGATCATGCCCACTCCGTAGAAGCCGTTCGCGTTCTTGCCGCCCGCGCAGACCGCGTCGACCTTGCCGTCACCGTCGATGTCGTACGGATCGGTGCACTTCATGGCATCGGCCTCCCCGTAGAGCAGCGCCTTCACCTTTACCGAAGACGCGTGCGGGTGGGCCGACTTGATGAGCGCGGCGACGCCCGCCGCATGCGGGGACGCCATCGACGTACCCGCCTTGTAGCCGAACTTGCCGCCGGGAAGCGTCGACAGGATGCGGCCGTCCGTGGCCGGTGCGTCCGGCGTCTGGAACTTCGTGGAGTCGCCGCCCGGTGCCGCGATGTCGATGACACCCTTGCCGTAGTTCGAGTACGAGGACTTGATGCCCTTCGCACCCGTGGCCGAGACGGTCACGACACCCGGAAGCTGCGACGGCAGGTCGAAGCAGTCCGCGGTCTTGATCGTCCGCTTCGTGGGCGTCGTGTCGTCCGGGCTGGAGTCGTCGACGATCTCGTCCTGTGAGAGGTCCGTCTCGGCGTTTCCGGCCGCCGCGACATTCACCGCGCCCTTGCGCTCCGCGTACCGAGTGGCGCGCCCGACGGCGTCGACCAGAGCCTTCTGGTCGTCGTCCGTCTTGCAGTTGAAGAGCCACGGGTCGGTGTAGTAGCTGGAGTTGGTGACGTCGACGCCGTGATCGGCCGCCCACATGAAGCCGCAGACGACGGCCTCCGTGTAGTACATGCCGGTCGCCGGTTCGGCCACCTTCAGGCTCGCCACCTTCACGCCGGGAGCGACCCCCGTGACGCCGGTGCCGTTCTTCGCCGCGGCGATCGTGCCCGCCACGTGCATGCCGTGGTCGCTCTCCCCGGACACCGGACGCCACGCGTTGTCCTTCTGCACGGGCACACCACCCAGGCAGCTGGCGGACGCCTTCGCGTCGAAGTTCGGCGCGATGTCCGGGTGCGTGTCGTCCACGCCGGAGTCCAGTACGCCGACGGTGACCTCGGGACTGCCCAGCGACTCCTTGTGGGCCTTGTCCGCCTTGATGGCGGGCAGGTCCCACTGGAGGGGCTCCAGCTCGTCCTGGCCGGGAGCCGCCTGCCCCGCGGCCTTCTCGGCCTCGGCGGCGGTCAGCGGCCGGTCGGCCTCGAGCGCGTCGTCGGACTGCGCGGACAGCGGCGCCGTGCGGGTCGCACCGGCGGACGCGACCCCGCGCACCTCGCGGATCTTCTTGGTGAAGTCCGCGTCCGACGAGTGGACGACGATCACGCCGATCCTGTCGTACGCGATGACGACGGTGCCGCCCGCCTTGGCGATGGCCTTCTTTACGTATGCCGATGTCTTGGCGGACGGAGAACTGCCATGACCCGAGCGGACGTTGACGACATAGCTCATCGACGTGCCGCCCGTGAGGGCGGACACGACCGACCGCGCCGGGGAATCCGGCTGAGCCGCGGCATCGGGCTGAGCCGACGCCGTGCCCGGCAGGAAGGCGACCGCGGAGGCCACTGCCATGCCGAGCGGGAGTGCGAGCACGCGGCGGGAGCGCGTGAAGGATGCGGTCATGGTGTGGGTCCCCATCACTTCTTCACTGCGTCGAGCGCGTCGACGATGCCGTCGCCGTAGAAGCCGTTCTGGTTCTTGCCGCCCTCGCAGACCGCGTCGACCTTGCCGTCACCGTCCGGGTCGTACGGAGTCGTCGGGCAGCCCGGGTTGTCGGCCTGCTTCTTGAGAAGCCGCTGGAGCTCGGCGGGGCTCGCCTTGGGGTGCGTCGACTTCAGGAGCGCGGCGACGCCCGAGGCGTGCGGCGATGCCATCGAGGTGCCCTGCAGCCAGCCGTACTCGCCGCCCGGCATCGTGGAGAGGATGCGGCCGTTCTTGGACGGGGTGTCGCCGGGGATCTGGTACTTGTCGCCGCCCGGGGCCGCGATGTCGATGACGCCCTTGCCGTACGTGGAGTAGTACGACTTGAGGTTCTGCACGCCCGTCGCGCTGACCGTGACCACGCCAGGCAGCTGCGTCGGGATGTCGAAGCACTTGGACGGGTCGATAGTGCGCGGCACCGGCGTCGAGTCGTCAGGGCTCGAGTCGTCCAGGATCTCGTCGGACGCGAGGTCGTGGTTGGAGTTGCCCGCCGACGCCAGGTTCAGGGTGCCCTTCTTCTGGGCGTACAGCTGGGCCCTGTTGACCGCGTCGACGATGGCCCGCTGGTCCGGGTCGTCCATGCAGTTGTAGAGCCACGGGTCCACGTAGTAGCTGTTGTTCGTGATCTCGATGCCCTTGTCGGCCGCGAACACGAAGGCGCAGACGACGCTCTCCGGGTAGAACAGCTCGCTGACCGGGTCGGCCACCTTGATGCCGGCGACCTTCACTCCGGGAGCGACGCCCGCGACGCCCACGCCGTTGCGCGCGGCGGCTATCTCGCCCGCCACGTGCGTGCCGTGGTAGTGCTCCTTCTGCGCCGGGCGCCAGGCGCCGGGCGAGGTGTCCGCCTTGCCGCCGACACAGCTCGCCGACTGCGAGGCCGAGAAGCTGGGCGCGAGGTCCGGGTGAGTGTCGTCGACTCCGGTGTCGATGACGCCGACGGTGACCTTGGCGCTGCCCGGATTGATCTTGGCTGCCTTGTCGGCGCCTATCGCGCGCAGATCCCACTGGTCGGCCTCGAGCGGCTCGGCACCCGAATCCGCCTGCGCCTTGAGCGACTTGGCCTCGGACTTCGACAGGAGGGTCGGGGCGCCCTCCTCCGTCGTGCCCGCCGCTGTCAGAGGCGAGGTGCGGGTCGCGCCCGCGGACTGGACCCCCTTGACCTTGCGCAGCAGCTTGCCGAAGTCGGGGTTGGCCGAGTGCGCGACGATGACGCCGATCTTCGGGTACGCGACGACGACGCTGCCGTCCGCCGCGGCGATCGCCTTCTTCACGTACTCGATCGTCCGGTGGTCCGTTCGGGTGTTGACGACGTACGCGAGCTTCGGGGCCTCGGCCTTCGCCGGCGCGGTGGCGGGTGCGTCGGGGGCCGCGGTCGCGATGCCGGGAGCAAAGCCGACCGACGCCGCGAGCGCGATGCCGAGGGGCACGGTGAGCGCGATTCGGCGTCTGGAACGCAGATGAGCCATGGGATCTCCACATCATCCGGATACGTGAACTGCCCGAACACAACTAGTGATCGGGCAGGTACATGACGGGTCGTTCAGGGTGAAGCTATCCCCAGAACTCCCAGGCCAGCAATGGGTTCAGGAAGAAAGCGGGCCGTCGCACCATGCCGGGCGTGCCGCCGTGACGTTGAACAGGTAACCGAACGAACATCAACCCCCTGTCGGATCACGTCCCGTGGCCTTAGCATCGCCATCCGTGGCTCAAGTGATCCGCGTCACTGCCGGATCGATGAGAGCCAATGGAACAGCTGTCCGTCCCCACCGCACCCGCACCACGAGGAGACTCCGTGGCCCCCGATGCATCCCCACCGTCCAAGGACGGAGAAGCCCCCGCTCCGCACGCGCCGTCCACGGAAGAATTCCTCCAGGAACAAGCGAGTCCTGAGTTCGGTGAACTCCGCAAGGCGCACCGCTCGTTCGCCTTCCCGCTGACCATCGCCTTCATCGTCTGGTACCTCGCCTACGTCCTGCTCTCGAACTACGCGGGCGACTTCATGGGCACCCAACTGTTCGGCAACATCAACGTCGCCCTGGTCCTCGGCCTCGCGCAGTTCCTGACCACGTTTCTCATCGCCTGGTGGTACTCCCACCACGCGGCCACCAAGCTCGACCCCAAGGCCGAGGCGATCAAGTCCCGTATGGAGGGCGGCGCATGAGCCCCGCGCTGAACACCACTGTCCTGGCCGCGGGTGAGGCGAGCGAGCACCGGCCGCTGATCATCTCCCTGTTCGCCGTCTTCGTACTCGCCACCCTGGTCATCACCGTCTGGGCAGGCCGCCAGACCAAGAGCGCCGCCGACTTCTACGCGGGCGGCCGTCAGTTCACCGGCTTCCAGAACGGCCTGGCCGTCTCCGGCGACTACATGTCGGCCGCGTCCTTCCTCGGCATCGCGGGAGCCATCGCGCTCTTCGGATACGACGGCTTCCTCTACTCGATCGGCTTCCTGGTCGCCTGGCTCGTGGCGCTCCTCCTGGTCGCCGAACCGCTGCGCAACTCCGGGCGCTACACGATGGGCGACGTGCTCGCCTACCGGATGCGCCAGCGCCCCGTGCGCACCGCCGCGGGCACCTCCACGATCATCGTGTCGATCTTCTACCTGCTCGCGCAGATGGCGGGCGCGGGCGTCCTCGTCTCGCTGCTCCTCGGCATCACGTCCGACGCGGGCAAGGTCGGCATCGTCGCCCTCGTCGGCGTACTGATGATCGTGTACGTCACCATCGGCGGCATGAAGGGCACCACGTGGGTCCAGATGGTGAAGGCCGTCCTGCTCATCGCGGGCACGCTCCTCCTCACCTTCCTGGTCCTGCTGAAGTTCGACTTCAACATCTCGGACCTGCTCGGCTCGGCCGCGTCCAACAGTGGCCAAGGGACCAAGTTCCTCGAACCGGGCCTCAAGTACGGCGCGACGTCCACCTCGAAGCTGGACTTCATCTCGCTCGGCATCGCGCTCGTCCTGGGCACCGCGGGCCTGCCGCACATCCTGATCCGCTTCTACACGGTGCCGACGGCCAAGGCCGCGCGTAAGTCCGTGAACTGGGCGATCGGCATCATCGGCGCCTTCTACCTGATGACGATCGCGCTCGGCTTCGGCGCCGCGGCGCTCATCAAGCCCGCCGAGATCATCGCGTCCAACCCGGCGGGCAACACGGCCGCGCCACTCCTCGCCCTGCATCTCGGGGGCGTCGATTCGTCGTGGGGCGCGATCCTGCTCGCCACGATCTCCGCGGTCGCCTTCGCCACGATCCTCGCGGTCGTCGCCGGTCTGACGCTCGCCTCGTCCTCGTCGTTCGCGCATGACATCTACGCCAACGTCATCAAGCGGGGCAAGGCGTCCGAGAAGGACGAGATGAAGGCGGCCCGCTGGGCGACGGTCTTCATCGGCGTCATCTCCATCGGGCTCGGCGCGCTCGCCCGCGACCTGAACGTGGCCGGTCTGGTCGCGCTCGCCTTCGCGGTCGCCGCGTCCGCCAACCTGCCGACGATCCTCTACAGCCTCTTCTGGAAGCGGTTCACCACCCAGGGCGCGCTGTGGTCGATCTACGGCGGCCTCTTCACGGCGGTCTTCCTGGTGCTGTTCTCGCCGGTCGTCTCGGGCAACCCCAAGACGTCGATGTTCAAGGGCATGGACTTCCACTGGTTCCCGCTGGAGAACCCGGGCCTCATCTCGATCCCCGTGGGCTTCCTGCTCGGCTGGCTCGGCACGATGCTGTCCAAGGAGGAGCCGGACAAGGGTAAATACGCGGAGTTGGAGGTACGGTCCCTGACGGGCACCGGAGCCCACTGATCCAGCTGAAAGTGCAGGTCAGCGGCCGTGTCGTAGATCGTCTGGTAGATCTCTACGACGCGGCCGCACCACTCCTCGTGGGATCGGGCCCCCGTCGTTGTCAGTCCCGTCACGTAGGCTCGTCATATCTGAACCGGACTGCCGAAGAGGATCAGGGAGGGGGCCCACGTGCTCATCGACACCTACGGCCGAGTGGCCACCGATCTGCGGGTTTCGCTGACCGACAAGTGCAATCTGCGGTGCACGTACTGCATGCCCGAAGAGGGCCTCCAGTGGCTGTCCAAATCCGAGCTCCTCAGCGACGACGAGATCGTCCGCCTCATCCGGATCGCCGTGACGCAGCTCGGCATCACCGAGGTCCGCTTCACCGGCGGCGAGCCGCTCCTGCGCCCCGGCCTCGTCGGCATCGTCGAGCGCTGCGCCCAGCTGGAGCCGCGCCCCAGGATGTCCCTGACGACGAACGGCATCGGCCTCAAGCGCACCGCCGCCGCCCTCAAGGCGGCAGGCCTCGACCGGGTGAACGTCTCCCTGGACACGCTGCGCCCGGACGTCTTCAAGACCCTCACCCGCCGCGACCGCCACAAGGACGTCATCGAGGGACTCCAGGCGGCACGCGACGCGGGCCTGACCCCGGTCAAGGTCAACACGGTCCTGATGCCGGGCCTGAACGACGACGAGGCCCCGGACCTCCTGGCCTGGGCCGTCGAGAACGACTACGAACTGCGGTTCATCGAGCAGATGCCCCTGGACGCCCAGCACGGCTGGAAGCGCGACGGGATGATCACAGCCGGTGACATCCTCCAGTCGCTGCGTACGCGCTTCGAGCTCACCGAAGAGGGTTCCGGCGAGCGCGGCTCCGCGCCGGCCGAGCGCTGGATCGTGGACGGCGGGCCGCAGCGCGTCGGCGTCATCGCCTCCGTCACCCGCCCGTTCTGCTCGGCCTGCGACCGCACCCGTCTCACGGCCGACGGCCAGGTCCGCACCTGTCTGTTCGCCACCGAGGAGACAGACCTGCGGGCGGCCCTGCGGGCCAACGGCGAGGACAGTCAGGACGGCTCGGACGAGTCGATCGCCCGCATATGGAAGCTCGCGATGTGGGGCAAGAAGGCAGGATCGGGCCTCGACGACCCGACGTTCCTGCAGCCCGAGCGCCCGATGTCGGCGATCGGCGGCTAGGGCCCTAGGAGTCGGAGGACTCGCTCCGCGCTTCCCAGTCGGCCAGCGTCACGACGTCCTTCAACATGCCTCGTACGTCGAGGAATTGGGAGAGGTGCTCGCGGTGTTCCTCACACGCGAGCCACGTCTTGCGGCGCTCCGGAGTGTGGATCTTCGGGTTGTTCCAGGCGAGCACCCACACCGCGGCGACGCGGCAGCCCTTGGCGGAACAGATCGGTGTTTCGTCGCTCACAGATAACGTCCAAGTGCGTTCAAAACAAGGCGACGCCGAGCAGCCACGGGGGGAGCTGCCCGGCGTCGGTCTGTCGCTCCGACGGGGGATGCGGAGCGCGTACGAAGTATGTCATGGGGGACCCGGTGCCTGGCACCGGAACTACATGATTGATCTGAGGTTTTCTTGAGCTTGGCGCAACGTCGACGGTCAGTTCTGGGGGCCTGAAGGGGCGTTGGGTTCGCTCGGTGAAGGGCCCGTGCCGGCTTCCGGGACGGGTTCCGCGGACTCGCTGTGCGCCGCCGGCGGAGCGAGTATCGGCCGGGACGGCGCCGGTACGAAGGTCGACGGCAGCGAAGGGATGTTCTCCCGGCCCGCGTTGGCGATCACGACGGCGACGTACGGCAGGAGGATGCCGACGACCAGAGCGACGAAGGCGACATGCCGTTCGACGTTCCACAGCGCCGCACCGGCAATGACCGAAAGTGTGCGGATCGACATCGAGATCACGTACCGGCGCTGCCTGCCGCGGACGTCATCCGCGAGTCCTTGCCTGGCCCCTGTGATCCGGAAGACCTGGGCATCGCTCTGCTTCCGCATCACATTCCACCGCCTGCTCACAAGAAGCCGGGCTCTCCCCGGCCCGGACCCGCTCCACGTTACGCCGGGGCTGCGCAGCCCTCGAGACCGGGGCAGGTCCGTTCTGGGTGTCCTGTCTGCGTCATGCCACGTATGGGGGTGCCCGACATGCGCCGTATGGAGGATCGGCCGACACTGACCGTAATGCTCATGTTGAGCCGGATGAGGAGGCAGCTATGGGCTGGTTGTGGGCCATCGTCGTCGGATTCGTGCTGGGGCTTATCGCCAAGGCGATCCTGCCCGGAAAGCAGCACAGCCCGCTCTGGCTGACCACGATCTTCGGCATCATCGGCGCGATCGTCGGCAACTCGCTCGCCGGGGCGTTCGGCATCGATGAGACCAGAGGTATCGACTGGGGGCGGCACGCCCTGCAACTCGTGGCGGCCCTCGTCATCGTGGGCGTCGGAGACATGGCGTACAAGATGATCAAGGGCAATAAACAGCAGGCCTGACCTGCGGTTACGAGTCGCGCCAGAGGGGCCGGTCCACCTGGACCGGCCCCTCTCGCTTGCGTACGGGAACGCGGGTCAGCCCGCAGCGACGACCTCGACCGCCGCCAGATTCTTCTTGCCCCGGCGAAGCACGAGCCAGCGCCCGTGCAGGAGCTCGTCACGGGTCGGTACGGCGTCCTCGGAAGCGACCTTCGCGTTGTTCACGTAGGCCCCGCCCTCCTTGACCGTGCGCCGGGCCGCGGACTTGCTCGCCACCAGGCCGACCTCCGCGAGGAGGTCCACCACCGGGCCGAGCTCACTGACCTGGACGCGCGGCAGCTCGGAGAGGGCAGCGCTCAGCGTCGCCTCGTCGAGGTCGCCGAGCTCGCCCTGGCCGAACAGCGCCTTGGACGCGGCGATGACCGCGGCGCACTGATCGGCGCCGTGCACCAGCGTCGTCAGCTCCTCGGCGAGCGCGCGCTGGGCCGCACGGGCCTGCGGGCGCTCCTCGGTGAGCTTCTCGATCTCCTCGAGCTCCTCGCGGGACTTGAAGCTGAGGATGCGCGAGTACGTCGAGACGTCGCGGTCGTCCACGTTCAGCCAGAACTGGTAGAAGGCGTACGGAGTGGTCATCTCCGGATCGAGCCAGACGGCGCCGCTCTCGGACTTGCCGAACTTCGTGCCGTCGGCCTTGACCATCAGCGGCGTGCCGATGGCGTGCACCGCGGCATCCGGCTCCAGGCGGTGGATCAGATCGATGCCCGCCGTGAGGTTGCCCCACTGGTCGCTGCCGCCGGACTGCAGCGTGCAGCCGTAGCGCCGGTAGAGCTCGAGGAAGTCCATGCCCTGGAGCAGCTGGTAGCTGAACTCCGTGTAGGAGATGCCCTCCTGGGACTCCAGGCGCCTGGCCACGGAGTCCTTGGTCAGCATCTTGTTCACACGGAAGTGCTTGCCGATGTCCCGCAGGAACTCGATCGCGGACATCCCCGCGGTCCAGTCCAGGTTGTTGACCATCACCGCGGCGTTCTCGCCCTCGAAGGACAGGAACGGCTCGATCTGCGAGCGAAGCCGGGACACCCAGTTCGCGACCGTCTCCGGGTCGTTCAGGGTGCGCTCGGCGGTCGGCCGCGGGTCGCCGATCTGCCCCGTGGCGCCGCCCACCAGAGCGAGCGGGCGATGCCCCGCCTGCTGGAGGCGGGCCACCGTCAGGACCTGCACCAGATGCCCGACGTGCAGGCTGGCCGCGGTGGGGTCGAAGCCGCAATAGAACGTGACGGGACCGTCCGCGAGCGCCTTGCGCAGTGCATCTTCGTCAGTGGACAGGGCGAAAAGCCCGCGCCACTTCAGCTCGTCGACGATGTCCGTCACGGTCTTGTGTCTCCTTGAAAGGTTTCTGGCCTGGAAGGTTTCTGGCCGGTACCGGTTGGTACCGGCCAGTCTATGGGCGTCACACGCCTTGGCTGACCGAGCTCATATTGAAGTCGGGGATGCGCAGGGCGGGCATCGCGGCCCTAGTGAACCAGTCGCCCCACTCCCTCGGCAGCGTCTTTTCCGTCCGCCCGGCCTCCGAGGCCCGCGAGAGCAGGTCCACCGGCGACTCGTTGAACCGGAAGTTGTTCACCTCGCCCACGACCTCGCCGTTCTCGACGAGATAGACGCCGTCACGGGTGAGCCCGGTGAGCAGCAGGGTGGCCGGGTCGACCTCGCGGATGTACCAGAGGCAGGTCAGGAGAAGCCCTCTCTCCGTGCTCGCCACCATCTCCTCCAGGGAGCGGTCGGTGCCGCCGTCCAGGATGAGGTTGTCGATGGCGGGCGCCACCGGCAGACCGGTCAGTTCCGCGCTGTGCCGGGTGCTGGTCAGATGCGCGAGCTCGCCCGCGCGCACCCAGTCGGTGGTTGCCAGCGGAAGCCCGTTGTCGAAGACGGACGAGTCGCCGCCCGAGGCGTGCGCGAGTACGAACGGGGCGGACTCCAGGCCCGGCTCGTTCGGGTCGCTGCGCAGCGTCAGGGGCAGCTCGGCGAGCCGGTCGCCGACGCGGGTGCCGCCGCCGGGCTTGGAGAACACCGTCCGGCCGTCGGCCGCGTCCCGGGCCGAAGCCGACCACAGCTGGTAGATCAGCAGGTCGGCGACGGCGGTCGGCGGAAGCAGCGTCTCGTAACGCCCGGCGGGCAGGTCGACGCGCCGCTGAGCCCACCCCAGACGCTTGGCGAGCTCCGCGTCGAGCGCCGCCGGGTCGACGTCCTTGAAGTCCCGGGTCGCCCGCCCGGCCCACGCCGACTTCGTACGGTCCGGGGACTTGGCATTGAGCTCAAGGGTCCCGCTGGGCTGGTCGTGCCGCAGCCGGAGCCCCGTCGACGTACCGAGATAGCTCGATACGAGTTCGTGGTTCGCGAAGCCGTACAGCTCACGCCCGCCCGCGCGTGCGGTGGCGAAGGCCTCGCCGAGCGCGGGCGCGAAGTCCGCGAAGACCGTGGAGGACGTCTCGGCGGGGGAGTCCCTGAAGTCCACGGACTCCTCGGCCCCGGCCACCAGCGGCTGCGCGTCCTCCGCGGGCCCGGCCCCGCGCGCGGCGTGTTCGGCGGCGCGTACGAGGGGCTCGAGATCGGCGGCGGTCACGGCCGAGCGCGAGACGACTCCGGAGGCGGTGCCTTCCTTGCCGTCGACGGTCGCGATGACGGTGAGGGTGCGGCCGCGGGTGACGCCGTTCGTGGTCAGGGAGTTGCCTGCCCAGCGCAGATTCGCGGTCGAGTGCTCGTCGGCGATGACGACGCAGCCGTCGGCGGTGGACAGTTCGAGGGCGCGCTCGACGATCTCGTGCGGCTTGTTCGTACCGTTCGTACGAGAGGTCATCGACCCGCCTCCTGCGTGGTGTTGAGGATGTTCACGCCTCGGAACAGTGCTGAAGGGCAGCCGTGCGAGACCGCCGCGACCTGGCCCGGCTGGGCCTTGCCGCAGTTGAAGGCGCCGCCGAGGACATAGGTCTGGGGGCCGCCCACCTTCTCCATGGAGCCCCAGAACTCAGGGGTGACTCCCTGGTAGGCGACGTCCCGGAGCTGCCCGACCAGACGCCCGTTCCGGATCTCGTACGCCCTTTGCTGGGTGAACTGGAAGTTGTACCTCTGCATGTCGATCGACCAGGACCGGTCGCCCACCACGTAGATGCCGCGGTCGACGCCCCCGATCAGGTCCTCCGTGGAGAGCCCGCCCGGATCCGGCTGTAGCGACACGTTCGCCATGCGCTGCACCGGCACATGACCGGGGGAGTCCGCGTACGCGCACCCGTTGGACCGCTCGAATCCGGTGAGCTTCGCGATGCGCCGGTCCAGCTGGTAGCCGACCAGAGTGCCGTCCTTCACCAGGTCCCAGGACTGCGCGGCCACGCCTTCGTCGTCGTACCCGATGGTCGACAAGCCGTGCTCGACGGTCCTGTCGCCCGTCACGTTCATGATCGACGAGCCGTACGCGAGCTTGCCGAGCTGGTCGAAGGTGGCGAAGGACGTTCCCGCGTACGCCGCTTCGTAGCCGAGCGCGCGGTCCAGCTCGGTGGCGTGGCCGATGGACTCGTGGATCGTCAGCCAGAGGTTGGACGGGTCGACGATCAGGTCGTACGAGCCCGCCCGCACGCTCGGCGCCCGCATCTTCTCGGCGAGGTGCTCCGGGATGCGCGCCAGCTCAGCGTCCCAGTCCCAGCTGGTCCCGGTGAGGTACTCCCAGCCCCGCCCGACCGGCGGCGCGATGGTCCGCATCGAGTCGAACTCGCCGCTCGTCCCGTCGACCGCGACCGCGGTGACCTGCGGGTGCAGGCGGACCCGCTGCTGCGTGGTCACCGTCCCCGCCGTGTCCGCGTAGAACTTGTTCTCATGCACGGTGAGCAGCGAGGCGTCGACGTGCGAGACCCCGTCGGCGGCAAGCAGCCGGGAGCTCCACTCGGCGAGCAGGCCGCTCTTCTCCTCTTCCGGCACGGAGAACGGGTCGATCTCGTACGAGGAGACCCACGTCTGGTCCGCGTGCACGGGCTCACCCGTGAGCTCCACGCGCTCGTCCGACCCTGCCGCCTTGATCACCTTCGCCGAGAGCTTGGCCATCGCCACGGCCTGGGACGCGACCTTCGCCGCCGCGTCCATCGTCAGGTCGACGCCGGACGCGAATCCCCACGTGCCGCCGTGTACGACGCGGACCGCGTAGCCGAGGTCCGTGGTGTCCGATGTGCCGGACGGTTTGGCGTCCCGCAGCTGCCAGGACGCGCTGCGCACCCGCTCGAGGCGGAAGTCCGCATGGTCTGCGCCCAGGGCACGCGCGCGGGCGAGCGCGGCGTCGGCGAGAGCCCGCAGCGGCAGCGCCGTGAAGGCTTCATCGATGGAATGAGGCACGGATGTCTCCCTGCTGTCGGCACCGGTCGGTCAGATCATGCCGCGCCTCAGGGCCAGGAGGCCGGCATTTTCTGTAGGGACCCGACAGTGAGTCCGGTAAGCCACTGTCGGTCACCGATTCTCTGTATGGAGCACGGTACCGATAGGTTTTCGAGTTACCAGACCGCTATCGAAAGGGTGATCCGTTGAGCCGCTCGGTTCTCGTCACCGGAGGAAACCGGGGCATCGGCCTCGCCATCGCCCGCGTCTTCGCCGACGCCGGCGATCAGGTCGCGATCACCTACCGCTCGGGTGAACCGCCCCAGGCCCTCACTGAGCTCGGTGTTCTCGCCGTCAAGTGCGACATCACTGACACCGAGCAGGTGGAGCAGGCCTACAAGGAGATTGAGGAGAAGCACGGTCCGGTGGAGATCCTGGTGGCCAACGCCGGGATCACCAAGGACCAGCTCCTCATGCGGATGTCCGAGGAGGACTTCACGTCCGTACTCGACACCAACCTCACCGGCACCTTCCGTGTCGTGAAGCGGGCCAACCGCGCCATGCTGCGCGCCAAGAAGGGCCGCGTCGTGCTGATCTCCTCCGTCGTCGGCCTGATGGGCGGCCCGGGGCAGGCCAACTACGCCGCCTCCAAGGCAGGCCTCGTCGGCTTCGCGCGCTCCCTCGCCCGTGAGCTCGGGTCGCGCAATCTCACCTTCAACGTCGTCGCGCCCGGTTTTGTCGACACCGACATGACCAAGGCGCTCAGCGACGAGCAGCGGTCGAGCATCATGGCGCAGGTGCCGCTCGGCCGTTACGCGCAGCCCGAGGAGATCGCCGCCGCGGTGAAGTTCCTAGCCTCGGACGACGCGTCGTACATCACTGGAGCCGTCATCCCCGTTGACGGCGGATTGGGCATGGGTCACTGATCACCATGAGCGGAATTCTCGACGGCAAGAAGATCTTGATCACGGGCGTTCTGATGGAGTCCTCCATCGCGTTCCACGCGGCCAAGGTCGCGCAGGAGCAGGGCGCCGAGGTCATCCTCACCGCCTTCCCGCGCCCCACGCTCACCGAGCGCATCGCCAAGAAGCTGCCCAAGCCCGCCAAGGTCATCGAGCTCGACGTGACCAACCAGGAGCACCTGGACCGCCTCGAAGGCCTCGTCCGCGAGGAGCTCGGCAGCCTGGACGGCGTCGTCCACTCCATCGGCTTCGCCCCGCAGGACGCGCTCGGCGGCAACTTCCTGAACACGCCCTTCGAGTCGGTCGCCACGGCGATGCACGTCTCGGCGTTCTCCCTGAAGTCGCTCGCCATGGCCTGTCGCCCGCTGATGAGCGACGGCGCCTCGATCGTCGGCCTCACCTTCGACGCGCAGTTCGCCTGGCCGCAGTACGACTGGATGGGCCCGGCCAAGGCCGCCCTTGAGGCCACCTCGCGCTACCTCGGGCGTGACCTGGGCAAGGACAACATCCGTTGCAACCTCATCTCTGCCGGACCGATCGGCTCGATGGCCGCGAAGTCCATCCCGGGCTTCGGGGAGCTTGCCGAGGTGTGGAACACCCGTTCCCCCCTGGCGTGGGACATGGCCGACCCGGAGCCCGCGGGCCGCGGCATCGTCGCGCTGCTCTCGGACTTCTTCCCGAAGACGACGGGCGAGATCATCCACGTCGACGGCGGCGTGCACATGATGGGCGCCTGACCAGGCATTCTGTACGTTCCTGACGCCCCGTCCCCCGCGATGCGCGGGAGGCGGGGCGTCACCCGTTCGGCCCACCGGCCAGGCGGCGGACGGGCGGAACCGCGCACCCTGAGGTGTGCGCCTGTCACCTCCCGCGGTGCTCGCCGCCCTCAGCCTGCTGATCGCCCTGCCGTACGACGTCGCATCACATGCCGTCGGAGAGGCGAGGCAACCCCACGCGCGCGTGCAGGCGGATGGACCAGCGGACGAACCAGCGGATGATCCCCGGCCGTTCGGCTCCGAGTGCCGCACCAGCGTCAAGGGCTCGGACGCGGTCGCGTACTGCCACAACCCGTACCCCGAGACCGACATGGTCCGGCTGCACGTGGAGTGCGATCAGTGGTGGGACATCGACAGCGACGGAGTATCGGTCGAAGCCGGGCCCGCCACGACCGTGCGGCTCACCGGGCGGTGCTGGAAAGACATCAGGTCGGTCTGGGTCAGTCACCAGAAGTGAACAGCTCCGGGCGGCACATGAACGGGTAGGCGGCCGCCTCCTTCGCCGCCGCCTCCGCGTCCTGCTCGCGGATCGCGTCGACGAGCCGGGCGTGGTCCATGTGGCTCTCGGGGGTCAGCTTCTCGCCGACGTCCTCGCGCAGCCAGTCCCGCATGACCTCGCCGAGGTCCGCGTACATCGCCGTCATCACGTCGTTGTGGGACGCGGCCACGACGGCCAGGTGGAACGTCGCGTCGGCCGCCACGAAGGCCTCCGCCTCACCCGACTCCCAGGCCTCCTCGCGGCGGTCGAGGAGCGCGTCGAGCTGCTTGAGGTCGCGCTCCGTGCGCCGCTGCGCGGCCAGCTTCGCCGCGCTCGACTCCAGGGTGCTGCGCAGCTCCGCGATGTGCCGCGGGTCCGCGTCGGCGAACCTGCGCTGCATCACTCCGGCCAGCTCGCTCGTCGCGACCACATAGGTGCCTGAGCCCTGACGGATGTCGAGCAGGCCGTTGTGCGCCAGGGCGCGGACCGCCTCACGGACGGTGTTGCGGGCCACGCCGAGCTGTTCGACCAGCTCGGGCTCGGTGGGGATGCGGGAGCCGACCGGCCACTCTCCCGACGAGATCTGGTTCCGCAACTCGGAGATCACCTGCTCGGAGAGTGCTGAGCGGCGAGGGGTGGTCAGGGGCATGACGTTCCTTCGTGCGCGATGTGACGGAAACAGTGGCAGTGACGGAAACAGTGGCAGTGACGGAAACAAGTGGCAGTGACGGAAACAAGTGGCAATGGATTGGACAGCCAATCATCCCATGATTCTATGATGACCCCATGGCTAGTGAGGAAACCAAGACGATGACGGCTTCGACGCCACCGACACCTACACCAATACGTACCGACGCGGCGAGCGGGGCGGCAGCCGAGAAACAGCCCCCCACGCGCGCGTGGGCCACGCGTCTGGTCATCGTCGGCATCGTCCTCGCCGCCCTCAACCTCCGTCCGGCCATCACCAGCCTCGGCTCCCTCCTCGAAGAGGTGCGTGACGGGCTCGGCATGAGCGGCACGCTCGCCGGGCTTCTCACCTCCGTCCCGCCGCTCTGCTTCGCGGTCTTCGGAGTGATGGCACCTCGGCTCGCCCGCAGGTTCGGCCCCAGCGCGGTGGTCTGCGCGGGCATGGTCGCGATCGCCGCGGGCCTGGTGATGCGCCCCTTCCTCGGTGGCACCGTCGGCTTCCTCGCCGCGAGCGCGCTCGCCCTCATGGGCATCGCGGTCAGCAACGTCCTGATGCCGGTGATCGTCAAGCGCTGGTTCCCCGACCGGGTCGGCTCGATGACCGGCCTCTACTCGATGGCGCTCGCCCTCGGCACGTCGATGGCGGCCGCCGTCACGGTGCCCATGACCGATGCGCTGGGCGGCAGTTGGCAGTCGGGGCTCGCCGTGTGGGCCACGCTCGCCGTCGTCGCCGTCGTGCCATGGGCGCTGCTCGCCCGCGACCGGAGGGCGGCTTCCACCGCCTCCCCGGAGCACGTCAGCGCCGAGGTGCGGCAGGAGGACGCCGGGCTTCGCATCACCCGTAGCCGTACGGCGTGGGCGCTCGCCTGCTTCTTCGGGCTCCAGGCCACCGCCGCGTACATCACGATGGGCTGGATGCCACAGATTTTCCGTGACGCGGGGGTCCCGGCGGGGGAGGCGGGCGTGCTGCTCGCCGTCACCATGGCGATGGGCGTGCCGCTGGCCTTCGTCATCCCGCGGGTCGCCACACGGCTGCCGAACCAAGGCCCTGTGGTGGTGGTGCTCGGCCTCTGCGGTCTCGTCGGATACGCGGGCCTCTACCTCGCCCCCGAGGGCGGCGCCTGGGCCTGGGCCCTGCTGCTCGGCATCTCCAACTGCGCCTTCCCGCTGGCCCTCACGATGGTCGGTATGCGGGCCAAGAGCAGCGTGGGCGTCGCCAAGCTCTCGGCCTTCGCGCAGAGCACGGGCTATCTCATCTCGATCCCGGGGCCGCTCCTGGTGGGCGTGCTCTACCAGCACAGCGGCGGCTGGGGTCTGCCGATCGCGCTCATGGCGGGCCTGATGGTGCCGCAGATCGTGGTGGGCATCCTGGCGGGCCGCAACCGCACGGTCGAGGACGAGGTCGCCGTGGCGGCCTGATGCCTGAAGGGCTGACGTCCGAGGGGCTGACGCCCGGACGGTTCGTGCGACCCCGGCGGAGACGCCTCGCACAAAGGGTGCGAGACTTCCGATATGCCAGTGCTTGATCCGAACCCCCAGAACGGCCAGAAGAAGCTGCTCATCGTGCTCGGCGCGATGCTGGCCATCACCGTGATCATCGGGATCATCGCCTCCATCGCCTCGCCGTGAACTGACCCCGGCGGGGCGGATGGTGGGGTTAGCACCACCATCCCCTAGGGGGTCAGTGTCAGGGTCAAGTGGGTGGATCACCGGATGTGCTGAGGGTTGCCGAATCCGTACCTTCGAGATGTGGCCGCGAAGACGCGGCACGGAGGACTCGAAGACCACGGAGGCGGCATGTCGGCCCGTTCGCACACTCGGAGCGACCTGGGAGCCCCAAGGGACTCGGCGAGCATCGAGATCCAGCTTCCGTGGTGGGCGATCGCCCTCCCCGCCGTCGCCTTCGCGGCCCTGCTCCTGCTGATACTCAACCCCGCCGACGCACACGCCGCGAGCGGCGACCCGGTGGTCACCCACGTGCTCGAGCGCATCCAGGAGACGGTGTTCCGTTCGGCGCCGTGACCAGCCCCGGGTGCACGCCGTCACCCGTGCCGGGGGAGCGGGTCAACTCCCTGCGCCCCATGGCGCGTTTCATGCGAAGCTGGGACGCATGAGCGTCGCAGAACCCCGCAGGATTGTCCTCTTCCGGCATGCGAAGGCCGACTGGCCGCAGGTGTCCGACCACGAGCGGCCGCTCGCGGAGCGCGGACGCAAGGATGCCCCGGTCGCCGGGCGCAAGCTGGCCGACAGTGGTATCCCCTTCGACCTGGCCCTCTGCTCGACCGCCGCCAGGACCCGCGAGACATGGAAGCTCGCCGTCCATGAGCTGCCGCAGAGGCCCAAGACCGTCTACGAGGAGCGGCTGTACGAGGCCTCTCCGGGCGAGCTGATCGCCGTGCTCAACGAAACGCCGGACGACGCGCAGGATGTCGTACTGATCGGCCACAACCCCGGAGTGCAGGGGCTCGCCGACATCCTCGCCGGGCAGTCCGAAGGCGACGCCCGTACGCGAATGGACCGCCGCGGCTTCCCGACCTCGGCCTTCGCGGTCCTGACGTACTCCGGCTCGTGGAAGGCCCTGGAGCCCGGCGTCGCCACGCTGGTGGACTACTGGGCGCCTTCCGACTAGCTCTCCGGTCTCCGCTCGCTTGTCTCTTGCCGACACTCCGCCCTCTTGCCGACACTCCGCTCTCTTGGCGGATCTTGAATTGCGTACGTCGATGGGCCCTGGTACCGCGCGGTACCAGGGCCCATCGACGTGGAGCGCAAACGCGACGCGGGCGCCGGGTCAGTCGGTGTGCGTGTTCGCCGCTTCGACCTCTTCGCGGGTGACGCCGAGGAGGTAGAGGACGGTGTCGAGGAAGGGGACGTTCACCGCGGTGTGGGCAGCCTCGCGGACGACGGGCTTGGCGTTGAAGGCGACACCGAGACCGGCCGCGTTCAGCATGTCGAGGTCGTTCGCGCCGTCGCCGATCGCGACGGTCTGCTCCAGCGGGACCCCGGCCTCCTCGGCGAAGCGGCGCAGCAGGCGGGCCTTGCCCGCGCGGTCCACGATCTCGCCGGTCACCTTTCCGGTGAGCTTGCCGTCGACGATCTCCAGGGTGTTGGCCTGGGCGAAGTCGAGGCCGAGACGTTCCTTCAGATCATCCGTGACCTGAGTGAACCCGCCCGAGACGACGCCCACTTGATAGCCGAGGCGCTTGAGCGTGCGGATGAGGGTGCGGGCGCCGGGGGTGAGGCGGACCTCGGAGCGGACCTTGTCGACGACCGAGGCGTCGAGCCCTGCCAGCAGGGCCACGCGGGCGTGCAGCGACTGCTCGAAGTCCAGTTCGCCCGCCATCGCGGCAGCGGTCACCTCGGCGACCTTGTCCTCGCAGCCCGCGTGCGCCGCGAAGAGTTCGATCACCTCGTCCTGGATGAGGGTCGAGTCGACGTCCATCACGATGAGCCGCTGGGCGCGGCGGTGCAGCCCCGCGGCGACGACGGCGACGTCCACGCCGAGCCTCGCGGCCTCCAGGGCCAGGGAGGTGCGCAGCGGCTCGGTCTCCGTTCCGGAGACAGCGAACTCGACTGCGGTGACCGGGTACTTGGCGAGCCGGAAGATGCGGTCGATGTTGCCGCCGGTATCGGTGATGCGGGCGGCGATCGCGGCCGTCGACTCGGCGGTGAGGGGGTGGCCGAGCACGGTGACATGGGAACGGCCGAGGCCACGGGGGCGGTTGTCGCCGATGCCCGAGATGATCTCGGCCTGCATCTTCAGGGAATCGGCCCAGCTGTGCACGGTGGACCGCAGGTCGCCCTCCAGGCCGGCCGGCGGCTCGGTCACGAGCGCGCACAGCACTATGCGGCCACGGGTGACGACCTGCTCGATGTCGACGACGTCGACGGAGTAGGCAGCGAGGGTGTCGAAGAGACCGGCGGTGATCCCGGGGCGGTCCTTGCCGAAGATCTTGACGAGGAGCGTGGGGACATCGGCGGGGTGCGGGGGCTGCGAAGCGCTCATGGTGAGCCCACCGTATCCGGGTGCTCTGCGCGGGGGGCGGGGTGGTCCGGGTGCCGGACACTCCGTGGGAGGGGGCGCGCCTTCGGCCGCCGCGGGGCGGGGAGTCTTTGGCCGCCGCTTCGCGGTGGATTATCTCCCTCCCACTCGCCCGTTCACCCCTGGGCCATCGGGTGGGCGGGAGGGAAACATCCGTCACGAAGCGACGGGACGGAAACGCCCCCCCCACCGGCCAGAGCAGGGGCGTCACCGGAGAACCGGCACTACCGCCCCCGTCCACCCCGAGGCCCCTGCCCCGGAGGGGGCGGTGGCGGCGGAGGAGGCGGAGGAGGCGGAGGAGGCGGAGGCGGCGGCCAGTCGCCGTTGCCCGAGGACCGGGACCGCGGCTTCGGCTTCGGGGGTGGACTGATCGGTCCCACCACGGTCGGCGAGCCGGAGACATCACGCGGCGGCCGGAGGTACGGGTTGGTGTCAGGATTCGCGGGCCGGTAGGGATCGCTGGGACTGTACGGACCCGCGTACGGACCCGAGGGATGACCCGAGGGCGGACCCGCAGTGGAGGCCGGTACCCCAGCAGACCCGGCAGGAGCCGGAGCCGGAGCCGCAGACGCCCCCGCCCCAAGGGCCAGCGCCGACGCCCGACCCCCCGCGGCCCCGCTCGCCACCGCGAGCAACGCCCCGACAGCTCCGGCCCCCGCCCCCCACGCGACCCCCAGGAGCAACGCCATCCCCAGCTGCCCATGAAGCTCGATCCCCGCCCCGAACGCGTCGAAGCCGAGCACCGAGAGCGAGGCATCCGCGGACACCCCCGTCAGCCACACCATCAGCGCGAGGCCGAGCCCTGTCACCACGCCGAGCCGCACCGCACACCGCCCCGCGAACGCCAGGGCGCCCGTCTCGCCACGTAAGAAGGGAGTGCGGACAGCCGTAAGGACTCCCGCGAACAGGATCATCAGCGCCGCAGCGACCCCGAGGAGCCAGACCCGCCCGTCGAGTTCGGCGAGCCGCCCCAGCGTCACCGGCTCGTTCCCCGAGGCTCCCGATCCCGTCAGAAGATCGTCCAGCGGATCCGGCAGGAGCTTCGCGAGCTCGCCCGTGGCCTTGCCGTCCCACGGCACGAAGAGCCCGATGGGCACCCCGAGCCACACCCCGTTCGGCGCCCCGAGCAGTGCCGCACCCGCGATCCGCTTGGGATGGGCGTCGCCGACCATCGCGTACAGCGCCGCGGCGAGCCCCGCGAGCACCGCCACCAGAGCCACCGAGACCAGCGCGGACACGGCAGGCCGCGCCACGCGGTGCAGGGCGTCAAGGCCGCGCGGCAGCGGCGTACGCCGTGCGGCGAGCAGCGCGATCAGCAGGACGCCGATCACCCACACCGCGCCCCCGAGCAGCGTCGGTCCCGTGTCCACGGTGAAGCCGACCGCCGCCTTCGCCTTCGCGAGATCGCCGAGCCGGTCGGGCAGCAGACCGCCGATGTCGCCGAGACCGCCGGGCAGTTTGTCCGTGATGTCGGACGGGATCTGATCGATCCCTTTGTCGATGCCCTTGTCGATCCCCAGCTGCTCGCCGTCGATCGTGATGATGTCGTGACCCGCCCATGCGAGCCCTCCGAGCATCGCCACGAAGAGGACGACCACCGCTCCCGCGCGTGCGGCGAGTTCGGCGGACGTGAGTACAACTCCCGCCCCCCGCAAGGAGCGTAGGAAGAAATACGCAAGGAGTACCGCTCCCACGAGCCCGACGCCCAGCGGTGCGATGTCGATCGCGGTGGTCGCCTGGGCCCCGTCGAGTCCGAATGCCGAGACATCGCCGGACGGGGTGACCGAACCGCCCGCGCCGAGGGCCACCGCCGCCGCCGTCATCGGCCCGAGCGACCCCACCGCGTCCGCGCCGAGGAGGTGCAGGCCGAGCGCCGCCGTACCCGCCATGCCGACCAGGGCCCAGCTCACGGCGGCGATCGCGGAGAGCAGGACATCGCCCCACCGCACGCCCCGGCCTTCGGCCCTCGTCTCACCGGTCTCCATCAGGACCCCCCGAATCGCACCGTGTCGCCCTGTTCATGCGTGATGTGCGCTGATGTTCAGTAACGCGGCTGATGTGCGCAATGCGCATGATCCGTATGCACTGATGGGCGGTTACTACTCTCCGGGGCGGTTTCTGCCCCGTCAACGGGGCGGTCGCGGCGGCCCGTACGCAGTCTTCACAAGGCCCGACTTTCGGTCAGAGGCCTCCGCCTGAAATAGTTCCTCCCGATGTTCGACATCCCTAGACTCCCCATATGGGGGCTAGCTCGGGGGACAACTCAGTGGGGCTGGAGTGCCGGAACTCGTACTGGAATTGAATGGAAGGACCTGGACGCTCGATCCGTCCAGGTCGTACACCCTCGGACGTGATCCGCAGGGGGATCTCGCGCTTGACGACGCCAGGGTCTCCTGGCGTCACGCCACGATCAGCTGGAGCGGCCGCAGTTGGGTCATCGAGGACCACGGCAGCACCAATGGCACCTTTGTGCAGGGCCAGCGGATCCACCAGATGGAAATCGGCCCCGGCTCGGCCGTGAACCTCGGCAACGCGACCGACGGCCCGCGGCTGAATGTCTCCGGCAGCGCTTCGGGCGCCGCCGCTGCCATGTCCGCACCGCAGCAGGCCGCCCAGCAGGCCCCGGCCCAGCAGGCGCCGCAACACCAGGCACCTCAGCATCACGCGCCCCAGCAGGAAGCGCCCGGCTGGGCCGCGTCGGCGAGTCAGCAGCAGGCACCGCAGCAGGTGCCCCAGCAGCAGGGCTGGCCGCAGCCGCAGCAGGCCGCCCAGCACCAGCAGCCTCAGCAACCGCAGGTCCCGCAGCAGCAGGGCCCCGGTGCGGGCTCCGGCGGTGTCGCGGGGGCCCCGCCGGTCTACGGCGACCGCAGCCCGACGACGTTCCACCAGCTCTCGCTCGGCCGCAAGATGCGCATCGGCCGTGCCCTGGAGAACGAACTGGTCGTCTCCGACCTCCAGGTCTCGCGGCACCACGCCGAGTTCACGGCCACTCCGGACGGCCGCTTCGAGATCCACGATCTCGGCTCGCACAACGGCACGTACATCAACGGTCAGCCGGTCGCGAAGTCCGGCACGGCCCTCATCGGCCCGAACGACATCGTCAGCGTCGGTCACTCGACGTTCCGGCTCGTCGGCGACCGGCTCGAGGAGTTCGTCGACACCGGTGAGGTCTCCTTCTCCGCGCGCCACCTGACGGTGACGGTCGACGGCGGCAAGGACATCCTCAAGGACGTCTCCTTCGGCGTCCCGGAGAAGTCGCTCATCGCGGTCATCGGCCCCTCGGGCTCCGGAAAGTCCACCCTGCTCAAGGCGCTCACCGGTTACCGGCCCGCCAACAAGGGTGACGTCCTCTACGACAACCGGAACCTGTACAAGCAGTTCGCCGAGCTGCGCCAGCGCATCGGTCTGGTCCCGCAGGACGACATCCTGCACAAGGAACTGACCGTCAAGAAGGCCCTCAAGTACGCCGCCAAGCTGCGCTTCCCCTCGGACACCAGCGAGCAGGAGCGCGAGCAGCGCATCGACGAGGTCCTGCGCGAGCTCAAGCTGGACATCCACAAGGAGAAGAAGGTCACCTCCCTCTCCGGTGGCCAGCGCAAGCGTGTGTCGGTGGCCCTGGAGCTGCTCACCAAGCCGTCGCTGATCTTCCTGGACGAGCCGACATCCGGCCTCGACCCGGGCATGGACCGCGACGTCATGCAGCTCCTGCGCGGCCTCGCGGACGACGGCCGTACGGTCCTCGTCGTCACGCACTCGGTCGCCGAGCTGGCGATCTGCGACAAGCTCCTGGTGATGGCGCCCGGCGGCTCGGTCGCGTACTTCGGTCCGCCGGAGGAAGCGCTCAACTTCTTCGGCTACTCGACGTGGGCGGACGTCTTCTCGGCCTTCGAGAACTACCGCGACTACGACTGGGCGGGCCGCTGGAAGGGCTCGCAGCACTACCAGATGTACGCCGCCGACATCGACGCCGTGGCCGCGCAGTCGGTCCACATGCCGCCGGCGCAGGCGATCAGGCCGCCCAAGCCGCAGGGCTGGGGCTCACAGCTGTGGACCCTGATCCGCCGCTACACCTCGGTGATCGCCTCCGACAAGGGCTTCCTGGGCCTGATGGTGATCCTGCCCGCGGTCCTCGGCATCGTCAGCGTCGTCATCCCGGCCGACTTCGGGCTCGGCCCGCCCAAGCCGCCGTCCAAGTTCAACGGCGACGCGGGCACGATCATGCTGATCCTCGCGGTCGGCATGTGCTTCTCGGGCGCGGCCAACTCCGTACGTGAGCTGATCAAGGAACGGGTCATCTACGAACGGGAGCGTGCCACCGGCCTCTCCCGTTCGGCGTACCTGATGTCCAAGGTCATCGTCCTCGGCGTGATCACGGCCTTCCAGGGCGTCATCATCTGCGGCATCGGTTTCGCGACGCGTGACATGCCGGAAGAGGGCCTGATCATGCCCCCGGCCGTCGAGATCTGCCTGACGATCATCGCCCTCGGCTTCACCTCGATGATGTTCGGCCTGGTCATCTCCTCGCTGGTGAAGACCTCCGAGAAGACCATGCCGCTCCTGGTGATGTTCGCGATCGTCCAGGTCGTCTTCACCGGCGTGCTCTTCCAGGTCTACGGCTCGCCGGGCCTCGAGCAGTTCGCCTGGCTGATGCCGTCGCGCTGGGCCATCGCGGGCGCGGGCTCCACCCTCGACCTGGCGCACCTCATGCCGCCGTGGGACCCGAAGAAGCCGGGCGACCTCGACCCGCTGTGGGAGCACTCGGCGGGACAGTGGGGCATGAACATCACGATCCTGCTCCTGATCGGCATCGCCTGCGGCTTCGCGGTCGCGCGACTGCTGCGTCGCCACGAGCCGGAGGTCATGCGCAAGTAAGCGCATCACCCACAGGTACGACGAGAAGGGCGGCACCCCTGTGGGTGCCGCCCTTCGGCGTCTGCGAGCCTCGGTGAAGAGGTCCGTTGATCAGCTGATCAGTGATGATCGGTTGATCAGGCTCAGTAGGCGCTGTTCACGTTGTCCATCGAGCCGTACCGGTCGGCCGCGTAGTTGGCCGCGGCCGTGATGTTGGCGACCGGGTCGGCGATGTTCGTGGACGTGCCCTCGACGTGGTACGCGTTGAACGTGGGCTGGATGACCTGGAGCAGGCCGATCGACGGGGTGCCGTTGATGGCGTTGATGTCCCAGCCGTTCTTGGCGTTCGGGTCGCCCGCGGACTCCCGGATGATGTTGCGGTGCAGGCCCTCGTAGGAGCCGGGTATGCCCTTGGACTTCATGATGTCCAGGGACTGGCGGATCCAGCCGTCGAGGTTGTTGGCGTAGACCGGCTTGCGCGCGGCGGCACGGCTCGCGGCTTCCTTGGCCTTGCGCTCGTCCTCGGCCTTCTTCTTGGCCGCGGCCTCCTCGTCGGCCCGCTTCTTCGCGGCGGCGTCCGCCTCGGCCTTCGCCTTCGCGGCGGCATCGGCCTTGGCCTGCTTGTCCGCGGTGCCCTGCTGCTTGATGACACCGGCGTGGACGGCCTGCTGGGCGTCGACGTTCTGCTTGAAGGCCACCGGGGCGGCGGCGTCGACGCTCTGGGTTCCGGCATCGGAGCTGCCCGGCACGAGGGAGAAGGCGAGGGCGGCGGCGCCGAGCGTGGCGACACCGGCGATCGAGAACTTCTGGGTCTTGGTCAGCGCGGAGCGACTATGACCAGGGGTGCTGAGCTTCGACATGCGGATGGACCTCTTCGAAATCGCGGAGGTCGCTCTGGCCGACGGGGACATTGCTTCTCCGACACAAACGCCGCGGTGCGAGACCGCGGCGTCGAGCGACGGGAGCAATTCTTAGCGGCCGCAAAATTCTGTGGCAAAGCAGTGACGTACGAAGCCAGGTAGTGGATCAGGGGGCGCGCCATACCCTTTGACGGCATTGCGCACCATGCGCATAAAGGGATATCTCATTCACTGGGAGACTTAGTACGTGACGTGCGCCCTATGCGCGGGCTCACATCGACCACGTAACAACCTCACCAACAGTTGCCCTCGCAACTCTCTGCGTGAGCAAACTCCTCCGGAAGTAGGAGATGCACGTCGCCGAACTCGTGCCAGAGGTAGAGACGGCGTACCGCCTCCGTATAACCCCGGTCGACAGCGGCCCTTCCCGCGATCGCCTCCAGCATCAGCAGATGCGAGGCCTGCGGCTCGTGCAGCCCGGTCAGCAGCCCGTCCACCACGCGTACGCCCCGCTCCGGCGTCACCACGAGCTCTGTACGACCCGCTGCCGCCCTGACCACCCCGTCAGGTCCCGTGGCGGACTCGACGGCACGCACGGCCGTCGTACCCACCGCGATGACGCGCCCTCCGCCCGCCCTGGCGGCATTGATCAGCCGCGCCGATGTCTGAGGCACCTCGAAGCGCTCGGGGTACGGCGGCTCGTGCGCCTCGGGCGACGCCACCCCTGTATGCAGCGCGACCGGCGCGAACTGCACACCGCGGCTGACCAGGCTCGCCACGAGACACGCGGTGAACGGCCGCGCCGCGCTCGGCATCTCCGCGCTGCCCGACCCATCGGCCGCGGGCAGCGCGAACACCGTCTGGTAGACGGAGAGCGGCTGGTCCCTGTCCGTATAGGAGTAGCGAACGGGGCGCCCATGCTGCCCCAGCAGCGAAGGGACGTCGGCCGAGACCCTCGCCCACCACAGCCGCTCGCTCCCCGCGGCAAGCGGCTCCTCATATACGAGGCGTACGTCACCGGGGAGCCGCACGACTGAATTCGCGGGCCCGCCCGCGCGCGCCCGCGTGGTGCCCCGGCCGTCCGGATCCCGCAACTCGACGGCCCACCGACCGTCGTCGCCCCGCGTCGAGAAATGCACCACTACGCGCGCGTGCCCGACGGTTCCGTCGACGGCGGCGGGCAGCGTCGCCGAGGTGTTCACGATCAGCAGGTCACCGGCCCGCAGCAGCGCGGGCAGGTCGGCGAACGTGTGATGCGAGACCTCAGTCCCGCGCGACACGAGCAGCCGCACCGCGTCCCTGTCGAGCCCCTGGCCCCGCTGCTCGGCGGGGACACGGGCCGCCAGCTCCTCGGGCACTCGCACGGCCAGCGTCATCGCGCGTCCACACCGGAAGGGCCGTCCAGCAGAGAGGGACCGGAGTACCGTCCGCTCGCCGGGCGCTCGTCGAGCAGCCGCAGGAAGGCGGGCGCCACAGTCTCCGGAGACGGCCGCCCCGAGGCGTCGTCGTCCGGGACGGCCGCCCCGTAGAGGTCGGTCCGCATGTCACCGGGATCGATCGCCCACACCCTGATCCCCGGTTCCTCCACGGCAAGGACCGCCGACAGCTGATCGAGGGCGGCCTTGGACGCCCCGTACCCGCCCCACGTCTCGTACGCCTCGACGGCCGCGTCGGAGCTGACGTCGACCACCGCGCCCGCCGCCGAGGCCCGCAGCAAGGGCAGCGCCTCCCGGATCAGCCCCAGGGCCGCCACCACATTGGTCTCCAGCGCCTGCCGCAGCCCGTCGAGCGCGAGCTCCTCAAGGCGTACGAGAGGCTCCGCACCCAGCGCGCTCGCGTTGTTCACCAGCAGATCGAGACCGCCCAGCCTGCGCGCCGCCGCGACCAGGTCCGCCCGGTGCCCCGCATCCGTGACATCCCCGGCGACGGCCTCCACGCGCGCGCCGCGCCCCGCCAGGTCCCGTGCGGAGTCCTCGAGAGCGGAGGCCGTTCTCGCGTCGAGCACCAGATCCCAGCCCCGCTCCGCGAGCGCCGCGCCCAGCGCCCGCCCCAGTCCCTTCGAAGCCCCCGTGATGATCGCCACCGGCATGACATCCGTCCCCTCGGGTCGCCCAGACGGCTGCTCCTCCAGCCGATGACCCCACGGTAGGAACGGACCCGCTCCCGGCGCCTCGTGCGCGGGCCGCAATGGTTCAGGGCCCTTCGGCCTACGCCCACGGCCCTAGGCGGAGGCCGCCACAGGTCGGATACGCACTGTCATACCCCGCCGGTACGGTGAGGCCATGAGTCAAGGTCCCCGGTCCGGTCTGAACGCGGTGAGCGCCGCGCTGCTGGCCATGAGTGAGCAGCTGGAGGTGCGCGACGTCCTCAAGACGATCGTCGCGTCGGCCCGCGAACTGCTCGACGCGGAGTACGCGGCACTCGGCGTCCCGGACGACCACGGCGGATTCGCGCAGTTCGTCGTCGACGGAGTCAGCGAGGAGCAGTGGCGAGCCATCGGCCCGCTGCCCCGCCAGCACGGCATTCTCGCCGCGATGCTGCACAAGGCCGAGCCCGAGCGTCTCGCCGATGTGCGCGAGGACCCCCGCTTCGAGGGCTGGCCGTCCGCCCACCCGGACATGTCCGACTTCCTCGGCCTGCCGATCCGGTACGGGGACGAGACGCTCGGCGCCCTCTTCCTCGCCAACAAGAGGTGCCCCAGGCCGGACGGCGGCTGCGGCTTCACCGCCGACGACGAAGAGCTCCTCTCGATCCTCGCCCAGCACGCCGCGATCGCCCTCACGAACGCCCGGCTCTACGAGCGCAGCCGCGAGCTGACGATCGCCGAGGAGCGCTCACGCCTCGCACACGAACTGCACGACGCCGTCAGTCAGAAGCTGTTCTCCCTGCGCCTGACAGCACAGGCCGCTGCCACCCTGGTGGACCGCGACCCCTCCCGCGCCAAGGGCGAACTCCAGCAGGTGGCCGTGCTCGCGGCCGAGGCCGCGGACGAACTGCGCGCCGCTGTCGTGGAGTTGCGCCCAGCCGCCCTGGACGAGGACGGCCTGGTGGCCACCCTGCGCACGCACACGCATGTCCTGGACCGCGCGCACTCCGCCGAAGTCACCTTCGAGAGCCGGGGAGTTCGCGCCCTGCCCGCGGCCCAGGAGGAAGCGATGCTGCGAGTCGCCCAGGAGGCCCTGCACAATGCCTTGCGCCACTCCGGCGCGGAGCACGTCCGCGTGGCCCTCGCCCGGCGCGGCTCGGGAGCCGTGCTGCGCGTCACCGACGACGGCAGCGGTTTCGACCCGCGCGTGATCCGCCGCGCGGGACGGCACTTGGGCCTGGTCTCCATGCGGGACCGGGCGAGCGGTGTCGGCGGACGACTGACCGTGGAATCGGAGCCCGGAAAGGGCACGACGATCGAGATGGAGGTTCCCGGTGGCTGACGCTGTGTTCAATCCGAAGACAGGGATCCGGGTGCTGTTGGTCGACGACCATCAGGTGGTCCGCCGCGGTCTGCGTACGTTCCTCGAGGTGCAGGACGACATCGAAGTCGTGGGCGAGGCTTCGGACGGCGCCGAAGGGGTCGAGCAGGCCGAGAAGTTGAAACCGGACGTCGTCCTCATGGACGTCAAGATGCCGGGCATGGACGGCGTCGAGGCGCTGCGCAAGCTCCGCGAACTGGCCAACCCCGCGCGCGTGCTCATTGTCACCAGCTTCACCGAGCAGCGCACGGTCGTCCCGGCCCTGCGTGCGGGCGCCGCGGGGTATGTCTACAAGGACGTCGACCCGGAGGCCCTCGCGGGAGCCATCCGCTCCGTGCACGCGGGGCATGTCCTCCTCCAGCCCGAAGTGGCAGGGGCGCTGCTGTCCCAGGAGGGTGCCAACGCCGGGCAGGGGAGGGGCGGTTCGCTCACCGAGCGGGAGCGTGAGGTCCTCGGGCTCATCGCCGACGGCCGCTCGAACCGGGAGATCGCGCGGGCGCTTGTGCTCTCCGAGAAGACCGTCAAGACCCACGTCTCGAACATCCTGATGAAGCTGGACCTCGCCGACCGCACCCAGGCCGCCCTGTGGGCCGTACGACATGGTGTGACCGGCTGATTAACGGTCCGGCGCACTCCGTCAACGGGCAGAGCGGACCGTCGTGTTCCGGTCTGAGATTCATACCGTCGTGTGGATGTCCCTCGTTCGGCGCAACCTGTGGGCCGCTCGGCCGTTCTCCAGTGCGTGCTGCGGCGGCTGGCCGCAGCGATCACTAGGAGGACCCAGAAGTGAAGAACCTGAAGAAGGTCGCTGCTGTCACGATGGTGGCGGGTGGCCTCGTCGTCGCCGGTGCCGGTCTCGCCTCCGCCACGGACGGTGCGCACGCCAACGGCAAGGCCGTGCACTCGCCGGGCGTCGGCTCGGGCAACCTCGTCCAGGCGCCGGTGCACATCCCCGTGAACGCCGTGGGCAACACCGTCTCCGTCATCGGCGCCCTCAACCCGGCCTTCGCGAACGACGGCCTCAACGCCTGACGTTCGCACTAGGCGCAGCGCGACCACCGGCCCTCCGGGCATTCTCCGGGGGGCCGGTCCGGCGTTCGAGGGAGCACCCCGAGGGAGCGCCCCCGACGGGGCGCGGGGAACTGCGCGACCAGCCACGACGGCCCCGTAGTCGACAAACTCTCCGGAGCACGCGGCGCCATAGCTCCGGGCACTCCTGAGCCCAGGCCTCAGCCCCGCTCCCGCTCCTCCACGTACGCGTTGTACGCAGCCACCTGAGCCCGCCGAGCCGTCCGCTCCACAGGGCGCAACGCCGCCCCCCGCGCGGCCATCTCCGAGGCGCTCACGGCGCCCCCATGGCCGTTCTCGTACGCCACCGAGATCAGCAGCCCGACCCGCTGCGCCAGCTCCAACACCCGTACCGCCCGCGGCGGATACCCGGGAGCGAGCGCCTCACGCCCCCGCTCGGCCCGAGCCCGGTACGCGTCCACCGCCGCCTCGGCGACCGGCCCCGAGCCCGCGACGTCGAGCTTCGAGAGCACCTCCGTCGCATCCCGCAGCGCCTCGGCGAGCTCGCGCTCCGCCTCGCCGAGCGAGGGCACATCGGCGGGCGGCGCCTCCCGTACGGGCAGGCAGTGCCAGACGACCTCCACGTGCACATCGCCGGCGGGCCCCGCCTCAGTCACCGCGGGCACGAACCCGTACGGCGCTCCGTAGGCGACGACCGCCTCCTCCGCCTCCAGGGCTCGGGCGTTGAAGGCGGGCGGCCCGCTCAGGCCGAGCGGATGGCCCGGCGCGGGCAGCGCGACCCGCAGCCCGGTCACCCCGAGCGTGCGCAATCGCCCGATGGCGAGCGTGAGACCGACAGGACCCGATTCGCCGGGAAGACCTTCGACCCGGTGCAACGCGTCGTCGCCGACCACCGCGAGCGCCGCGTCATCCGGAGAGACAAGTCCGGCAAGAAGGGCATTTCCCCATGCTGCCAAGCGTCCTGAGCGTGGTTCCGAGAGCATACGTACAGCCTAAGGACCGGGCTAAGGACTGGAGCGCTCGGCTGGTGGCGTAGGTTTTCTCCCAGGGGACTGCGTCCACGACGCAAGCGACAGCCGAGACTGCAATGGGAGACAACGCGCTCATGAGCGATGTACTGGAGCTGGAGGACGTATCCGTGGTCCGCGAGGGCCGGGCTCTGGTGGACCAGGTCTCCTGGTCGGTCAAGGAGGGTGAGCGCTGGGTCATCCTCGGCCCGAACGGCGCGGGGAAGACCACCCTGCTGAACGTCGCCTCCAGCTACCTCCACCCGAGCAGCGGCACCGCCACCATCCTCGGCGAGACCCTCGGCAAGCCCGGCACGGACGTCTTCGAGCTCCGCCCGCGCATCGGCGTGGCCGGCATCGCGATGGCCGAGAAGCTGCCCAAGCGCCAGACCGTGCTCCAGACGGTGCTCACGGCCGCGTACGGCATGACCGCAGGCTGGCACGAGGACTACGAGGACGTCGACGAGCAGCGCGCCCGCGCCTTCCTCGACCGCCTCGGCATGACCGGCTACCTGGACCGCAAGTTCGGCACCCTCTCCGAGGGCGAGCGCAAGCGCACCCTGATCGCCCGCGCCCTGATGACCGACCCCGAGCTGCTCCTCCTGGACGAGCCCGCCGCGGGCCTCGACCTCGGCGGACGCGAAGACCTCGTACGCCGCCTCGGCCGCCTCGCCCGCGACCCGATCGCCCCCTCGATGATCATGGTCACGCACCACGTCGAGGAGATCGCCCCCGGCTTCACCCACGTCCTCATGATCCGCCAGGGCAAGGTCATGGCCGCGGGCCCGCTCGAGCTCGAACTGACCTCCCGCAACCTCTCCCTCTGCTTCGGACTGCCCCTGGTGGTCGAGGAGCGGGGCGAGCGCTGGAGCGCCCAGGGCCTCCCGCTCGGCTGACACCGGCGCACACGGCCAGGCTCGCTCCGGCCGGTAGATCACGTGCCCTGTGCGGGAAGGCCTCGCGGTCCTACGATGACCACGTGGACATCGACGCATGGGTGTGGTGGCTGATCGGCGCCGTCGCGCTCGGAATCCCGCTGGTACTGACCGCGATGCCGGAGTTCGGCATGCTCTCCGTGGGCGCCGTCGGGGGAGCCGTGACCGCGGGCCTCGGGGGCGGCACCGTACTCCAAGTCGTCGTCTTCACCGCGGTGTCGGTCGCGCTCATCGCGGTCGTACGCTCCGTCGCGGCCCGGCACCGCTCCCAACGGCCCGAGCTGGCCACGGGAGTAGAGGCGCTGAAAGGCAAGACGGCCGTCGTCCTGGAACGGGTCGACGGATCCGGCGGACGGATCAAGCTCGCCGGCGAGATCTGGTCGGCCCGCTCACTCGACAAGGACCAGAGCTACGAGGCGGGCCACGAGGTGGACGTCGTCGAGATCGACGGAGCGACGGCCGTCGTCATGTGAACGCACCCCAGGGTGTACGACGGTCTGACAGACTCGACCAGCAAGATCTTCACCAGCTAGTCCTGGTTCAGTGGATCTTCCGAAAACACCGAGGCAAGAGGGGTACGGGGAATCACGATGGAACCAATCATCATCGTCCTGATCATTCTGGTGGTGCTGGTCTTCATCGCCCTGATCAAGACGATCCAGGTCATCCCGCAGGCCAGCGCGGCGATCGTCGAGCGCTTCGGCCGCTACACACGGACGCTGAACGCGGGCCTGAACATCGTCGTCCCGTTCATCGACTCGATCCGCAACCGCATCGACCTCCGTGAACAGGTCGTCCCGTTCCCGCCCCAGCCGGTGATCACCCAGGACAACCTGGTCGTGAACATCGACACCGTCATCTACTACCAGGTGACCGACGCCCGCGCCGCGACGTACGAAGTCGCCAGCTACATCCAGGCGATCGAGCAGCTCACCGTCACCACCCTCCGCAACATCATCGGTGGCATGGACCTGGAGCGGACCCTGACCTCCCGCGAGGAGATCAACGCAGCGCTGCGCGGCGTCCTCGACGAGGCCACCGGCAAGTGGGGCATCCGCGTCAACCGCGTCGAGCTCAAGGCGATCGAGCCGCCGACCTCCATCCAGGACTCGATGGAGAAGCAGATGCGCGCCGACCGCGACAAGCGCGCCGCGATCCTCCAGGCCGAGGGTGTCCGGCAGTCGGAGATCCTGCGCGCCGAAGGTGAGAAGCAGTCCGCGATCCTGCGCGCCGAAGGTGAGGCCAAGGCCGCGGCCCTGCGTGCCGAGGGCGAGGCCCAGGCGATCCGCACGGTCTTCGAGTCCATCCACGCGGGCGACGCGGACCAGAAGCTCCTCGCCTACCAGTACCTCCAGATGCTCCCGAAGATCGCCGAGGGCGACGCGAACAAGCTCTGGATCGTGCCCAGCGAGATCGGCGACGCGCTCAAGGGCCTGAGCGGCGCCATGGGTAACTTCGGTCCGATGGGCGGCGGTTCGGGTGGCGAGCCCGCCAAGGAGCGCCGCGAACAGCCGCCGATCGACTAGCGAGCGGCGTACGACGCACAAGAAGACACACGAGAAGGGGCCCGCCTCTCCATCCGGGAGGCGGGCCCCTTCTCGTGTCTGGTGTCTTCTTGTGCCTCGTACGACCCGTCAGCTCACGCGGCCGAGAACGCCAGGCTTCCCCAAGCCCTCAGCTGCGCCCGAGCAGGGGAGACCCCGTCCGGCAGCGCGGCGACACCGTCGCGGCCGAGCGCGAGCAGCATCGCGTCGGCAGGGGTCGGCTCGAACGGCTGTCGCAGCAACGGCATTCCCGCCTCCTCCGGCGTACGGTCCGCTTTGCGGTGATTGTCCATCGCGCACGAAGCAACCGTGTTCAGCCAGGTGTCCCTGCCGCCCTGCGCCCGCGGCACCACGTGGTCCACGGTCGTCGCCCGCTTGCCGCAGTACGCGCACCTGTGCTGGTCTCTCACGAGAACACCCCGACGCGACCACGGAGCCTGTCTTCGGAAGGGCACCCGTACATACCTGCAGAGCCTGATCACCCGAGGCACCGGTATCTCGACCGCCGCAGCGCGCACACGGAGTCCGGGGCGGGCCTGCTCGACCACGGCCTTGTCCTGCAGCACAAGGACGACGGCACGGTTCAGCGTCACCGTCGACAGCGGCTCGAAGCTCGCGTTCAGCACCAGCGTGTCCCGCATTTCGCCCACCTCCCGTATGCACACCGGCCCACCCCCTGGCGGGCTGGGATCAACTTTGGCCGGGCACGCCGAGATGGACAACGCAATAAAAAATGCCCGCCCCTGATCACTTCCATGACCAGGGGCGGGCAAACGTTCAGTGAACGCTCAGCTATCGGCTGGAGCCGCGTACTCGGCGAGCAATTGCGCACGCCCGAGCGTGTGGAACCGGAGGTTGAACCCGACCACGGCAGGCGAAGCGTCGGAGTCAGGACCGAGCTTCTCCTGGTCCACCGCGTACACGGTGAACACATAACGGTGCGCCGGGTCACCGGGCGGCGGCGCAGCGCCCCCGAATTCCTTCGTCCCGTAGTCGTTCCGCACCTGCACCGCGCCCTCGGGCAGCCCGTCGAACTTGCCGCTGCCCGCGCCGACGGGCAGTTCCGTCACCGACACCGGAATGTCGATGACGGACCAGTGCCAGAACCCGCTGCCCGTGGGCGCGTCCGGGTCGAAGCACGTCACGGCGAAGCTCTTGGTCTCCGGCGGGAAGCCCTCCCACCGCAGCTGCGGCGAAGTGTTCCCGGCCGCGTGGACCTGAGCGTCCTTGAGCACCGCACCCGGCTCGATGTCCTCGCTCACGACCGTGAACGACGGCACGGGCGGATGGAAGGCATGGGGCAGCGGGGCCCTCTTGAGCTCGGTCACGTCGGCACCTCCTGGTTGATGGCTGATCCGTTCCGAGCCTAGAACCAGTTGCGCTTGCTGCCGACCTGGGACAGCCACTCGTTGAGGTACGCCGCCCAGTCCGTGCCCTGGAAGTCATGGAGCCCGACCTTGAACGACCGGAACGAGTCGCTGCCTTCACTGAAGAGGCCCGGCTTCTTGTCCATCTCCAGGATGACGTCCATCTCGCGGTCGTC
Organism: Streptomyces sp. NPDC048441; assembly: GCF_043200235.1. Lineage (NCBI taxonomy): Bacteria > Bacillati > Actinomycetota > Actinomycetes > Kitasatosporales > Streptomycetaceae > Streptomyces > Streptomyces sp. NPDC048441. The sequence continues at coordinate 62,764 of NZ_JBICXM010000023.1, forward strand.
AGCCACGAAGCTCAACTCGACCTGGTTCAGACCGCGGTACTGCTGCGGCGGGTAGAACTCGATCTCCTGGTAGAACGGCAGCTTCTGCCGCGTACCGCGGATGTGACCGCGCTCCATGTCGGCGCTCTTGAAGCGGAAGCCCAGCTGGATGAAGGCATCCAGGATCGCCTGCTGCGCCGGCAGCGGGTGCACATTGACCGGGTCCAGATCGCCGGAGTCCACGGCCCGCGCGATCTGGAGCTCGGTGGACACACCGATGTTCATGCCGCGCAGCTGCTGCCCGTCGATGGCCGTGACCGGCGTCTCCCAGGGGATCTCGAGCCCGAACGGCACCGAGTGCACCTGGCCCGCCTGGAGCGTGAAGGCCCCACCGAGCCGCAGCTTGGTGAACTCGATGTCCTGCTTCGTCTCCTGGTCCTGGCCCTCGACCTCGACCCGCGCCTGCAGACCGACGGACAGCCCTTCGATCTCCTGATCCACGGACCCACCCTGGATCCGCACCTCACCCTGGACGACTCCACCGGGCACGACATTGACCTCGGTCAGCACCGTCTCCACCGAGGCACCCCCGGCACCCAGGCTCGCAAGCAGCTTCTTGAACCCCATGACTCTCCTCCCCCAGGCCCCGCCTGTGGTTCGACTCGACTTGATCCTTGATCCATACAAACGCGATGAACCCACGTCCGGTTCCGCGCCCTCACCCTGGCAATCCGTACGACCGGTGACCACCCACCCGTACGAACTGCCTCCAGTAGGCTCGGTCGGCATGATCGCGGCCACTGACCGTACGCCCCTGCCACGCGACTTCTTCGACCGCCCTGTCCTCGAGGTCGCCCCGGATCTGCTCGGCCGAGTGCTCGTACGCGACTCAGCTGACGGCCCGATCGAACTGCGCCTGACAGAGGTCGAGGCGTACGCGGGGGAGGTCGACCCCGGGTCACACGCCTATCGCGGCCCGACCGCCCGCAACAGCGTGATGTTCGGCCCGCCAGGACACGCGTACGTCTACTTCACCTACGGCATGTGGCACTGCCTCAACGTGGTGTGCGGCCCGGAAGGAATGGCGAGCGGAGTGCTGCTCAGGGCGGGAGAGGTCACGACCGGCGCGGAGCTCGCCCGCAAACGTCGACTCTCGGCCCGCAACGACAGGGAACTGGCCAAAGGCCCGGCCCGCCTGGCCACAGCCCTTGACGTGGACCGCAGCCTGAACGGCACCGACTTCTGCGCGGACCCGGGCACCCCTCTCTCCTTCCTTACGGGCACCCCCATCCACCCCGACCAGGTCAGGAGCGGCCCACGCACGGGAGTGGGCGGCGAAGGAGCCGTCCACCCCTGGCGCTTCTGGGCCCCCAACGACCCGACGGTCAGCCCATATCGGCCTCATACGCCCCGACGCCGCCGAACTTGACGCGGCCCTGGGCGGACCGTAATGTAGCCCGAGCCGCTTGACCCGGGTACGGCGTTCTGCCAGCAGCCGGAAGCGGCCAACCACTACCTACGACTTCCCCTCAGCGGGGGCTTATTTCGCGTGCTCGCATGTCGGAATTCGAACCCGCGGAACTCGATTATGAGTTGCCGAGGGAATCGGCTAATGTAGTGAACACGCCGAAAGGCAAAGGCCCTCCAACGGCCACTGGAAATGAAATCCGAACCGGGAACGGAACGGAAAACGGATCTGGTAGAGTTGGAAACACGAAACACCGAAGGGAAGCGCCCGGAGGAAAGCCCGAGAGGGTGAGTACAAAGGAAGCGTCCGTTCCTTGAGAACTCAACAGCGTGCTAAAAGTCA
>NZ_JBICXM010000024.1:0-56661 GCF_043200235.1 Streptomyces sp. NPDC048441
GCGGTCCGGGACGGAACAGCAGCGGGACTACGAGGTGGCCAGCGCTTCAGTGGGGGGCAGTCGAGCGGCTCGTACAGCAGGATAGAAACCGGCCACCCGGCGCCCGGCCCAGACGTTCCTGCGCTGGTGCATGAAGACGAGCCGGATGCCCCGCCTCACCCTGCCACCCCAGGTCATCAACCAGGACCAAGCGCCGCTGCACCAGCATCGCCGACTCGCCATTCTCCGGCGGGCCCTCAATGATGACTCTCTGCCCCTGCGGACCCGGGTCGCCGCTGCGCTCGTTCTCCTCTACGCGCAACCCGTCGCCTGCATCATTCGCCTCACGGTCGACGACGTCCTCGACGACGGGGCCACCATCGCCGTCCGGCTGGGAGATCCGCCGTCCCCGCTGCCGGAGCCCGTCGCTGACCTCATGCGGGCCTACATCCGCTCTTGCCGGCACCTGCCCTACGCCAGCAGCAGAAGCTCACAGTGGCTCTTCCCCGGCCGCCAGCCCGGCCAGCCGATGAACCCGGTCAGCCTCCAAGTCCACCTGCGGAAGATCGGCGTCCCGCCGCAGCGCGGCAGGACCTCCGCGATCCGCCAACTCGTCCTCCAGGCCCCGGCCCCCGTCATCGCGAAGGCCCTCGATTACCACGACAAGACCGCCACCCTACTGGTCACCGAAGCCGGAGGCACCTGGGCCCGATACGCCCCCGGCGACCACACACGGTGACGTCAAGACCGGCCTCACCGAGGAAGAGGAATACGCGACACCTCAACATGCGAACCCATCAGTCCCGAGGCCGGATCACTTGCGAAGTAGAGAACGATACTCGCCCGGGGCCGCGCCTCGGACACGTCTGAAGGCACGGCTGAAAGCGTGCGGAGAGCCGTATCCGACCGCGCCGGAGATCGACTCGACCGGCTCATCGGTATCGCGGAGCCGGACGGACGCCAGGTCGATGCGCCACTGCGTCACGTACGCACCCGGCGTCTGTCCGAGGGCGGACCGGAAACGCCTGGACAGCGTCGCCCGGGAGACGCTCGTCGCGGCGGCCAGGGTCTCCGTGGTCCAGGGATGTTCCGGTTGGGCGTGGACACGTGCCAGGGCGTCGCGCACGACCGGATCACGCATCGCTCCCAGCCATGAGCCGGACTGCTCCTGCGGGTGGCGGGCCAGCCAGGCCCGTACGAACTGGACGAGCAGAAGGTCGACGATGCTGTTGATGGCGGCGGTGGTGCCGATCTGCGGCTGTGCGAGCTCAGCAGTGAGAAGTTCGACGGTCCTTCCGAACTGCGCGTTCTGGCGGGCTGTGACGTGCATCGGCCGAGCGAGGGAGGTAAGCACCGGTGTGCTCACCTCCGGGTCCTGCTCATAGTGCAGGACGATCACTTCCGCCTGCACCGGCGCCGAGCCCAGCCGCAGGGCTCGGCCATCGTCAAAAGCCCGTGCCGCCGCCTCACGGTCGCAGGAACCCATCGTCACGCCGGCGCCGCCGGCTATCCCGTGTGCGGTGCCCGGCGACACCAGGACGGCATCTCCGGCCCGCACCTGAAGAGGTTTCTCGCCCGTGACATGGAGCCACACAGTGCCGCGGGACACCACGTGCAGTGCCGCTCCTGGATAGGAGTCCAGCCACAGGCCCCAGGTTCCTCCGGCCTTCAGCACGACCCCGAGCGCCCCACGCGCACCCGAAACACGCAAGACCTCCGCCAGCACATCCATGGGTCCATTCTCGTCCACCGCCGCGAACCGCCCACCGGCGGGCGAGGCGCATGTGTCCTCGTCCACAGCTTCAGACCACGTCAAGAACGACCTTTCCGCGCACCTTCCGCGCGAACAGCGCCTGGACGGCGTCGCCCACGTCCTGCCAGTCGCCTCGCAGTCCGACCGGTGCCGAGAGCCTCCCGGCGGCCATGAGGCCCAGCAATTCCGTCAGCTCCCCGCTGGTCGGCGTCATGTCGCCGTAGGTGGCGATGCTGCGGGGTTCGCCGAAGCCGAACAAAGCCCCTGACGGGAACGTGGTGTCTTGCCCCGAGGAGTAACCGACCAGGTGGAGGGTGCCGCCCTCGGCGAGGGAACTCCACGCCTGGGCCACCAGCGGCCCGCCGACCGTGTCCAGGACGAGGTCGAACCGGTCCCCGGTCTCGGCCAGGTCGGTCAGGACCCTGTCGGCGCCGAGTTCACGGAGTCCGGCGGCCCGCTCCGGCGAACCGACGAGTGCCGTCACCCGGGCGCCCGCCAGCGCCGCCAGCTGGACGGCGAAGTGCCCCACGCCCCCGCTGGCGCCGGTGACCAGAACGTTGCGCGCCAGCAGGGAACGCTTGCGCAGCACCCGGAATGCGGTGACTCCGGCGATCCCCAGCGCGGCGGCGTCGGCCAGGTCCACGCCCTCGGGGACGGTGCCGAGCGAGGCGGGGCTGACTGCCACCCGCTCCGCCCACGCGTGGGGAGCCATTCCCACTGCGACGCGCGTACCTTCGGGCGGCCCCGAGCCGTCGGATGCGTCGCGTACCACGACGCCGGCCGCGTCGTGACCGTGCACAGCGCCGGCTGGCCACTGGTGCACGTAATTCAGCTCTCCGAAGTTGAGACCGATGTGTCGTATCTCCACCAACGCCTCGCCGGTGGACGGTACGGGCTCATCGACATCGGCGAACCGGATGGGTCCGGCGTCACTGTGATCGACCACAAGGGCGCGCATAGGGGGTGTACTTCCTTCTTTCGTGGACGTGCCTGAACACTCGGCGTGGCAACAGATCGAGTGCGCAAATGCCGCACTGCCGCCTTCTTGGAACCCTACGCAGGACCGGGACAGCGGCCAGACCCGTGAGAATCAATCAGTTGACGATCTGTGTCAGTGCGACTCGCGGCGCGTCGAGCCCTGCACCCGTCCGGTGGATGACGCTGTGACGGGCACAGACATGCCCGGCAATGTGATGATCTTGAGGCGTCAGCGCTTCCGTCGGTCGGCGGGGTCGCGCTGGGCGACGTGCCGGGCGACCGCCCCGACGCCGGGGTGGGCGTACCGCTCCAGGGAGGGGGCGGAGGCGTGGAGGGAGCGGGCCAGGAGCATCGGGGTGGAGATGCCGCTCCGCGCGAGCAGCCGCGCGTTCTGCCAGCGCCTGATCGTCGATGAGGAATCTGGAGCCGATACACCTCCGGCGACCACACACGGTGACACCAGGCACAGCCTCAACGAGGAATACGCGACACCTCAACATGCGAGCCCACCAGTCCCGAGGCCGGAAACCGATCCCGCGTGTTCGTCGCGAACTTACGGGTCAACTCCTGAGAATGACCTCCCTGGACCCTCGGGTTCCCGCTGAAGAAGCTTCAGTTTCCGCGAACTCACGGGGATCACGGCCCCGGTGTCCTAGCTCAGACACCAGCCGCAAAGTAGCGATCCGCCCCTGGGGTTCAGCTGCCGACGGGTGCCGCTGCTGGGTTGAGGGTCTTGTGTACGACGCCGACGGACACCTTGACGGCGGTGGCGATCTCGCGGATTGACTGGCCTTCGGCTCGGCGGGCGAGGATCACGCGGCGCTTGTCGTCGTCCACGACGGGGCGTCGGCCGCCGACGCGACCGCGTGCGCGGGCGGATTCCAGGCCGTTCTTCGTCTTCTTCACGATGTCGCGGCGCCGGTCTTCGGCAAGGGCGAGGGCCAGATCGAGGATGAGCGAGCGCTCGGTGTGCTCGCCCGTTGCGATGCCGTCCAGCACCTTGACCGCGATGCCGCGTTGGAAGAGGTCGTTGAGGACGATCAGCCCTTCGAGGAGGTTGCGGCCGAGGCGGTCGACTTCCCGTACGGTGAGCATGTCGCCGTCGCGGAGGTAGTCGAGGGCAGCGGTCAGGCCGGGCCTGTCGTCGACGGCGAGCGATGAACGGGAAAATGAACGCCCGGGGTGGAAGTTCGCGTGTTCGGCGGTGCCGGAGGCGGGTGTTCGGTAAACGGTCGATAGATGAACACAGATCACTCATCGAGGTCTCGGCGAATCTCCGCGATCAGAAGGTCCCCGAGCTCGTCCTTCGACCGGCGCTCCGGGCACTGCTTCACACACGGGGCGTCCTCGTGATTCCACGTAGGTTGTCGAGGGCGAGCTGTGCTGTCCGAGCGCTCATGTGCGCGGCATGGCGCCAGCATCACGCAGTAGTTGCCGAACTCCGCTAACAGGCTGGTACCCGAATGCGTTTGTGGCGGCCGTCGAGTCGTATACCCGGTCCAGGCGATCGGGCACGGGCCACCCCCGGTCGCTGAATGCCTGAAAGACGTCCGGAGCCCGTACGGCGAGCAGCGCACCCGCGTCATGAAGCAGGGCACGGCAGTCCCCTCGGTGAAACAGGTGCGGCCCGGAGATGTTGAACCTGCCGGTCACGGTGGGGTGCGCCACGGCGAGGGTACCCGCCGCTGCCACGTCGGCAACGTCGACTGCCCGGTGGAGCAGGTGGCGGGCCCGCACCGGCAATGGCTCCGGAAAGCATCGCGCTATGCGCAGCGTGACCGATGGAATAGCGGAGGATGCGACCAACTCCTCTGCAGCCAGTTTGGTTTCGTCGTAGATATCCCGGGGCAGCGGCGTGAGCTGCTCGTCCACCCAGACCGCACGGTCGGTGGGAACCAGGGCATGTCCGTACACACTCGTACTGCTGATGTAGAGAACACGCCGGACGCCGAGGCGGGCAGCATCGTCGAGCAGGCCCGCAGTCACATCGACGTTGACGGCGCGGAATTCTTCATCGGTCTGGCGGCCGACGTGCGGGGCGTGCAGCGCGGCAGTGTGGACCAGGACATCGGCCGACTGCAATGCAGCCAGCTGCACGGGTCGGTTCCGCAGGTCTCCGACGACACTCGTCCAGGGGCCGGGAACCCGGTCGACGCCGCGGACCACCCAGCCTGCGGCGTCGAGTGCCGCAGCCAGAGCCGCTCCGACCCGGCCCGAACTTCCCGTAACCACAACCAGCCGGCGGGCGCTCTCTTCGTCTTTCGCCGCTCCATGCACATGTTCGACTGTACGGCGTGGAACCAATCTCCTGAGATGGCACAGCTGGCCGACCATGATCGTTCTCACCGGGATTTCCTTGTACGTCAACTACTCACACCCGCAGGGGCACAGGCCAGCAGGCACGGGGGTGTTCATCGCTTCTCCACTCGGAGACGGGTGACGTGCCCGGTGTCCGCGTGCTCTCCAAGGGGCACCAGCTGCTTGTCCCGACCAGGGAGTTCGACAGCGCGGCGGTGGCCGACTGGGTCACCTTCCCGCTCGAGCAGCCGCCCGCCCTCGTCGCCGCCGACCGGCTCGCGGAGCACCTGCAGGAGCCTGCCAAGCCCCCGCACGAGACGGCTGCCACCCCATGAGCAACCATCACGTCCCGTACGACCTGCACGGGCGGATCACCTCGGAGCTCCCGCTGGACCGCCATACGCACGAGCAGCTGGTACGGGCCGCGTTGTCGTGGTCCGACTCGGATCCGACGCGGCCGATCGACGACTACGTCCAGGTCGGAATCCTGCTCGCCGGGGCGGCCCGGGCGGTCGCCGACGAGGTGCGCCAGCACGCGGCCCTCCTCCCTACGGAAGACGGCCGACGACTGTTCGCCGAGATCGTGCTGCAGGAGGCCGACGGCCGTCTCTCGACCGCGTGCCGCAACCTGCACGGGGTGTAGAACCGCGCCCGACTGCTTCGCGCGTTGTACGAGCGGCTGGACCGGCTCAAGGACAACGTGCCCACCGACGAGGCTGCCACCACCGTCTCCCCTTGAGCCGCCCCCGGCGCCACCCCCGCGGCCGGGCGACGGATGAACTTGCCGACCGCGTGGAGGACTCCGGCTGTCTCGTGCCCCGTGATGCGACGGAGTTGCCGTCGCCTTCCCGCGGTCGATGGTGCCCCCGGAGCCGCTTCCAGCGACTGCCCGGAAATCGATCGGTTGATGGACACGGCCGTTCAGGGCGCTGTCAGAGGGGGTGGCGTGTTCGGGGACCGCGTTCACCAACGGCCGCACGAAGATGGGGGCGTGGTCATTCACTACATCTGTCCAGACGGATGCGTCGCCGGGGACAGCCGCACACAGAACTCGTGGTTCTGCTCCCGCTGCCACTCTCCGCTGTGCGGGCGGTGCAAGAAGGTCACGGTGCCCGACAACCGGGTCAACGTGTGTGCCAACTACCCTCCGTGGCCTCCCGCCGAGGATCGGCTCCCCTGTGGCCATTACGGGCGCGGGGACTGCGACTACGAGTGAGTGTTGGGGAACTTGATGCGAACCTGGGCGAGAGAACCGGACGCTTCGGTGCTGGGCGTGGTGCGGGAGGCTGTTGTGGCGGGATGATGCTAGTTCTGATCCGTGCCGGACAGCGGGGGGATTCCTTGGTGGCGATACGAAGGAGCGATGTCCTGGAGGCGTCGCAGGTGCGGATCTACTCGGCCGCGGACGCGGTGATGGGCGCCGGGTTCCTCGTTGCCGCCGATGTCGTGTGCACCTGTGCTCATGTCGTCGCCAGGGCAGCGGGGGTACCAGATGACGCCGAAGTACCTCCGGGCGGTCCGGTGGATCTGGACTTTCCGCTGCTCAGAGGCCACCCCCGGACGCGGGCGACCGTGGTGTCCTGGCGGCACGGCGGGGTTGATGTCGCGCTGTTACGACTGGACGCGGCGGTCGAGGGCGCTCGGCCGGCGGGGCTCGTCGACGGGACTGGAGTGTGGGGTCACACGTTCCGGGTGCTCGGCTACCCGGTCGGCGCGGACGCCGGGGTGTGGGCCTCGGGCACGCTGCGCGCGGGGCAGGGCGTCGGCTGGCTGCAGATGGAGGCGCAGGAGCCCGGTCCGCGCATCGTGAACGGCTTCAGCGGCGCGCCGGTTTGGGACGACGCGCAGGACGGCGTGGTGGGGATGGCGGTCGCCGCACAACGGAGTGAACGCACCGCGTATCTGGTGCCGTCGGCCGACCTGATCGACGAACAGACGCTCCAGCCGCGCTGTCCGTTCCGCGGGCTTATGGCGTTTACGGGGGATGACGCTGAGTTCTTTCACGGCCGCGACGGTGACACCGCCCGCGTGCACAGGGCCGTGCGCACGCGGCCCCTCACCATGGTGTTGGGGCCTTCGGGATGCGGGAAGTCGTCCCTGGTGCGGGCAGGGGTGTTACCCCGGCTGCGGGACGAGGGCATGAGCGTGTCCGAGCTGCGGCCCGTGCCGGGGGTGCGGGCGGCCTCTGTGCTGGCCCGCGCGCTGACCGGCCTGCTGGAGCCGGAGCTCGGCGAGGTCGACCGCCTCTCCAAGGCCGAGGAACTCGCCGGACTCCTCGAGAGCAGCGACGATGTGACCGCGGAGCTGCGGGCAAGGGTCCTCGCTCGCGGGGACGGCCCTGGGCACGTCCTGTTCGTCGACCAGCTCGAGGAGTACACGGGCGCTCAGCCGGATGCCGCACGCACCTTGTTGGGATTACTCGTCGCCCTGGCAGGCTCGGAGGGAGCCGGTGTACTGAGGGTGGTCGCCACCGCACGCCCCGACTCCCTCAACGCCCTGGTGACGGCCGAGACGTCCGATCTGATCAGCGGCGCCGTGCAGTTCCTCGCACCGCTGACCGGTGACGAGCTGGGGCGCGCGGTGACCGCTCCCGTCGACGCGGTGCCGGGGCTGTGGTTCGAACCGGGGCTGCCGGAGCGGATTGTCGCGGACGCGGGCGACGAGCCCGGGCGGATGCCCATGGTCCAGTTCACCCTGACCGAACTGTGGAATGACCGCACCCGCTCCATGCTCACGCACGCTGCCTACGACGCGCTGGGCGGCGTGGCGGGCGCACTCGTCACCTACGCGGACGAAGCCCTCGCCGAGCTCACGCCGACCCAACAGGCGTATGCGCAACGGCTGTTCATCCAGCTGTCCCGGCCCGGCGACAACGGCTCCTTCTCCCGCAGGCCCACCCGCGCCGTCGACCTCGCCCCCGAACTCCTCGGCGTGGCACGGAAACTCGCCCCCGGCAAGCTCGTTGTCCTCTCCCAGGCGCCGGGCAGCGCCGAGCAGGGCGAGATCGTCGACCTTGCACACGAGGCCCTCACGTCACTCTGGCCCCGCCTGCGGCAATGGCTCATCGACTCTCGCGACTTCCGCGTGTGGCAGGAACAGCTGCGGGCCGACATGCGCCGCTGGCAGGACCAACAGCGGGAGCCTGCCCGGCTGTTGAGCGGAACCGATCTCGTCGAGGCCGAGCGCAGACTGGCCGAGCGGCCCGCGGATGTCTCCGACGACGAGTGCGGATACATCCGGCTCAGCCGACGCCACACGCGACGGGGCACCCGCATCAAGCAGGTCGCCGTCGGGACACTGTCCGTGCTCACCGTGCTCGCCGTCGTACTGGCGCTGACCACCTGGCAGAACTACCGGCGGAGCGAGCGGCAGTTGCGCACCCAGGCGGCGGGCCTGCTCGCCCAGGTCGCCGAGGAGCGCCCGGGCGGCGACCCCGCCACCGCGTTGCAGCTCGCCCTCGCCGCGTGGAACACCCGCCACACCGACAAGAGCCGCCAGGCCCTGCTACGCCAATACACGCGAGGGCAGTATCTGATGGGCAGCTACCCGTCGCTGTGGCGGGGACGCGTCACCGGCATGGATGCCACACCGGACGGCCGCGCCCTCGTCATGCAGTCGAAGCCCGGGGGCGGCGAGCGGCCCACGATCACCGTGGTGACTGGGGCACTCCAAGGAAAGCCCACATCACGGGAGTTGAGCGGTGCACCGGAGGCGGAGGGAGAGCTGCTGACCGCCTTGAGCCCGGACGGCCGCTTCTTCGCTGCGACCGGCGGGGAGGATGAGGTGCGGCTGTGGCGGTTGAGCGATCCGGAGCGGCCCGTCGTCCTGAGGCTCGGGCATCACAAAGTACCCGAAAAGGCCGGTGGCAGCCTGGACTTCAGCAGCGACGGGAAACGGCTGCTGCTGACGACGGACGACAATTCCCCTGAGTGCGCGAACGGCACCCGGCGATGCACTCCCGCGTTCGCCGAGGTGTGGCAGGCCCCCTCGGGCGCCCGCATCCGCGTACCGGACGAGCTCATCCCCAGGACAAGACTTCGGCAGGCCGCATTCACTTCCGACGCGGACACCGTCGCGACGACCAGCTACGTCGGCAAGGAAAGTCGCGTGCGGCTCGAGGTCAGAGACCTCACCACCGGCCGCCTCCGGCACGCCTCCGCCCCTCGGCAGAAAGCCACCGCTGCGGAACTGCGGGCAGGCGGCGAGGTCGTCGCGTGGAAGGCCGCCGACACCTCGTCCGCCGAGTCGGACACCTCGTATGTACAACCGCTCGGCCACGCACCCGGCCGCAAGACCGAGCTGCCCGTCGACGGAACAAGCGAACCGGACGCCACCGCGCGGTACGTCATCGCCAACACCTCGATCGAATACGACGGAGGGCTCTCGGAGCGGGGAGGCTACGCCGAGCCGACCCTGACGGACCTGCGCACCGGGCGCAGCTACCGCACCCGCATCCCGACTTCCGGAAAGACACCATCCGCGTACGAGAGCTTCGCGGCGGTGCCACGGGCCGGCGGCGGCCTCACCGTCCTCGTGCCCGTCGGGACGGCTCTGATGGCGGTGCACGCCGAACCGGTCGGCAACAAACGGTTCCAGGACGACTCGGAGCTGCACGCCGTGTCACCGGACGGGCGCCTCGTCGCCAGGTGCGGCAGGCGCCTTGAGATCCTCGACGCCGCCCGCACGCGCCACCAGTCTGTGCTGCTGCCGCCGCGCACGAAGCCAGGGCGCTGCACGTGGACGGCCGACTCACGGCGGATCATGGTGTGGGGCGACCAAGGCAACCTCCACCGGTCCTACTCCGTAAGGGACTTGAACGACAGTGTCCCGCTCGACGAAGCCCTGCCGAAAGCGAAGGAGCAGGGCCGTATCGACGAGATGCGCGGTGGCCAGGTGGACAGCGTCGCCGCGCTGCGGGGCACCGAGATCGCGGTCCTGACCGTGGACGGCAGGCTGACACGCCTCGACGCAGCCGACGGTGCCGTGCTGACCAAACCATTCCTCGTGCACCCCACGCCGAACTGGAACGGCCTCGGCATCTCCGATGCCGGCGGACAGGGCCAACTCATCGCCCGCCCAGGCCACCCCGGGCACATTGCCGTGGTCACCAGAAGGGGAACCGAACAAGGCGAGATCCTGTTGTGGGACGTCCGTACGCCCCGACACATCGCCACATTGGCGGGACCAGCCATCGAAGTGCCGTACAGCCCCAGCTCGATGACCCAACCGCTCGCCTTCGACAGGGACGGCTCCCGCCTGGCCACGCAGAACTCCGACGGCCGCGTGCGTGTACGGGACGTCGACCGTTGGCCGCGACTGGTCGGCAGCGTGCCCAGCTCGACCGGCGACACCCTGGTCGGGCTCGGCCCCGAGGACAGCCTCGTCACCTACGATCCCGACGAGCAACGGGTCCGGTCCCACCGCTTGTCGGGCGACGGAACCGTCGACACTCTGACCATCGCGGATGCGCCCTCGATGTACGGAAACTGGATCGGCGGCTTCATTCACGGCTCCCGCCTCACCATCGAAACGGGTGCCCTGCGCCAAGCCTTCGACCTGCGCCCCGAGGAACAGTTCCGGGTCCTGTGCGCCGGGGCGGGACGCGACTACACCAGGGCCGAACGGAAGCTGTTGCCAGAGGGAACCCCGGCGGAACCGCCCTGCGGCTGAGCCACCAGGACACCCGTACCGCACTGATCGACGCGGGAACGAATAGGCCCGGCAAACACAACGACTGTCTCAGCGGAGACATCCGGTGCCGTCCAGGTCCGCTGTCGAAGGACATGCCAGCCCGGTCGATACGGGATCCGGTGGACGCGCTTCCCGAAGGTCGGCCCGGCCGAAACGGGACCTGTTAGCGCCGCGCCCGCCCACTGCGCGGCGGCGTCGGCTTCCTGCACGTCTCGCCTCACTCCTTGCGGAGCCGGCGGCCGAGACTGAACACAATGACTTGACGGGGAAGGCCAGCTCGCCGACACCTTCACCAGCGCACTCACAAGGCCTAGAGCGCGCATGCCGCCCGTGAGCTGCATGCCCGGGCGCGTGGCCACGACGACCGGGCCGTGCAGCGCACCGCGCTGGTCCGCTCCACCAGCACCACCCACCTCTTCGACCAGGACGAGCTGGATCCGGCCGCGCACCACTGTGCTCTGCTCGCCCTGGCCGACGAGCTCGGTCTGCGGCTGCGCACGAACGAGGAAGCCTGCCGGACGCTGACACTCACCGTCCGGTATGCCGATCGCACCAGCACCACCCGCAGTCGCACCCACCCGGCCACTCCCCCATGCTCGCCCGCACCGTCTACGACGTGTACGAGACGCTGGGCCTGCAGCGCGCCCGCGTCCGCGCCCTGTCCCTGCGCGCCGACCTCGTCCCGGCCGCCACCGCTCACCACCGGCTGGGCCTGGACGTCGGCGACGACAGGGCGCGCCGGATTGACTCCGTCGCCGATGGGGCCCGCGCCCGCTTTGGCCGGCACGCCGTCAAACCCGCCGCCCTCGCCGCCCTCGCCGCCCAGCGCCCGCACTCCTGACCAGCCCCAGCGCTCGCCCCGGCGGCAGGGGCCGAGAAACGGTGAGCGCTGTCGGAGGATCATGGCCCTCCTCAGGGAGCACGGACAACACCCTCCGTGCTCCCCCACCGCAGCGAGGCGGCAGGCCGCAGGTCCGGCGGCCGGGGCGACGCCCTCGTCACGCTGCTGGAACAGCCGAGTGCCGGCGTGGGTAGCCCTGAAGACGATCACGTCGTCTGACGGCTGAGCGCTTGTTATGGCCAGTGACGTCAGCAAGAACGCTCAGTCACGGCTCAGGTGAGGGGTATGAGGTAGCCCGGTTCAGCGCCGTCGATCGTTGTAATGGCCGTGCCGGACGTGACCCAGATACTGGTGGGCTTCTCACTCTTGGGGATCTGGAACACTCCGTGCACTGGCCCCTTGCTGCCCGGGTTGATGCCGAAGGTCGGCGCCGTCTGCCCCTTGCCATTCCAGTACTGAGCGTAGCCAGAGGCGTACTCAGCATCCTTTTGCGACTCGGTGTAGCGAGTGTCTTCGACGTTCAGGCTCACGGTGCCGCCGGCGTCCCAGCTTGCCGAACTCTTGCCCGCGTTCACCGCGTCCATGGTCAGTACGCAGAACTGCTTGCCGTCCTCCGGCTCATGCTCGGAGCAGGATGCGGGTGCGGAGGAGGCGGGTGCGGAGGAGGCGGGTGCGGAGGAGGCGGGTGCGGAGGAGGCGGGTGCGGAGGAGGCGGAATGTGGCTCTGCCGTACATGGCTCGCTTGATGGTCTTGATGCAGTTGACGTGGCCTTCGACGATGCCTGAGCTCCAGGGCAGGCTGAGGCCGGCGGTGACGGCGTCGAGGTCGAGGCACAGGCCCTGCGCGAAGGACAAGATGGGGGCGGGTGCGTCGTGTTCGACTTGGCGGACCCATTCCAGGAGCTGGTGGCCGCGCCGGTGTTGGAGCAGGTCGTGGAAGGTCCAAGCGAGGTCGCAGGCCCTGGGCGATGTCTGGGCAGGCCAGCCGTACTTTCAGGAGTTCGTCTTCCTCGCGGGCCTTGAGAGCGGCCCGGGGCAGCATGATCCAGGTGGTGATCTTGCGCGGGGTCGGGATGGCTCCGCGGGCGGGTTCGATGGTCCCGGTCTTGAGTCCGGTCAGGTAGCGGCGCACGGGCAGATCGCTGCCCTGGTAGCCGCGTTGGCGGATCTCGCGGAAGAGGTCGGTCGGGCTGGTGACGCCGTCGCTGAACCGTTCGGTGAGGTAGGTGGTGAACGGCTCGAGTCCTCCCTTGGGGCGCCCACGGCGGGAGGAGGCCAGCAGTTCGTCGAGGCCGGTGTCGCGGAAGTGTCGGACGGTCTTGCGGTCCAGGTGCAGACGCCGGGAGATCGCGGAGATGCTCTGCCCTTGCGCGAGCAGGCGGTGGATGTCCGAGTACCGGTCGACGGTGCGGACGGCCATCTTCGTGGGTGGCAGAGTCGGCGGAGGCAGCGGATTGATGATTCGCCGCAGCCCTGTGTCGCGGTCGGCTTCTGCCTGTTTGCGCAGGCAGGGGCGGTGCTGGTGGCATGTCTTCTCGACTGCGGAGGAGAGGTTTTGGAGCAGGTGCCACCGATCGGCGATCTCCTGAGCGTCGGGGGCGGCTTCGCGGACGGCACTGGAGTAGGCACTGGCCCTGTCTCTACAAATGATCTCCGCTCCAGGGTGTTCACGCAGCCAGGCAGCGAACGTCGCCGCGTCCCGGTCCGGCAGGACGTCCACGACTCGGCCTGCCTCGATGTCGACGAGGACAGTGCCGTAGCGCCACCTCTTGCGGAAGGCGAACTCGTCGACACCCAGCACCCGAGGCGCCGTCTCGGGCACCGCCGGGGCAGTGAGCAAGCCCAGCAGGTGAGTTCGCCGGGTGGGTAACTGCAGTACCTGACACAGGCGTTCACCAGGGCGTCCGCCCAGGAACGTCGCGATGGCCTGCATCCGTCGCCGCAACCCGACGCTGTTTCGCCGATACCGTTCGCTCAGGTCCGCGACCTGCTCGACGAACGTCCGCCGTCGACACGAGGCCCGTTCACAGAAGAAGCGGCGCACGCTGAGCGAGATGACCAACGGCCGCCCGACAGTGAGACGTTCGGCTATCCGGCGCACGTAGCGCGAGTGCACACGACGCCCCGGACAGCCGCAGTCCGGACACCGTGGCGGCCTCCCGCACGACGCGGCCGCGACATCGATCGCCTCCGCGGCGACGTCCACCGCCGTGACTCGCACATCGATCCCGGGATACAGCACGTCTTCGACCGCCACGACCCCCATACCAGGGCAATCCCCACGAGAAACGTTCCCGCACTCGGACAACGACCTGGAGATTCACGGAATCGCGGCCAGAACCAGAATCGCCGTCGTTCACAGGCCGTTCACCCTGAGCGTCGTGGTGCGCCCCGGGATGATGAACAGCAGCCCGGCCCGTCCAGTGGCGATGACGTTCTGCAGGGTGTCCAGACGCTTGTTGCCGGTCGCGTCCGGTATTGCCACCGTCCGTGTGTCCACGACGGCGACGAACCCGGCGGGACCGCCGCGCGGGGAAACGTCACAATTGCCCTCGGCGTCCCGGCTGGCGACCAGGACCAGCGATGAGCAGCCGATCAACTGCCTTGTCTGTTCGGTGAGTTCGGTCATCTGCTTGCGCAATGCCGCGTCCTTGGGGAGCCCGTAGGCCCGACGCAGCGCCTCCTGGTCGCGCACGGAGTCGAGGCGGAGCGAGTCGAATGCACTGCTGGCAAGGGATGTCGTCATGTCTGCGAACCTATGGGAGCGACCTGCCATTGATTTTGGCCGGTGAGTGCGGGGACATGCTGACGGCCGTGCGGGTCGTCTCCGGTGTGAAGACCGAACAGGCCCACGCGACCATAGCGGCTGCGTATCAGCGGGGGCGGCGGCGCGACGAAGACTATGTACGTCTGCCCGTTGTGTCTGCTCGGCGTACCCGCGATGCTCAAGACGGCTGACCAGAGCGGCGATACCCCGCCCGCCTTGCCTCTGAGGACCGGCTGACAACCCTGAAAGAGGATTGCCGCTGGCTTCGGCGAGGCGGGCGAGCTGGCCGCGCATCACGGCGGTGCCGCCGATGTCGGTTCGCACGGCCTGTTCGAGTGACACTGCACATCACGTCGAGACATCGACGCCAACGGCGTCTCGCTCTGGCCCAACGATGTCACCGTTCTCAACACCATCACCCTCCTGGCAGGGCCGGCGCCCTGGCTCCGCCTGCCGCCACGGCTGGGGCCGGGGAGGCACACAGCTGAAGGCCGGCAGCAGCCGCCCAGCCCGCAGCGCTGCCTCTCCACCGGTCTCACGGGTGACAGCCCTGAGATTGGCGGCCGGTCGATGCTAAGGGTGCGCTTCACCTTCTGAGGGCGGGGCCGACGGCACGGGTGTGGTTCCTCCGCTGCTGTGCGGCGCCCTTGTGCTGTCAGGTGGCGCGCTTCAGGTGGCGGACCAGCCACACCAGCAGGTCGTCCAGGTCGGCGGCGGCCGAGAGGACCCGGTCGACCGCCTCGGGGGTGTGCAGCCACTCCTCGCAGCCGAGGGGGCGGGCCGCGATCAAGGAGCGGTGGCGCAGCAGGTTCGCACGGGAGTGGTCCGTCGGATAGCCGCGTGGGGGGCGTTTCATCACGTCCCCGGAGATGTCGTAGCCCTTCTTGCGTACGTCGTCGACAATGGCGGACAGTTCACGGCCGCTCGCCTCGGAGGCCACGGCTTTGCGGAACATGTCCACTTGGCCGGGATCGGGGTACCACCAGGCGCCCTGGATCCGCAGGCCGTCCAAGGAGAACCGGAGATTGATCTCGATCTTGCGGCCGAGCCGGATCACCGCGCTCTGGTGCTGCCACCACCAGGAGTCGGTGCGGTAGTGCCAGACGGAGAAGTCCTCGTAGCGGGGGTCGGTGTCCGCGACCTCGTTGAGCAGGGCGATCATCGGCTGCCGGACCAGGTGTTCGCGGTCCGCGCGGCAGCGCTCGCGGTCCGCGTGGGTCGGCTCGCCCTGAAGCTGCCACAACACGTCCATGACCTGCTCCGGCCAGCCGGTGAACTGTCCGCGCATGCACGGAGGATAGCGCGCGGAGAGTGAGACAGGACCACTGCCCTGTTGCTGCGCCGCGGAAGTTACACCGACGGTCGTCAGCGGGCCGCGACGCGCGACTAGTAGCTGTCGTAGCTGGGCTTGCCGTTCGGCCGGTAGATGCCGAGGACGGTGCCGCCCTTCGTTGTCGAGACGCTGACCGGCTCCAGCGCAGTGGGAATCGCTCCGTCGGCGAACAGTCGCTTGCCGGTGCCGATGATCACCGGGTGGATGGTCAGTCGGTACTCGTCGACGAGGTCGTGCTGCATGAGGGTTTGGGCGAGGTCGCCGCTGCCAACGACGTTGATGTTGCCGCCGTCGGATGCCTTCAGCATGCGCACGGCATCGACGATGTCGCCTTCCAGCAGCGCGGAGTTCTGCCACTCGACGGACGTCAGGGTCCGAGACGCCACGTACTTGTGCATGCTGTTCATCCGATCGGTGAACGGGTTGTCGGGGTCGGCGGTTGGCCAGTACGACGCGAAGATCTCGTACGTCTTGCGACCGAGCAGCATCGCGTCGGAGTGCTGGTACCAACCCGCGATTGCCGTGCCGACCTCGTCGTCGGCCACCGCTTTCTGCCAGCCCCCGTGCTTGAAGCCGCTCTCCGCGTCCTCATCCGGACCGCCCGGCGCCTGCATGATGCCGTCGAGCGTCAGGAACGTACAAATAATGATCTTGCGCATGGTGTGCTCCCTTTCGTCGATGGGTAGACCGCACGACCGCCGGAAACTCATCGGCGGTACTCCCCTGGCTCACTACCACGCTGTCCTCCCCCGTCGAGCTACACCAGCCCGGGGCACCCACTCGGTCGCACCGCGATGTCCGCAAGCGCCGGTTCAGATCTCACTGCCCGTGACCGTTGGGCGCGGCGCCGCCGATGGCACGTCACCTGTCAGAACGCCCACAGCCGAACACAGAACCCCCGGACCCAGTCTCGCCACGGGATCCACAAGGTGAATCCCGTGCTATCACGGCAAGTTCAGGGCTCCTTGGACCCTGACATCTATGATCACCAGGTCTCACCGGGATACATCAAGAAGGGCATCGTGAGGGCGGACGGGCAGGGAGCGTGGCGGGGGTTCTGCTGCTGGCTCCAGTCAGTTGCAGCGGCGGGGAGCACTCGGTGAGGGATTCCGCGGCAAAGGACTCCCCCCGCTGCCAGGCACACGCCCAGGGCTTCGGGTAAACAGCTGGCGTGGACGGCACTGCCTGGCCCATCGGATGTGCCGCAGAGCTGGAAGAAGATGGGGGCGAACCGGCGGTCTGACTTCGACAAGGGGTCGGCGGCCTTCGCCTCACGTGCCTACGATGTGCCAGATCTTGCAGGCCCGGTCCGCTTTGCAGTGACCACCTACAAGGACCGTGGGTCGGCTGCCGCCGGTTTCGCCAAGGAGCAGGACCACTACGACCCTGGTCTTGAGTCGTACGCACTCGTCGCGGCAGACGAGGCAGTTGCCGGCTCGGGATGTATGGGACAGAACACCGGATGCTTTTCCATCATCATCGTTCGTGAGGGTGCAATCGTCGGCTGGGTGAACCTCAACACCGAGAACGGCCCCAGGACCGATCCCAAAGCGCTCAACTCGGCCACACGCATGCTCGTTGAACGGATGCGCCAGCTCCAGGACGGCGAGCGCCCCACCGCCCAACTGCCATGAGCTCATGCCACGTGGCGTCGCTTGCATGATCGATAGTGGGGCGTCAAACCTGTTGATGTGCCGCCCTTACGATGCTTCCTGCGCCTCATGCACACGTCACGTCACATCCGTCCCGGCTGGGAGAACACATTCATGCGCAGGACAATGACCATAGCGGCGCTCATCGCGGCGGCCGGGCTGCTGACCGCCTGCGGCGGCAGTGATGGCGGCGATAAGAAGGAGCATGCCGACAAGGCTCCGGCCGCGGCTTCGTCGAAGCCAGGCGCCAAGGGCCAGGACAAGACGTACGAGGTCACGCTTGAGGTCGGGGGCAAGAGCAAGACCAACGTCTTCTACGTCGCGGGATCCAATGGCAACGAGCAGGTCAAGCTCCCATGGAAGAAGACCGAGAAGGTCACCCTGAACAGCACGGAACGCAAGGTCGGTATCACCGTGCATGTAGTGCCGGGCCCGGTGATCCTGCCCGACGGAAAGGCCGCTGCGGCACCCTGCTCGATCACCGTCGACGGCAAGCAGGTCGATGAGGACCCCGGCGGCCCCACCGGCAAACACGCGTGCAAGTACACCCTCCACTAGACCGCCTGACGCGCGGGGGCAGAGCTCCCGCTCGCCTGGCGCTTCGGGCAGCGCCCTTGGCGCCGGGGATCGGGATCAGGTGCGCGGAGATCGCCCGATGGTGGACGGGGTGCCGTAGCGGCCGCGCACCGCATGTGCAGAACCACCGGAGGGCGCCTCTCACGGCGGGGGTGTCCGAGCCGGCAAAGGGGCGTGGGCAGGCCAACGTTCAGACATCCGGCGCCGAGGCCTTCTCGCAAAATTGGATTCAGCGGACCGTCAGGCCATTGCGCGTTCAGCGCGAAGTGTGAGGTCGCTCGGTGCTGCCGGAAACATCCGCGGCGATGGTCTGGTGCTCGGTGATCTCCCGGCCGCGGTCCCAAGTGAACGTCCGCCGCATTAGGGGCGGGATGCCGATGAGGCTTGGATCCGCAGTGCCTCACCCGACCCTGACCACCCCCCTACCCTGTGAGCGTGTCCAGGATTTCTGCGACCGGGACGGGATCCAGAGGGCCCACGTGTGACGCCCCGGGAAAATCGTGCACACGGAAGCTGTTGCCGGGCGTGAACGCGTCGGCTTCCGCGATCATTCGGTCCTGGAGTGCGGTGGCGATCGTCCGGTCCCTGCCGAAACGCAGGTAGGTGCGGGGAATGCGTCCCCAGCCACCAGCCCGGCCGACGGCTCGGCCCGCATAAGCGGCGACGGGCTCGTCGGTCTGCATGCCGGCCAATAGCCGGCGGAATTCGGCATCGGGGTAGTCCGCGCAGATCATCTCCTTCAGGAGGGCCAGCTCACGGCTGTCACCTGTCCGGAAGTTCAGTCGTAGTACACCGAGCCGCTCCGGGTCACCCACCGTCAGCTCGACCGGGCTGACGGCGTTCGCGTTCTCGGGTGCCGCCGTGCAGGCGTCCGCTGTGGGCAGGACACGGCTGGGACAGAAGGCCGCCATGTAGCAAATGTGGTGCAGCAGATGCGGGACGGCGTCACCGACACGGCTGACCGATACGCCACCCAGGCTGTGCCCGACCAGCACCACTGGGCCGTTCCGTGCCGCCCGCCGCACGATGCCCGTGACGCGCGCCTCATAGTCCTCCAGCCCGAGGCCCTTCAGCGGGGAAGGCTCGGCCGCCATCGCTTTGAGGTCCTGCCGCTGGTACGACTCCGGCACGAAAGCCTCCGCGCCATGCCGCGGCTGGTCCACCATGACGACGCGGTGACCGCGCAGCGTCAGCTCACGCGCGATCGGCAACCAGAACGCGCCGGCGCTGTGGGTACCGTGCACCAGCACGTAGGTGGTGAGCCCGCGACGCGGGTCCGCTGCGGCCGGCGAGGTTCCCAGCCCGGTGGCCAGTGCCGTGCCCCCCACCGCGAGTCCCAGCCCACGCAAAGCCGTCCGCCGGGTGGCACCTGCTCGTTCTTCGTTCGTCGCATTCATCATGAGCACGACGCTATGAAAGGCCCCCTCGGCCCGCCAGCGGTCCAGCACCACCACAGGGGTAGACCCAGCACCAGGTTCCCATGCGGCCGTTCCGCGTGGTCTGCAAGCGTGGAACTCCCGTGATCACGGACAGAAGGGTGTCTCGCAGCGGCACAGGTGCTCTGCCTAGGGGCCAGGGGCCCCTGTGGCCGTGATCCACCATCCGCCCGAAGTACCGCGCCCGAGCGCGGTGGTCACAGCCTCTCCCGGCCAGACACCGCCCGCCCCCGTGCTGGCCACGGGAACCACCGACCCGCCGGCTTCCTCGGATTCCGGCTCGCGCAGGCTGCGACGGTATCGGCCGGGGCCATGCGGCGCAGCAAGAAGCCGGCGGCCAGGGCCATGACGAACATCAGCACCGCGTACACCGCCGAGGGGATCGCCATCCGGGTGCTGTCCAGGAGCGAGGGGCTCAGGGCAATCGCCATCGACAGCGTGGTGTTGTGCATACCGATCTCGAAGCAGGTAGCGACGGACTGTCGGTGGTCGCCACGGGCCAGCCGCGTCGCGCCGTAGCCGACGGTGAGGGAGACGGCGCCGAAGAGGAAGACAACGAGGCCGACGTCGGTGAGATAGCCGAGCACGTTCTCCCGCTCGGCGGCGAGGGCCGCGATGATGATGCCGACCAGCGCGGTCACCGCCGTCACCTTGACCACCCGGGTAGAGCGCTCAGCGAAGTCCGGCCGGCGGTGGCGCACCAGCATCCCCGCCACGACCGGCACCAATACCACGAGGAAGACCTGCAGCGTCTTGTCGAAACGCAGCCCCAACGCCTCATCCGTGCCGCTCATGAAGTAATCGAGGGAAACATTCACCACGACCGGCAACGTGACAACCGCGATGACCGAGTTGATGGCCGTCAACGTGACGTTGAGGGCGACATCACCGCCGAAGAGATGGCTGAAGATGTTCGCCATCGTGCCGCCGGGAGAGGCGGCGAGCAGCATCATGCCCACAGCCAGCGCGGGGCTCAGGCCGAAGGCGAGCACCAAACCCAGACAGACAGCGGGCAGCAGCACCAGCTGGCAGGCCAGCGCGAAAGCCACCGGCCGCGGATACGCCGCAACCCTGCGGAAATCGGCCACGCTCAACCCCAGTCCGAGACCGAACATGATCACAGCGAGGACAGCGGGAAGCAGATAGGCGGTCAGCGGTGAATCCACGAAAACAGACTCCGGGAAGCCGCCCGAAAAGTACACGACCCTGCCGAACAACTCCCCCGCAGACCGCAGAGCAGACACGCGCCGTGCAGTCGCCAACCACCCTGTGGATGGCGCCCAGGAGCCGATCCCGCCACACCACGTCGGGGAGGGTGGGTACGGCGCTGCCCGTCCTCGATGAGCGCGGCCAAGCGGGCCTCGACCTCCCCCAGGCTCAAAGCCTGCAGCGATTTCACGCAGAGATCGGCGAGCACAGTGACGGGCATGGCCTTCGTGTGGTGGCCGCCGGCCAAGAGTCGGATGTCTTCAACGAGCGCGGCGGCACCCTGGACGCCATCGCCTACGCCGACATCGCTGGGCTGCTCGGCAATCCGGGCGCCGCTGAGGCAGAAGACCTGGACTACAACAAGCAGGCGCACTCCACGGCGAGGCCAAGAGCCGCGAGGAGCTGGCCAAGAATGTCGCCGCCTTCGCCAATCACCTGGGCGTTCACGGCCGCCCGCGCCAGGCCTCTGGGGAGACCCCGGAGTCCTCGTAGCACGTCTCGCTCTCGGCGGCGATCACCACGTTCACCGCGGACGGGGCGATCTGATCCAGCGCCACGTTCCGCCGGTTGACCTCACCGGTGCTGACCATCTGGGTGCCCTCCGTCCAGCAGCAGACGTTGGCCTCGCGGCGGGCCGCGGCGTTCTCGTCGGGGATATCCACGCAGACGAAGAGCACGGCACCGGCGTGACAAACAGTCCGGCCGGGCCGAGGAGCCGGCGCCACGAGGGGAGTCAACGCCGGACACCGCGCCGGGCAGCGCACGGACTGGTCCGCGCGCCCGCCCCGGCTACGGCGGCGCGACTTCTTCCCCTGAGTATGCGTACCCATGTCGGGAAAGAGCGCGCCGCACGCGGCCGGGTTGGCACGGAGACTGTTTGCGGTACGTAACAGCGCGCCCGGCGAGGCTTGCGAGATCAGCGGACCTTCGTCAGCACGCCCTTGTCCTGGAGGGTGTCGATGCCCCTGGCCCAGAGGCTGTTGACCCGCTGGCGCTCCTGCGCGTTGGGGTAGGCGTTGGTGCAGGATGTGCCGGGGCCGCCGCCGGACATCAGCTCGCTGCACGGACCCGAGTAATGGTCGGGCAGACCGAGCACGTGACCCGTCTCGTGGGCCGTCACCCGCGTGGAGTTGTACTGCTGGTTTTGCCGGTAGTCCAGGAAGATGTAGCCGTGACCGTGGCCGTCGGTGGAGGCGTACGAGCCGCGCGAGTCGTTGCCCTCGCGGTACTCGAAGTCGCCGCCCGTGCTGGTCTCCTGCAGCTTCACATTGGCGACGGAAGAGTTCCAGATCTGCGTGCTCTGCGATATCTGACCGCGGAAACTCGGCGCCCGGCTCGTGCGGTAGCGGACGGTGACGACCTGGATGCCCGGCTGCGCCGCCTGCTTCTTCAGCGCCGACTTCATGACGGCGTCGAAGAACTCCCGGTTGGCGGCCTGATCCTCGGCGGAGCCCGCATACGCCGACGTGGCGTTCGTGGACAGGGGCTTGACCGTCTCGGGCGCGGGCGCCGCGAACGCCGTCGGGGCGGCGGCGAGCGAGCTGACCAGAGCGGCGGCGCCAAGAATGGCGCAGAGGCTGGTGCGGGGTCTGTTCATGGGGGTGTGTCCCTTTCCGGATGCGCGGTGGCTGCAGGGCCGGAGCGGCCGCCGGGAACTTGGGGGCACGGGAGTGCCCCAGATCCCAGGACCGGGTGCCCTTCGGGTGCGGCCTATGGTCGGGACGAGTATCGAGAAGGCGGGACTCGTCCGTACCGATACCATTTGGTGATAGCTGCAGAGCATCAACTGATATGCGTAGCAAGGCACTTGATGCCCAACAGGCCTGATATGGCGCTGCTTAGAAACGCCCGATCCGGTGAATGCCGCGCCCGCGGAGGTTCAGAAGGCGGCGGCGACGATCCGGCGCCAGAGCCGGTCATCGTGGCGCTCCGGCCAGAGCGGCCCCGGGCCCGTGCACGTGCCGCATGTCGTGCAGCAAGGGATGCGGACGCGGCGTCAGGCCAAGGCGTGTTGAGGAGCGAGGGGTGTGCATGATCCATGCATTGAGACAACTCGTCGGCCCCGACCGGTTTGCCAGCCACGGAGCCCCGACCACCATCATCAAGGGGTCACAACACGCTCTGCCCACAGTGGTCGGGCCGACCCAGCTGGCTCGAGGGAACCTCTCCTCAAAGCCTGCATCGAAGGAGACTACTGGCAATCGATCAACATCGTTGTCGACAATGCGAGAACCCGGTCAACTCCCCATTCAACTCCCTGGCCAGGCCCCAGACCGGGCACGAAGCCCAACTCTTATCGATCATGGGGGCGGTTCCAGGACGCGTATCGGGTCGTGATCGATGAGCGGCTTCGCCCCTCGTACTGATCTTCGATCCGGTAGATCGTCTTTGCGTGACGCGTACGCAACTGACCGATGTGGAGTGGGAGTTCATCGAGCCGTCCCTGCCGATCAGCGACCAGGCTCTGTTGGAGGTCCTGATCGCGGAGGCCGCGAAGCGGGGTGAGGTGGATCTGCCGCCGGCCCGTATCGACTCCGCCGCCGTGCGGGCCCATCACGAGCGGTGACGACGAGGCGGGGATGAATTGGGTCGCTGGAGCGCTCGTGGGGGGGGCGCCCGGGGCCGGGCCGCCTTGGATCGATGGCGTCAGGCGAGCTGCGGGGCGGGCGTCGCCGGAACGATCGCGGCCTGGCGGGTCTCGCGCATCATCAGCAGGCCGTTGACCACCATCAGCGTCGCGGTCAGGCCGTGGACACCGAGCGCGGTGGCCACGGAGCCGTGGTGGGCCAGCACCGTGGTCATGTCGCCGTACGCGGCGATGGCCTCCACCAGCAGTGCCCAGCCCAGCGCCCGGCGGTGGCCCGTCACCAGCAGGATGCCCAGGACCAAAGCCAAGACGACGTCGCGGATTCCCTTGATGATCAGGAAGCCGTCGCCGTCGCCGGACGGCCAGCTCGGCAGGCCGAAGCCCGGCGCCGTCGTCTCCGGGCTCAGGATGAACTCCATCCCGAACCAGAGGATGAAGAGGATGAAGGAGGCGGCCAGGACGGTGTTGATCTTCTTCAGCGACATTGTTCTTCTCCTTGCGAGTCTTCGTGAGTTTGGTGGAGCTTCGTGGATCTTGGTGAGTCGTGCGGGGCCTGGTCAGGGCGCGGTTCACCAAGGGGCAGTGCCAGCCCTGCCCGGACCGCCCCCGGTGCACCAGCTCCCGCGAGAGCGCCCCGAACGTGGGCTTTCCCCCGCGAGGACTCCGCGACCTGCAAGTCCGTGTCCGCACCGAGCAACTGACGCCCGAGTAGAAGGCCCGCTACGCGGTCCGCACCGCCGACCGCTTTCCAAACCGCGCGTCGGTCGCGCCTACGAACACGATCCCGCCACCAGCGAAGCCATGATCCGCTGGGTCGCTATCGTCGTCACGAGCCTGCGTCGCCCGGGGTGAGGATTTCCATGAGATGTCCGTCGGGGTCGTGGAAGTAAGTGCCCCTGCGGCCCTTGGTGCGCTTGCTGTGATAGATCTGCCCAACCTCTTGGCATGTGGGATCGCCGTAGTGGGTGATTCCACCGTGCTGGATGCGGGCGAGGGCGGCGTCGAACTCCTGCTCGCTGACCATGAACGCGTAGTGGTGTGGCTCAAAGTCGATCAAGTCTGCCTGGTCGTAGTCCAGGCTGACCTGGTTGGCCAGCGTGACCGGCGTGAAGTGCGCCACCGGCGGATCGACACTCAGGCCGAGGATTTCGGCCAGGAACTGCGCCGAGGCTTGCGGGTCACGGGCGGGGACGATGGTGTGATTCAGTTCCACGGCCATAGGGACTCCTCCTCAGGGACGGGGCTACGCGTGGTGGGGTGGTCGGCCGCCTTGGCGACCCGGCATGGTGCATGGATGCGTGACCGCCCGGGGGCGCGCAGGGCTTCTCCGGCTGCCCTCCCCCGGCTACAGCTGCCGTGTCGTCATACGTCGATCTGCTCGAAGATGTGCGGGTACGACACGATGTCATCGGGGAACTCGGCTGCCATGCGCTGGAACTCCGGACTGCCGAACGCCGTGGCGAGCGCCTCGGTCGACTCCCAGACCGCGACGTTCAGCAGAAGCTGACTGTCCGCCGTCCCCTTGTGCATCTGCAGGGAGACGAATCCCGGCTGAGCCTTCATGAACTCGGCCTGCCTCTGAAAGAGGGCCAGGAACGATTCAGTCCTCTCCTTCGGGACGAAGAAGGTGTTGGCCAGGACGATGGGCCCGGTCTTCTCCTTGAACTGCGCGAACATCGGCGTGTGCGGGTCGAGACTCTGCAGCTTGGTCATTATCGGTACTTCCTCTCACTATCGGTCAGTGGGTGGGTGTCGCTGGGGCCCATTTCCTGGGGATACCAACGGAGTTCGAGGGTGTTGGTGTCCGGGTCCTGAATGGAGATGGAGGTGGCGGTGCCGCACTTCGGGCGCACGGCCGGGCAGTTGCGGCTGACGAGCGGGCGGGTGAGAGCGCGGACTCAGGTGAGGGCGGCGACCAGCAGGGCGAAGGCGGCGATGATGACGGCGACACGGACGTAGTGGTAGCGGTCCCAGCGGTTCATCTGCTGCTTCCAGTCGGCGGGCCGGCTGTCAGGGGTCCACGTCTTGTTCTGGTTGTTGATCGGGACGAGCAGCAGGAGCGACATGACCACGCTGAGGATGAGCAGCGCGCCGGCGGTGACGACGAGGCCGGCGCCGTCGTGGTGCCATCCGGCGACGGCCCAGACCGCGACGAGGACGAGTGAGCCGATGTACCAGAACGGCATCACGGCGCCGAGCATCCGGCCCCCGTGGGCGTGGCCGAGTTGGCCGCTGTCCTCGGGGAGTGCGTCGAGGATCGGTTTCATGACGAAGGCGACGGAGAACTCCACACCCACCATCACGCCGACGACCACGATGGTGACGACCTCAAGTGCGTTGAACATGACGACCCTCTCGGCATCTAGTGTTGCTAGCTGTCGAGGCAACGCTAGTACTGCTGCCGCTTGCTTGTCTAGCGCTGCTAGGATCTAACTATGTCGGTACAGGAACGCAAGCAGCGTGAACGGGCGGGGCGTGAGCGCCTCATCGTGGCGACGGCCCGCGAACTCGCCGAGCAGCAGGGCTGGGACGCGGTCACCACCCGTCGGCTCGCCGAGCGCATCGAATACAGTCAGCCCGTCCTCTACAGCCACTTCCGCGGCAAGCGGGAGATCATCGGCGCCGTCGCCCTCGAGGGCGCCGCGGAGATGGCCGCGGCGGTGCGGGCCTCGGCCCCCAGCGCGAACAGCCCGCGCGAGCGGGTCGCCGCCCTCGCGCGCACCTACCTCGACTTCGCCGCACGCAACCCGGCGGTCTACGACGCCATGTTCCAGCTGGACGGCGGCCTGGCGTTCGCACAGGAGGACACCCCGGAACCTCTCAAGGACGCTTTCGCCGCGCTGCTGGAGTGCCTCGGCGAGGTCGCCGGGGACGGCGTCGCCCCGGGGCTGTTCACCGAGGTGTTCTGGGCGTCCCTGCACGGTATTGCGACCCTGACCCGGACGGGCCGGCTGCCGCCGCAGGACACCGAGCTGAGGGTGGAACTGCTGGTGAACCGGCTCGCCATGGTCTGACACACCATCCCGGCAGGCATCCAGCCGGGGCCCCCGAGCCCCGCCACTGCCTGCCGGAGGCGGCCCATCTGGTCACTCGCACCCACACCGCGAACACCGCGCGGCCGCAGGCCGCCGGGCCCCGCACCCCAGACACACCCACCCCGCAAACTGCAACGCCCACCCGATACCCCCCAACAGAACACCCCTCCGCAGGAAGACAACACCGCCACCCGGAGAGACAACCAGCACTCCGCACCAGCCCAGAGCCAAAGAACAAACCGACGAGTCCCACAGCGCCACCAGTCGTTCCCGTGGCCTCTTCATGTTCTCCAACTGCGTCAGACCGACTGGCGCAGCCACGACTCGAGAGCCGCATAGTCGCTGTCAGCGAGGCCACGGCGGGGATCGACACGATGGAGCAGGGCTTGCCCCTGATGATGGGCAGCGACCCAGGCCCGATCAGTATCCGTGACCTCGTCGTCGACCCAGGCGAACGAGCGCCCCGCAGCCCATTCGACAAGGGCACGGGTCTTCCAGTGCAGTCCGTTCCGTTCGTCCTGGTCATCGATATCGGACGCCTCCGGGAAACGGGGCCGCTCTTACCGGGCAGGCCGCCATGCGGCCTGGGTCAATCCCTCGGCTGCACGGGCGGGACGGCTCCCTCGGCATCCTTGAAGGCCATGCGCGCCCGCACGGCGGCTTCGCCTGTGCCGCTCTGCCCATGGCAATGCGCCTGCACGGCTGGGCGGACCG
Source organism: Streptomyces sp. NPDC048441 (assembly GCF_043200235.1). NCBI lineage: Bacteria > Bacillati > Actinomycetota > Actinomycetes > Kitasatosporales > Streptomycetaceae > Streptomyces > Streptomyces sp. NPDC048441. The sequence goes on from NZ_JBICXM010000024.1 coordinate 26,850, forward strand.
TGCAACTGAGTGATCAGCTCTGCTACCAGGAGGACGGGGGCGAGGTGCGGATTACCACGACAGGGAGACGCCCCGGATGGGTTTCGGGCCGTCTTGCTCGGCCCGGCGGATCCGGTCGAGGAGAAGGTGGCCGCAGCGGTTGCGGACGAGTTCGGCGAAGACCCGAGCGAAGTCGCAGGCTGAGGCGGTGTCAGGGCAGGCGAGCCGGGCTTCGTCCAGGCGGGCGCGACTATCGCGGCCTTGGTGGCGATGCTGTTCCTGTCGCCGTTCCCCCAACGTCATGCCCTCGGCCCTCGATGCCCGCTGGTCGCTGGTCGCTGGCGGTCTCCCACGACTCGTTCGCGCATTGCACCTTAAGGGTCATGACCGTCGTCGCCGTGGTGTTCATGCCGATCGTGCTGCGCTACCAGAGCAGGACGTACTGGGTCTTCCGCAAGCGGACCAGCGTCCAGCACGTCCCGTCATGCCACTGATTCATCGCACCGCGAGGCCTCACCCCGCTGGTCACGGGGCTTCCAGTGAGACCTCGGTCGACTTGATCAGCGCGACCACCTGAGAACCGGTCGCCAGACCCAGTTCCGCGGCCGACTCTGCGGTGATGGCCGAGGTCAGTTCGGCGCCGTCGACGGCTACCCTGACACCCGCCATCGCGCCGCCCGCGGTGATCCCCGTGACGGTCCCCCGCAGTCGGTTGCGGATGCTCAGCCCGGACACGGGGCCGGTGGCCAGCGCGACCTCGGTGGATTTCACCAGGGCGCGGACCTGGCTGCCGGTCGCGATGCCGAGCTCCTTGACCGCGTCCGCCGTGACCGCCGCCGTCATTTCCTGGCCCTCCACCAGCTCGAGCTTCACGATGGCCATGACCGCACCCTCCTTGACGGAGGTGACGGTGCCGGGGAGCTGGTTGCGGATGCTCAGACTCATGGGGCGCCTCTGCTCCTCGTGCGATCGGGGGCATTCCAGTCAAACGCGTTCAGGAGACCATGGCGAAGACACGGAATCGCACCACCGACCTGGCCGATCCACCGGCGAGTGCCACGATGGAGTACGCCGCCACCCGGCTGCGGGCTGTGAGGATCGGGTGGCAGGGCGTGATCGCCAGATCTAGCCTGACCAGAGCGTTGTCCATCGCAGCGCACGTTCGCGTCGCGGAAGGGTGAAGGTCTTGAGCCCGTCGAATGAGGACCAGGGACAGCTGGAGCACAGAGTGGGTCCCACGCCAGAGGCTGAGCCGGAGTTCCACCCTTACCACCACCCCGCCGCCGGATGGGGTGCCGCCAAGAGCGTGACCCGGTTCTTGCTGCGCGAGCGTGAGCTGGTGGACGGCCCCCGGGCCATCATGAAGATGAACCACGAGAAGTCGGGCTTCGACTGTCCGGGATGCGCGTGGCCGGACGACACCAAGGGCCTCAAACTCGACATCTGCGAGAACGGGATCAAGCACGTCACCTGGGAGATGACCCGCAAGCGCGTCGACCGGACGTTCTTCGCCGGACACTCGGTGAGCGAGCTGTCCAAGTGGAGCGACTTCGCCCTGGAGGACCAGGGCCGGCTCACCGAGCCGATGCGGTACGACCCCGAGTCGGACCACTACGTACCCATCAGCTGGAAGGACGCCTTCGCGACGGTCGGCCGCGCGCTGCGCGGCCTCGACAGTCCGAACCAGGCCTCCTTCTACACCTCCGGCCGACTCGGCAACGAAGCGACTTTCCTCTACCAGCTGATGGCCCGTGAACTGGGCACCAACAACCTGCCCGACTGCTCCAACATGTGCCACGAGGCCAGCGGCCGCGCACTGCAGGCGGCACTGGGCACCGGCAAGGGCACCGTCGACCTCAAGGACTGGGAGGCCACCGACGCGCTGTTCATCATGGGCGTCAACGTGGCCTCCAACGCACCCCGGATGCTCACCGCGCTCGCCGAGGCCTACCACCGCGGCGCCCAGATCGTGCACATCAACCCCCTGGTCGAGGCAGCCGCCACCCGCACCATCGTCCCGCACGACATCATGGACATGGCCCTGTTCAAGACGACCAGGACGAGCACGCTGAACGTGCAGCCCCGCATCGGCGGCGACATGGCCCTGATGCGCGGTGTGGCGAAGGCGATCCTGGAGCAGTCCAAGACCGATCCCAAGGCGCTGGACCCGGAGTTCATCAGCCGCCACACCTCGGGCTTCGAGGAGTACCGGGACCTCTGCCAGGCCACGCCCTGGGAGGAGATCGAGCTCCAGTCCGGGGTTGGCCGTGACGACATCCTCAAGATGGCGCGTGTCTATCGCGATGCCGACCGCAGCATCGTGAGCTGGTGCCTGGGCGTCACCCAGCACGAGCACGGTGTCGACACCGTCCGGGAAATCGTCAACCTCCTTCTGCTGCGCGGCAATCTGGGCCGGGAAGGAGCGGGCCCCTCCCCCGTCCGCGGACACAGCAACGTCCAGGGCAACCGCACCTGCGGCATCGACCACCGCCCGTCCCCGGAATTCCTGGACCGCCTCGCCGAGGTCTGCAAGATCGACCCGCCCCGCGCGCACGGCCTGGACACCATCGGCACCATCCAGGCGATGAACCGCGGCGATGTGAAGGTGTTCGTCGGGATGGGCGGCAACTTCGCCCTGGCAGCGCCCGACACCCCGTACACCTACCAGGCGCTGAGCAACTGCGAACTCACCGTCCAGGTCAGCACCAAGCTGAACCGCAGTCACATCGTGCACGGACGCCAGGCGCTCATCCTGCCGTGCCTGGGCCGTACCGAGAAGGACCATCAGCAGGGCGGCATCCAGAGCACATCCGTCGAGGACTCGATGAGCATGGTGCACCTGTCGGTCGGCATGAAGCGCCCCGCATCGTCGCACCTGCTGTCCGAGCCCGCGATCGTCGCCGGCCTGGCCCGCGCCGCACTGCCCTCCAGCGACACCCCCTGGGAGTCGTACATCGAGGACTACGACCGCATCCGCGACACCATGGCCCAGGCCCTCGAAGGCTTCGAGGACTTCAACCGCCGGGTGCGCCTGCCCCTCGGCTTCCGTATCAAGCAGCCCGCCCGCGAACTGGTCTTCCTCACCCCGTCCGGAGCGGCCGAGTTCTCCTCGGCCCCCCTGCCCGACGTCGTGCCCGCCCCCGGCACCCTGGCGCTCGGCACGATGCGATCCCACGACCAGTGGAACACCACCATCTACTCCGACAACGACCGGTACCGCGGCATCAAGAACCTGCGCACCCTCGTCTTCATGAACGCGGCCGACATGCGCGAACGCGGGATCGACGAGTTCGACCCCGTCGACATCACCAGCACCGCCAAGGACGGCAGCACGCGCCATCTCAACGGCTACCTCGCCATCCCCTACGACATCCCCCGCGGCTGCGCGGCCGGCTACATGCCCGAGATGAACGTCCTGTGCGCGCTGATCGACTACAGCACCCAGAGCGACCAGCCGATCATGAAGCACGTCAAGGTCACCATCAATCCCGCCACTTGATCACGACAGGTGGCCGATTCTGCGTACGGCAGCCAGGCAGCAGCAGCTCACCACCGGTCACCCCGACCTCTCTGATCCCCAGGCACTGGGCACCGATACAGACCAGGCGCACGACCTCGTCATCGGTGAGGGTGCGCCGCCGCGCCAAAGCTTCAGCCTCTTGATCCCCGATTGATCTGCGATTGATCTGCGGAATCGAACTATTTACTCACCGATCGTTGTCCGAGAATTCTTCGGGGAAGTCAAAGATGGATTCCCGCAACCGGACGGTCACCGACCGGCGGACGGGGAGTGGCTGAGCAATAAGCGGCACCTATCACGTCATCGAAAAGGCCTCTTTGACATTCCCCCTGGCCGGGCGGAGGCTGCTTCCGCAGCGGGCGTCGAATGTTCAGCTGAATTCGGATAGCCGCACACAACGCAGGAGAATATTCGGCGCATCGCCCTGGCTCGTCGACAGGCGCATCGCAGAAAGAGGCAGACCAGATCATGAGCAGCATCGAGGACCCCAGCGACGAACTGTCGGTCACCCCGCCCAAGACCTGGGCGGCCGGTGTCCCCGCGGTGACTCACGCGCTGCAGTACTCACTGGAGCAGACATCGGTGCGGCGCACGGCTCTGACTCTCCTGAACATCAACCAGGCCAAGGGTATCGACTGCCCGGGATGTGCCTGGCCCGAGCCCGCGGCGGGCAAGCGCCACCTGAACGAGTACTGCGAGAACGGCGCCAAGCACATCACCGACGAGGCCACCTCACGGCGTGTCACCCGGGACTTCTTCCGCGAGCACTCCATCGCCGAGCTCGACGGCAAGTCCGACTACTGGCTCAACCAGCAGGGACGGCTGACCGAACCGATGGTCAAGCGGCCCGGCGCGACCCACTACGAGCCGATCGACTGGAACGAGGCGTTCGGCCTGCTCGCCCAGGAGCTCAAGGCGCTGGCCTCCCCCGACGAGGCCCTCTTCTACGTCTCGGGGCGGCTGAACAACGAGGCAGCCTTCCTCCTCCAGTTGTTCGCTCGCGCCTACGGCACCAACAACCTGCCGGACTGCTCCAACATGTGTCACGAGTCCAGCGGATTCGCGATGAAGGAAACGCTGGGCACCGGCAAGGGCAGCGTCTCTCTCGACGACATCCACTACTCCGACCTGATCTTCGTCGTGGGGCAGAACCCGGGCACCAACCATCCGCGGATGCTCTCGGCGCTCGAGCAGACCAAGCGCAACGGTGGCCAGGTCGTCGCGGTCAACACGCTGCCCGAGGCAGGGCTGATGCGCTTCAAGAACCCGCAGGTGCCGCGCGGTGTGATCGGCAAGGGCACAGCGATCGCCGACCAGTTCCTGCACATCCGCGCCGGCGGCGACCTGGCCCTGTTCCAGGCTCTGAACCGGATGCTGCTCGAAGCCGAGGACGCCGCCCCGGACACTGTCCTCGACCACCGGTACATCGACACCTATTCCACCGGCTTCGCCTCGTTCGCCGAGCACACGCGGAAGGTCTCCTGGGATCACGTCCACGAGGCGACAGGGCTGTCCCGCGACGAGATCGGCCAGGTCTTCGACCGGGTCCTGGGCGCCAAGAAGATCATCGTGTGCTGGGCGATGGGGCTGACCCAGCAGAAGCACGGGGTTCCCTCCATCCGGGAAGTCATCAACTTCCTGATGCTGCGCGGCAACATCGGCAAGCCCGGCGCGGGTGTGTGCCCGGTCCGCGGCCACAGCAACGTCCAGGGCGACCGCACCATGGGTGTCTGGGAGCAGATGCCGAAGGAGTTCCTGGACGCTCTGGAGGGCGAGTTCGGCTTCACCCCGCCCGCGCGGCACGGCCTGGACGCGGTGAACGGCATCCGCGCCATGTACGAGGACCGTGCCAAGGTCTTCCTCGGCGTCGCCGGGAACTTCGTACGCGCCAGCCCCGACAGCGCGGTCACCGAGGAAGCGATGCGCAAGTGCCGGCTCACCGCGCACATCTCCACCAAGCTCAACCGGTCGCACACGGTGTGCGGTGACACCGCGCTGATCCTGCCGACGCTGGGGCGCAGCGACAAGGACGTACAGAACGGCGTCGAACAGTTCATCACCGTCGAGGACTCGATGAGCGATGTGCACGCCTCCCGCGGGAAGCTGCCGCCGGCCTCCCCGCAGCTGCTCAGCGAGGTGGCCATCATCAGCCGGTTGGCGCGCCGGACCCTGGGGGCGACGCCGCCGCTGCCCTGGGAGGATTTCGAGGCGGACTACGACACCATCCGCGACCGGATCTCGCGTGTCATACCGGGCTTTGAGGACTTCAACGCCCGGGTGTCCGAGCCCGGCGGTTTCCATCTGGCCAACCCGGTGAACCAGGGCAGCTACCCCACGCCCAGCGGCAAGGCCGTCTTCACCTGCAACGAGTTCACGATGCCGCACGTCCCCAAGGGGCATCTGCTGCTGCAGACGCTGCGCTCGCACGACCAGTGGAACACCGTCTGGTACGCCCCCAACGACCGCTACCGCGGTATCCACAACGCCCGCCGGGTCGTGCTCGTCAACCCCGCCGACCTGGCGGAGTTGGGGGTCGCCGACGGCGACATGGTGGACCTGGTGAGCATCTGGCACGACGGGAAGGAACGCCGCGCGGAAGACTTCCGGGCCGTCTCCTACCCCGCAAGCCGGGGCTCCGCCGCGGCCTACTACCCCGAGACCAACGTCCTGGTCCCGCTGGACAGCGTCGCCGACTTCAGCAACTGCCCCACCTCCAAGGCGGTCGTGGTGCGCCTGGACCCCGCCCGCACCCCGCACTGAGCCGCGTTCACCACGGTCTGCTGCCCGGCGGCGCGGCTGCCGACCGGTTCGGGAGGCGGCGCGTGGTCCGGCCCGCGCTGGCCCTGTCCGCCGCCGCCGATGGTGGTGCCCTGCCTCGTCCACCCCCGCGGTCTGCGGCGCCGCGACCGTGGCGTACGTCGTTCTGCCCCCGCTCGCGGCCAACCAAGTGCCGGGATACGCACCGGTCTTCAGCGGGCCTGCCCTGAGTGCGTGGGAACACCGCCGCTCTGCCGCAGTCATACCGTCGGAGTACAGCTCCGAGAAGAGGAGAAACATCATGGGACGCGTGACCGCTCGCCGTCGGGTGCTGCGCATTCGCGACGGGGTGACCTCACACCGGCCCGACACCCTGGCCGCCGAGGAGCCGATGGAGATCAGGGTCGGCGGGCGCGCGCTCACCGTGACCATGCGTACGCCTGGTGACGACTTCGACCTCGCGGCCGGATTCCTGGTGAGTGAGGGCGTGCTGCACGCCGCCGACGAAGTGGCGGGGATCCGCTACTGCGCGGGCGCGACCGCCGACGGCGGCAATACCTACAACGTCGTGGATGTCGGTCTTGCCCCCGGAGTGGCCGCTCCCGACGCGTCATTGGAGCGGAACTTCTACACCACGTCCTCGTGCGGTCTGTGCGGCAAGGCCAGCCTGGACGCGGTGCGCACCTCGGCGGCGTGGTCCGTCGCTGATGACCCGCTGCGCGTCGGAGCGAAGGATCTTGCGGCCCTCCCCGAACGGCTGCGGGCCGCCCAGCGGGTGTTCGACAGCACCGGTGGTCTGCACGCCGCCGGTCTCTTCACGGCCGACGGCGAAATGCTGTGCCTGCGCGAGGACGTCGGCCGGCACAACGCTGTGGACAAGGTCGTCGGCCACGCCCTGCGGTCGGGGCTGCTGCCGTTGCGCGGGACGGTCCTGATGGTGAGCGGCCGGGCCTCCTTCGAGCTGGTGCAGAAGGCCCTGATGGCCGGAATTCCCATGCTGGCGGCCGTTTCCGCCCCGTCCTCGCTCGCCGCCGACCTCGCCGACGAGAACGGTCTGACCCTGGTCGGCTTCCTGCGCGGCGCCTCGATGAACGTCTACACCGGCACCGAGCGCCTGCAACCGCTGCCCGTCGCCTGAGGGGAGCCGCCCACCGTGTGGCGAGTGAGCGAGCGGGCGGCATCAGCGACGGCCTGCCCGCCCAAACTGGCATTCCAACTCTCCTTCCGGTAAACCCTTGACGTGCTCTTTCGCCAACTCGAATACCTGGTGGCCCTCTCCCGGGAGCGTCATTTCGCCCGTGCCGCCCAGGCCTGCTACGTCTCCCAGCCCGCCCTGTCGGAGGCCATCCGGAAACTGGAGGAAGAGCTGGACGTACCGCTGGTCCGCCGCGGCCGGAAGTACGAAGGGCTCACGCCCGAGGGTGAACGCATCGTCGTACGGGCACAGCGGATCCTGGCCGACCGCGACGCGCTCAAGGACGAGGTCGGCGCCCTGCGCACCGGTCTGAGCGGCAGGCTGCGTATCGGCGCGGTCCCGACCGCGTCCGGTGCCGTCTCACTGCTGACAGCCCCCTTCTGCGCGGCGCACCCGCTGGTCACCGTGGAAGTGATAGCGGACCTTCAGTCGGAAGACATTCTCCGGCAGCTGCAGAATTTCGAGGTCGACGCCGGGGTTACCTATCTGCACAAGGCACTCCCGGACACCTTCCAGTCGGTTCCGCTGTATCAGGAGCGGTATGTGCTGCTGACCAATGTCGCCGACGGCCTCGCTCAGCGGACGGCGGCGACCTGGGCGGAGGCATCCCGGCTGCCACTGTGCCTGCTGACCGGGGCCATGCAAGGGCGCCAGGTCCTCGACGAGTTGTTCGCCGAGGCGGGCTTGCAGCCCTCGCCCCAGGTCGAGACCGATTCGGTGGCCGCCCTGTTCGCCCATGTCCGCACGGGCCAGTGGGCCAGCATCGTGCCGCACACCTGGCTGCATGTCTTCGGCGTCCCGCACGGTATGCGGGCCGTACCGATGGTCGAGCCCGACCGGACGGTGCCGATGGGCCTTGTCGTCACCGCGCGGGAGCCGGTGTCGGTCATGGCCCGCGCCCTCACGGAGACCGCCCGGCACACCGATGTCGCCGCCGTCCTGGAACGCCTCCCGGGGGATCCGCTCCCCCAGTGAACTCTCGCCGTCTGCGCGGCCGGTGCTTCACGATCGGACACTGAAGGGTCAACTACCCGCGTGGCCGCGGGCACCAGCACCGTGCGTTCGGCCTCTGCACGCCCCTCCCACAGGAACGTGACAGTGACGGGCTCATCGACCGTCTCGGCCAACCCGAGCACCCGCTCCACCTCATCGTTGACCGGGTAACTCACCACTACATCGATCTCGAGACCCATGCTGCCTGAGGCTACTGGCCGCTTCCGACATCCCGGCCCAGAGCTCCAGAACCGCCGGTCTCGCCCAGCGACACGATCGTCACCGTCGCCTCCCCGTCGGGGGCGTCATAGCTGACGCTGTCGCCCGCGCGGTGGCCGAGCAGCGCGCGGCCGATGGGGCTGTCGTACGTGACCATCGTCGGGTCCAGCGGCTCCGCGACCTCGTCGATCTGGACGGTCCCCATCGTGCCGTCCGAGAACCGCACGGTGACAGAGCTGCCCATGCCAACCTCGTCGGTCGAGGGCGGACCCGCGTCATCGGCCTGGCGGAGCCGTAGGGTGATCTCGGTGATGCGGTCGTCGAGGCGTCCGATCACAGCCAGGCGCCGCAACTCGTCGGCCTGGTCGGCGCGGTCGCCCGTTTCGGCGGTGTCCTGAAGCGTCGCGGCATCCGCGTTCCGTTCGGAGCGCAGGTCGGCGAGTTCCTTCTCGAGCGCGCTGCGTGCGGTGGCGCTGATCGGTTGGGGATCTCCGGTCATCACTGCTCCCGTGCGCTGCCGTGCGGCTGGATGGGGGCGGTTCGGTCGACGACAAGCGCAAGGGAGGCCGTGTGTCCACTTGCCGCGGCCTCCCTGCAAGGAGGTCCGGAGCTCGAGGTCAAACGGCCCACCGATGCGTGCGGGTGGCTTCCCATCAGTTTTCGTAGTCACTCGGCGGAAAGGCCTCACGCTGCGCACGGGTCTTCTTGCCCGTCGCCATCTCGCCCTGGTCGACTTCGCGGTCGACCTCGGACTGCGCCTCCTCGTACTGCGCCTCGGAACTCTCCCGGTTCTCCACGGGAATTCCCGCCTCTCGCTCGTCTTCCCGCGTACGACGCTCGAGCTGTTCCTCATCGGGTCGCAGGGGCATTCCTCGGCTGTGGTCCGTGTCCGGGTTGCCTTCGACTTCGCGGTTGGGCTTGTGGTGACCCGACATGTGTCCTCCTTGATGGAACGCCCCGGGCACGTATGCGCCCGGGTGTGCTTACCGATTGGCGCCGGTGGTCTCATCCGCCTCGGTGGCCGGGGGCTCCGCGGCACCGTCCTTGCGTACAGTGCAGTGGAGGGTGTCGTTCACCACGTCGGCGACGATGGTGTCTCCCGGATCGACCTCACCGCCCAGCAATAGTGAGGCAATTCGGTTGTCGAGTTCGGTCTGAATCGTGCGCCGCAACGGACGGGCGCCGAATTCCGGCTGGTGACCGTGGGCGACGAGAAGTTTCTTGGCCGCTTCGGTGACTTCCAGCTTCATGCCCTGTGCGTGCACCCGATGCTCGCTCTGGTTCAGGAGATGGTCGACGATCTGCGACAGGTCTTCTTCGGTGAGGCTGTGGAAGATAATGATGTCGTCGATGCGGTTGAGGAATTCGGGCAGGAATCGTGCCCGCAGTTCCTCCATCAGCTCGTCCCTGATCTCGGACACGTCGCCCTTGTGGTCGAGAATCCGGTGGGCGCCGATGTTCGACGTCATGATGACGACACAGTGCCGGAAATCGACCGTGCGGCCCTGACCGTCCGTGAGTCGTCCGTCGTCAAGGATCTGCAGCAGTGTGTTGAAGACATCGGGGTGCGCCTTTTCCACCTCGTCGAACAGCACCACGCTGTAGGGCTGCCGGCGAACCTTCTCCGTGAGCTGGCCGGCCTCTTCGTAGCCGACGTATCCGGGAGGGGCACCGACGAGCCGGGCGACGGTGTGCTTCTCCTGGAACTCACTCATGTCGAAGCGGGTCATGTGATCGTCGTCGCCGAACAGCAACTCGGCGAGTGTCTTGGCGAGTTCGGTCTTGCCGACACCGGTGGGGCCCAGGAAGAGGAACGAGCCGACGGGCCGGTTCGGGTCGCCCATGCCCGCCCGGTTGCGGCGCACGGCCTCCGAGACGGCGGTGACCGCTTCGTCCTGGCCCACGATCCTGTCGTGCATCTCCTCCTCGAGCCTGAGGAGCTTCTCCTTCTCGCTGGCGGTGAGTTGGGAGACAGGGATGCCCGTACGGCGGGAGACGACGTCGGCGATGTCGGCCGCCGTGACGGAGACGACGCCCTCGCGCCGCTCCTCGATGCCCGCGATCTCGCCCTCGAGCTCGGCGATCTGCCTCTTGAAGTCCGAGGCCTTCTCGAAGTCCTCACTGGCCACGGCATGGGCCTGCTCGCGGCGCAGTGTGGCCATGCGGTCCTCGCGGCCGATGACCTCGGTGGAACGGCTCGCGCTGCGCAGGCGGACGCGGGCACCTGCCTGGTCGATCAGGTCGATCGCCTTGTCGGGCAGGAACCGGTCGCTGATGTACCGGTCGGACAGTTCCGCGGCAGCCGCCAGGGCGCCGTCGGCGAAGCGGACCTGGTGATGGGCTTCGTACGTGTCCCGCAGCCCCTCCAGGATCTGCACGGTCTGCTCGACGGTCGGCTCCGGGATCAGCACGGGCTGGAAGCGGCGCTCGAGTGCGGCGTCCTTCTCGATGTGCTTGCGGTACTCGTCGATGGTCGTCGCGCCGACGACGTGGAGCTCACCGCGCGCGAGAGCGGGCTTGAGCATGTTGCCCGCGTCCATCGCCCCCTCGCCGGTCGCCCCCGCGCCCACGACGGTGTGGAGCTCGTCGATGAACAGGATGATGTTGCCGCCGGCCGCCTGGACTTCCTCGATGACCTTCTTCAGCCGCTCCTCGAACTGACCGCGGTACTGAGCGCCGGCCACCATGCCGGACATGTCGAGCGAAACGACCCTCTTGTCCTTCAGCGTCTCCGGGACTTCGCCCGCCACGATCCGCTGCGCCAGGCCCTCGACGATGGCGGTCTTGCCGACGCCGGGCTCGCCGATGAGTACGGGGTTGTTCTTGGAGCGCCGGGAGAGGATCTCGACGGTCTGCTCGATCTCCTCGGCCCGCCCGACCACCGGGTCGAGCTTTCCGGCCTTCGCCTCTTCCGTCAGGTCCCGCCCGAACTCGTCCAAGGTCGTGGCAGGCTTCTCCTTCTTGCCGTCGGCCGGCAGTCCGTCCGTACGAGCCGCCTGGTCCGCGAGGCCCGACAGCCGGTCCGGGTCAAGGCCCTCCGCGCGCAGCAGTCGAGTGGCGCCGGAGTCGGCGTCGTCAAGCAGCGCACTGAGAATGTGCTCGGGTCCGATGTACGAGACTCCGGCCGCCTGCGAGTGGGCGTAGGCGGTTGCCAGAGTGCGCTTGGCCGCCGGTGTGAGTCCCGGTTCCGCGGACGGCTCACCGGACTCCTGCGGAAGGACATCGGCGACCTCCGATGCCAGCTTGTCGGGGTTCACGCCAACCTGGGAAAGCAGCTTTCGCGCGGGGTCGACCTGGGTGGAGGCCCACAGCAGGTGTTCCGTGTCGAGGTCGGAGGTTCCGTCCTTGACCGCTCGTTGTGCGGCCAGATTGAGGAGTTCCTGCGATGACTCCGTCAGGAGCCGTCCGATGGGAACTCGCTGGACGGCCGGCGGTGATGATGCCGGCGACATTCCGAAGAACCGGTTCAGCATTTCACTGAACGGGTCAGCGGAACCGAACCCTGAACCGAAAGACATCGACATGGAAACTCCTGGAGCCGAGGGGATCTGTCCCACTGAATCGCGATGTCCACTGCTCTGCAAGTGGAGCGAAATGAAGACGGGAAAAGCGTCTTGCCCCGCGAAAGGGTGCTTGTCCTTGGCGCCGACAATGACGCGCTCGGCTGAGGGACCGACTCCTCCGCTCGTTGCCGGCCTGCCCGGATCAGCCGGTGACGATTCCGGTGACGAGGTTGATGGTCGTGGCGAGGATGCTGGTGCCGAAGACGTAGGACAGCACCGAGTGCCGTAGGACCACCGAGCGGATCGTCGAACTCGAGACATCCGTGTCGGACACCTGGTAGGTCATGCCGAGGTTGTAACTGAAGTAGAGGAAGTCCCGGTACGCCGGCGGGTCATCGGAGTTGAAGTCGATCCCTCCCGCAGCCGTGTAGTACAGGAACGCATATCGGGCCGCATACATCAGATGGAGCGCTGCCCAGGACATGAATACGCCGCCGAGCGCGGCCGCGGCCGCCACGTGGCCGGAATCGGAATCGCCGAGCAGAAGCAGCAGCACGATGGCGACCAGTCCGCTCAAGGCGGCGGCGACGACCACGAGTTCCTCGGTGACGGGCCGGAAGTCTTCACGGCGGGCATTGGCGCGGGTGGCTGTGGCGTCCATCGGCCACAGCACCATCCAGCCCGCCACGACGAAGGCGAGTTCTGTCGCGGCGATACCGGCGAGAACCCCCAGCAGGATGTCGCTCACCACTCCCACGACTGCGCCAGCCACCGCTCCGACGACCACCGCGGCACCCAGCCGCGGAACGGCGGAACGGGGCAACAAGGTACTCACAGACCATGACGGTAGTCCTTTCACCGCTGGTCAGCCTGGTGAAGGGCCGCCCGCTCCGCTGATCAGGGACCGCCGGACTCAGGTGACATATACCGGGACATGCCCTTTTCGCGCCGCCCGTTCTCTGTCGTGCCCTGGCAGGGTCGGCGGCGTCCCGTTATCGGTGCGGCGGCTCAGTCTCCATGCTGGGCTCGTTCACCACCACCTTCGGGCGCAACCTGCCCTACCCGCGCCGCGCTCGCGTTCTCGCGCTGGACGCGGTGGTCGTGGTGGCCGGGGCTGGAGCCGTGGTCGCCTGGCTGCTCGGCGTCTCGGGGTGGCTCGTGCACCCGGACCGTCCACAGCGATTCGCCGTGGCCACGGCCTTGCGTGAGCTCGCGGAACTGCTGGAGACGCCTGCGTCGCGGGACGACGCCCGGCAGACGCGACACCGGGCGACCGTCGCGATCCTGCACGCCTACCGCTCCCTCGGTCTAGCGCCGCCGACCGAAGCGCGGCAAGCGGGCCGCGACGGAACATTCGTACATTTGACCGACCTGTCCTGGTCGCTGCTGATCGGCTCCGCCCGCCGGCCGCCCTCCGTGCTGCCCGAGCAGCCGGCCCCGGCAAGGGCGGCCAGGCACGGGAAAGGTGCGGCGTCACAGGCGGACGCCCCTGCCGCGTCGGCCGGTCCCATGGCCCGGCGCGCCTCCGACCTGCTGCCGAGCGGGCGGAGCAGGCGCTCGCGCCGGCGTCGGCCGGGCGCTTCGGGTCGGCGTTTCCGATCGATCAGCAGCACCCGCCCGTCATACCCGACAACCGCCTGCACCGTTCCCCCGTCACCATGTTCCACACTCCTGAGGGCGCGCCGAAGTTGTGCCGAGGTTGTGGGGTCAGGCCGGCTTGAGCAGCTGCCCGTCGGCCAGCTCCAGCAGTCCGTCCCGATGGTGTTCGCGCAGCGCGCGGTCGTGGGTAACCATCACGACCGGGCCGGTGAAACGCTCCACCGCCTCCTGCAACTGCTCGACCAGGCTCAGGCTGAGATGGTTGCTCGGCTCGTCGAGCAGCAGCAGGTGGGGGCGCTGCGAGAAGAGCATCGCGAGCTCGAGTCGTCGCAGCTGGCCTACCGAAAGGCGGTTCACCGGCACATTGAATTCCGCCGTGCCGAACAGGCCGAACCTGGTCAGTTCCCTCGCCGCGTCGTCCACGTAGGCCGCGCGGTGCGCGGCGAAGGCGTCGAGGACGCCGCGCCGCTCCTCGGAGAAGTGACTCTCCTGCGGCAGATAGCCGATGCGTAGCCCCGGTTCGCGTACGACGACACCCGCGTCAGGCTCCCGTCTGCCCGCCAGTACGGACAGCAGCGTGGACTTGCCCGCGCCGTTCGGCCCGGTGATCACATAAAGCGAGCCGGGAGAGAGTTCCAGGTCCACGCCGCGCACCACGTCGCCAACGACCAGGCCCTCGGCCCTGATCAGCACACCGTCGGGCAGCTCCGCGCTCTCCGGCGGCTGGAAGGCCAGCGGCTCGGGCGGGCGCAGTACTTCCTCGTCGAGCAGCCGCCCCAGGTGCTGCCGGGCCGCGCGAGTGGCGCGGGCGGCGGCGGCCTGGGCAGCGCCACCGGCGAGGTTGTACGACATCTTGTCGCTGTCCTGCATCCCGCTGAAGATGCGGCCGGAGCTACCGGCCTTGTCGATCCGCCGCCGGGTCTCCGCGAGGTCCTGGCGCCAGTCGCGGTACTGCTGCCACCAACGTGCTTGCGCCGCGGCGCGTGCGTCGAGATAGTCGCGGTAGCCGCCGCCGTAACGCACGGTGGAGCCGCGGGAGCCGTCCAGATCGACGATGGCGGTGACTGCGGTGTCGAGGAGCGCACGATCGTGCGACGCGATGAGGCAAGGTCCCTGATACCGGGTCAGCCACTGGACGAGCCAGTCCACCGCACGGTCGTCCAGGTGATTCGTCGGCTCGTCGAGCAGCAGCCCGGCGGGTTCGGTGAGGACCAGCGCGGCGAGTGCCAGGCGGGACAGCTCACCACCGGACAGCGTCTGCGTGGGCCGGAGCCGGTCCACACCGCCGAGGCCGAAGACCGTGAGCACCTCGCCGACGCGGGCGTCGAGTTCCCAGCCGCCGCGTCGGGCGAACTCGTCCTGGAGACGACCGTACTCGCCGAGCACCTCGCTCAGATCGTGGCCGTCATCCTTGCCGGACGACATCAACTCCTCGGCCGCACGCATCCGTTCGGCCAGTTCGCCGAACTCCGCGGTCGCCCGCGCGAGCACATCCTCGATCGTCGTACCGGCCGGGAAGTCAGGCTGCTGCGGCAGGAACCCCACCTGGCCCGCGACCGCGCGCACGACCTCACCGCGCTGCGGCGGCAGTTCACCGGCGAGGGCGCGCAGCAGCGTCGACTTGCCGCGGCCGTTCTCGCCGATCAAGCCCACCCGCTCGCCCCGGGACACCTTCAGCGAGACATCGCGCAGCACCAGCCGGTCGCCGAGCACGCAGTGCAGGTTCTCGGCGAGGAGGTGCGCGGAGCGGTGGTCGCCGGACAGGACGTCCTGCGAACGGGACTGGTCCTTGTCCGGCTGCCTTGAGCCAACTCCGAACGCCATACGCCGCACGCACTCCTTCTGTTGGATACCGCGCGTCAGTATGACCGATCAGGTGCTGCCTGCGACGTCTGAGCCACGCCGCAGCAGGCGCGAGACGTTGCCCATGTCCGTGGAGGCCAGGGTCTCGCCCTGCCGGGACGTCACCGTACGGCCAAGGGTGCGGGCAGCCTCGACGTACGCCTCCGTCATGTACGGGTCCTGGCGCAGCTCGGCGAAGTCCTGCCCGTGGCGGCTCAGTTCGAGTTCGGCGCCGCTGGCCAGGGCGCCTGCTTCGAAGCAGGCCCGCACCCTCGCGCGTACGTCGGACAGCAACTCCATGGAAGGGGCCCGGACTTCGTAACGGGCGCGGGCGCGGGCCGGGATGACGTTCACGGCCTGGCCGCCCTCCGTGACGATGCCGTGTACCAGCGCGCCGGGCGGCAGTTGCTGGCGAACCGGAGCGCGGTCCCGGCTGACCGACGCGCTCAGCGCGCTCCCGGAGGCCGCCACCATCGAGGTGACCGCACCCGGCAGCGCCGACCTGTTCCTCGACGTCCTTGTCCCCGACCTCGCCTCGCTCGGTCGCTTCGTGACCGAGACGCTGGACCGGCTGCCCGGCATCACCTCGGTCCAGTACCTCATCGCCACTTCGCTGTACGTCGAGGGGAGCCGATGGCGGCTTCGCTCCCTGGACCCCGCCCAGCTGTCCGCCCTGGGCAACTCCGCCTCCGCGGTGGCCGATCAGGTCCGCACGCTCGGTCTCGACGCCGTCGACCGCTCCCTGCTCGACGCGTTGGTCCACGACGGCCGCCTCGCTCTGACCGATCTTGCCGACCGTACCGGCACCAGCTCCGCCACCGTCCGCCGCAGGCTGAGCCGCCTCACGGACTCGGGGGTGCTCACCTTCCGCTGCGACCTCGCCGCCCCGCTGGCAGGCCACCCGGTCCCGGTCACCCTGCTCGCCCAGGCCCCGGCCCGCGACCTGGGCGCCGTCCACCGAACTCTCGCCGCACTCTCCGAATGCCGGCTGGTGGCGGGGGTCACCGGCACCGCCAATGTGCTCGCCACTCTCTGGGTGCACGACATCGCCGACATCCAGCGCCGCGAGACCGCGCTCTGCGCCCGCCTCCCCACGCTGACCGTCACCGACCGCATCGTCGGCCTGCACACGATCAAACGCATGGGCCCGGTGGTCGGTGCCCGCGCCCGCGACCAACTGGTCGCCTTCGCCTACCGGTCAGGGCTCTGGTGCGACCCCCGCCCTGACTCTGTCCGTGCCGGTGTCCGTGTCCGTGTTCATGGCCCCGACGGGGGCCTGCCAGGCCCTAGGCTCCGAGCAAGAACTGACCGTGAGGAGAGGGGACATCGTGGCGGACGAGCAGAACCGCGAGCGGAACGAGGTGCCGGACAGCACCGCGGTGCGGGTCGCCCTCTGGCGGGCACTGCATGTGCAGGCCGACCCGCCGCCGCACGTGATCGAGGACGAGATCGGCCTGCTGCTCGCGGCCCCTGGCGAGGGATGGCGGAGACGCCCGGACATGGAACCCCGCACCACCAGCGGGTTCCGGGCGGCCATTGTCGCCCGTGCTCGTTTCGTCGAGGATCTGGTTGCCGAGCAGGTCGGCCACGGGGTCGCCCAGTACGTCCTCCTGGGGGCAGGACTTGACACCTTCGCCCAGCGCAGGCCCGAGTTCGCCTCCCACCTGCGGGTGTTCGAGATCGACCAGCCGGACACCCAGGCCTGGAAACGCCGACGGCTGATCGAGCTCGGCTACGGCGTCCCCGACTGGCTGCGCCTGGTGCCCGTCGACTTCGAGGCGGGCGGGGACTGGTGGAAGCAGCTGACCGACGCCGGTTTCGATCCCGACCGGCCCGCGGTCGTCGTCTGCACCGGCGTCACCATGTACCTCACCAAAGACGCCACCACGGCGACCCTGCGGCGGCTCGCCGGGCTCGCTTCCGGCTCGACGCTCGCCATGACGTTCATGCTTCCGGCAGAACTCCTCGATGACGCCGACCGTCCCGCACTCGAGGCCACCAAGCCACAGGCGGAAGCAGCCGGAACACCGTTCATCAGCTTCTACACGCCGCAGGAGATGGTGGCACTGGCTCGTGACGCGGGGTTCAAGGAGGCCGAGCACGTATCGGGATCCGCACTGGCCGAACGCTACTTCGCGCATCGGGCGGACGGCCTCCGCCCGTCGACCGGGGAGGACCTCGTGCTGGCCACCACCTGACTCACACCTCGGCCATCCCGTCTCATCCCGTCGCCTTCCGCCCTTCCGTTCTTCCGCCCATCCGTCATGCTGTCGTCAGGAGTTGCTCATTTCCATCGGCCGAGTCATGCCCGACATGAGCGTCGAGGTGGACGACGTGGACGCGGCCTACGCGGTGATGCGAGCGAGCGGCGCGGAGATCGTGCACCCCTTGCAGGACGAGGAGTGGGGCGTACGCCGGTTCTTCGTCCGCGACCCCAACGGCAAGGTGGTCAATGTGCTGGGCCACCGATGACACAGCGCCAGCTCGATACTTAATGGTCTTGCCGTTAGTTAGAAGCCCTAATGAAGCCCTCATGCTCGCGAATAGGCAACGCAAAGAGCTGCGTGATAGCTTCTAACTATACCTTGAGTCTGTAGCTGACAAGATTCGAAAGAGGCACGCCATGGCGGAGTCCGGCGCGACCACCCCGCGCGAGCGCTACCGCGCCCAGGTGCGCACGGAGATCAAGGACCACGCCTGGGAGCAGATCGCCACCGCCGGAGCCTCCGCACTGTCGCTCAATGCCATCGCCAAGCGGATGGGCCTGAGCGGGCCCGCCCTCTACCGGTACTACGCCGGCCGCGACGAGCTGATCACCGGGCTCATCAAGGATGCCTACCGCAGCCTCGCCGACACTTTTCGCCAGGCTTCCGAGGCCTCCGACGCGTCCAAGGCCGGCGCAAGCTCCGCGCCAGGCCCGGACCTGACCACGCTGGCGCACGCCCTGCGGGGCTGGGCCCTGGATGATCCGCAGCGGTACTTCCTCATCTACGGCACGCCCGTCCCCGGCTATCACGCACCCGACGACATCACCGCCATCGCGCAGCAGATCATGGCGACCTTGCTCGACGCCTGCCCCGTGACGCCCCCGGACAGCGCGGTGACGCCGCTCGACGCGCACCTCGAGGACCACCGACAGTGGGCAGGCGACCATCCCGCCCCGCCCGCCACCCTCCGCAGTGCCCTGACCTTCTGGACCCGGCTGCACGGCGTCCTGTCCCTGGAACTCGCGGGACACTTCACCGGCATGGGTTTCGACCCCGCCCTGCTGTTCGCGGCGGAACTGGAAGAGTTCTCGCCGTCAACGCCAGTCGGGCGCACCCGAAGCGCGTGACAGAAGCGTCTCGATCTTCGCCTGGATCTCCCGCATGACGGACACGACGCGGCCCTGGTGTTCTTCGGTGAGCCTGGCCACGGGAACCGAGCAGCTGATGGCGTCGGTGGCCGGTGCCTCATGCCGCAGGGCGAAGCCGAAGCCCGCGAGGCCGGTCACCGTCTCCTCGCGGTCGATGGCGTAGCCGCGCTCACGAACCCCCTCGAGATCGGCTAGCAGCGCGGCGACATCAGTGTGCGTGTTCGGCGTGAAGGCGGCCAACGGGCCGTCCGGTAGCGGAAGTTCAGCGTCCGGGCGCTCAGCGAGCAGCGCCTTGCCCAGGGCCCCGGCGTGCGCGGGAACGCGGCGGCCGACCCGGCTGATGGTGCGCGCGTACTCGTGGGATTCGCGGGTCGCGAGGTAGACGACGTGCGGGCCGTCGAGCCGTGCCAGGTGGATCGTCTCGCCGAGGGCATCGGACGCCTCGTCGAGGTACGGGCGGACCGTACGTACGCTCACGTCACTGTCGAGGTAGCTCGTACCCGTGAGCAGTGTGCGAATACCGATGCCGTAGAGCGATCCGGTGGTGTCGCCGCGCACCCAGCCGCAGTCGACGAGCGTCTGCAGCAGTTGATACATGCTGCTGCGCGGCACATCCAACTCTTCGGCGAGCTCGTCCAGGCGGGCAGGCCGGTCGCCACGCGCCGCGAGCAGCTCCAGCAACGCCACTGTGCGGAGCGCCGACTTCACCCCGCGGACGCCCGAGCCGGTCCCGCGGTCCTTTCCGCTCTCCGCCATGGGCCCATCGTAGATCCGCGGCACTTTGTCCATTGACCCCGGTGGTTCATCAATCTAGCCTCCATTCTCATACGTGGACGCCATCTGCATATAGAGATGAGATTCATGAACAAGTTCAGTACGAGGCCGAGGGCCGAGGACATCGCCCAGCGGCTGCGTGAGGGCATGGCACGTGGAGTGCTGTCCTTCCCGCTCACGAGTCTGCGGAGCGACGGCAGCCTCGACCTGGAGTCCTACCGGGCATATATGACAGCGCAGTTGGCGGCGGAGCCTGGCGCGGTGTTCCCCGCGTGCGGCACCGGCGAGTTCTTCTCGCTCGACGAGGAGGAGTATCGCGCGGTCGTCGGCGTCGCGGTCGAGGTCGCCGACGGCCGTCTGCCGGTGGTGGCGGGCGTGGGGTACGGCTGGGCCCAGGCGGTGCGGTTCGCCCGGATCGCGGAAGAGGCGGGCGCGGACGCCCTGTTGGTGATGCCCCACTACTTGGTGGAGGCGCCGCAGGACGGCCTGGTGGAACAGGTGCGCCGGATCGCCGCCGGCACCCGGCTGCCTCTCATCGCGTACCAGCGCGGCCAGGTCACTTTCGACGCCGCCGCCCTGCGCCGGATCGCCGAGATCCCCACCGTCATCGGCCTCAAGGACGGGCACAGCGACCTCGACCGGCTTCAGCGCCTCACGCTCGCCGCCCCCGACGGCTTCCTCTTCTTCAACGGTGCCTCCACCGCGGAGATCCAGGCCCGCGCCTACGCCACGGTCGGCGTCCCGGCCTACTCATCGGCCGTCCATGCCTTCGCCCCCGAGATCGCCCACGCCTTCTTCACCGCTCTGCGGGAGCGGGACGACGCGGCGGTGGACACCTGGCTCCGGGAGTTCTACGTCCCACTGGTCGAGTTGCGCGACCGCGTGCCCGGTTATGCCGTCTCGCTGGTCAAGGCCGCCGCCCGGCTGCGCGGTCTGCCGGTAGGACCGGTGCGCGCGCCCCTCACCGACCCCGGACCGGCCGACATCGCCGTACTCGAGAAGGTGCTGCACACCGGTCTTGACCTGGTCGCAGACCTGCGTCGCACCGTCTGACCGGCCGCCAGGGGCCTTCGCCCCGGAGTCCCCCCTGCTTGATCCGGCGGAGTCCGCCGACGACTTGATCCACAGTTCAAAGGGGAACTGAAATGCCGCTCGTCGTAGTCGGGATCAGCGTCTTGATCCTTTTGTTCCTCATGACCAGGCTGAAACTGAACGGTTTCGCCGCTCTTCTGCTCGTGGCGGTCGGTGTCGCCCTGGTACAGGGGATTCCGGTGGCGACGATCCCGGACGTCCTCTCGGGAGGCATCGGCGACCAGATCGGCGACACGATGCTGACCATCGGGCTCGGTGCCATGGTCGGCCGCGTCATGGGGGACTCCGGTGCCGCACAGCGCATAGCCAACAAGATGCTGGACGCCTTCGGACCACGGTGGGTCCAGGTGGCGATGGTGGTCACGTCCATGCTGATCGGCGTCACCATGTTCTACGAGGTCGCCTTCATCATCATTGTGCCGATCGCGTTCACCCTCGTACGCGTCACAGGGGCGAACCTCCTGTGGATCGGCCTCCCGATGTCCATCACCCTCTCCACGATGCACAGCTTCCTGCCGCCGCACCCGGGCCCCACCGCCGTGGCCGCGACATTCCACGCATCCGTCGGCCTGACGCTGCTCTACGGCCTGTTCATCGCGATCCCGGCCGGTGCGCTGATCGCCCTGGTGTGGCCGCGTCTTCCGTTCATCAAGGCGATGCACCCCTCCATCCCCAAAGGCCTGGTCAGCGAGCGCGAGTTCGCCGACGCGGAGCTGCCCGGCATGGGCTGGGCCCTCACCGTGACCCTCTTCCCCGTCGTACTGATCGCCGGTGCTTCGGTGACCGAGATGGTCACCTCCGGAGAGAGCCCGTTCCTCCACTTCATCGCCTTCATCGGCTCGGCACCGATCGCGCTGATGCTGACGCTTCTCCTGGCGATCTGGGCGTTCGGACCGCGCATCGGCCGCAGCCTGTCCGACGTCAGCGCCTCCTGCGCATCGGCGGCCCAGGCCATGGCGATGATCCTGCTGGTGATCGGAGCGGGCGGCGCCTTCAAGAACGTACTCGTCGAAGGCGGCATCTCCGACTACATCAAGGACGTCACCCACGGCTGGACCATCTCACCGCTGATCCTCGCCTGGCTCATCGCGGTCATCCTCCGCATCGCCCTCGGCTCCGCCACGGTCGCCGTCGTCACTGCCTCAGGTGTGGTGCTCCCCCTCCTGGCGGGCAGCGGCGTCCACCCCGAGATCCTGGTGCTCGCCGTGTCCTGCGGCTCGATCGCGTTCTCCCACGTCAACGACCCCGGATTCTGGCTGTTCAAGGAGTACTTCAACCTCTCGGTCATCGAGGCGATCAAGGTCCGCACCACGTATACGACGGTGCTCGCACTCCTCGGCCTCGGCGGCGTACTCGCGGTCGAATGGGCCCTGGACGTCCTCAGCCTCTGAAGCACTCGCCTTCCCCTCCCTACCGCCCTCCCCTATCTGAGGAACCTGTGATCATGAAACGGCAGCCGACCGTCACCGCGTTCACCGTCTACCCGGTCGCAGGCCGGGACTGCATGGAGCTGAACCTCTCCGGCGCGCACAGCCCCTACTTCACCCGCAACATCGTGGTCATCCAGGACTCCGAAGGCCGTACAGGTGTTGGCGAAGTACCGGGCGGCGAGAAGATCACCCAGACCCTGCGCGATGCCGAGTCCCTCGTCGTCGGCGCCCGAGTCGGTGACTACAAGCGGGTCCTGCGCGAGATCGGCGACCGTTTCGCCGACCGCGACGCGGGCGGCCGAGGCGCCCAGACCTTCGACCTGCGCACCGCCGTCCACGCCGTCACCGCCGTCGAATCGGCGCTGCTCGACCTCCTGGGACAGCATCTCGACGTTCCTGTCGCGGCCCTGCTCGGCGACGGCAAGCAACGCGACTCCGTCCGCGTACTCGGCTACCTCTTCTACGTCGGTGACCCCGACCGCACCGATCTGGAGTACGCCCGCGAACCCGACTCCCCTGTCGACTGGCACCGTATTCGGCACGAAGAGGCCTTGTCCCCCGAGGCGATCGTCCGGCAGGCCGAAGCCGCGTACGACCGTTACGGATTCCGGGACTTCAAGCTCAAGGGCGGTGTCCTGGAGGGCGCCGAGGAAGTCGCGGCCGTACGGGCGCTGAAGGAGCGTTTCCCCCAGGCCCGCATCACCCTCGACCCCAACGGTGCGTGGTCCCTGCGCGAGGCGATCGAGCTGTGCACGCCCCTGACCGACACGCTCGCCTACGCCGAGGACCCCTGCGGGGCGGAAGGAGGCTACTCGGGCCGCGAGATCCTGGCCGAGTTCCGCCGCGCCACGGGGCTGCCGACCGCCACCAACATGGTCGCCACCGACTGGCGGCAGCTGACCCACGCCCTGGCCCTCCAGTCGGTCTCCATCCCCCTCGCCGACCCGCACTTCTGGACCATGCAGGGTTCCGTACGGGTGGCGCAGCTCTGCAATGCGATGGGTCTCACCTGGGGTTGCCACTCCAACAACCACTTCGACATCTCCCTGGCCATGGTCGCCCACTGCGGGGCCGCGGCCCCCGGCGACTACAACGCCCTGGACACGCACTGGATCTGGCAGGAAGGCCTGGAACGCCTCACCACCGACCCGCCCCGCATCGTCGGAGGGGAGATCGCGATCCCCGACTCCCCCGGCCTGGGTGTCGAGCTCGACATGGACCGCCTTCTCGCGGCCCACGACCTGTACCGGCAGAAGTCCCTGGGAGCGCGCGACGACGCGGCCGGGATGCGCTACCTCATCCCGGACTGGCAGTTCGACAACAAGCGGCCCTGCCTGGTGCGCTGAGCTTCCTTACGCCTCCGCCAGGAACGCGGCGACGCTCGCCACGAACCGGTCGGCGTCGTCGAGCCAGGGATAGTGGCCTGCCCCCGGCTGCACGTCGAGTGCGGCAGCAGGGAGCAGGCCCGCCACCTCGGCCAACGCTCGCGGAGGGCTGTTCAGGTCCCACTCCCCCGCGAGCAGCAGCACCGGGGCCTTGAAGGCGGCGAGCCCGGCACGCGTGGAGTCCGGGGTGAAGGCGCCTTCGGCCGCGAAGAGAGCGACCGCTTCCTGGTTGTCCGGCTGCCCGGCCGCGTGGTGGCGACGCGCCTCGGCGTCCCATCGGCCGTAGAAGAAGGGAGCGATGGCCTCCCAGTCACCGCCCGTGCCCTGGGCGATCTCCTCCAGCGCGGCGGACGCCGCCGGGAACCACTGCTCGTCCCTTCGTAGCTGGGCGAGCTCGTTTCGCATCTGTCCGGTGATGTCGACGCCGACTGACCGTGTGCTGGGAGTGATCAGGACGAGTCTGCCGATGTTGCCGGGGTGTCGGGCCGCGTACTGCGTCGCGATGTTCGCGCCGGCGGAGTGGGCGAGCAGGTCCATGCGCGAGAGTCCGAGGTGGTGGCGCAGGGCTTCGACATCGTCGACAAGTCGATCGCAGCGGTAGGAGGACGTGTCGTCGGGCAGCGCGGAGCGGCCGGTGCCGCGAAGGTCCAGAACGATCATCCGGCGATGCGCGGAAAGGCCGCCCAGGTCGCCGAGGTAGGCGGAGTCCGCGGGGCCGCCGGGAATGCAGATGAGCGGGTCGCCTGCACCGTGGGTGCGGTAGGCGAGCCGGGTTCCGTCAGGAGCGGAGAAGGTAGGCATGGCGGGGATCTTGCCAGCCACCACCCTTCTTTACAACCAGGTTATACAACTTGGTTATGGCACGCCTTGGACTGGTTGCGGTGGCGGGCCGCTCCGAGATATAACCGCGTTATGGCTGATGAGGAGAGCATGCCCCGCAGCCCCGAGACGCTGACCGAGGAACAGGCCGCGCGAATGCTCGCCGGCATGAACGACGTCATCCGCGCGGGCGACGAGATGCGCAAGCTGCGCGCCGAAATGATCAAACTGTTCGTCGGTTTCGGCTGGACCCAGGAGAGAATCGCCAGGCTCACCGACATGAGTCAGCCCGCCGTGTCGAAGCAGGTGACGAAGTACAGATCGGACGACCAGCACCAGCAGCCCCCTATGGGGCTCTCCCTGCACCAGTACGACACGCCTTGGCTCGAAGGACGCCTGTGGGGCCTGGCCGAGGAAGTCTCCGAGCGCCTCGACGACACCGCCCACTGCACTCGGTACGTGCACGCCCTCGCCCGGGGGAAGAAACGCTTCGCACCCGAGCACGTCGACGCGTTGCGACGCCTCCTCGAAGAGGACCTGAGGCTCCACCGGACCCAGTTGCCCGCCGACTACCAGGGCGCCTACGACGAGATCGGCCGCGCTCTCGACATCCCCGCCAAGGCCGCCATCAGCACCCCCGCCCCGGCATCCCCCTCCGTACGCCGCACACTCGCCCACCAGCTGCAGCGCGACCAACTCAGGAGCGACGACCAGCCCTTGAGGCGGCGGTCACCGTAGGACGACACAGCACGCGCCGATGAAGGAGACCCTCGTGACGGTTCTCAACTCGTCGATCCCCCGCTTCCACCTGGCCATGCCGGTCGACGACCTGGCTGCCGCCCGGCACTTCTACGGTGAAGTCCTGGGCCTGGAACAAGGCCGCAGCGCCGACACCTGGGTGGACTGGAACCTCCATGGCCACCAGTTCGTCACCCATCTCGCGCCGGACCGCCCCCGGCGCATCCACAATCCGGTCGACGGCCACGACGTTCCCGTACCGCACTTCGGGCTGATCCTGGCCGTCCCCGCCTTCCACCAACTCGCCCACCGGCTCCGCGACGCGGGCACCGCCTTCGCCATAGAGCCCTACGTCCGCTTCGAAGGCGAAACCGGGGAGCAGTGGACGATGTTCCTCCACGACCCGGCGGGCAACGCCCTGGAGTTCAAGGCGTTCGCCGACGACTCCCAGGTCTTCGCCGACTGACGCCCCGACAGCGGCTCTCGATCCGAAGATCCACACACCGGTGTCGACGGAAAATGCGGCCGCGCTCAGCCGCCGTCGCAGGTGAGGTCGGCGGGCCTCATGAAGCCGAGCTGCTGGTGGTTGTCGGTGCCCGAGACCTGCCACAGGGCGTCCGCGCCCTGGCGGGTGCCGTTCACCGGGATGCCGGGATCGAGATAGCCGACAATCTCCGTCCACGGGTTGTCCCCGGCGTAGATCGGAGCATCGGCGTGGGTGGCGAAGCACGTACCACCGGCTGCGGCGGTGCCGCCCAGCATCGGGATGGTCAGCAGACTCAGTGTCAGCACTGCGGCGAGCCTGGCCGCTCTCTTCCGGGCTTGTCGCGTACGGGGCATTCGGGTCCTCCAAGTCATCGCCGTCACCGTCGCCGTCACCTCAGAGCGTCCGGTCACCGGAGACATCAGGGGTGCTTACACCGAAGCCGGTGTCAGGCGTCCGCACCGTACTGTCGACCTGCGGGTCGACGTCGCCGGAATCGCTCAGCATCCCCACGGATTGGGCAGGTTCCCTCGTTTCCGCCGTGTCCGCTCCCTGGGGCGGACTGATCACGGCGATGACGGCTCCGGCGGCCAGAGAGGCAACGGCAAGTACGCTTCGCTTCTTCATATCGGGGTCAACTCCCTCCCGTCCGCAAAGGCACGGCCTGCCCCATAGGTGACGCACAAACGCCCCCGCACCAGGCGGGGGCGTTGGAGAGCCGAACGTCAGGAGCCGTCGCGCTTCATGGAGTCCTTCATGGAGTCCTTCATGCCCTCGGCCTTGTCGCGAGCGGAGTCCATCGCGCTCTTGGCCTCGCCCTTGGCCTGGTCCGTCTTGCCCTCGGCCTCGCGACGGTCGTTGCCGGTGGCCTTTCCTGCCATCTCCTTGGCCTTGCCTTTGAGCTTGTCCATGCCGCCGTCGTTACCCATGGTCACTCCCTTGTTTCAGCTGGGGTCTCCTGCCTCGCCAACCGTAGGTCGGAGAGACTGAACACGCCTGCTCAAGCATTACTCAGTGTGACGGCGGGCAGGGTCGTGTGGCTACGGCCGACGGCGGGGCTTGCCCTTCTTGCCGCCGCCCTTCGAGGCGCCGCCGGAACCGCTCCGCGCGCTCTTGCCGGGCTTCCCGGTTTTCGCGGTCTTCCCGGTCTTCCCGGTCTTCCCGGTCGGCTTTCCTCCGGCTGCCGGTTTACGCCGTGCGCCGCCGCCCGCGTCGGGGCGCTTGCGCTTCGGCTGGTCCGAGGCCGGGGTCTGCGCCGGAGTCTGGGCGCGGCCTCGCGAGCTGTTGACGGTGCGGCCTCGGACGATGCCGATGAAGTCCTCCACCAGGTCGGTGGTCGCGTCCTCCGGCCACGACAGCGCGACGCGCGACTCGGGGGCTCCTGAGAGCGGCCGGTACGTAAGGTCCTTGCGGTGGTGCAGACGGGCGAGCGACTGGGGGACGGCGAGGACGCCCACTCCCGCCGCGACCAGTTCGATGGCGTCCTCCGTCGTCTCGGGGCGCTCGTTCGCGGGGCACCCCGGCAGGCTCTCCCAGTCGAGGGTGTCGTCGAGGGGATGCAGCACGATCTCGTCGGACAGGTCATCGGCGGACACCTCGTCGACCGCCGCTACCGCGTGGTCCTTGGGGACCACGACCACCGTCGTCTCGGTGTAGAGGGGGATCGCACTGAGGTCCGTACGGTCGACCGGGAGGCGTACGAATCCCGCGTCGGCGTCGCCGCCCCGCAGCAGCCCGAAAGCTCCGCCCGGGGACACCGCGACGAGGGTCAGCGGTACGTCCGGCCGCCGTTCGTTCCAGATCCGCACCCATTTGGTGGGGGTCACCCCCGGAACGTACGCGAGTCTGAACGAAGGGGTTTCTTGCGAGTCTGTCACTTCGCCAGGTTACCGGTCGTGGTCAGCGGTAGCTCACATGCTCGATACCCTGGGGACCATGACGTCGCACCAGACCGCCCAGACCATGAAGCCCGCGACCGCGGCGAAGAAGCTGGGTGTGTACCTCGAGGCCACCCCCGCCGAGTTCCAGGAGGGTGTCGTCTCGCGCACCGAGCTGAACGCCCTTCAGACCGAGCCGCCCGAGTGGCTGCAGGAGCTTCGACGCACCGGCCCGCACCCCCGGCCTGTGGTCGCGGCGAAGCTCGGCGTCTCCATCGCCGGTCTCGCGCGCGGCGGGGTCACCGAGGCCCTCACCACGGAGCAGATCGACGCGCTGAAGACGGACAACCCCGAGTGGCTGCAGAAGGAACGCGCCACCCAGGCCGATGTCCGCAAGGAAGCGGTACGCATCAAGGAGAAGAACGCGGAGCGAGCCGAGCAGGAGCAGGACCGCCGACCGCGTTCCTGACCTCGCCCGGACCTGAGCCCTCGATCGCTGACCCTGTCAGTGACCGGGGGCTCAGCCATGCCCTGCGCCCGTCGTACCCCCATGCCCGGCCCGGCCAAGGGTCCTGCGATCCTGATTCCGTGGTCCTCACGCCGTCCGTCCCGGAACCCATAAGCGCCGATCCGCCCACGTCCGCCGAGAATCCGCTGCTCACGCAGTCGTGGCTGGACCTCGCCTTCCTGCACTGGGCGGTCGATCCCGCGGACGTGGCGCCGCTCCTTCCGGCGGGGACGGTTCCCGACCTTCACGACGGGGCGACCTATGTGGGCCTCGTCGCGTTCCGTATGCACCGGGTCGGCTGGTTCCGCCTCCCCGGCATCCCCTATCTGGGTACGTTTCCCGAGACCAACGTCCGCCTCTACTCGGTGGACGCCCACGGTCGCCGCGGTGTCGTCTTCCGCTCCCTCGACGCCTCGCGCCTGATACCGGTCGCGGTCGCGCGCGGCGCCTTCCGGCTGCCGTACCAGTGGTCGCGCATGAGCATCCGGCACAGCGACGACAGCGGCAGCGGCGACACAGTGACGTATACGAGTGCCAGACGCTGGCCGGGCCCGCGGGGCGTGGCCAGCCGCATCGTCGTCCGGGTGGGTGAGCGGGTCGAGGAGCCCGACGATTTCGAGCACTTCCTGACGGCTCGGTGGGGTATGCACAACACGTTCTTCGGACGGCAGATGTTCCTGCCGAACGCGCATCCGCGCTGGCCGCTGTACCGTGCCGATCTGATCGAGTGCGACGAGGACCTGATCGCGGCCGCGGGGCTCCCCCAGCCGGTCGGTGACCCGGTGAGCGTGCTGTATTCGCCGGGTGTTCCGGTCCGTTTCGGGCGTCCGGCCCGGCCCGGCGGCATCCCGACTCCCTGACGCCCGTCACAGTGAGCTCGGCACGACGAACAGGCCCCAGGTGACGAGGGGACCGGCCAGACTGATGCCGAGCCCCCAGGCCATGAGGCGGCGGAACACGAAGTCGCGTTGATCTTCCGGGGTGTTGGCGGTGACCAGCGCGCCACTGGTGGAGAAGGGCGACGCGTCCACCACGGACGCGGAGATGGCGAGCGCCGTGATGAGGCCGACGGCTCCGACCTCGCCGCCGAGCAGGAAGGGCACGGCCAGTGGGATCAGCGCTCCGAGCATTCCGGTGGTCGATGCGAAGGCGGAGACCAGGGCGCCGATGAGGCAGATCAGCAGGGCGCCTACGAGGGGTGCCTGGATGGAAGCGACCTGCTTGCCCAGGTAGTCGATGGTCGGCTGCGCGACGACTCGTGGCTCGCCGGACGCAAGCTCCTTTACCACGGTCACTGCCATCAGAAGGCGGAGGTCGCTACGGCGGCGACCGTCGCGCTCCTTGGCCGTATCCCAGGGGTTTCGGTGTCCGAACTGGACGCCGGGTGCTGCGGGATGGCGGGTTCATTCGGCTTCGAGTCCGAGCACTACGACGTGTCGATGACGGTCGGCGAAGACCGGCTGTTCCCCGCGATCGAGGCGGCGGACGCCGACACCGTCGTGGTCGCCACGGGTGTGTCCTGCCGCCAGCAGATCTTCCAAATCTTCCACGGGACCGAGCGGAACGCGTGGCATCCGGTGCAGCTGCTGTGGGAAGCGGTGGCAGTGGCATGACGCGGGGGGGGGGGGGGGGGGGGGCCCCCCCCCCCCCCCCCCCCCCCCCCCCCCCCGCCCCCGGGGGGGCGCCCCCCCCCCCCCCCCCCGCGGGGGGGGCCGCCCCCCGGGGGCGCGCCGGGGGGCGCGG
>NZ_JBICXM010000025.1:0-50602 GCF_043200235.1 Streptomyces sp. NPDC048441
GCGCAGCGCAATCGGCGCAGCCGACGCGTAGCGCAGCGGAGCGCCCTTTACTGGGCCGCCGGAACCGCCACACTCCCGAGCGCCGGGCGGCCCCGGCCACCACCCCACGCCACCGGCCCCGCGAAGCCCCCGCCCCCTACCCAGCCGCACCCCGTAACCGAGCCCCGGAAGAACTGGTCCGCACCCGGCCGGAGACCCGTCACCGCCACCGGGGCGTCCCCGTCTGTCAGGC
Organism: Streptomyces sp. NPDC048441; assembly: GCF_043200235.1. NCBI lineage: Bacteria > Bacillati > Actinomycetota > Actinomycetes > Kitasatosporales > Streptomycetaceae > Streptomyces > Streptomyces sp. NPDC048441. The sequence continues at coordinate 233 of NZ_JBICXM010000025.1, forward strand.
GGCACCCCCTCACCGCGTGACGCTCGCACCAGAAGAACTGGTCCGCAGATGGCAGGAGACCGACGAGCCCATCCACCGTCCCCATACGCCCCCCTCCTGGCCGCCCGGCCAACAAAAGCTCCTGCGGTGGAGGCGGGGCAGTCAAGGGTGGAGCGCAGCGCAATCGGCGCAGCCGACGCGACCGAAGGGAGCGCCCTTTACTGGGCCGCCGGAACCGCCACACTCCCGAGCGCCGGGCGGCCCCGGCCACCACCCCACGCCACCGCGTTCTCTAACACCGGTCGAGTTCCGCCCAGACCGTCTTGTGGGGGGATGGACCCAGCTCCGTTCCCCAGCGGGCCGACAGGGCCTCCACCAGGAGCAGTCCTCGGCCCGACTCGGCTTCTGGCGATGGGAATTGGGCCACCGGTGGCATGGCCGCCGCCCCTCGCGTGTCCGTCACCTCGATCCGCAGCGTACCCACGTCCGTCAGCGTCAGCTCCAGACGGAAACTCCTGCCGGGTACGCGGCCATGCGTCGCCGCGTTGTTCGCCAGCTCGGCGATGACGTGTTCCGCTGCGGGGAGCTGCGTGCGCCACCCCCAGTCCGTCAGTTGCTGCACGGCCAGTCTTCGGCCGAGCCGCGCGCCCCTCGGCGTGGCCGACAGCAGGATCGTGAAGTGCCCTACCGGGAGCGGGGTTTGAGTGATTTCTGGGTTCACGTCACTCAGCGTGGCCGGGCCTGCCTACTCTGAACAGCGATGACTCCCGTGCGTACGGTGACTGTCCACTCTCTGTCCCGGCCTGTCCCGGCTGTCCGGAGTGACGGCCGGGTACGCCTGCCCGTTGAGCAATCACGGTACGTCGGAGGTGGCACGCATGAGCGTGGATGGTGACGGTACGGAACGTACGGACGAGCCCGGCTGGGACGTCGAACCCGAAGACGAGATCGCCTCCGTCGTGGAGGCGCTCGGGCATCAGCAGAAACGGTGGCGGGAGGCTGCGGGGCTCCGTGTCGCGGAGTTCGCCGAGGCGATCGGCTACGGCGAGGATCTGGTTCGGAAGGTTGAGCGGGGGGCTCGAATTCCTCGTCCTGAGTACCTGGACAAGGCGGATCAGGTACTGGGGGCGAAGGGGTTCATCTCCGCGATGAAGGAGGAGATGACGAAGGCTCGGTATCCAAAGCGCGTAAGGGAGTTGGCAAAGCTGGAGGAGAGGGCCGTTGAGCTTTCGCTGTACAGCAACCACAACATCCACGGGCTGTTGCAGACCGAGGACTTCGCACGAGCACTGCTCAAGACTTGGCGTCCCACGCTGTCGCAGGACGAATTGGAGCGGGCGGTCAGTGCGCGCGTGGGCAGGCAGTCCATCTTCGACCGATCGCCTGCGCCAGAGCTCAGCTTTGTCCAGGAAGAGGTGACACTTCGCCGCCCAATTGGCAGCAAGATGGTGCTACGTCGACAACTGGAACGCCTGTTGGAGGTAGGCCAGTTGCAGAGCATCGAGCTGCAGGTGATGCCGACCTCATGTGGGAACCACCCGGGAACAGCAGGCCTGATCGAGGTGCTGAAGTTCGGGGACGGTACTGGCGTAGGGCGCTCCGAGGGAGCGTTCGCCAGCCGTCCAGTTTCCGACCCGAGGCAACTCAGGATCCTTGAACTGCGGTATGGCATCATCCGGGCTCAGGCTCTCTCACCAGGGGAGTCGCTGGCCTTCATCGAGCAAGTGCTGGGAGAGACATGATCCGCAAGGGCTCCGCCGAGGACACGTCCGAGCTGGAGTGGTTCAAGAGCAGCTACAGCAGCAGCAACGACGGCGAAGACTGCGTCGAGATCGCGCTGGAATGGCACAAGAGCAGTTACAGCAGTAGCAGCGACCCCAACGACTGCGTCGAAGTAGCCACCACCCCCACCACCATCCACATCCGCGACTCAAAGAACACCCTGGGCCCCCAACTCGCCTTCCCCCCAACCGCCTGGGCCGACTTCGTCACGTACGCCTCCGAACGCTGAAGTCCCGCCTACGACGCCAAAAACACCCGCCGCACCACCCGCTCAGCAGCCCCCCCATCGTCGTACGGACAGAACCGCGCCCGGAAGGCGGCCCGCAACGCCCCCGCCTCCTCCGAGTTCCACCCCCCGTCCCGGAACACCTCCACCAGCTCCCCCTCATCCCTCGCCACCGCCCCCGGCGTCTCCCCCGCCCGCCCGGACAGCAGGTCGAAGTAAGTCCCCCGGGCCAGCCGATACGCCTGCCAGTCCGGGGCATACGTCACGATCGGGCGGTCCAGGCACGCGTAGTCGAACATCAGCGACGAGTAGTCCGTGACGAGGGCGTCGGCGGCCAGGCAGAGGTCCTCCACGCGCGCGTGCCCGGTGACGTCGATGAGCTGGGGGTGGGCGCGCAGGCCCGCGTCGGCGCCGTAGAAGTAGTGGGCGCGTACCAGCACCACATACTCCTCGCCAAGCGCCCGCACGAAGCGCTCCAGGTCGAGCCGGGGCAGGAAGCCCTTCTGGTAGTCGCGGTGCGTGGGCGCGTACAACAGCACCGTCCGGCCGTCCGCGACCCCCAACTCCTCGCGGATACCGGTGATCTCGTCCTTCCCCGCCGTGAAGTAGACATCGTTGCGGGGGTAGCCCGCCTCCAGGGACTGGTACGACGTCGAGGGGTAGACCCGCTCCCAGATCTCCGTGGAGTGCGGGTTGGCGGAAAGGCTGAGGTCCCACTGGTCGGTGTGGTCGAGGACCTTCTGGAAGCTGATGCCGTGCGTGCCCGCCGGGTAGCGGCGCTGGTCGAGGCCCATCTTCTTGAGCGGGGTTCCGTGGTGGGTCTGGAGGTAGACCTGGCCGGGGCGTTTCGTGAACCCGCCGGGGAAGCTTGAGTTGTTGATCAGGTACGTCGCTCTCGCCATCGTCCGCCAGTAGCGCCGCGAGCCCTCAACGACGTACTCGACCCCGTCGGGCACCCGGTGTTTGTTGCGGCTGGAGACCACCCACACGCCCCTGATGTGCGGGGCGAGTTCGCGGGCCTTTGCGTGGATGGCGGCGGGGTTGCAGGAGATCCCGCGGTTCCAGTACGCGCCGTACACCGCGAGCCGGGGGTCCAGGGGGCGGCGCAGGTCGGTGCGGTAGGAGAGACGCATGGCGCGGGCGCGGAGCTTCTTCTTCTGCCGGGCGAGGCGACGGGTGATGCCCTCGCGGCGGGACGCCCGCTTGCGTTGGGCTTCGTACGCCGCGAACGACGATGCCGCGAGGGCCTTCTCGCCCGCGCCCACAGGGGTCCCGGTCGCGTACGTCCGGTACACCCGCGCCGCCCCGCGGAAGAAGTCCCGCCGGTCGCGCGGCGCGATGCGCCCCGGGTCGTCGAGCACGGCGAGCAGATGCGCGGCGGCGTGCGGGACAAGGCGTGCCCGGTCCGCCGGGTCCGCGGCGGCGAGCAGCTCCTCGTACCGCCCGATGACCGCGAAGTGCTCCCGGCCCGGCGACTTGGCGAAGCTGCCGCCGCGCCGCTCCCGCCAGCGGACGCAGGCCTTGTCGAGGACGGCGGTGCGCGCGCCGGGCGTCAGGGTCGCGCGCCGCACCGGCACCACGTCCTCGTACGCCCCGTCGCTGAACGCGAGGCGCCGCTCCTGCCAGTAGCCGAGCCGGAAGACGCGGTTCCAGGCGGCGACGGTGACGGCGAGCGGGTCCCCTGTCAGGTCGTCGCCGCCCGGACGCACGTTCTCCCACCAGTCGAAGCGGTCGTGCCCGAAGAGGAGTACGTCCGGGTCGTCCGCCGCGTCGAGGGCTTCGGCGATCGTCTCCAGGGCGCCCGGCAGGAGCAGGTCGTCGCCGTCGAGGAAGAGTACGTAAGTGCCGGTGGCGCGGTCGGCGCCGATGTTGCGGGCCGGTCCTGGGCCCGACCGCGCGGGGAGGCGGACGAGTTGCACGCGCGGGTCGCGCTCCGCACACTCCACGGCGATCGCGGCGGACGCGTCGGGGGACGCGTCGTCCACGACGATCAGCTCCAGATCACCGAAGCCCTGGTCGAGCACGGAGTCCAGGCACTCCCGCAGGTAGCCCTGGACGCGGTGGGCGGGGACGACAACCGAGAAGCGCGGCGTGGACAGCGTGGGCACCTTGGACACCATGGGCACCGACCGTAGTCAGCAGGACACGGCCTGTCGAAGACCCCGCATCACTCATTGGGGTGAAGGAAGGCAAAGAAATTGACCAGAGGGGGCAAAGGGGATGAATACGCCCGCACTCCCATGATTGCTCCTCTGTACTCCCATGCCTGGGAGCGTACGAAAGGCCGGTCTTCGTGCAGCCCCGTCTCAGCGTCGTCGTGCCCATCTACAACGTCGAAGAGTTCCTGGAGGAGTGCCTGGAGTCGATCGCCGGGCAGACCATGGCCGACCTGGAGGCCGTACTCGTCGACGACGGCTCGACGGACGGCAGCCCGCGGATCGCACGTGAGTTCGCCGCGAAGGATCCACGCTTCGTCTATGTGCGCCAGCCGAACGCGGGGCTCAGCGCCGCCCGCAACACCGGCGTCCGGCACGCGACCCCCACCGCCGAATACCTGGCCTTCGTCGACAGCGACGATGTCGTGCCGCACGACGCGTACGAGCGGATGACCGCGAGCCTGGACTCCACGGGGTCCGACTTCGCGAGCGGCAACGTCTGGCGCCTGAACGAGCGCGGACGCCAGCAGGCCTGGCAGTACAAATGGCTCACCGAACCGCGCTCGCGCACCCACATCAGCCGTGACCTGGAGCTGCTCGCCGACCGCGTCGCCTGGAACAAGGTCTTCCGCCGCGCCTTCTGGGACCGGCACGGCTTCACCTTCCCCGAGGGGAAGTTGTACGAGGACACGCCTGTCATGATCCCCGCGCACTTCCTCGCGGGCTCCGTGGACGTGCTCAGCGACCACGTCTACTACTGGCGGGTGCGCGAGGGTTCGATCACCCGGCGGCGTACGGACGTCAAGGGCGTGCGCGACCGGATCGCGGCGTGCGCGCACGTCAGCGGGTTCCTGGCCAAGCACGATCCCGAGATGCGCAAGACGTACGACATCTCCTGCCTCCGCGACGACTTCGTGTACTTCCTGCAAGGCCTCCCGATGGGCGGGCCCGAGTACCGGGCCGCGTTCATGAAGGGCGCGTCGGCGTTCCTGCGCCGCGCGGATCCGGGGGTGATCGCGGGGCTCCCCGTGTCGTTGCGCGTGAAGTGGCATCTCGTACGCGAAGGACGCACCGCCGATCTGATCGACCTCCTCACCTTCGAGCAGCGCAACGGCAGCGCGTTCCAGATCCGGGGGGTGGTGCGGCGCAGTGCCGCGTATCCGCGCAGCTCGGGCGGCCACATCCGGGTGCCGCAGGAGCTCGCGCGGCTCGGGCGCGGCGAACTTCCGGTCATCTCCCGCGTCCAAGAGGCGAGTTGGGGCACCGACGGGCTGCTGCGGATCAGCGGATACGCGTACGTGCGCAATCTGGAGGCGACCCGCCCCGGCCACTCCGTCAAGGCGGCGATCCTCAAGTCGACCAAGAGCAAGGCCCAGTTGAGGAGAATCCCCACCCGAACCCTCGCCGAACCGCAGGCCACCGAGAACTCCCAGCAGCAGCTGCACTGCTACGACCTCTCCGGGTTCGAGATGACCGTCGACCCCGAGCGCCTGAAGACGGGCGGCCGGTGGCGGCCGGGGAACTGGCTGCTCGGCGTGGTCGTCGCGGGCCACGGTTCGGTGCGGCGGGCCGCGGTCCGCCCCCTGGACGGGTCGGCCGCGCAGTCCGTCGTACGCGAACTCGGCGACGGGCTCCGCCTGGTACTCGGCTTCAGCAAGAACCGTCTGATCCTCCGGATCCAGGAGTACGTGGCACGGGTCGACGCCCATCACCAGGACGGCGACGACATGGTCCTGAGCGGCCACCTGCCGAGCCGACTGCGCCCGAAGGCTTTGCGCCTGACGCACAAGCACTCGTCCGCGGAGCTCGACTACCCGGTGACGCTCTCGGGCGACGACCGCTTCGACGTCCGCGTGCGCCTCGCGGACCTGGAGGACATCGCGCCGACCCCGCACCTGGCCCCCAAGGAGGTCGAGCCCCCGCACGGCGACCGCTGGCAGGCCAACCTGGTCCTGCCGGACGGCAAGCTGAAGTCCCTGGCGGCGGTCCTCGGGCTGCCCCCGGGGCGGTACGCGTCGCGCGCGGGCAGCCGCGAGCTGTGCGCCTCCGCGAACGACCAGGGCCAACTGGTCATCGAGCTGACCCGGCAGCCGATCGCCGACCGGGTCGTCTGGTCCCCCGACGGCACCCTGACGGTCGAGGGCACGGTCGCCGACGCGAGCTGGGGCGAGGCGGAACTCGTGCTCCGGCACAGCGGCAGGGACGAGGAACTGACGATCCCGGCAGAACGGACCGCCGGGCGCTTCCGGGCGATGGTGGCGCCGGGGGGCGGGGTGCTGCGGGAGGGGCGGTGGTATGCGTTTCTGCGGGAGTCGGGGGGTGCGGCGGCCCCGCACGGCGCTCCCCAGGACGGTATGCCCGTGCGGCTGCTCGCCTCCGTCTCCGCCGCCTTCCCCCTCCACCAGGCCGTCGAGGGACGGGAGTTCACCGTCGACCGGCGGTTCGGCGACCGGCTGCTGATCGAAGCCGGGTCCGTGCTCGCGCGGGGCGAGCGGGGGTCCTACCGCCGGCACCGGCTGCGTACCGCGCACTATCCGCGGCAGCGCACGCAGCCCCTGCGGGACGCGGTGCTCTACTTCGACGGGGACTCCCCGCGCGCGGTCCACGAGGAACTGGTGCGGCGCGGCGCGGGCGTCGAGCACCTGTGGGTGACGCGGGACCAGCAGACGCGGGTGCCCGCCGGGGCGAAGGGCGTGGAGGAGCACAGTGCCGCCTGGTACGAGGCGCTGGCCCGCTGCCGGCGCATCGTCACCGCCGAGCATCTGCCCGGCTTCTTCGAGCGACGGGACGGGCAGACCGTCGTACAGACCTGGAACGGAGCGCCCCTCAAGCGCATCGGCACCGACCTCACCGACACCCTCTACGCCGACCACGGCCACCTCGACGACCTGCCGAAGCTCTCCCGCCAGTGGGACGTCCTGGTCTCCCCGAACCGCTTCTCCACTCCCCACCTGGGCCGCGCCCTCGCCTACGACGGCGAGGTTCTGGAGGCAGGTTCCCCCCGCAACGACATCCTCTTCTCCGAGGACCGCGGCAAGGTCGCCGAACACGTCCGCCGCGATCTCGGCATCGACCCCGCCAAGAAGATCGTCCTGTACGCGCCGACGTACCGCGACCACCTGGCCTACTCCCCGGGCCGCTTCCGCTACGAACCCGCGCTCGACTTCGCCGCGGCCGAGAGCTTGCTCGGCGACGACACCGTCCTCCTCGTACGCAAGCACCCCCTGACGGCGGGCCGCCTGACCGGAGCCCGCGCACCCTTCGTACGCGATGTGTCGTCCCACCCCCGCACGACCGAACTCCTCCTGATCTCCGACGTGTTGGTGACGGACTACTCCTCCCTGATGTTCGACTTCGCGCACACCGGGCGCCCGATGCTCTTCCACGCCTACGACCTGGAGCACTACCGCGACACCGTCCGCGGCTTCTACCTCGACTTCGAGACCAGCGCCCCAGGTCCGCTGCTCGCCTCCACCGGCGAGGTGGTCGATGCCCTGCGCGATCTGGACGCCATCACGTCCCGGCACGCTGAGGCGTACGCGGCGTTCCGCGAGGCCTATTGCGATCTGGACGACGGGCGGGCCGCCGCCCGTGTCGCGGAGAGGCTCATGCGATGACCATGGCCACGCGGGGCGTCGCCCTCCTCACGCGCCGCCAGGTCCACGGCTCGACGGCCCTGCACGGGCGCAAGCGGTGGCGCCCGAGCCCGTACGTCGTGTTCGGCGGGCTCTTCTGGATCGTCATGTCCCTCGCCTTCTGGCGGGTGCCGATGTGCTGCGACTTCGGGCAGCACGCGGCGGTCGTCGAGCGGCTCAAGGACAACCTGCTGCACCCGCGCCACCCGATGGCGGACCTGCCGGGCGCGGGCAGCCCGTACTACTCGCCGTACGCGGTGGCGCAGGGCGCTTTCGCGCGTGTGACAGGCCTTGCGGGCTGGGAGGTCGTGAAGCTGGCGGGACCGCTGAACCTCCTTGTGCTCCTCACGGGCCTCGGCCGGTTCGTCAAAGTCCTGACCCCGCGTCAATGGGCTCCGGTACTTGCACTGTTCGCGATGGTGGTGCTCTGGGGCACACGGATGGCGTGGTGGAGCGGCTACCTCGGCCTGATGTCCATGACGGGGAACCTCGCGTACCCGTCGACGTTCGCGATCGGCCTGGCGTTCTGGGCGTGGGGGTGGGCGGGGTCGCTGGCCCGCACGGCCACCCCGCGCCCTTGGTCGTACGTGGGGCTCGGCGCCCTCTGCGGGGTCATCCTGCTCGTCCACCCCATCTCGTCCGTGGCGGCCGTGATCGGGGTGGTGGCGTTCGCGGCCTCGGCACGGCACCCGTTCCGGCCGCTGTGGATGTGGGCGGCGACCGCCGTCATGGCGGCGGTGACCGCGGCGAGCTGGCCGTACTACTCCGTCTTCTCCCTCGTAGGGGACGAGAGCGTCGATTGGATCCACCGCCAGCTGTACACGGAGATGCCGCAGCGCTTCTGGCTCGCGCTGCTCGGCCTGCCCGCACTCGCCCTGCGCTTCCGCGGGAACCGCCGCGACCCCCTGGTCCTGATGTTCGTCCTGGACTGCGCGGTCGTCGCGTACGGCTGGCTGAGCGGCCACTACACCTACGGCCGCATCCTGGGCCTGACCCTCGTCCCGCTCCAGTTCGCCCTCGCCGTCGAGCTGGCCGCGCCCCGCCCCTGGCGCCTCTGGCGCACCGCCCTCGCGGGCGTCACGGCCACCGGAGCGGCCATCGGCTTCTTCACCCTCCAGGCGGGCGCGGTCGTGCCGCGCGCCCTGGACCCGGTGGGCTTCGACCAGCCGCCGCGCTGGCCCGGCTACGGCTGGGCGACGAGCCATCTGCGCGCGGGCGACATCGTCCTCACCAACGGCTACTACCCCACCCGCTCCCTACCCGCGTACGACGCCAACCTCGTCGCCCCCGCCTGGCCGGACGCCTCGCTGGACGAGGACACCCGCAACCACCGCCTCCAGGAGGTGCGCGACTACCTCTCCCCCGAGTCGACCCGCGCCGAACGCAAGGCGATCGTCCGCCGCTATCACGTGCGCTGGCTGCTGCTCTCGCCCGACCAGAAGGTGCCGGAGGAGGCCGTGGTGGTGGCGTGGGGGCCACGGACGGGGGAGGTCCTGGCGCGCGTGGGCACGGGCGCGAGAACGAACATGAATGAACATGAATGAACACGAACACAGGCCACGCAACCCCGCAAAAGACGTCCTAATCGGATAATTACCGGCAACCAGTAAAATTCCCCCCGTGGACCTCTCTCTGCCTCTGGCGCCCCCGCCGGCCCTCTCGCCGCAGGTCTGCGTCGTCGTGATCGGCTACAACGACGCGGCGCACCTCGCGGACGCGGTGCGCTCGGCGCTCGCCCAGGGCCCAGCGGTCCGCGAGGTGATCGCTGTCGACGACTGCTCGACGGACGGCAGCGGCGAGCTGCTCGCGGCGCTCGCGCGGGACGACACCCGCGTCAAGCCCATCCGCCGCGCCGCCAACAGCGGCGGCTGCGGCACTCCCCGAAACGACGGGATCGAGGCCACGACCTCCGCGTACGTGATGTTCCTGGACAGCGACGACGAACTGCCGCCGGGCGCGGTGGACGCCCTCCTCGAGGCCGCCGTCCAGCACGACGCCGAGGTCGCCACGGGCCTCTGCATACGCCGCGAGCTGCCCTCCGGACGCGAGAGCCCCTGGCAGCCCATGCTCTACAAGAAGGCCCGCTTCATCGCCCGCCCCGAGCTGCGCACCCGCCTGGTCCACGACACCCTCTGCGTCAACAAGCTCTACCGCACCGACTTCCTGCGCCGCCACGCGATCCGCTTCCCCGAGGGCCGCTTCACGTACGAGGACTTCGTCTTCACGGCCCGCGTCCTCGCCGCGGCCCCGCGGATCGCGCTGATCACGGACCCCGTGTACATCTGGAACGTGCGCCGCACCGCGGCCAAACTTTCGATCTCCCTGAACCGCGCGGGCATCGCCAACTGGCAGGCCCGCATGGAGGCGCACCGCCAGTCGGTCGAGATCCTCCGGGAGGCACAGAGCGTCACCGGCACGGCGGGCAAACGACTCGCCCAAGCCTCCCGCGCGAAATTCATCGACCACAGCCTGCGGATGTACGCGCGGGAGCTGACCGCGCGGAGCCCGGAGTACCGCCGGGAGTGGTGGACGGCCACGCGCGCGTACCTCGCGACGTTCGACACGGCCGACCTGGACGCGGCGCCCGCCCCCGGCAGGGTCATCGCCCGCGTGATCCTGGCGTCCCCCGAGCCACGAGACCTGCCCCGCCTCCAGGAGGTGGCGGCCCGCCCGGCACGCCTCCCACCTCCCTACCCACTCTCCCCCGACGGCACCACCCCCACCTGGTCCGCGGACCTCCCGCAGGTGACCCTGGAACACCTCCTCGTACGCCCCGTCCGCCTGCTCCCCCTGGCAGTGGACGCCGAACTGCGCCCCCGCGCGGGGAGCAGCCGCCTGACGCTGCGGCTGCACGAGCTGTACGGGCGGGTGGCGGACGCGGGCCCGACGACGGTCGACGTGGAGCTGGCACCGCGGGGCGGCGACGGCCCGGTACTGCGCCGCACGGCGGCGTTCAACCGCTCCCGCCGCTCCCACCCCTCCCCCGACGGTGCCACCTGGCTGACCGACGTCGTCCTGGACCTGGGCTCGCTCGGCGGCGGCGTATGGGACGTGCGGCTGCGTCTGCACTTCGGCGACGGCACGACACGGGACACGACCGCGCGGGCGGTGGCGGGCCCTGGCCTGCTGCGGCGCACGGTGCTGCCGTCGCGCCGCCGGGGCCTCCTCCTGGCCCAGCCGTACGCCACGCAGGCGGGAAACCTGGCGGTGCGGCTCGCGCCGGGGATGCGGGGCGTGGCGGGGGTGACGCGGAGGCGCCTCGCGAGATGGGTGGCGGGCAGCTGACGCCGCGCGTACGCGGTTCTCTGCCAAACTGCATGACCGATTGCCCGATTGCTACTGCGTGACCGATTGCCCGATTGCTTAGGGAAGGCTGCCTGACGATGACCTGGCTGATCACCGGCGGTGCCGGCTACATCGGGGCGCACGTGGTCCGCGCCATGACGGAGGCGGGCGAGCGGGCCGTGGTCTACGACGACCTGTCCACGGGCATCGCCGAGCGCGTCCCGGAGGGCGTACCGCTGGTGACCGGCTCGACGCTGGACGCGGACCTGGTCTCCCGCACGCTGACGGAGCACGCCATCACCGGTGTCGTACACCTGGCGGCGAAGAAGCAGGTGGGCGAATCGGTCGACCAGCCCCTGCGCTACTACCACGAGAACGTGGAGGGCTTGCGGATCCTGCTGTCGGCGGTGACAGAAGCGGGGGTGGCTTCCTTCGTCCTCTCCTCCTCAGCCGCGGTGTACGGAATGCCGGACGTGGACCTGGTGACGGAGGAGACGCGTTGCCTGCCGATGAGTCCGTACGGCGAGACGAAGCTGGCGGGTGAGTGGCTGGTCCGCGCGACGGGCCGGGCGCACGGCCTGTCGACGGCGTCCCTTCGCTACTTCAACGTGGCGGGCGCGGCGAGCCCCGAGCTCGCCGACACGGGCGTCTACAACCTGGTCCCGATGGTCTTCGAGAAGCTCACGGCCGGCGAGGCCCCGCGCGTCTTCGGCGCGGACTACGCCACGCCGGACGGCACCTGCGTACGCGACTACATCCACGTGGTGGACCTCGCGGAGGCCCACGTCGCCACGGCCCGCAAGCTGGCCGCAGCGCCGCGCGGCACCGACCTGACGCTCAACATCGGCCGGGGCGAGGGCGTCTCGGTCCAGGAGATGGCCACGCTGATCAACGAGGTCACGGGCTACGACCGCCCGCCCACGGTGACAGCCCGCCGCCCCGGCGACCCGGCGCGAGTGGTGGCATCGGCGGACCGCGCCGCCACAGAACTCGGCTGGTCGGCGAAGCGGGACGTGCGCGAGATGGTGACGTCGGCGTGGGCGGGGTGGGTGCGGCTGCACCCGGAGGCGACGCGAAACTAGTCAACTCGCCAATTCGCCAACTGGCCAACTAGCCAGCTAACTAGCTGAGTTGATGAGCCCTAGAGACCGGATCAGCTGCGCGATCTCCTCGCGGTAGAGCTTGTCCGGGTTGACCGTCTGGCTGAGCAGATGGCCATAGATCTCCAGTGAGACCAGGCCGTGCAGCCGCCCCCAGATGCGCAGCGCGACGGCCACGGCGTCGGGCGGGAGCCCGGGGAACTCCTCGCGCACCTCGCCCGCCAGCTTCGGATCGAAGTCGGACCACTGGAAGTCGCCGCCCGTGTGCAGCGGTTCGGCCTGCGGCCAGGCGTCGGCGGCGAGGCGGGTGAGTCCGGCGCAGATCCGGTGCTCGGCGTCGGGCGCCGCACCCTCGGGGGGCGGGCGGTAGCCGGACACCGGCGCCCCGTAGATGAGCCTGAAACCACCGGGGGTGGCGAGCGCCCAGTCCCGGAAGGCGCAGGCCCAGGCGAGGATGCGGCCTGCCGGGTCCTCGCCGGGGACGGCGTCCCGCGCGGAGTCCACCGCGTCGGCGAGCGAGGCGTACACATCGCCGATGAGCGCGGTGACGAGGTCGTCGCGGGTGGCGAAGTAGCCGTAGATGGCGTTGGCGGTCATGCCCATTTCGCGGGCGATGGCACGCAGGGCGATGGCGTCGGGCCCGCCGGACTCCATGAGCCCTAGGGCGACTTCTTTGATCTCGGCGGTGGTCTCGGCCCGAAGCCGTGCGCGCCGCCCACCCGTACTGGTCCCCACTGCCTCGCCTGCTGTCACGCGGCAACTCTACCGCGTCACTTAACTTCTTGCCGTATCAAAACTGCACGCCGTATAGTCAACCAGAATTCAGAATCCATTGCAGCCAGCCCAGCCAAGGGGAGAGCCATGCACATCGGGGTAATAGGAGCGACCGGAAATATCGGCAGCCGGGTGGTCGCCGAGGCACTGGCGCGCGACCACAAGGTCACGGCGTTCACTCGCAACACACCCCTCACCAGCGAAAAAGGGGAAGGAGCCACCTGGCAGACGCTCGACGCACTGAACGCCGAAAGCGTCACGAAGGCAGTGACGACCCCCGGCCTCGACGTCATCATCAGCGCATTCCAGCCCGGAAACGCGGCCAAGGACTTCGCGGACACGGTGCGCCGCTCGATCGCCGATCCGACGCTCTACGCCACCGTGGCGAGGGCCCTCCTCAAGGCACTGGAGAGCCGACCGCGGGTCCGGCTCATCGTGGTCGGCGGCGCGGGGAGCCTGGAGACCGAGCCGGGGCACGTCCTGGCCGACGCGGACGAGGACCTCCACAAGACCCTCGAAGGAATCGGCCTCCCGAAGGAGTACGCGGCGGCGGTACGCGGCCACCGCGACGCGCTCAACGCCCTGCGCACGTCCAACCGCCTGTGGACCTACTTCAGCCCCGCCGAGGACATCGCCCCCGGCGAACGCACGGGCCGCTTCCGCCTGGGCGGCGACCAGCCGGTCCTTGATGCGGACGGCAGAAGCCGCATCTCGATGGAGGACGCGGCGGTGGCACTGCTCGACGAGGCAGAACTCCCACAGTTCGTACAGCGACGCTTCACTGCGGGGTACTGAGGGACGCCGAGTCGGGCCGGGGCCTCACCCGCCCCCGACACCCCCGCCCCGACCGAGCTCGAACCAGACACTCTTCCGACTTCTGGAACATCTCGCTGACACCGGCACCGGCAGCGAGCGAATGAGCCGGGGCCAGGGTCGGTCGCCGCTGCCTCCAGCACCCCCGGCACAACCCCGCCACCCACCACCCGCACACTTGACCCCATGAAGATCCTTCTCTGGCTCGTGCTCGCCATCGCTCTCGTCGTCAACGTCTCGTCCAGCTTCGTCATCGACGACAACACCCGGCAGGCACTCGTCAGCGTGGTCACGGGCGTGCTCGCCCTCGCCTGCGGCGTGACGCTGTTCGTCAAGCGGGAGAAGCGAGCCCAGCGCCCCTAGCCGCACCGCTACCCCCTGTTCACATACGCCAACACCGCCAGCACCCGCCGATGCCCGCTGTCACTCGGCGGCAGCCCCAGCTTCACGAACACATTCCCGATGTGTTTGCTCACCGCCCGGTCGGACACCACCAGCTGCGACGCGATCGTCCCGTCGTCCCGCCCCTCCGCCATCAGCTGGAGCACCTCCCGCTCCCGAGGCGTCAGCGAGTCGAGCGGATCGTCACGCCGTCTGGCCAGCAGCTCCGTCACCACCTCCGGGTCCAGCGCCGTGCCGCCCTCCGCCACCCGCTCCAGCGCGTCCAGGAACTCGTCGACGCGCCCCACCCGGTCCTTGAGCAGATAGCCGACGCCACCGGCACTCCCGCCCAACAGCTCAGCGGCGTACGTCTCCTCCACGTACTGGGAGAGGACGAGCACCGGAAGCCCGGGGATCTCCTGCCGGGCCGCCAGGGCCGCCCGCAGCCCCTCGTCCCGGAACCCCGGTGGCATCCGCACATCGAGCACGGCGACATCCGGGCGGTGCTCCAGGAGCGCAGGGAGAACCTCAGGACCGCTCACGCACTGAGCCCCCCCCGGAGCTCACAACGCCCGAAGCCCCGCCGCCGTAGCCGTGACGAGGCTGCCCAGATACCCCTTGGGCAGCTCGGCCCGCACCACCACGGACCGCCAGTAGAGCGGCCCCGACACCAGATCGAGCGCGAGGTCCTCGTCGACCCCGTCCCGCACCTCGCCCCGCGCCACCGCGGCCCCCACGATGCCGCTCGCCACCCCGTGCTGCCCCTCCCGCAGCGCCTTCTGCAAGGCCTCCGCGATCTCCGGGTTGCGTGCCGCCTCCGCCTGCAGATCAGGGATCACCTGCGAGGCCACGGGATGCCGCAGCGCACGGGACGTCACCTCGTACAGCAGCCGCAGATCGCCCTCGAGCGACCCGGTGTCCGGCGCCGGAAGCCCCTGCACCGCTATCGCCGACACCAGGTCGAGCACGAGATGCAGCTTGGAGCGCCAGCGCCGGTAGACGGCGGTCTTGCCGACGCCCGCCCGGCGCGCGATGCCCTCGATGGACATGCGTGCGTACCCGACCGCCGCCAGCTCCTCGAAGACGGCCGCCCTGATGGCCTCGGTCACATCCTCACGGAGCACCGCCGCCCCCGCGGGCGCCCTGCGGCGCGGCTGTTCACGCGGACGCGGCTGTTCATCTCCTGGCCTGCTCGTCGTCATGCGGACAGCATAGAACGTGACGACGATACGGTTGCGTTCCGACGTCGCATCCCTCTACTCTCGACGTGACGACGATACGGGTCCGTCCCGACGTAATAGACGCTCCGGATGTTCCCGCCGGACGCACCCCATGACTCCCGAGTGAAAGCAGCGGATGTGAGTCAGGCCCTCGACGCACCGCCCCGCACCGCGGTCGGCACCCCCGGCACCCCCGGCCCCGACCCCGCCGAGCTCGCCGCTCAGTACGGCCTGACCGTCAGCGGCGCCCGCCCCACACTCCCCGCCTACGTACGGCAGCTGTGGCAGCGCCGCCACTTCATCACCGCCTTCGCGACCGCCAAGCTGACGGCCCAGTACAGCCAGGCGAAGCTCGGCCAGGTCTGGCAGGTGATGACCCCGCTCCTGAACGCGGCGGTCTACTACTTCATCTTCGGCGTCCTGATGAACACCAAGCGCGCCGTCCCGGACTACGTCCCGTTCCTGGTCACCGGCGTCTTCATCTTCACGTTCACGCAGAGCTCGGTGATGGCGGGCACCCGCGCCATCGCGGGCAGCCTCGGCCTGGTGCGTGCCCTGCACTTTCCACGGGCCGCGCTGCCGATCTCGTACTGCCTGCAACAGCTCCAGCAGCTCCTCTTCTCCATGTGCGCGCTCGTCGTGATCCTGCTCTGCTTCGGCGTGCCCCCGGCCATGTCCTGGCTCCTGGTCATCCCGGTCCTGACACTGCAGTTCACGTTCAATACGGGCCTCGCCCTCGTGATGGCCCGCCTCGGCAGCAGCACGCCGGACATCGCGCAGCTGATGCCGTTCGTGCTGCGCACGTGGATGTACGCGTCCGGGGTGATGTGGAGCCTCGACGCGATCCTGAAGGACAAGCACCTGCCGCACGCGCTCCAGGTTCTCCTGGAGTGCAATCCCGCCGCGGTCTACATCGACCTGATGCGCTTCGCACTGATCGACAGTTTCCACGCGAGCCAGCTCCCGCACCACGTGTGGGCCTGGGCCATCGGCTGGGCGGTGCTGGCCGGAGTCGGCGGGTTCATCTACTTCTGGAAGGCAGAGGAGACGTACGGCCGTGGCTGACACCAGGAACGACAGGAACCACAGGAACCACAGGAACGACAAGAACTACAACGCCCCCACCGTCATCGTCGACCACGTCGACATCGTCTACCGGGTCCACGGCGCGGGCTCCCCCGCGGGCCGCGGCAGCGCGACCGCCGCGCTCGGCCGCATCCTCAAGCGCGGCAAGGGAAGCGAGGGGAGCGAGGGGAGCGACGAGGTATCCGGCGTACGCAAAGTGCACGCCGTCAAGAAGGTCTCCTTCACCGCCCACAAGGGCGAAGCCATCGGCCTGATCGGCACGAACGGCTCGGGCAAGTCCACCCTCCTGAAGGCCGTCGCGGGACTCCTGCCCGTCGAGAACGGCCGCATCTTCACCGACGGCCAGCCCTCGCTCCTCGGCGTGAACGCGGCCCTGATGAACGACCTCACCGGCGAGCGCAACGTCCGCCTCGGCGGCCTCGCGATGGGCATGTCCCGCGAGCAGGTCCAGGAGCGCTACCAGGACATCGTCGACTTCTCCGGCATCAACGAGAAGGGCGACTTCATCACGCTCCCCATGCGTACGTACTCCTCCGGCATGGCGGCACGCCTCCGCTTCTCGATCGGCTCCGCCAAGGACCACGACGTACTCCTCATCGACGAGGCCCTGGCGACCGGTGACCGCTCGTTCCAGAAGCGCTCGGAGGCCCGCATCCGCGAGCTGCGCAAGCGCGCGGGCACGGTCTTCCTGGTCAGCCACAACAACAAGTCGATCCGCGACACCTGCGAGCGCGTGCTCTGGCTGGAGCACGGCGAGCTGCGCATGGACGGCCCGACGGAGGACGTACTCAAGGAGTACGAGCAGTTCACGGGCGGCAAGAAGTAACCAAGCCGCCGCGCCCTACCTACCGCTCCAGGAACGCGCCCTACCGCTCCAGGAAGAGGAAAAGATCCTCCCAGCGCCGCACGACCTCACCCGTCGTATAGCGCTGGATGTTCACCCTGGCCAGCTCCCCCATCCGGTCCCGCAGCTCCTTGTCGGACATCAACGTGTCCAGCCTGCGCGCCAGTTCACCCGTGTTCCCGAGCCGCGCGAGCAGCCCGTCCACCCCGTCCTGGACGATCTCGTGCACGCCCGGCGCGCAGTCGAAGGCAGCGCACGGCACCGCCGTGGCCATGGCCTCCATCAGCGCGAGCGGGAAGCCCTCGCCCCGCGACGACTGCACGAACACCGAGCCGCCCCGCAGCGCCCCCGGCACATCGCTCGTCCGCCCCATCCACTCCACGGAGTCGTCGAGGCCGAGCGAGGTGCACTGCTTCTTGAGGATCTCCTCGTCCTCGCCGGAGCCGTAGATCCGCAGCGTCCAGTCCGGGTGCAGCGGCGCGACCTCCGCCCAGGTGTCGAGGAGCATGTCGATGCCCTTCTGGTCGTGCAGGCGGCCGATGCTGGTGACGACCTTCTCGGTGCGTCGCGAGGGCACTTCGGGCATGAAGGGCAGCGGGTTCGGCATGAAGGACGCGTTGTTCAGGCCCTGCCTGATCCACAGGTCGGCGTCCTCGCGGGTCAGGGCGAGCATCCGGTCGGCGCCCTCGTAGTGCTTGCGCACACGGCCACCGCGTGAGGAAGCCCGCGAGTAGGCGAACGACTCATGGCTCATGCCGATCACCAACAGGCCGTCCGTGTCGGCGAGTTCGACCCACTCCATCGCCCACACCTGCGTCACGATGACCACGGCTCCGGGCCCGGCCTTCGCGAAGAGCGCGGTCAGCTCGGCCGCCCGCTCGCGCATACCCTCCGCGCGCCGCGCGCGCTGCCGGTGCTCGGCCACGTTGAGCCGGCCCTTGATGCCGCGCACGGGGCCGACGCGCGGCGGGTGTTCGGCATAGAGCGTCGTGGTGGGGTACGGCAGGCCTGTGCCGATGTCGCCGATGTCCTGCGGGACGCCCGGCTCGGTGATGCCGATGACGTGCACCCGGTGGCCGCGCTCGACGAAGAGGCGAGCCATCTGGTGGGACCAACTGGTGACCCCGCCCAGCTCGTTGACGCTGTTGGAGACGAAGAAGATGTCCCGCGTCCGCTCCGCTGCCTGACTCACTTGCCGCTCCAGTGCGAGAAGAACTGCTCGACGACACTCCTGGCCGCATCCCCCCGGTCGTACTCACCGAACTCGGCGACGAACCGCCCCCGCGCCGCCCCGTACCCGAGAGCCTGCTCGTCCAGCGCCTTCACCGCCCCGAACAGCTCCTCCTCGGTGTCGACCACCGGGCCGGGAGCCCGCTCCCGCAGGTCGAAGTACGTCCCGCGCCCCTCATGGACGTACTCCTCATAGTCGTACGTGAAGAACAGCATCGGCCGGTCCAGGAGCGCGTAGTCGAACATCACGGACGAGTAGTCGGTGATCATCGCGTCGGCGAGCTGATAGAGCGGGGTGACGTCGTGGTGCGCGGAGACGTCGATGACGCGGCCCCGCACCGACGGCGGGAGCACCACATGATTCAGATAGTGCGAGCGCACGAGCAGCACATACTTGTCGCCGAACTCCTCCGCGAAACGCTCCACGTCGAAGGGCAGTTCAAAGCGCCCGTACCGCCCGCCGTGCCGCCGGAAGGTCGGCGCGTACAGCAGCACCCGCTTGCCGTCCGGGATGCCCAACTCGCCTGCCAGTGCCCCGCGTTCCCGCACACCGCTCGCGTCCTCGGCCCGCTTGGCCCGCACCAGGGCGTCGTTGCGCGGATAGCCGACCCGGAGCAGCACCTTCTCCTTGAGGCGCAGGGCTTTCGCCAACGTCCGCACATCGTGCTCGGAGCGGATCAGGAAGCGGTCGAAGCGGTCGAGTACCCGCTGCTGCTCCTCCTGCTGCGGCTTGCTCCGCAGCTTCCAGGCCGGCTCGTCGAAGCCCATGCGCTTGAGGGCGGAGCCGTGCCAGGTCTGGATGTACGTCGTCTGGGGACGCTTGGTGAGCTTGAGCGGGTAGCTCTGGTTGTCGACCCAGAACTCGGCCTGCGCGAGGGCCCGGAGATAGGGCAGCGACCAGCGCCGCACCAGCGTCGCGTCCTCGGGGAAGCCCTCCGGACTCCCCGCGTAGGACCACACGGCGTCGAAGTCGAGACCCTGGCGGCGCATCTCCTCGTAGATGGCACGGGGGCTGTCGCTGTACTGCTTGCCGAGGTGGCTCTCGAAGACGACCGTGCCCTTCTTGACCGGCAGGCGGCTGAACACCTCGTCGTACACGCGCAGTCTGCTCGGCCCGGATGTGACGTCCTTGCGCAGCTTCTTCGCCCTGCGGAAGCCGGACTTGGCGAGCCGCCCCGGCATTCCGTGCGTGCCGCGCGCCACCAGACCCTGGATCCGGTCCTGCACCCGGCCGCTCGTCGCGTCAAGGGTGACGAGCCGGAACGCGAGGTGCCCGCGCCGCGAGACCTCGGGCTCCAGGTGATCGGCGACAAGACGGGTCAGCCGGGGCCGCACCGGAAGCAGCCCCTCGGCGAGCCCCGGAGTGCACGCGGTGAGCCGCGTCTTCGTCCGCACACCGTCGGCGGTGAGATGTAGGCGTACGTCCCACACCTCGTCGACGATCCCGAGCGGACGCAGCCGCCGCGCGAGGTCGACGGAGGCCTCCCAGGCGATGGTCTCTCCCTCGTACCGCACCTCGGACACGGGAAAACGGAAGGACTGGAGGCTGCGCCGCCGCGCGCTGAACTCCAGCTCGGCGGTGAGCACGGCGTCCGGGCGCACGATGCCCAGCGGGTTGGTGACGCGGCCCGCCATGCGCACCGTCCCCGCCGACTCCTCGTACCCGGTCAGTACATTGCGCAGGAACATCTGGTCGAGGCGCTTGCTGTGATAGCCGAGCGCGGTCACGTCGAGGGCCTGCCGACCGACCGGGTCGTCGAGGTGCTCGGCGCACCAGTACACGCGCCCGTCCCGCTCGGCCAGCGGCGACGAGATCTTGTCGCGGTTGGTGAGGGTGTCGACGGCGGGCAGCAGGTTGTCCCAGTCGCCCTGCTCCAGGAGGTAGGCGCAGATCGCCTGGATGGGCTGCACCTCGTCGTACGCGGCGTGGTCGAGCCCAGCGAGATAGTCGCGGGCGAGTCCCGCGAACTCCTGCCGGTAGGAGGCGTCACGGAACGGCAGGTCTCGCAGGTGGAGCACCAGGTCGTGCTTGAGGAACTTGATGTCCTTGGCGAGTCGCAGCTCGTCGAGTCCGCGTGCGGCGAGCAGGGCGTCGATCCGGCGGTGGATCTCCATGCGGTGCTGGAAGTTGACCATCTCGTGACGGCGGTTGCTCACCGACTTCACGGCGCCGCGTTCGTAGACGTGCCAGAAGTAGACCTGGTTCGGGATGAGCGTGATGCGCCCGGCCGCGAGGTAGGCCTCGGCGATGAACATCAGGTCCTCGTAGAACATCCCCTTGAGGAAGCGGAGGCCGTTCTCGACGAGGAAGTCGCGCCGGTAGAGCTTGTTCGTGGAGAGCGTGTCCCAGACGAACAGGTCGGTCAGTTCGGTCAGGTCGGTCAGCTCGTCGACGGACTCCAGGGTGCGGGTCCGCTCGTAGAGCCAGGGGTACCACTGGTCGCGCTTCTTGTTGCGCGTATCCATGTGCACCCGTACGCAGAGCCCGGCGACGATGTCGGAGCCGTCGCGCTCGGCGGCTTCGAGGAGGTTCCGGCAGGCATTGCGCTCCAGGACGTCGTCGCTGTCGAGGAACATCACATGGCTGCCGACGGTGTGACCGATGCCCACATTGCGGGGCTCACCGCACCCCCCGCTGTTCTCCGGCAGCTGGTAGACCCGCACCCGCTCGGGGTCCTCGGCGGCGAACCGCTGGGCCGTCTCGTACGAGCTGTCCGTGCTGCAGTCGTCGACGATGACGACCTCGACGCCGTGCAGCGTCTGGTCGAGCACCGACCGGACGGCGGCGGGCAGCCGCTCGGCGTCGTTGTAGACGATCACTACTACGGAGACCAGCGCTCCCATGTGTCCGTCCCCTCCAGTCGAATACCGTCCAGCCGAATACCGGCCCATCCTACTAATTATCGCTAATGCCCGATTGGCGCGCTTCAGGGGGGTGTGATCGGCCTAGTCCGGATACGCGAATGGGGGCGCCCCGAGCCAACCGGCTCGGGGCGCCCCCATCGACGTACGACCAGACGTACTACGAGTGCGTACTACGAGTGCGTACTACGAGTGCGTACTACGAGTGCGTACGCAACAGCGTCCTCATCGTCCGCATCGCGACCGACAGGTTCGCCAGGTCGAACGCGTCCGAGCTCTGGATCTCGTCAAGGGTCGTCCGCGACCGGCTCAGGATCGCCGCGTTCTTCTCCTCCCAGGCCTTGAAGCGCTGCTCGGGAGTGTCCTCACCGTTCCCGGCGGCCAGCACGTCGGCCGTCAGGGCGGCATGGGCCGCGTACAGGTCCTCGCGGATCGACGCGCGCGCCATCGACTGCCAGCGGTCGGCCCGCGGCAGCTCGATGATGCGGTCCATGAGCTGGGTGATCCGCAGCCGGTCGGCGAGGTCGTAGTAGACCTCGGCGACGGCCATCGGCTCCTTGTCCATCCGGTCGGCGATCGCCACGATGTCGAGCGACGGGAAGGCGGAGGAGAACCCGGCGACGCGCTGGGCGAGTTCGTCGGGGACGCCCGCGCCCGCGAGCTCGTCACGGATGTTCTGGTACCACTCCTGGTCGGAGCCGCGAAGCAGCTTCGGCAGCTCGGTCCAGACCGCGGCGACACCCTCGCTGAAGAAGTCGATCGTCTCGGCGAGCTGGAGCGGCTGCGGCCGGTTGTTGAGCAGCCAGCGCGTCCCGCGCTCGACGAGACGGCGCGAGTGCAGCCGTACGCGGGTCTGCACATCGGCCGCCACCACGTTGTCGAGCGCCTCGACCGCGTCCCAGACCTTGCCGAGCCCGAAGATCTCGCGGGCCGCGAGCTGCGCCCGCACGATCTCCTCGAGCGAGGCGCCCGTCTCCTCACGGAGGCGGTGCAGGAAGGTCGAACCGCCCGTGTTCACCGTGTCGTTGACCAGGACCGTGGTGATGATCTCGCGCCGCAGCGCGTGCCCGTCGACCTGCTCGGGGAACTTCTCGCGCAGCGCCTCGGGGAAGTACGCGTGCAGCAGACGACGGAGGTAGTCGTCGTCCGGGAGCGTCGTCTGGATCAGCTCGTCGGCGGCCGTGATCTTCGTGTACGCCATGAGGACGGCGAGCTCGGGCTGGCTGAGCCCGCGCCCGGAGTTGAGCAGCTCACGGATCTGCCGGTCGGTGGGCAGGAACTCCAGACCCCGGTCCAGATGCCCCTGCTTGCCGAGCCTGCGCATGAAGCGCTGGTGGGCGTGGAGGAGGGACGGGGACTGGATGACCGCGTTCGACAGGGCGGTGTTCTGCGCGTAGTTGTTGCGCAGGACCAGGGTCCCGACCTCGTCCGTCATCGCGGCGAGGAACTTGTTGCGCTGCTTGACGGTCATGTCGCCGTTCGCGACGACCGCGTTGAGCAGGATCTTGATGTTCACCTCGTGGTCGGAGGTGTCCACGCCCGCGCTGTTGTCGATGGCGTCGGTGTTGATGTGCCCACCGGCCCGCGCGAATTCGATGCGCCCCAACTGGGTCAGCCCGAGGTTTCCGCCCTCCCCCACGACCTTGACGCGCAGATCGGCGCCATTGACGCGGATCGAGTCGTTCGCCTTGTCGCCGACGTCGCTGTTCGACTCGGCGGACGACTTCACGTACGTACCGATGCCGCCGTTCCACAGCAGGTCGACCGGCGCCTGGAGGATCGCCTTCATGAGGTCGGCCGGGGTCATCTTGGCAACGCCCGTCTCGATGCCGAGCGCCTCGCGGATGTGGGCGTTCAGCTGGATCGCCTTGGCGCTGCGCGGGAAGATCCCGCCGCCCGCGGAGAGCAGCTCCTTGTTGTAGTCCGCCCAGGAGCTGCGCGGCAGCTCGAAGAGGCGGCGGCGCTCGGCGTACGACGTCTCGGCGTCCGGCCTGGGGTCGATGACGATGTGCCGGTGGTCGAACGCGGCGACGAGCCGGATGTGCTCACTGAGCAGCATTCCGTTGCCGAACACGTCACCACTCATGTCCCCCACACCCACGACCGTGAAGTCCTCGGTCTGGGTGTCGGTGCCGAGCTCCCGGAAGTGCCGCTTGACGGACTCCCAGGCGCCGCGGGCGGTGATGCCCATGCCCTTGTGGTCGTAGCCCGCGGAGCCGCCGGAGGCGAAGGCGTCACCGAGCCAGAAGTTGTAGGACTGGGCGACCTCGTTCGCGATGTCCGAGAAGGTCGCCGTGCCCTTGTCGGCAGCGACCACGAGGTATGTGTCGTCCTCGTCGTGGCGCACGACGTCGGCGGGCGGCACGACCTCACCGGCGACGAGGTTGTCGGTGATGTCGAGCAGCGCCGAGATGAACGTCTTGTAGCAGGCCACGCCCTCGGCCAGCCACGCGTCGCGGTCCACGGACGGGTCGGGCAGCTGCTTGGCGACGAAGCCGCCCTTGGCGCCGACGGGCACGATGACGGTGTTCTTCACCATCTGCGCCTTGACCAGGCCGAGGATCTCCGTACGGAAGTCCTCACGCCGGTCGGACCAGCGCAGCCCGCCTCGCGCGACCTTGCCGAAGCGCAGGTGCACGCCTTCGACACGCGGCGAGTACACCCAGATCTCGTACGCCGGACGCGGCGCGGGAAGGTCGGGGATGGCCTGCGGGTCGAACTTCATGGAGACGTAGCTGTGCGGCTTGCCGCCTTCCGCCTCCTGGAAGAAGTTCGTACGCAGCGTCGCCTTGATGACAGTGAGGAAGGACCGCAGGATCCGGTCCTCGTCCAGCGACGCGACCTGGTCGAGCGCGCCGTCCAGCTCCTCGAGGAGGCCGTCGGTCAGCTCGGTCCCGGCGCGCTGGCGGTCCGGGGACATCCGCGCCTCGAAGAGCGAGATGAGCAGCCGGGTGGTGTGGACGTTGTTGCGGAGGGTGTCCTCCATGTAGTCCTGGCTGAAGGTGGAGCCCGCCTGGCGCAGGTACTTCGCGTAGGCGCGGAGCACCATCGCCTGGCGCCAGTTGAGTCCGGCCCGCAGGACGAGCGAGTTGAAGCCGTCGACCTCGGCCTCGCCCGTCCAGCCGGCGGCGAAGGCCTCCTGGAAGCGCTCGCGGCCGTCGTCGCCGAGATAGTCGCCGTTGCCGTTCTCGGACTTGGGCAGCCGAAGGCCGAAGTCGTAGATCCAGGCGTTCGTACGGTCCGTGCAGCGCAGCTCGTAAGGACGCTCGTCGGTGACCTCGACGCCGAGGCGCTGGAGGACCGGCAGGACCGCGG
The DNA here is from genome assembly GCF_043200235.1 of Streptomyces sp. NPDC048441. Taxonomy (NCBI): domain Bacteria; kingdom Bacillati; phylum Actinomycetota; class Actinomycetes; order Kitasatosporales; family Streptomycetaceae; genus Streptomyces; species Streptomyces sp. NPDC048441. The sequence continues at coordinate 24,921 of NZ_JBICXM010000025.1, forward strand.
AGAGGGAGACCTGGGCGCCGGTGCGGTAGATCTTGAAGCGGCGCTCGCCGGGAGCGGCGCCCACCGGCTCGTACAGGCTGAGCGCGAAGTCCTCGCGGCCGTGCTTCAGCTGCTCCAGGTGCACCAGGTCGGCGACGGCCGCGCGCGGCGTGTGGTCGGCCTTGTAGCCCTCGGGGAAGGAGCCCGCGTAGCGGCGGAGCAGCTCGGCGGCGCGCTCCTCGCCGCACTCGGCGGTCAGCGCCTCGGCGAAGCCGTCGGCCCAGGAGCGGGCGGCCTCCACGAGGCGCGCCTCGATGCGGTCGGTGTCGGCGTCGGTGAGCTGCGGAAGCCCGCCGCCCGGCGCGACGCGGACCACGAAGTGCAGCCGGGAGAGGATCGACTCGGTGTTCCAGGCGGTGAAGTCGACGCTGGTGCCGCCGAGCTCCTCCTTGAGGATGTCGATGATCCGCAGGCGGACGCCGGTGGTGTAGCGGTCGCGGGGCAGGTAGACGAGGGCGGAGTAGTAGCGGCCGTACTCGTCCTTGCGCAGGTAGAGCCGCAGCCTGCGGCGCTCCTGGAGGTAGAGGACGCTCGTCACGATCGAACGCAGCTCGTCGGCGGGCGTCTGGAAGAGCTCGTCGCGCGGGTACGTCTCGAGGATCTGGAGCAGGTCGCGGCCGTCGTGGCTGTTGGGCGAGAAGCCCGCGCCCTTCAGGACCTCGGCGACCTTGCGGCGGATGACCGGCACGCGGCGCACGGACTCGGTGTAGGCGGCGGACGAGAAGAGCCCGAGGAAGCGGCGCTCACCGATGACGTTGCCGTCGGCGTCGAACTTCTTCACGCCGACGTAGTCGAGGTAGCTGGGCCGGTGCACGGTGGCACGGCTGTTGGCCTTGGTCAGAACGAGCAACTTGTGCTCACGTGCCTTGGCGCGCGCGTCCGCGGGCAGCCGGCTGAAGGAGGGGCTGACCGGATGGTCCTCCTCCCCGTCGTGCTGCGGGTCGGCGCGCAGGATACCGAGGCCGGTGCCGGGCACCGCGGCGAGCGAGTCGTCGTCCGTCAGCGTGTACTCACGGAAGCCGAGGAACGTGAAGTGGTTTTCGGCGAGCCAGCGAAGCAGCTCGCGGGCCTCCTCGACCTCCTGGTCGCGCAGGTCGTCCGCGGTCGGCTCGGTGGGCAGCTCATCGGCGATGCGCAGCGCGGCATCGCGCATCTTCTCCCAGTCCTCGACCGTCTCGCGTACGTCGGAGAGGATCCGGAGCAGATCGACGCTGATCTGCTTCAGGTCCGCACGGTCGGTCTCGCGGTCCATCTCGACGTGGATCCAGGACTCGGTCACAGCATCGTGCGGACGCTCCGTACCCGGGTCGTCGGTGAGGACCTCGAGCAGCTTGCCGGTCAGATCCCGTCGTACGACGACCTGGGGGTGGATGACGACATGGATGCCGCGCCCCTGCCGCGAGAGCTCATTGGTGACCGAGTCGACAAGGAAAGGCATGTCGTCCGTGACCACCTCGACGACGGAGTGGCTGCATGTCCAGCCGTTCTCCTCGACGGTCGGGGTGTGCACACGGACGTTGGCCGTGCCCTGCGGGCGATTCTCGGCCAACCGGTAGTGGGAGAAAGCTGCTCCGAAGACGTCGACCGGGTCGCGGTCGGCGAGGTCCTCCGGGGCGGTGTGCAGGTAGTAGCGCTGGAGAAAGGCGAGGGCCGTGTCCTGGTCGGCCTTCTCACCCTTCGACCCGGTCGGTGCCCCATTCGGTAGGCGGCCACCGACCGGGCTGTTCTCAGCTACGCGGGCGGCCCGTGTGAGCAGCTCGGCTTTGGCTTCGTCCAGCTTGGTCTGCATTGTCCTCTGACTCCTGTCGCGCGCCGTTGCGTGACGTAGAAGGAAGTGATCCGACGTAACGCCACGACGCGGGGTCTCCGGTCGAAGTCGACGTTATGCCGCGGTGAGAGATGAGCGGGCGGTTACCCGCCATTTTCAGCGGTTTCGCTGACCGATGGCTGGGAAGAGTTGGCTGGCCGCACCGCGAAGAAGCGTCAGCGACGCTCCGGGCACGGATGTCCTCCGTGTTCCCCGGGCGCAGGGCGGGGGCGTACACGCCCCCGCGGGCTATCGCGCTGATCACGGGTCAAGGCTATCGCCCTCCACCCGGGAGTCGTCATGAGCCGTATGTGTACAAAAGCAGGGGTGGAACTTTGACACTCTGCACAGAGACTTTCGCGCCACCTGTCGGCGATGGGCCCCCTTGGCAAACCGGACGTGCGGATGCACGTTGAGCGGAACGGACAGCGCCCACGATTGGGGAGCACCGATGGCAGCCAAGATCCTGATAGTGACCGGTGACGCTGCGGAGTCACTCGAAGTCCTCTACCCGTTCCAGCGGCTGCGCGAGGAGGGCTACGACGTCCACATCGCGGCCCCCGCCCGCAAGAAGCTGCGGTTCGTGGTGCACGACTTCGAGCCGGGTTTCGACACGTACACGGAGAAGCCGGGCTACACCTGGCCCGCGGACCTGGCCTTCTCCGAAGTGGATCCCGGCCAGTACGCCGCTCTGGTGATCCCGGGCGGCCGGGCCCCGGAGTACCTGCGCAACGACCCCGAGCTCCGCAAGATCCTCAAGGCCTTCTTCGACTCGGACAAGCCGGTGGCCCAGATCTGCCACGGCCCGCTCCTGACGGCGGCGATCGGCGGCCTGAGCGGCCGCAGGGTCACGGCGTACCCGGCCCTGGAACTGGACATGCAGACGGCGGGCGCGACGTTCCAGGACGCGGAGGTGGTGGTCGACGGCACACTGGTCTCGGCCCGCGCCTGGCCGGACCACTCGGGCTGGATGCGGGAGTTCCTGACGGTGCTGCGAGCGAAGGCACCAGCGACATAGGCCGTACGTATACCGACCGGCGCCCACCCCCAGAATTACGTATACGGCCCCGGCCCCATACCGATGCCGTACCGCACAAGAACCGCCAGGCTGTTCCCCGTGCGCCTCCCGGCCGAGCCGGGCGGTGGGCGCCGGACGGTATGTGGTCAGCTCCCCCCGCACCTGCCATGGGCCCGCCGAAAAGCGGCACACGCGGTGCCTGCCCTCGTCGGCGAGGGCAGGCATCACCTAAGCGGCCAGCCGCTCCGCCGTCGCCACGGCCTCCGCGAGACTGTCGACGACGGGAACACCGGCTTCCTCCAGGCTGCCCCTGCTGTGCGACCCCCCGGTATAGAGCACGGCCCGCGCCCCCACATGCGCGGCGGCCACAGCATCATCAAGAGCGTCACCGATGACGACGGCACGCTCAGCGGCAACCCCGTCCAGAGCGGCGAGATGCAACACCATCCGCTCGGCCTTGCCCGCGTGCGACGTATCCATACGCCCGTCGATCCGCACGAAGTGCTCTTCTATCCCGTGCCGCCGCACGATCGGCAGCAGATGCTCATGCGGCGCGAGCGAGAGCAACGACTGCGTACGCCCCTTGGCCCGCCGCTCCGCGAGCAACTCAGCGGCACCATCAGCAAGCACACAAGCCTCGGCCCGTGCCCAGTAGTGCTTATGGAACACGGCGTCCATGACCCGCCACTCCTCATCCGTGGGCAGCCGCCCCATCAGCCGCTCGTAGAACAGCGGAATGGGCACGCAATACAGATCGCGATACCGCTCAAGAGTGATCGGCTCGAGCCCGATCTCCGCGAACGAGGCGTTCGTCGACTCGATCACGGCATGAATGTCATGCAGGAGCGTCCCGTTCCAGTCCCACACGATGTGCGCCCCGCGCTGCGTCTCCATACCAAAACGGTACCCGCGCCCCCCACCCGGCTACGCCCACCCGAACAACTCTCCACGCACAATGCCGCCCCGCACTCCGCCTGCCCGGAGGCACGGCCCCAGTGGGGGCTCGGCCCGTGACGCACCCGCTGTCGGCAACGGACGCGCGGGGACGCGCCGGTATTTCCACCCGGAACACGGTTCCCAGTGGGACTCGGCCCGTGACGCACCCGCTGTCGGCAACGTACGCGCGGGGACGTGCCGGTATTTCCACCCGGAGCACGGTTCCCAGTGGGGCTCGGCCCGTGACGCACCCGCTGTCGGCAACGTACGCGCGGGGACGTGCCGGTATTTCCGCCCGGAGCACGGTTCCCAGAACTCCAGAACCGAAGAAGCCCGACGCTCAGACCGTGATGGCGAGGACGGACATACCGGCGCGGCCCCGCTGCCCAATCAAACCGAAGCCGCTACACAAGCCCCCACCCAACCGGGACAGGCGCCGCAGGCATCCCCACCCACAGACGGCCAGGGAACTTCAGCCGATCGACCAGCAACTTCAGCCGATCAACCCAGCAATCTCCTGAGTCGCGAACCACAACAACTCACGATCCTCAACCCCACCACCAGCGAACCACGCATCATCGTCCCCCTGATCCGCAGCCCCCAGAACACCCACCGCGGCAGCGACATCCCCCACAGCGTCCTCCGCATCCACATGCACAGCCGCGACCTTCTTCAGCCCCAGCACCCTCGCGACCCGCACCTCCCCGAGCTCCGACGCCGACGCCGACCCCGACCCCGGCTCCACCCCCTCGTCCGGCACATCCGCAGCCAGCACAACCCGCCGCCGAGCCACCCCCGGATCCCCGGCAACAAGCCGCAGCGAAGCAAACGCGGCCCGGTTCAGCGCGGCGTACTCCAGCTCCTCGATGTCATCCGAGGCGTACCACTCACGCAACGCGGGCGTCACGGCATAGGCGGCCCCCGGCCCCAGCTCGCCCGCCTTGTACGCCTCAGCGAGGCCGCTCAGGGTCAGGGGAACGTAGACGCGCATGACGGCCCGCTTTCACATTCGGAAGCACAGAAAACCCGCAGGGCAAGAAGCCCCCAGAATACGCGCGGGAGTCCCCCTTCGAGCTGCGCCCCACACCCACCACCCCCGTCACCGCCGCACTACCCCTTCACCCGGTACACCCCAGCAACGACAAGCCACCCCACCCGACCAGTCACCCGGATAGGTGACTCTCCCAACCCCCACCCCCAAGGCCGCCAGGCCCTTGCACCCCCAGCCCCCACCACCGTAAAAGATCTCCGACGGAAGTTACTCCCCGGTACCGGTACCACCGAGAACCAGGGACACCCCGAACCGGGACACCCCGAACCGGGACACCAACGCCGGAGGCGACATGCACAAGGTGATGACCAGGCCCCGCACACGCCCAACGACCACGACCACGTACACGTCCACGACCACGTCCAGGCCCACGTCCACGTCCACAACCACGCCCACAGCCACCACCACCCGCCCACCGAACCGCAGGGACCCCCGCCGCCCCACAGCCGCCACACGCCCCCTCAGGACCCCGCCCCAGCCCCCACCACACCCCACAGAGCTCTTCACGGAACGTCTGCTCCTGGTCCTCAGCGGCCAGAAGCCGGTCCACTGGGCAGCCCCTCACATCACCCACACGGCCTTCGACGACCTGGCCCGCCTGGCCGAGCGCACGCCCCTGACCGTGAACGGCCGCCGCCCCACGGTCCACCGGATCGGCCACTACGAGCCACGCCCCGGCGTCTACGAGGTGTTCGCGAGGATCGGCACCGGCCCCACGCTCCGGGCCCTGGCATTCCGCATGGCCCTGGGCGCGGACGAGAGGTGGCGCTGCACGGCGGTAGAGGTAGGAACCGCACCTGACAACGCGGCAGCGAGGGCGAGCACCACCGCATGACAACGCAAAGGGGCCGAGCACCCCACGGCGCCCGGCCCCCAGCACTACTGCTTACAGCGTCAAGCCGCTACTTCTTACGGCGACGCCCACCCTTCTGAGCCTTCCGCCGCTCCGCCCGAGTCATCCCGTCCGACTCGGACCGAACCCCCGCGTCCTCGGTCTCGAAGTCACCCTCGTCGACCCCGCCCTCGGCATTCGGCGCCTGGAAGTGCAGCCGGTCCGGCCGCTGCGGAGCATCAAGCCCCTTGGCCCGGATCTCCGGACGACCGCCCCCGGCAGGAACAGCATCCTTCTTGTCCAGCGAAGCCCCGGCGCCGGCCCCCGCTTCCACAGCATCCGACACAGGAACTTCCTCGACCTGCTGCTCGACCTGGACCTCCAGGTTGAACAGGTAGCCGACGGACTCTTCCTTGATGCCGTCCATCATGGCGTTGAACATGTCGAAGCCCTCACGCTGGTACTCGACCAGCGGGTCCTTCTGCGCCATGGCACGGAGGCCGATGCCCTCCTGGAGGTAGTCCATCTCGTAAAGGTGCTCGCGCCACTTACGGTCGAGCACCGAAAGAACAACCCGCCGCTCGAGCTCCCGCATGATCTCGGAGCCGAGCGACTCCTCACGCGCCTCGTACTGCTCGTGGATGTCGTCCTTGATGGAGTCGGAGATGAACTCGGCGGTCAGACCCGCGCGGTCACCCGCGTCCTCCTCCAGCTCCTCGATGGTGACCTTCACCGGGTAGAGCTGCTTGAAGGCGCCCCACAGCCGGTCGACGTCCCACTCCTCGGCGAAGCCCTCCGCGGTCTCGGCCGCGATGTACGCGTCGATCGTGTCGTCCATGAAGTGCGTGACCTGGTCCTGAAGGTTCTCGCCCTCCAGGACGCGGCGGCGCTCTCCGTAGATGACCTCGCGCTGGCGGTTGAGGACCTCGTCGTACTTCAGGACGTTCTTACGGGTCTCGAAGTTCTGCTGCTCGACCTGCGACTGGGCGGACGCGATCGCGCGCGTCACCATCTTGTTCTCGATCGGCACATCATCGGGAACATTCGCCATGGCCATCACGCGCTCGACCATCTGCGCCTTGAAGAGCCGCATCAAGTCATCCCCCAGCGAAAGGTAGAACCGGGACTCGCCCGGGTCACCCTGACGGCCGGAACGACCGCGCAGCTGGTTGTCGATACGCCGCGACTCGTGCCGCTCCGTACCGAGGACGTAGAGCCCGCCGAGGTCCACGACCTCCTCGAACTCCGCCTTGACGGCCCGCTCGGCCTTCTCCATGGCGGCGGGCAGCGCGGCGGCCCACTCCTCGACGTGCTCGACCGGGTCGAGGCCGCGCTGGCGCAGCTCCGCCTCGGCGAGGTCGTCGGGGTTGCCGCCGAGCTTGATGTCGGTGCCTCGTCCGGCCATGTTCGTGGCGACGGTGACGGCGCCCTTGCGACCGGCCTGGGCGATGATCGGCGCCTCACGGTCGTGCTGCTTCGCGTTGAGCACTTCGTGCTGGACGCCGCGCTTGGAGAGCTGCTGGGAGAGGTACTCCGACTTCTCCACGGAGGTCGTGCCGACCAGGATCGGCTGGCCCTGCTCGTGCTTCTCGGCGATGTCGTCGACGACGGCGGCGAACTTCGCGACCTCGGTGCGGTAGATCAGGTCCGACTGGTCGGCGCGGACCATGGGCCGGTTCGTCGGGATCGGCACGACGCCCAGCTTGTAGATCTGGTGGAACTCGGCGGCCTCGGTCATGGCCGTACCGGTCATGCCGCAGAGGCCGGAGACTTCCTTGCCCTCGTGGTCATGGCGCTTGTAGAGGCGGAAGAAGTTCTGAAGGGTGATGGTCGCCAGGGTCTGGTTCTCGTCCTTGATGTCCACCCCTTCCTTCGCCTCGATCGCCTGGTGCATGCCTTCGTTGTAGCGGCGGCCGGCGAGGATACGGCCGGTGTGCTCGTCGACGATCATGACTTCGCCGTCGATGACGACGTAGTCCTTGTCGTTCTTGAAGAGTTCCTTGGCCTTGATGGCGTTGTTCAGGTAACCCACGAGCGGCGTGTTCACCGACTCGTACAGGTTGTCGATGCCCAGCCAGTCCTCGACCTTGGAGACACCGGACTCGTGGATGGCGACGGTGCGCTTCTTCTCGTCGACCTCGTAGTCCCCGGTCTCCTCGATGCCCTTGAGGGGGTTGCCGGGCTCACCCTTGGTGAGGCGGGTGACCAACTTGGCGAAGTCGCCGTACCACTTGGTGGCCTGGTCGGCGGGGCCGGAGATGATCAGCGGCGTACGCGCCTCGTCCACCAGGATCGAGTCGACCTCGTCGACGATCGCGAAGTTGTGGCCGCGCTGCACCAGTTCGTCCTTCGCCCACGCCATGTTGTCGCGCAGGTAGTCGAATCCGAACTCGTTGTTCGTGCCGTACGTGATGTCGCTCGCGTACTGCTCTCGGCGCTGTGCCGGGGTCATGTTGGCGATGATGCAGCCGACGGACAGACCGAGGAACTTGTGGACGCGGCCCATCATCTCGGAGTCGCGTTCGGCCAGATAGTCATTGACCGTGATCAGGTGCACGCCCTTGCCCGAAAGGGCGTTGAGGTACGCGGGAAGGGTGCCGACGAGCGTCTTGCCCTCACCGGTCTTCATCTCGGCCACATAACCGAGGTGCAGCGCGGCGCCGCCCATCATCTGGACGTCGTAATGCCGCTGGCCGAGGACGCGCTTGGCGGCCTCACGCACCGTGGCGAATGCTTCGGGGAGGAGGTCGTCAAGGGTCTCGCCGTCGGCGTAACGCTCCTTGTACTCCTCGGTCAGCGCGCGCAGCTCGGCGTCGGAGAGGCTGACGAAGTCCTCTTCGATGGAGTTGACCTGGTCCGCGATGCGGTGCAGCTTGCGCAGGATCTTGCCTTCGCCTGCACGCATGATCTTCGAGAGGACGGACACGAGGGTTGGTCTCCTTGCCGGTCGGGCCTGGCATGGTCGGTTTACTCATAGGGCAACGGCCATCGTAAGCGAGGAGCGGGCCGCGCCGGGAGGTCTGCCGATACGTCAACGGACGGAGGGCCTGGAAGGTGCCGGGTTGTGCCGATCAGCGCTCGGCGAATTGTGCCGATCCGCGGCCCGACCCGCGGCCGACCCGCGGCCGATCCGCGCCCGACCCGCGGCCGAAAACCGTGCCGATCAACACTCGACCACCGTGCCACTCAGCGCTCGGCGAAATAGCGACCGAAAGGTCGGCGAAAAGCACTGGCCCCCGCTCCCCCGCCCCCGGAGAATCACCGGATGGAGCCCGTCACCGTCACCACCGAACGCCTGAGCCTGCGCACCTTCACGCCCGCCGACACCGACGAGACGTACGAAGCCTGCCAGGACGCCGAAATCCAGCGCTGGACCACGATCCCCTCGCCCTACGCGCGCACGGACGCCGAGGGCTTCATCGCGCGCATGGTGCCGGACGGCTGGCGCTACGACACGGAGTACACCTTCGCTGTACGTCCCCGGGGCGGTGGCCCGCTGATCGCCGCCGCCAGCCTGCACCACCCGCGCTCGGGCGCCTGGGAGGTCGGCTTCTGGACGGCGAAGGAGCACCGCGGCAGCGGCTATATGACGGAGATCGTCCTCGCCCTGGCCAGGTGGGCCTTCACCGACCTGGGCTGCACCCGCCTCGAATGGCGCGCCGAGGTCGGCAACACGGGCTCACGCGCGGTGGTGGAAAGGGCGGGCTTCACCGTCGAGGGCACACTCCGGGGCGCCCTCCTGAACAAGGCCACGCTCCGCGACTGCTGGGTGGGCGCCCTGCTCCCCGGCGACATCGGCCTGCCGTCGAACCAGCCGTACCTCCCCGCCAGGAACTGACACCGCCACGGCCGCAGCCCGGTTCCCGCAGGCCACAGGGCATTGTCAGTGCCGCCCCCTATCGTTTTCGCCATGACGAGCCTGCCGCGCCCCGCCACCGCCCTCTCCGCCGACGAGGCCCGCCGTATCGCGCTCCGCGCCCAGGGGTTCCTCGGCACCCCTGACCGCAGGTCCGGTGTGCGGGGCGTGCTGCGCCACCTCGGCGCGGTGCAGCTGGACACGATCTCGGTCCTCGCCCGCTCCCACGAGCTCATTCCGTACGCCCGTCTCGGCGCCGTCGGCCGCGACAGGATCGAGGCGGCGTACTGGGACGGAGCGTCGCCGGGCGCGGGCCCCGCCCGGCCGCACGCCTTCGAGTACTGGTCACATGCCGCGTGCATCCTGCCCATCGAGGAGTGGCCGCACTTCGCCTTCCGCCGCCGCGCCTATCGGACCCGCCCGCACTGGCACCACGACCTGCCGGACGGGGCGTACGACACCGTCATCAAGCAGCTCACCGCCGAAGGCCCCCTCACGGCGACGGAACTGGGCGGCGCGAAGAACAAGGGCGAGTGGTGGGACTGGTCGGACGCGAAGGTCGCCGTCGAGCGCGCGCTGATGTACGGCGAAGTGGTCTGCACCGAGCGCCGCAGCTGGAAGCGGGTGTACGACCTCGCGGAGCGCGCCATCCCGGACACGCTGCTCCATGACGACCTGGACGACGCGGAGTGCCTGCGCCGACTGGTCCGCCTTGCCGCCCAGTCGCTCGGCGTCGGCACGCGCGCGGACATCGCGGACTACCACCGCCTCAAGGGCGAGCAGTTCGACGCCGTGGTCGAGGACTCGGGCCTTGTCCCGGTGACGGTGGAGGGCTGGGACAAGCCCGCCTGGGCCGACCCGGCCGCCCTGGAGACGACCCCGCGCGGCCGCCACCGCACGACGCTCCTGTCCCCCTTCGACTCGCTGATCTGGGAGCGGGCCAGGACGGAGCGGATCTTCGGCTTCACTCACCGCCTCGAGGCGTACGTCCCCAAGCCGAAGCGGATCCACGGCTATTTCGCGATGCCGGTCCTGGCCGGAGGCCACCTCGTCGGCCGCGTCGACCCGGCGCGCGAGGGCAGCACGCTGGTCGCCAAGCAGGTGTCGCTCGACAGCCCCAAGGCCGTGCCCGCGGTGGCCCAGGCGCTCCGCGAGGCGGCATCCTGGGTGAACTGCGATTCCGTACGGGTGGAGCGGGTGAACCGCCCCGAGCTGACCGCCGAGCTGGTCCGCGCCCTGGGCTGAGCCCGAGCCGCAGGCCTCACCTGATCTCGAGAATCTTCTCCCGCATCGCGTACACCACCGCCTCCATCCTGGAGTGCAGCTGCAGCTTCTCCAGGATGTTGCGGACGTGGTTCTTCACGGTGTTCTCGGAGATGAACAGCTGCTTCGCGATATCGCGGTTGTTCATCCCCGTGGCCACCAGCTTCAGCACTTCCAGTTCGCGGTCCGTCAGCCGCGGCGCGGGCACCAGCCTGCGCTCGTCGGTGCGCTGGATCATCGATTTGAACTCGGTGAGCAGTTTCGACGCCATCGACGGGCTGATCTGCGACTGCCCGTCGGCCACCGCGCGAATCGCCGTGGCCACCTCGTCCGTGGAAATCTCCTTGAGGAGATAGCCCGTGGCGCCCGCCTTGATCGCGTCGTAGAGGTCGGCCTCCTCATCGCTGATCGTCAACATGATGATCTTCGCGCTGGGAGCCACCTCCTTGATGGAGGTACAGGCCTCGATGCCGCCTCGCTTGGGCATCCGTACGTCCATGAGGATGATGTCCGGCAGCAGATCCGCGGCCTTGTCCACCGCCTCCGCGCCGTCGCCCGCCTCACCGACGACCTGGATGTCCTCCTCGGCGGCGAGGACGATCTCCAGGCCCCGGCGGAAGAGCGCGTGATCGTCCACCACAAGCACCCTGATGGGTTCCTTGCGCGGAGCGCCCGCGTCCGTGCCGATGCCGATGCCCTGGTCGGCATCCTGGTCCCGCATCGGTCCGAAGCTGTCCGCCATCGTTCCTCCCCCTGAAGGCCATGGCCTGTTGTGCGTTGGCTGCCGCCCCAACCCGAGGCAGCGGCACATCCGTTGGCCGGCTCCGCACATGATTTCATGCCCGGACGTCCGCGCGTTGCGCGCAGGGGTCGCACGATGGTGCCCCTGGGGGCGCACACACGCTCCAGGGGCACCGGGTTCAGCCCTTCAGCCGACCGAGGTCAGCCGCCGAGCGCACCGCCACCGCCGCCCAGTTCGGGCTGCGCGACCATCGGGTCCGTGTTCAGGCGGATGACGCCGTAGTCGTAGGCGTGCCGCCGGTAGACGACACTCGGTTCCTTCGTCTCCGAGTCCACGAACAGGTAGAAGTCATGTCCGACCAGCTCCATCTCGTAGAGCGCCTGGTCGAGCGACATGGGGGCCGCCACGTGGGTCTTCTCGCGGACCACGAGAGGGCCTTCGCCCTGGACCTCCAGAGAGCCGATCCTCCTGACGGGCACGCCGTCCGGCTCTTCGTCACGCGCGATGCTGCCGTCTCCGTTGAGGTACGCCGCGTCCGGCACCCGCTCGGCCACTTCGGCGGCGGAGAGCCTGCCGGTGCCGCGCCGGTTGTGGCGCTTCTCGTGCTGCTTGCGCAGCCGGGCGTCGAGCTTGGCCGTGGCCAGGTCGAGCGCGCCGTACGGATCGGTCGCCGAGGCTTCCGCGCGGATCACGGGTCCGCGCCCGCGGAGTGTGATCTCCACGCGGTCGGAACGGTCGGCCTGACGCGGGTTGGTTTCCTTGGACACCTCGACGTCGAGGCTGATCACCTTGCCGTCGAGCTTCTGGATCTTCTCCAGGTTCAGCTTCTCGGCCACGTGCTTGCGGAACCGCTCGGGTACCTCGGTCTTGCGGCCCTTGACGACGATGTCCACGCAGAACTCCGTTCCCGGATCGCTCCGCTTCAGTGGCGGAGCATCTCCCTTTTGCACCAGGCCCCGGTGACTCCCGGAGCCTCGGACTCGGTGACTTCCACCTCCTCCTCCCCCGCGAACAAGATCTCCACCCCAACCGGCCCGGGTGATTGCAGAAAACCCAGCGACCGGCATTCCGATATGCGAGGGACGGCGTCTGCCATTCCTCACAACTGAAGATATCTCGCCCGGACGGATGTCGTCACCCTCTACCGCCGCATACCTCCATTCAGGTGCATTGGCACTCTCACTACCTGCAACGATGCAAGTTCCCAGTCAGTTCCGGTTTATTCCGAAGGATTCCGGTGAGGAGGCGACAACAGCCGCACTGATCGTGTTCCCCCGTGCTATTTCACAGGCTGTTACCGCCACGGCCCGCCCTATCCCTTCCGTGTGCACATCACGTATTGCGCGAGCGGCCTCCGCCAAGGACGCACCGGTGGTCATCAGGTCGTCCACGATCACGATGCGGCCGCCGTCAGCACCCGCCCCCGCATCGGCCAGGAGCCGCCCGCCACCCGCGGTCACCTCCAGCGCACCTTGCAGATTGGCCTGCCGCTGCCGGGAGTTGAGCCCAGCCTGGTCAGCCACCGCACGCCGCTGACGCAGCACGCAGAGCACCCGGGCCCGCGTCCCGCCCCGGCGCAGCTCACCCGCGGCGGCCAGCGCGATCCTGCGCACCGGATCATGCCCACGCGCCCGCACGGCCCCGCGAGCCGACGGCACAGGCACGAGCAGTACCGCAGCGTCACCACCCGGCGGCCAAGCACCCTCCATCCCGGCACGCACCACCCCAGCACGCACAGCCCCCGCGAGCCCCTCACCCAGCGGCCCCGCGAGCCCCAGAGCACCCCGCTCCTTGTGCGCGAGCAGCACAGCACGCACCGCGTCCTCGTACGGAGCCGCCGCGTGCACCACCGGCAGCCCCGGCGGCCGAGGATCCGGCCGCACCCGGCCCGGCGCCGCTCCGCACAGGGCCTCGCGGCACTGCGCGCAGAGCACCGCACGAGGCCTCCCACAGCCCCCGCACTCGGCCGGCAGCACCAGATCGGTGAGGTCCCGCCACCACCCCCGCATGTCCACCACTGTGCCAAGGCGAAAGCAGCACTGCCACCCCTGTGGACAACCGCCTGTGGATAACTCCGCGCGGACAACTACACGGCACGGAACAAGCGTTACCGGGGCTGGCATCACCCCAGCCCCAGCCCCGGCCCCAGACCCGGCCCCAGCCCCGGCACGGGCACGGGCATCACCCCGGATAGACCGGCGCCGACCCCTCCTTTTCCACCGTCTGCCACTGCGCCCCCGTCGGCAGCCGTACGATCCCGTCGTCCGAGTGCGCCACCAGCGGCTGCCGCTCGTCCTCGGACGCCGCGATCTCCTTCACGCCGGTGAGTCCGGGCAGCGTCGCACCCGCGAGGGCCGAGCCGTCGCACTGGACGTACCGCATCTGCTGCACACCGCCGGACTCGCGCCCGACCACCACGAGGCGGCTGCCACCCGCCCACGACATGGCGGTGACCTCCTCCATCTGCGGCGCCGCCTCACGCAGTTCGACGACCGAGATCTCGGCGGGCTGCTCACCCTTGGCGCCCGTCCGCTCCACACGGCCGATCTGCAGGGACGTCTTGCCGTCCTTCTTCACAAGAAGCGCGATCCGCACGCCGTCGGCTGCCACCCGCACCGCTTCGATCCGCCCGTCGAGCCGCGAGATCTTGACCGGCAACGGCTCCCCCGCGCCCTGCTCGAGCCAGAGCAGCCGCGGCTTCTTCGGGTCGCGGTCGGCCACCCAGAGGTCGCCCCTGCCGTCCCAGCTCGGCGTGGAGAGGCCGTCGTCCTCGGACTTGGCCTTGCTGCGCACTTCCGGCTTGCCGAGCGCACTGGTGGAGACCAGCGACCCCATGTACAGCGAGCGCCCGTCGAGCGACACCCCGGCCGCCCGCTCCTCGTCACGCGAGACCGCGGCGGAACGCAGCGGCTGCTCGCCACTGCCCAACCGCCCCTGCACCGGCTGCGGATCGGCCTTGTTCCCCGCACCCGCCGGCATCCGCACCAGGCGCCGCTTGTCGTCGATGAGGTACTGGAAGTCGGGGTGGTCCGCGGCGCGGCCCGGCGCGATGGACTCAGCCCGGTCCTCGCTCAGGACGCACAGCTGCGAGCCGTTGCGGCGCTGCAACTCCACCTCCTTGACGCCCGACGACGTCAAGTCCTGGAGCGTGAAGAGCAGTTGCGCGGCCATCTCCGTGCACCCCTCCTGGCCTACGGGGTCGGCCTTCTCGTTCAGCGGCACCGTCAGCTTGCCCTGATCGTCGGGCGCCAGCGTCTTCGTGCCCGCCTTGAGTCGTATGCCCGTCAGGAATCGCGTGTCGACGACCGGATCGAGCCAGTTGGTCGGCCCGTCGAGCAGCGCCTTGACCGTCTCCGTCACGGGGTCTATTCGCTGACGTATGTAGACGGGGTCGGCGACGAGCCCTTCCTGTCCTGCACCGCCCGAGCCCTCGCCCGCGGTCTCGCCCCGTCCCGCACCGGCAGAACGCGTCGCGAAGTAGTACTTGTTGACGGACCAGTAGATCCGCTGGAAGTCGGACTGCCCGAGCACGACCCCCTGCGGCACGCGGTCGATCCGCCACTCCTTGCCGTTGGGCCCGTTCTGCTGGGTGAGATGGACCGACGCGCTGTACGGGGCGTCCCTGAGCTGATAGGCGTGCTGCTTGTCCACTATGGCGACCTTGCGCCCGGTCAGCGGGAACGTCCGGCCGTCCTGGCCGCGGTCGCCGACGCTGCCCGAGCCCGCGTTCGGCCCGTCCGCGAGGACCGTGGTCCTCGAATTCGGCTGCCAGCGCCTGGACTCGTCCTTCGTCAGATACTTGCGCGCCATCGCAAACTGCGGATCGTCGCTGGTCAGCGCCTCGAGGAAGCCCTGGACGATGTCCACGGGGCCCGCGTCCTCACCCGGCGGCATCGCATAGACCCTGACCTGCGACTGCGAGTCGGGCCGCTGGGACGCGTCGACCGCCTTCAGGTTCCCGCTGTCGGGCATCGAGGCACAGCCCGCGAGCAGCGCCCCACAGGAGCCGAACAACAGACCGGCCCGCAGTGGACGCCGGTGACCGCGACGATGGTGGTCAGCGCCCACGAGAGGCCTCCCCTTCCCTGGCTGAATCCGCTTCCTTCGCCGGTTCACCGACGCTCTCCGCCACATCGGAGGCGGCATCGACGGGCTCCTCGCCCTGCGGTGAGACCAGCTCCTCGCCCCGCGGCAGCTCGTCGTCGGCCGGCCGCCGCGGCACGACCCGCGATCCGTTGCCCGGCAGCGCCGTCGGATCCGCCGTGGTGGCCGTCTGTGCGAGCCGCGGTGCCATCGGCGCCCTCGGCGGGACGGGCGGCGGCACACGCTCCGCCGCCGACGGCTGTACGGGCACCGTGGCGAGCTTGCTCAAGCCGCCGAGGGGCAGCCCCGCGTCGTTCAGACCGCGATGGCGGCGTGAATCATCGGGCTCCAGCGGTATCGGCGATCCCCGTAGTGGCTCGTCCGCCGTGCGCGGCAGCGTGAGGCGGAACTGCGAACCACCGCCCGGCTCGCCCCACGCCTGCAACCAGCCACCGTGCAGCCGGGCGTCTTCCAGCGCGATGGAGAGCCCGAGTCCGTTACCACCGGTGGTACGCGCGCGTGCCGGGTCGGCCCGCCAGAAGCGGCTGAACACCCGGGTCGCCTCACCGGGCTTGAGGCCCACTCCGTAGTCGCGCACCGCGATCGCGACCGCGCCGCCCGCCACCGCGAGCCGCACCACGACGTCCTTGCCCTCACCGTGCTCCACGGCGTTGACGACCAGATTCCGCATCACCCGCTCCACCCGGCGGGCATCGGCCTCGGCGACCACGGGCTGCTGGTCCCCGACGATCCTGACGTGCGTCCCCTTGCGCTCCGCAAGCGGCTCCGCGCCGCCCACGACCCGTCGTACGACCTCACGCAGGTCTATCGGCTCCGCCTCCAGGGCCGCCGCACCCGCGTCGAACCGGCTGATCTCAAGGAGGTCAGCGAGCAGCGTCTCGAACCGGTCAAGCTGATCGGCGAGCAGCTCCGCCGACCGCGACGTCACCGGATCGAAGTCCACGCGCGCGTCGTGGATGACATCGGCGGCCATCCGTACAGTCGTCAGCGGCGTCCGCAGCTCGTGCGAGACGTCGGAGACGAACCGCCGCTGCATCCGCGAGAGCTCCTCCAGCTGCTGGATCTTCAGCTGGAGGTTCTGCGCCATCTTGTTGAAGGCCTCACCGAGCCGTGCGATGTCGTCCTCTCCGGTGACCTTCATACGTTCCTGAAGGCGTCCGGCGGACAGCCGCTCCGCGATGCCGGCGGCCATCCGTACGGGCGTGACGACCTGGCGCACCACCAGCCAGGCGATGGCGCCGAGGAGCACCACTACGAAGAGACCCGCGGTGGCAAGGGTCGTCCGGACTACGCCCAGCGACTCCTCCTCCTGCGTCAGCGGGAAGAGGTAGTACAGCTGGTAAGGCTCACCGTTGAGATCATTGAGACGCTTGCCGATCACCAGACCGGGCTGCGCGTCACGGCCGTCGTTGAAGACGATCCGCGTATTGCTCTGATAGGCCCTTGTGCCCTTGTCGAGGCTGCTGCGCAGGCTCTCGGGCACGCTCTGGATCGGATCGACGCCTCCGGAGGCACGCGGTCCGCGCACGCTGGCGCCGTCGGCCGTGGACGTCGGGCTCAGCGTGACCACGTTGAACGCGCTCTGGCCGCCGCTGGAGAGCTGCTCGACCAGGTCGGACATCCACACGGCGGCGGGCGGCGTGGACCGGCCGTCGGACGTGCCGCTGTCCTGTCCGGAGCGCGGCCGCGCGGAACTGGCCTCGTCCTGGGCGGCCCTGAAACCGCCGTCGGCCTGGCTCTGCGATGCCTTCACCTTGGCCTTGAGCAGGCCGTTGTTCACGGAACTCAGCACGGCGAAACCGAGCATGAGCACCACACCCAGCGACATCAGCAGGGTCGTGACGACGACCTTCAGCTGGATGTTGCGCCGCCACAGCCGCAGAGCGGGCAGCAGCGGACGCCGCACCCAGCGCACGAAGAGCCTCAGGACGGGGCTGCCCTGCACCCCGTCCTGCAACAGCAGACCGCCGTCGAGGAGCCGCCCGAACGTCGAACCGCGCCGCCGGGCCCCTCCAGTCCGCCCCGAGCGGCCGCCCGGTGCCCCGGGCGGTGCGGGGGAACTGTCCCGGCTCACGTCAGCTCGGTCCTGCCTTGTAACCGACACCACGGACGGTCACCACGATCTCCGGCCGCTCAGGGTCCCTCTCGACCTTCGAGCGCAGCCGCTGGACGTGCACGTTCACCAGACGGGTGTCGGCCGCGTGACGGTAGCCCCAGACCTGCTCGAGCAGCACCTCACGCGTGAACACCTGCCACGGCTTACGAGCGAGCGCGACCAGAAGATCGAACTCCAGCGGGGTCAGCGCGATCGAAAGACCGTCCCGCTTCACGGAGTGCCCCGCCACGTCGATGACCAGGTCACCGATGGTCAGCTGCTCCGGCGCGGGCTCCTCGGACCTCCGAAGGCGTGCCCTGATCCGGGCGACGAGCTCCTTCGGCTTGAACGGCTTCACGATGTAGTCATCGGCGCCGGACTCGAGCCCGACCACCACATCCACGGTGTCGCTCTTGGCCGTGAGCATGACGATCGGCACCCCGGACTCCGCCCTGATCAGGCGGCACACCTCGATGCCATCACGGCCGGGCAACATCAAATCCAGCAGTACAAGATCCGGCTTTGCCTCCCTGAAAGCGGCCAGCGCCTTGTCGCCATCAGCTACGAACGACGGCTCAAAACCTTCTCCACGCAGCACAATCCCGAGCATCTCGGCCAGTGCGGTGTCGTCGTCGACGACAAGGACTCGTCCCTTCATGCCTGACATCATCCCATTAGCTCATCGTTACCTGGCGTGACCTGGCACACAGCTCGACCAGGCCCCCTGTTGTCACGGGCGACACGACGCCTTCCTCGGTGACGATCGCCGTCACCAATTCCGGTGGTGTCACATCGAACGCGGGGTTGTACGCCTGGGTCCCCAGAGGTGCCACCGCGATCCTGCCTCCCGCTTCAAAACCGGCCATCGGCACATACGGTGCCGTGACCTCCGTCACTTCATGACTCGCCCGCTGCTCCACCTCGATGGACGCTCCGTCCGGGGTGCCCGGGTCCACGGTCGTGACCGGAGCCACCACGATGAAAGGAACGTGGTGGTAGCGGGCAAGCACCGCGAGCGGATAGCTCCCCACCTTGTTGGCCACCGAACCGTCGGCCGCGATGCGGTCGGCGCCGATCAGTACGGCATCCACCTCACCCGCCGCGAACAGCGACCCCGCCGCGTTGTCCGTAAGCAAGGTGTACGCCATTCCGGCCCGCGCCGCCTCATACGCGGTCAGCCTCGAACCCTGCAGCAACGGCCGCGTCTCGTCCACCCACAGCCTGCGAAGACGCCCTTCGCGGTGCGCGGCAAGGGCCACCGCGAACGCCGTGCCCTCGCCGCCGGAGACCAGCGCGCCCGTATTGCAGTGCGTGAGGATCCGGTGACCGCCACCGGGCAGCAGCTCGTCGAGCAGCGCCAGACCGTGCACCGCCATGCCGGCACTGGCCTCGGCGTCCTCCCGATGCAACGCCCGTGCGGCCACGAGCGCCGCGGCGCCGGCCCGCTCCTGACCGTCCCCGCCCGCGACAGCCGAGCGGTACGCGGCCAGCGCCCTGCGTACGCCGTACTCGAGGTTCACCGCGGTGGGCCTCGCCCCCGCGATCGCGTCGGCCGCCTCGTCCACGTCGAAGCCGCGTACGGCCGCGAGCGCGACCCCGTACGCACCGGCGATCCCCAGCAGCGGCGCCCCGCGCACGGCCAGCGTGCGGATCGCCTGCACCAGAGCGGGCGCGTCCGTGCACACCAGCTCTGTCTCCTCGCCCGGCAGCCTGGTCTGGTCGAGGAGGACGATCACGGGGCCCTCGGGCGGCTCTGCCCAGCGGATCGCGGGAATCGCGGGAATCGCGGGAATCGCGGGGGCGCTCATAGCGGTCTCGGTCGGCCGTGCGTCCTCGCCGGAATGCGCGTACTGATCAGCCATCCGCCCAGTCTGCCCCGTACCCGACGGACAATTGAAGGTGTGCAGCCCATACGGCGCCCGGTCACCGCAAGGGTGTGCCGTGGCACGATGGCTGCCAACCTGCCGCAGCGACCGCGGTCGGGCACCGTGAAGGAGCGACGATGAACGACACTCCGGGCTGGGCCTCGCCCGGATCTGCCCCCTCCGACGGACCGGACTCCGGCAATCCCGACCCCGCCGAGCCCGCCGAGCCCACGGACCGGCCGACCGGTCCGGCCTCGAAGTGGTCCAAGGAGCAGCCGCCGCCCGCCCAGTGGTCCGCCCCAAGCCCGCCTTCACCCGGCCAGACCCCGCCTCCGCCGCCACCGCCGCCCGGCGGTGGCTGGGGCGGACGCCCCGGCGGCCCCGGCCCTGGCGGTCCCGGCCCCGGCGGCTACCCCGGCTGGGGCAGGTGGCAAGGTCCGCCGCCCGCCGCCAAGCCCGGCGTCATCCCGCTGCGGCCGCTCGGCGTCGGCGAGATCCTGGACGGCGCGGTCTCCACGATGCGTACGTACTGGCGCACGGTCCTCGGCATCTCCCTCGCCGTGGCCGTGTTCACGGAGATCATCGTCATCCTGCTCCAGGGCCTCGTCCTCGACGACAGCGCGAGCACGGACGTCCTCGACGACCCGAGCGCGACTGTCAGCGAACTGACCCGTGCCCTGGGCGACACCCTGCTGAGCTCCGGCGTGATCCTCCTGGTCACCCTGCTCGGCACGATCGTCGCCACCGCCCTGCTCACCATGGTCACCAGCCGCGCGGTGCTCGGTAAGTCGGTCACCACGGCAGAGGCCTGGCAGGACGCCAAGCCACAGCTGCCGAGGCTGATCGGCCTGACGCTGCTGCTCCCGCTGATCGGCGTGGCCATCGTCGCCGTCGGCACCCTGCCCGGCGTACTCATCGCGGTCGCGGGGGCGTCCGACGCGGGCGCCAGTCTCGCCATCCTCGGCGGACTCGCCGCCACGGTCGTCGCCATCTGGCTCATGGTCCGCTTCTCGCTCGCCTCACCCGCCCTGATGCTCGAGAAGCAGGGCGTGAAGAAGTCGATCACCCGCTCCGTGAAGCTGGTCCGCGGCTCCTGGTGGCGGGTCTTCGGCATCCAGCTCCTCGCCGCGATCATCGCCAACGTAGTGGCATCGATCATCGTCATCCCCTTCACCCTCATCGCGGGCGCGGTGAGCGGCGACGGCGTCACCGGCTTCCTCGACACCAGCACCGGCGACCTCGGCTGGACCTTCCTGATCGTCAGCGGCGTCGGCTCGGTCATCGGCTCGATGCTCACCTTCCCGATCACCGCGGGCGTCACCGTCCTCCTCTACATCGACCAGCGGATCCGCCGCGAGGCCCTCGACCTCGAACTCGCCCGCGCCGCAGGCCTCCAGGGCAACGGAACCACCGCCCCCGGCACCCCAGGGAGCTGATGCGGCGGTGACGGGGGCAGTTCTGCGCGGACTCAAGGCAGCGGCACCGCTCCTGCCACGCACCGGCGAGGACGACCCACCGGTGACGATCCCGCGCGCCCCCGCCAGGGAGGCTGCCGAACGCGAACTGTCCAAGCCGACGTACCACGAGAACGACCCCGGCCTCCTGCAACGGGCCCTGAACCGCTTCTGGGACTGGATCGACGGCCTGTTCACCGCCGCCTCGGGCGCGACCCCGGGCGGCGGCCTGGGCCTCCTGGTCATCGTCCTGGCCGTGGTGGCCCTCATCGCAGCGCTCTGGTGGCGCCTGGGCACCCCGCACCGCGCCCCCACCTCATCCCCCGCCCTGTTCGACGACCGCCCCCGCACAGCCACGGAACACCGCGCCGCCGCCGAGGCGCAGGCCGCCCAGGGCCACTGGAACCAAGCCGTCCAGGAACGTATGCGCGCCATCGTCCGCTCCCTGGAGGAACGCGCCCTCCTGGACCCCCGCCCCGGCCGCACAGCGGACGAAGCGGCAGCGGAGGCCTCCCACCCCCTCCCCACCCACGCCACGGAACTCCGCACAGCCGCCCAGTCGTTCGACGCCATCACCTACGGCGGCCGCACAGCCACGGACCAGACGTACGCCCAACTGACCACCCTGGACAAGGCCCTGACCCAGACAAGGCCAACCCTCAGCAACACCCCTCTGGGAGCCCCCCATTGACCGGCTCCGAGAACCCCGAGAACCCCGACAACCCCCCAAAGCCCGCTCCTCCCTGGCCGCCTCAGCCTTCGGCCGGCGAGATGGCAACCAGCGAAGGGACCGAGCCCGGCGTCGGAACCGAGACCGAGGGCACGTCCGGGACCGGAGCCAGGTCCACCGCTGAGACCGGGACCCACATCGCAGCCGAGGCCGCACCCGCCATCACCACCGGCCCCGCGACAACCACGCCCGGCGCAACCGCTACCGCTACCGCTACCGCGAAAGCGCCCGCACCCGCGCCCGCGTCCGCCCCCACGTCCACAACTGAACCCGCCCCCACCTCCTCCACCTCCTCCACCCCCACCCCCCGCCAACTCTGGACCCGAACCCGCGGCCTCCTCCTCGCCTTGGTCGTCCTCCTGGCAGCCGCCATCGCCATCGCAGCCGTCCGCTCCGGCGGCCAGCACGGCCGCCTCGACCCGCGCTCCGCCGACCCCTACGGCAGCCGCGCCGTCGCCGAACTCCTAGCCGACCGCGGTGTATCCACCCGCGTCGTCACCACCTCCGAAGAGGCCAGTTCCGCGGCAGGCCCCGACACCACGCTCCTGGTGGCCGCCCCCGACCTGCTCACCGAGCGCCAGCAGTCCCGCCTCCGCACGGCCACCAAGGACGCCCGAGGCCGCACCGTCCTCCTCGCCCCCGGCGCCCCGTCGGTCAGCACTCTCGCACCCGGGGTCACCGCGGACGCCACCCCCAGCCTCGACTCGACGCTCTCCCCCCGCTGCTCCCTGCCCGCCGCCGAGCGCGCAGGCTCCGCCGACGTCGGTGGCCGCCGCTACGACACCCTCACGCCGGACGCCGAAGCCTGCTACCTCAGTGACGGCCTGCCCGGCCTGCTGCAGCTCCCGGCGGCCCACGGCCCCGGCGACACCGTCGTACTCGGCGCCCCCGACATCCTCTTCAACGACCGCCTTGACGCACACGGCAACGCCTCACTGGCCCTGCAACTCCTCGGCTCCCGCCCCCACTTGGTCTGGTACCTCCCCTCCCTCTCCGACGACGCGGCAACCGACTCCGCCGACCGCGACTTCTTCGACCTGATCCCCGACGGCTGGCTCTGGGGCACCCTGCAACTCACCATCGCCGCCGCACTCGCCGCCCTCTGGCGCGCCCGCCGCCTCGGCCCTCTCGTCCCCGAACGCCTCCCCGTCGCCATCCGCGCCTCCGAAACCGTCGAAGGCCGAGCCCGCCTCTACCGCAAGGCGAACGCCCGCGACCGCGCTGCCGCCGCCCTCCGCTCGACCACCCGCACCCGCATCGCCCCCCTCATCGGCGTATCCCCCGGCCAGGCACACGCCCCCGAAACCCTGCTCCCCGCCCTGACCGCCAGGCTCCGCGCCCCAGGCCAGGACCTGCACCCCCTCCTCTTCGGCCCACCCCCGGCCAACGACGCAGCACTCATCACCCTCGCCGACCAACTCGACGCCCTCGTAAGAGAGGTACGTACTTCATGATGGACCCGACCACTGACAACGCCGGGAGCTCCGGCGACTCCGGCAGCGCCCGCTCCTCCCTGGAGTCCCTGCGCACCGAGATCTCCAAGGCCGTGGTCGGCCAGGACCCCGCGGTGACAGGCCTAGTCGTGGCCCTCCTCTGCCGCGGCCACGTCCTCCTCGAAGGCGTACCGGGAGTGGCGAAGACCCTGCTCGTGCGCGCCCTCGCCGCCTCCCTCGAACTCGACACCAAGCGCGTCCAGTTCACCCCGGACCTGATGCCGAGCGACGTCACCGGCTCCCTCATCTACGACGCCCGCACCACGGAGTTCTCGTTCCAGCAGGGCCCGGTCTTCACCAACCTCCTCCTCGCCGACGAGATCAACCGCACCCCACCCAAGACCCAGTCCTCCCTCCTCGAAGCGATGGAGGAACGCCAGGTCACGGTCGACGGCACCCCCCGCCCGCTCCCCGAGCCCTTCCTCGTCGCAGCCACCCAGAACCCCGTCGAGTACGAAGGCACATACCCCCTCCCCGAAGCCCAACTGGACCGCTTCCTCCTCAAATTGACGGTCCCGCTCCCCTCCCGCCAGGACGAGATCAACGTCCTCACCCGCCACGCGGAAGGCTTCAACCCCCGCGACCTCCACGCCGCGGGCATCCGCCCCGTAGCAGGCCCCGCCGACCTGGACGCAGCCCGCGCAGCGGTCGCCAAGACATCCATCTCCCCCGAGATCACCGCGTACGTGGTGGACATCTGCCGCGCCACACGCGAGTCCCCCTCCCTCACCCTCGGCGTCTCCCCCCGAGGCGCCACAGCGCTCCTCTCGACGGCCCGCGCCTGGGCCTGGCTGACGGGCCGCGACTACGTCATCCCCGACGACGTGAAAGCCCTCGCCCTCCCCACACTCCGCCACCGCATCCAACTCCGCCCGGAGGCCGAGATGGAGGGCGTGACAGCGGACTCCGTCATCAACGCGATCCTCGCCCACGTCCCGGTCCCCCGCTGATGGCCCTCACCGGCCGCACGGCACTCCTGGCGGCCATCGGCAGCCTCCCCGTGGGCATCTGGGGACCCAGCTGGACAGGCATCCTCGCCGTCAACGCCCCACTGGCTCTGGCCTGCGCCTGCGATTTCGCACTCGCCGCCCCCGTACGCCGCCTCGGCCTGACCCGCTCAGGCGACACATCCGTACGCCTCGGAGAATCGGCCGACGTCGAACTGACCGTCACCAACCCCTCCGGCCGCCCCCTGCGCGCCCAGCTCCGCGACGCCTGGCCCCCCAGCAGCTGGCAGCCCGGCACCGAAGTCGACGCATCCCGCCACCAGTTGACGATCCCTCCGGGCGAGCGCCGCCGCGTCACCACGCGCCTGCGCCCCACCCGCCGCGGCGACCACCAGGCGGACCGCGTCACCATCCGCTCGTACGGCCCCCTCGGCCTCCTCACCCGCCAGGGCAGCCACAAGGTCCCCTGGGTTCTCCGCGTCCTGCCCCCCTTCACCAGCCGGAAGCACCTCCCGTCCAAGTTGGCCCGGCTCCGCGAACTCGACGGCCGCACCAGCGTGCTGACCCGCGGTCAGGGCACCGAATTCGACAGCCTCCGCGACTACGTCCCCGGTGACGACACCCGCTCCATCGACTGGCGCGCCACCGCCCGCCGCTCCACGGTCGCCATCCGCACCTGGCGCCCGGAACGCGACCGCCACATCCTGCTTGTCCTCGACACCGGCCGCACCTCCGCCGGCCGAGTCGGCGACGCCCCGCGCCTCGACGCCTCGATGGACGCGGCCCTGCTCCTGGCGGCCCTGGCCTCCAGAGCGGGCGACCGAGTCGACCTCCTCGCCTACGACCGCCGCGTACGCGCCCTCGTCCAGGGCAAGGCAGCAGGCGAAGTCCTCCCTTCGGTCGTCAACGCCCTTGCCACACTCGAACCGGAACTCGTCGAAACGGATGCCAGGGGCCTGACCTCAACAGCCCTCCGCACAGCCACCCGCAGTTCTCTGATCGTGCTGCTGACCAGCCTCGACGCAGCCCCCATCGAAGAGGGCCTGCTCCCCGTGCTCTCCCGTCTCACTCAGCGCCACACAGTCCTTCTGACATCGGTTGCCGACCCCCACATCCAGAAAATGGCCGCAGCCCGCGGAACAACAGAAGCGGTGTACGACGCAGCAGCCGCGGCCCAGGCCCACACGGAACGCCACCGCACGGCGGAAAAGCTCATCCGGCACGGCGTCACAGTCGTCGACGCGACGCCAACCGAACTGGCCCCGGCGCTGGCAGACGCTTACTTGTCCCTAAAGGCGGCCGGCCGCCTCTGACCAAAAGCGAGCGAACGCAGAAAAGGCCCCTAAGGGGGCCGGTGAACGCAGAAAACCCCCGCACCCAGAGGGTGCGGGGGTTTCCCGTTAATAATAGTTCGGCGGCGTCCTACTCTCCCACAGGGTCCCCCCTGCAG
>NZ_JBICXM010000026.1:0-13799 GCF_043200235.1 Streptomyces sp. NPDC048441
CGTGCGGAGCCGTCGCCGGCTGCTCGCGCAGCAGCTCAAGGCGCCGGTCGTTGACCAGTTCGGCCTCCCAGGGCGACTCGGACAGGAAGAACTGCCGGGCTCGTTCCCGAGCGTACAAGATGAGCACGGAGGAGTTCGGCTACTTCGTGGGCGGCCTGTTCCGGAATCCAGTGCCCGATCCGGAGCGGCTGCGAGGGCAGAGGCCGTGGGAGACGATGGTGGTCACGGTGTCATCCGTCGAGGGAATGTGGATCTGGTGCTGCTGTCACCGTGCCGACGGGTGGGAGGAGCGGCTGGCCATGGACAAGGACGGGCTTCAGACCGATCTTGGTCCTGTCGGGCGTGCGGAGCTGAGTCGCTCACCACGTGGCGGGCTGCTGGACGTGCTGGGTGTGGCGGCGATCGTGCTGGACGCGGACGGGCGGATCGTGTTCTGGAGTCCGCAGGCCGAGGCATTGACGGGGTACAGCGCCGGGGAGGCGCTCGGTCGGTACGCCGCTCAGCTTCTGGTGGCGGACGAGCATGTCGATCTTGTGCTCCGATTGTTCGCCGAGGTGATGGGCGGTGAGGGGAGCTGGGCGGGCACCTTCCCGGTGCGGCACAAGGACGGCCGGACGCGGCTGCTGGAATTCCGCAACATGCGGCTGGAGGATGATCTCGGCGATCTGTACGCACTGGGGCTGGCCACGGACCAGGAAGTCCTGCGGCGCGTGGAACGGGACCTGGCGCTGTCGGTCCGGCTGGTGGACCAGTCACCGATCGGACTGGCCGTCATGGATACCGATCTGCGGTATGTGATGGTCAACCCGGCGCTCGAGCGGATCAACGGCCTGCCGGCCGAGAAGCATCTCGGTCGGCGTGTGGGGCACGTGCTGCCGTTCCTGGACGCCGACAGCATCGAGTCCGCGATGCGCCAGGTGATGACCACCGGAACGCCGCTGCTCGATCAGGAAACCGTCGCCTGCCCCCCTGCCGACCCGGACACCGAGCACGCCTGGTCGGTGTCCTTCCACCGTCTGGAAGACTCTGGCGGAAAGGTGCTGGGGGTAGCGACTTCGGTGGTGGATGTCACCGACCGGCACCGGGCAGACCTGGACGCGGGCCGGGCCCGGCACCGGCTCGCCGTTGTCGCCGACGCTTCCGTGCGCATCGGAACCACCCTGGACCTGGAGCAGACCGCCCGCGAGCTGGCCGATGTCGCCGTGCCCGAACTCGCCGACATAGCCGCCGTGGACATCCTCGACTCCGCTCTGGCCGGCCACCGCACCCCTGCCTCCACCGACGGGCCGGCGGTGTTCAGGGCCCTGGCGGTCGCTACCGCCTACCCCACCGCAGCCGTCGCGGCGGCTGACCCTCCGGGCCATGTGGCCCGTTACGACGCCGATCGCCTGGTGACCCGATGTGTGAACACCAGCCAGCTGGTCATGGTGCCCCACGTGAACGAGGCGGACCTGTCTCTCATCGCCCGCGACCCCCGGGCCGCGGCTCTGCTGGCCCAGGCAGGGGTCCACTCCTACCTGGCCGTCCCTCTGATCGCCCGTGGCGAAGTCCTCGGCGCCCTGGATCTCGTGCGCGCCCGTAACCCTCTGGCCTTCACCGATGACGACGCCACCCTGGCCGGTGAACTGGCCGCCCGCGCCGCCGTGTGCATCGATAACGCCCGCTGGTACCAGCAACAGCGCGATACCGCACTTACCCTCCAGCGCAGCCTCCTGCCCCAGCCACCGCCGTACCTGTCCGGCCTTGAGGTCGCCTCCCGCTACCAGCCCGCCAGTGCGGCCATCGAAGTCGGCGGCGACTGGTACGACATCCTCCCCCTCACCGGGGACCGGACCGCGCTCGTCGTCGGCGACGTCATGGGCAGCGGCATCAACGCCGCCACCACCATGGGACGGCTGCGCACCGCCACCCAGACACTCGCCGGGCTGAACCTGGAGCCCGCGGAGGTGCTGCGCAACCTGGACCGGATCACCGCTTCCCTGGACCCCTACTTCGCCACCTGCACCTACGGGGTCTACGACCCTCATCACGCGCAGTGCCACATCTCCACCGCCGGCCACCTGCCCCCCATCCGTATGCGGCCCGGACACCGGCCCGAACTCCTCGACCTGCCCACCGGCGCCCCGCTGGGTGTCGGCGGCGTCCCCTTCCGTACCGCCGCCGTCGACCTCGACCCCGGCGACCAGCTCCTGCTCTACACCGACGGTCTGGTCGAGACCCGCGATGAGGACATCGACTCTCGCCTGGACGTCCTCCTCACCCTCCTCGATGGCCCTCACCGCAACCTCGAACGCACCTGCGACCACCTGCTGGCCGCACTGCGGCATCCCGGCAACCACGACGACGTCGCCCTCCTCATCGCCCGGGTCCGCCGATGACCCTCCCTACGCCACCATCTCCACCTCCGAATTCCCTTCCTTGCCCTCCTTCACCGCGAACTGCGTCCGGTACAGCTCCGCGTACCGGCCCTCCACCGCGAGCAGCTCCTCGTGCGTCCCGCGCTCCACGATCTGCCCGGCCTCGACGACGAGGATCTGGTCGGCGGAGCGCACCGTCGAGAGCCGGTGCGCGATGACGATCGCGGTGCGGCCCTCCAGCGCCTCGGCGAGAGCCTCCTGCACCGCCGCCTCCGACGTGTTGTCGAGGTGCGCGGTGGCCTCGTCGAGGATGACCACCCGCTGCTGGGCGAGCAGCAGTCGCGCGATGGTCATCCGCTGGCGTTCGCCGCCGGAGAGGCGGTAGCCGCGCTCGCCGACCACCGTGTCGAGGCCGTCGGGCAGCGAGCGTACGAGGTCTTCGAGGCGGGCCCTGCGCAGGACGTCCCACAGGTCGTCCTCGGTGGCCTCGGGGCGGGCGAGCAGCAGGTTGGCGCGGACCGACTCGTGGAAGAGGTGACCGTCCTGGGTGACCATGCCGAGCGTCTGGCGCATGGATGCCGCCGAGAGGTCGCGGACGTCGACCCCGCCGATGCGCACCGCCCCGCCGTCCGTGTCGTACAGGCGGGGAAGGAGTTGGGCGATCGTGGACTTGCCCGCTCCGGACGAGCCTACGAGCGCCACGGTCTGGCCGGGCTCGGCGCGGAAGGAAAGGCCGTGCAGGACTTCGTCGCCGCCTCGGGTGTCGAGGGACGCGACCTCTTCGAGGGAGGCGAGGGAGACCTTGTCGGCGGACGGGTAGCCGAAGCGGACGTCGTCGAACTCCACCGCCACCGGGCCCGACGGGACCTCACGTGCGTCGGGCTTCTCGTCGATCAGCGGCTTCAGGTCGAGCACCTCGAAGACCCGCTCGAAGCTGACGAGCGCGCTCATGACCTCGACTCGCGCTCCTGCCAGGGAGGTCAGCGGCGCGTAGAGGCGGGTGAGGAGCAGCGCGAGGGACAC
Source organism: Streptomyces sp. NPDC048441 (assembly GCF_043200235.1). Lineage (NCBI taxonomy): Bacteria > Bacillati > Actinomycetota > Actinomycetes > Kitasatosporales > Streptomycetaceae > Streptomyces > Streptomyces sp. NPDC048441. Next base: position 3,381 of record NZ_JBICXM010000026.1, read on the forward strand.
GATCGCGCCCGCTTCGAGGGTGCCGTCGAGCGCGAAGTAGCCGCCGAGGCCGTATACGAGGGCCAGCGCGAGGGCCGAGACCAGCGTGAGCGCGGTGATGAACGCGGACTGCGCCATGGCGGTGCGTACGCCGATGTCCCGCACCCGGTGGGCCCGCGCGGCGAACTCCGCCGACTCGGCGCCAGGGCGCCCGAAGAGCTTGATGAGCGTGGCGCCCGGCGCGGAGAAGCGCTCGGTCATGCGCGTGCCCATCGCCGCGTTGTGGTGCGCGGCCTCCCGCTGGAGCTTCGCCATCCGGGAGCCCATGCGGCGCGCGGGCACGATGAAGACGGGGAGCAGGACCAGCGCGAGGAGCGTGATCTGCCAGGACAGCGTCAGCATCACGGCCAGGGTCAGGAGCAGCGTGACCACGTTGCTCACGACGCCGGAGAGCGTGTTGCTGAACGCGCGCTGGGCGCCGATCACGTCGTTGTTGAGGCGGCTGACCAGAGCGCCGGTGCGGGTGCGGGTGAAGAAGGCGACCGGCATACGCTGCACGTGGTCGAAGACGGCCGTGCGCAGGTCGAGGATCAGCCCCTCCCCCAGGTTCGCCGAAAGCCAGCGGCCGACCAGACCGAAGCCCGCCTCTGCGAGTGCGATGGCGGCGATGAGCAGGGCGTACTTGACGACGAGCGAGGACTCACCGTCCGAGACGATCGTGTCCACGACCCTGCCTGCCAGAACGGGCGTCGCCACCGCGAGAAGCGCGGTGACGATGCTGAGCAGGACGAAGTAGACGATGCGGCGTTTGTGCGGGCGGGCGAAGGCGCCGATGCGGCGCAAGGTGGCGCGGGCGAAGGGACGGCTGTCCTGCTGGGCGTTCATGACGCTGTGCAGCTGCATCCAGGCTGTCGTTTCCATGCTCATGAGAAGAAGGTAGAACCTCAAGTTTCCTTGAGGTCAATTATCGGGAGCGCGACGCTGAAACGAGACCTCCCGCGCGTCCTTGCCGCATCCCTTGACCCGCATGTAACAGGAACGTACTTTCGCTTCAACTCTTGTGGCCATCACAGAGTTTGTCGACTTTCTGATGCGAGAAGGCGAACACATGCGAGAGCTACGAAGGCGTACTCTGCTGTCCGCGATCGGCGGCACGGCCGTCGCAGGGGGCGGTCTCACCACCGTGGGCACCGGTATCGCCAAGGCCGCGCCCCAGCGCCCGCGCCCCGTTGACCCGAAGATCAAGAAGCTGCTCGACCGTATGACTGTCGAAGAGAAGCTGGGGCAGTTGCAGCAGCTCCCGTGGGCCGTCAGCACGGGTCCCGGCGGGAGCGAGACGAAGGACGTCGAGGACGCGGCGCGCGCCGGACGGCTCGGTTCGGTCCTGAACATCTTCGGCGCCAAGAACAGCAACGCCTTGCAGCGCATGGCCGTGGAGGAGTCCAGGCTCGGCATCCCGCTGCTCTTCGGGCTCGATGTCATCCATGGTCTGTGGACGACGTTCCCGATCCCCCTCGCCCAGGCGTCGAGCTTCGACCCGGAGGTCACCAGGCGGGACGCCGAGGTGTCGGCGAAGGAGTCCCGCTCGAACGGTGTGCACTGGACGTTCTCGCCGATGATGGATGTCACGCACGAGCCCCGCTGGGGCCGGATCGCCGAGGGCTGCGGCGAGGACCCCTACCTGACTACGGCCTTCGCCGTGGCCAAGGTGGAGGGTTACCAGGGCGAGAAGGGTTCGGGCCTCGGCGACAAGGACCGCATCGCCGCCTGCGCCAAGCACTTCGTCGCGTACGGCGGGGCGGAGGGTGGCCGGGACTACAACACGGTCGACGTGTCGGAGTCCCGTCTGCGCAACCACTATCTGCCGCCGTTCAAGGCCGCGTTGGACGCGGGCGTGGCCACGGTGATGGCCTCTTTCAACACGATCAGCGGCGTCCCGGCGCACGGCAACTCCCACACGCTGACCGACGTCCTGACCAAGGAGTGGGGCTTCGAAGGCTTCGTCGTCAGCGACTGGAACGGCGTCGATGAACTCATCGCGCACGGCTTCGCCGAGGACGGCGCAGACGCTGCCCGCCTCGCGCTCAACGCGGGCGTCGACATGGAGATGGCGAGCACGGACCTGGCCAAGAACGGCAAGAAGCTCCTGAACAGCGGCAGGATCAGCGAGCAGCGGCTCGACGAAGCGGTCGCGCGAATCCTGCGCCTGAAGTTCGCCCTCGGTCTCTTCGAGCATCCGTACGCCGATGAGGGCGCCGCCATCGAGAAGCCGTCGGCCGAGGCCCGCAAGGCGGCCCGGGAGACCGCCGCCCGCTCGATGGTGCTCCTGAAGAACGACGGCAAGGCGCTTCCGCTCAAGGCGTCCACCGGGTCGATCGCGGTGGTCGGCCCTTTCGGCGACTCCGGCGATCTGCTCGGCACGTGGACGTTCCCGGGCGCGACGAAGAACTTCCCCTCGGGGAAGGTGCTCGCCGCGGTCAAGGCCGCGGCCCCGCGGGCGAAGGTGACGTACGCGAAGGGTGTCGACCCCGAAGGCGAGGACACCGGCGGCATCCCGGCGGCGGTCGCCGCCGCCAAGGGCGCCGATGTCACCGTCGTCGTGGTCGGTGAGCCGCCGTCGATGAGCGGCGAGGCGGCGGCGCGCAGCGACATCAGCCTGCCCGGCGCACAGGAGAAGCTGATCGAGGCGATCGCGGCGACGGGCAGACCGTTCGTGGTCGTGCTGGTCAATGGGCGCCCGCTGACGGTCGGCGACTGGCTGAAGTCGGTGCCCGCCGTGCTCGAGGCCTGGCACCCGGGCCTGGAGGCGGGGAACGCGATCGCCGACGTGCTGTTCGGGAAGGTCAATCCGGGCGGCAAGCTCCCCGTGTCGTTCCCGCGCACGGTGGGCCAGCTCCCCGTCCACTACAACCACGAGTCGACGGGCCGCCCCTACAACGCCGACAACAAGTACACGTCCAAGTACCTCGACCTGCCCCAGGACCCGCAGTTCGCCTTCGGTCACGGGCTCAGCTACACGGAATTCGAGATCGGCGAGCCGCGACTGAGCCATGACCGCGTATCGGCGGGGGCGCTGCGCGAGGGCGACACCCTGGAGGTCTCGGTCACCGTCCGGAACACGGGTGACCGCACGGGAGACGAGGTCGTCCAGCTCTATGTCCATGACATCGCGGCGAGCATCGCGCAGCCGGTGCGCAAGCTGCGCGGGTTCCGCCGGGTGACGCTGGAGGCGGGCAAGTCGAAGACCCTCCGCTTCCCACTCGGCGCGGAGGACTTCGGGTTCTGGACGAACGCGGAGAGTGGCGAGTTCCGGGTCGAGGAGGGGGCTGTGGATGTCTACGTCGGCAACAGTTCCGAGGCCAAGGCCAAGAAGCGGCTGACGATCACGTAGCGGGGGGCCGGGCTCCTGCGGGGCCCGGCCGCCGACGCACGTCAGCCCAGTTCGAGCGTCGTGACCCCGAAGACCCGCTCCTGGGCGAGCTCCCGCACCGGTCCCGTGTACATGCGGGCCGTCTCGAACGTGGGCTTCATGCCGCGTGACTCGGCCAGGGCTACGGCCCCCGGCTGGGATTCCGGGACGTCGATGACTACGGGCGCGCCGTCCGCCTCCGCCGTCAGGGCGTCGAAGAGCGCCTCGGCATCGGCGCGCGTATCGGCGAACAGGGGCCCGATGCGCGGGGCTTCGCGGGCCGGGCGGAGCACGCCGTAACCGGTGACGCGGCCGTCGACGATGCTGACGAGGGCGCGGTGTCCCGGGGCGGTCAGCCAGGACTCCAGGAAGCGCGGGCGGTCCGCCGGGTAGCTCGCGGCGTCGTACGCGGCGATCGCCCGCAGGCCCGCAGCCTCGACGGGCAGGATGTGCGCGGGCGCCGGGGCGGGCGCGGCGCCCACGTACCGGATCGTGCGGTGGGCGAACTCGAAACCCGAGCGGCGGTAGTTGCCCTGCTGGGCGACCACGCCGTCGAGGCCGACCGTCCGGTTCCCCGCGTGGGCGAGGGCCGCCTGCCAGGTGGCGAGGCCGTGGCCCCGGCCGCGCAGGTCGGGGCGGACGAGGTAGAAGCCGAGGAAGGCGTACAGCTCGTCGTAGTTCACGACCGAGATCGCGGAGACCGGCTCGCCCTCGATGCGGCCGATGAAGAATCCATCGGGGTCCTGCGCGAAGAAGGACGAGGCGTCCCGAAGACCCGGGTTCCAGCCCTCGTCCGCCGCCCATCCGCTGACGACCCGCCAGTCGTCTGGCGTCGCCCGCGTGATGGCGAGCCGCCCAGGGGCCGAATCTGTCATCGCTGCACCCTTCGTATGCCGGAGGGGACCGTCCCTCGCCCCGGAAGGGGACATCTTTCCCGACTCCATGCCCCTCAAGTTATAAGCGCTTCTTTCAGAGGCGATTAATACCGGTATTGGGGTGATTTGAGCCTGATATGTGCTGGGGGGAGTTTCCCCGAAGGACCCCTGGAAGGCTGGTCTGCGGGCCAGGGCCGACTGCCCGACTATTTCAGGCCTTTTCTCAACTACCGCTGATAAACAACCACTTGCGGTCACTGAACGAACAAGAAGACGATCGGCGCCGAAAGCCCATCACGGCAGCCAAGAACAGCGTTCTTCCAGGAGGTTCCAGTGAACGACCGGCTGACACTCGGCCCGGATGCCGCACGGCAACTGGCGACGACCACCAAAACCACTCCCCAGATGCGCGGCATCACTCCGCGCTATCTGCTGCGCGCGCTGCCCTGGGTGGACATCGACTCGGGCACCTACCGGGTGAACCGCCGCCGGACGTTCGTGCTCGGTGACGACCGGATCACCACGTACGACGACAACGGCTCGCACCGCATCGTGCCGGGCGACTTACGCGAGGTCTCCTACCTCCGTGACGCCGACGACGCGCTCCTCACGGAGCTGGCCGGCGCCTTCACCGAGGTCACCTTCGAGGCCGGCCAGGTCCTCGCCCAGGAGGGCGACTCCGCCGACCGGCTGTGGGTGGTCGTGCGGGGCAGGGCCGAGAAGCGGGTGACCGGGCGGTACGGCGAGGACGCGCTGCTCGAAGTGATCGGCGACGGACAGTTCTTCGACCTCGGCGCGTGGACCCGGGCCGAGGAGATGCCGTACCGCGTCAAGGCGCTCACCCCCGGTGTGGCGCTCTGCGCGGACCGCAGCGCGCTCGCCGCGCTCGCCGACCGTGACCAGGCACTGGGGGGTGCCATCACCGCGTACTGCGCGGGCGACACGATGACGCCCGGCTCCGAGGTGCCGGTGGATCTCAGCGCGGGGCACGTCGGGGAGCCCGACCTGCCGGGTACGTTCGTCGACTTCGAGGACGCGCCGCGCGAGTACCCCATGACGCTCGCGCAGACCGTGCTCCGCGTGCACACACGGGTCGCCGACCTCTACAACGGGCCCATCGACCAGACCCGCGCGCAGTCCAACCTCACCGTCGCGGCACTCCGGGAACGGCAGGAGTCCTCGCTCCTGAACCACCCCGAGTTCGGCCTCTTCAACAATGTGTCGGCCGGACAACGGGTCCAGTCGCGCACCGGCGCCCCCACCCCCGACGACCTGGACGAGCTCCTGGCGAAGGTCTGGAAGCAGCCCGGCTTCTTCCTGGCCCACCCCAAGGCGATCGCCGCGTTCGGCCGCGAATGTACGCGCCGTGGCGTGCCCCCGGTGACGGACAACCGCTTCGGCAGCCCGCTCCTGACCTGGCGCGGCGTTCCGCTGCTCCCGTCGGACAAGGTGCGGTTCTCCAACGGCACGGGCGCCTCAGTCGGCACCACCGAGATCCTCCTGATGCGGACGGGCGAGGCCGAGCAGGGCGTGGTGGGGCTGCGGCCTTCGGGCGTCGCGGACGAGGTCGAACCGGGCCTGTCCATGCGGAACATGGGCGTCGACCAGAAGGGCATCACGTCGTACCTGATGACGGCGTACTTCAACACCGCGGTCCTGGTCGAGGACGCCATCGCCGTCCTGCAGAACGTCGAGGTGTCCAACTACCATGACTACTCCTGACGTCACGGGGCGCGGGCTCGGCCTCATGAACATCCCGGGCGCCGAGGAGGTGATGCCTCCGGCGGCGACCGCGTCACCGGCACAGCCCACACCCTCGCCTCCGGTCGCGACCCCCGCGGCAAGCGCGCTCCCGCAGCTCAAGACTCCCGGCTTCTCCCCCGAGGCGGCCCGGCAGGACTTCCCGATCCTGCACCGCACCGTCAACGGGCACCCGCTCATCTGGCTGGACAACGGCGCCACCACGCAGAAGCCGCGCCAGGTCATCGAGGCGCTCGGCGCGTACTACAGCGCCGCCAACTCGAACATCCACCGCGGCGCGCACACCATGGCGCGCGAGGCCACCGAGATGTACGAGGCGGGGCGGGCGGCGGTCGCGGAGTTCCTGGGGGCCGGGTCGCCGGACGACATCGTCTTCGTACGAGGGACCACCGAGGCCATCAACCTCGTGGCCCAGAGCTGGGGGCGGGCGAACCTCGGGCCCGGGGACGACATTCTGGTGCCGGTACTCGAACACCACTCCGACATCGTCCCCTGGCAGCTGATCGCGAAGGAGACGCGGGCCCGGGTCGTCCCGATCCCGCTGACCGCGGACGGCGCGATCGACCAGGACGCCTACGCCGACCTCCTGTCGTACCGCACCCGGCTCGTCGCCATCAGCCACGCGTCGAACGTCCTCGGCACCGTCCCGCCCGTGAAGGAGATGACCGCCCTCGCCCACCGCTACGACGCCAAGGTCCTGGTGGACGGGGCGCAGGCCGTCGCGCACTTCCCGGTCGACGTACAGGATCTGGACGCCGACTTCTACGCCTTCTCGGGGCACAAGCTCTTCGCCCCGACCGGCATCGGCGCCCTGTACGCGAAGCCGGAGATCCTCCAGGCCATGAACCCCTGGCAGGGCGGCGGCAACATGATCGACTCGGTCGGCTTCACGGAGACGACGTTCGCGCCGGTCCCGCACCGCCTGGAAGCGGGCACGGGTCACATCTCCGGGGTCGTCGGCCTCCTTGCCGCCCTGAACTGGTTCACGTCCTTCGACCGGGACGCCGTCGCCGCGTACGAGACCGCGCTCATGACGTACGCGCAACAGGCCCTGGCCACTGTCCCCGGCATGGACGTCATCGGCTCGGCACCCGACCGGATCGCGGTCCTCACGTTCACCCTCGCGGGCCACGACCCGGCCACCATCGCCGACTGGCTCGACCGGGACGGCATCGCCGTCCGCGCGGGCCACCACTGCGCGCAGCCCGCGCTCGCCCACTACGGCCTGGAAAGCGCCGCCCGCGCGTCGCTCGCGCTCTACAACACGTCCGAGGAGGTGGACCAACTGGTGGCGTCCTTGCGCCGCCTCCAGGAAACGGACCAAGAAACGAACTGAGAAACGGACTGAGTCTCGGCAGGCGAGCCGAATGCCCAGTTGGGGTGTCCCGTCCCCCGGAGCTCATGGTCGGATAGGCGCCGTACACCGACTGAGCTTCGGGAGGCCAGGATGTTCGTCCCGTTCGGGGCCCTTGATTTTCTGGACCGCGCCACGTCCGTTTACGGGGACCGCGTGGGCATCGTCGACGAGCCCGAGCAGCCTGCCGAGCCCTGGCAGGGGCTCACCTATCGGCGCGTGGGTGAGCTTGCGCGGGCCCAGGCCGCCGGTCTCGACGCCCTGGGGGTGCCGCACGGCGCACGGGTGGCGGTCGTGTCGCCCAACAGCGCACGCCTGTTGACGTCGTTCTTCGGCGTGAGCGGCCACGGCCGGGTGCTCGTGCCGGTCAACTTCCGGCTCTCCGCCGAAGAGGTGGGATACATCGTCGGTCAGTCGGGGGCGAGCGTCCTTCTGGTCGACCCGGAAATGGAGGACCGCCTCTCCGGGGTGACCTGCAAGCACCGCTTCACACTCGGGGCCGAGGCCGACGCGGAGTTGTACCGGTACGACACCGAGCCCGAGCCCTGGCAGCACGACGAGAACGCCACCGCGACCATCAACTTCACCAGCGGCACGACCGCCCGTCCCAAGGGCGTACAGATCACGCACCGCAACATCTGGGTGAACGCGGTGACGTTCGCCATGCACGCGGGCATCACGGACCGGGACGTCTATCTGCACACACTGCCGATGTTCCACGCGAACGGCTGGGGTATGCCGTTCGCGATGGCAGGCATGGGCGCGCGCCAGATCGTCCTGCGCAAGGTGGACGGCGCGGAGATCCTGCGCCGCGTGGCCGTGCACGGCGTCACGGTGATGTGCGCCGCGCCCGCGGTGGTCAACGCGGTCCTTGCCGCCGCGCGGTCCTGGGACGGCGAGATCCCGGGCCGGGACCGGGTGCGCATCATCGTCGCTGGAGCTCCGCCGCCCACCAGAACCATCGAACAGGTCGAGTCCGAGCTGGGCTGGGAGTTCATCCAGATCTACGGACTCACCGAGACCTCTCCCCTACTCACCATCAACCGCTCCCGCGCCGAGTGGGACGACCTCACCTCGCAGCAGCGCGCGGAGAAGCTGGTCCAGGCCGGGGCCCCCGCCCTGGGCGTGACCCTGCGAACGTCGGACGAGGGCGAGATCCTCGCCCGCTCGAACGTGATCCTCGAGGGGTACTGGGAGCAGCCTGAGGAGACCGCGGCGGCCCTGGAGGACGGCTGGTTCCACACGGGCGACGGCGGGACGATCGGCGCTGACGGCCATCTGACGATCAGTGACCGCAAGAAGGACGTCATCATCACCGGCGGTGAGAACGTGTCCTCGATCGAGGTGGAGGACGTGCTGTTCAGCCATGCCGGAGTCGCCGAGGTCGCGGTGATCGGGGTGCCGGACGAGAAATGGGGCGAGACCATCAAGGCCCTCGTGGTCCTCGCCCCCGGCGCGCACGCCACGGAACAGGAACTCATCCGGCACTGCAAGGAACATCTCGCCGGGTTCAAGGCTCCGACCTCGGTGGAGTTCCGCGCCGAACTGGCCCGCACGGCTACCGGGAAACTCCAGAAGTACAAGCTGCGCGGGCCCTACTGGGAAGGGCACGAGCGAGGAGCGAACTGATCCGGCGCCGGAGGGCTGCTCAGTACCAGTCGACGCTCGTGGCCGCCTCGCAGAGTTCGAAGACGAACTCCCCGGACTCGGACTCGCGGTCGGCTCCGTCCACGGGCCGCACGCGCGCGCCCACCCACACCAGGTGCGGCGGGGCACCCACGACGCGGACGCGGAACACGAACCCTTCGGGGAAGCGGACGAGGGACTCATTGCGTGCGGTCCCCGTGTAGCGGTTCACCACGCTGGACTGGACGACCACGCCCTCGCCGTCGCTCCGCTCTGCTGTCAGATCGCTTGACGCGCACACCGGACACAACATGCGGCGGAAGGACGCGGTGTTGCACCATCGGCAGCGCTGATAGATCAGGCCGGTTCGCTCGTGCTCCGTCGGCGCGATGCTCAATTCCTGCTGGGACACGTCTCGACCCCCTGCGATCGGCTCGGATGCGCCGCGCTCGGCGTCGACGCATCCGCACCATATGGCACTGAGTGCCAGCACGTAAAGGTACTGAGTGCTTCGAGTGCTTCCTACTGGTCGAGGGCCGACTCGACGCGCTGCACCACGCGCCACATGGGGGCACGCTTCGAGACCACCATGACGACGACATCGTCATCGGCCTCAGGGACTTCTCCCCCACTCACGGCGGCACTCCCCCATCCGCTCCGCACGAGGCCGAGCGCATGGTCCACCGCGGCCGCCGCATCGCCTTCGCCGCCCGAACGCAGCCAGGAGCGCAGGGCATTGTTGTGCGCGGCGACCACCGCGGCGGCGATCACCTCGGCGCGCAGGGAGCCGTCCTCCGCGTCGGCGTAGCGGCTGCGGAGATACCCGGCCATGGTGCGTTCGTAGCGGCGTACGACGGACAGTTCGTAGGTACGGAGGCCGGGAACCTCCTGGGTGAGGCGGTATCGCTGCACGGAGAACTCCGGATTCGCGGCGTACATGCGCAGCACGATCCGGGCCGCGTCGCACACGGCGTCCACAGGATCACCGCCGCCCGCCTCCTCCAGGAACGCCGTCATGTCGGCCAGGCAGCGCTCGTGGTCGGGGAAGACCGCGTCCTCCTTGGACGGGAAGTACCGGAAGAAGGAACGGCGCCCGACCCCGGCCCGCGCCACGATGTCGTCCACCGTGGTCTGCTCGAATCCCCGCTCAAGGAACAGTTGGAACGCCGCCTCGGCGAGCACCTCCCGCATGGGGGCCTTCTTCGCTGGTCCGCGTGCCTCAGTCATGCGGGGAACGTAGCATCGAGAGCACCTTTCTGGCACTACGTACCTTTACAGGGGGTACTGAGTGCCATACCGTCGTCATAACGAATACACCAGGTAGGAGAGCCGGCGTGAGCTTGAGGATCGTTGTCTGTGTGAAGTACGTGCCCGACGCCACCGGCGACCGGCACTTCGCCGATGACCTGACCGTG
>NZ_JBICXM010000027.1:0-10502 GCF_043200235.1 Streptomyces sp. NPDC048441
GCGGTGATGGATGCGGAGTACTGGTTCAGGAATTTGCGTCAGACGGTGCGTTTTGATGCCGCGCTTGATGCGTTGCTGGCTGCGGGGCACCGCGTTTTCGTGGAGTCCAGTCCGCATCCTGTTCTGGTGGGTGCTGTGTCGCAGGCTGCTGAGGGTGCGGGTGTGGTGGGTGTGACGGCGGTGGGGACGCTTCGTCGTTATGAGGGTGAGCGGGCTCGGTTGGTGCGGGGTGTGGCTGAGGTGGCTGTTGCGGGTGTGGAGGTGGACTGGTCGTCGTGGGTGGCGGGTGGGCGGTTGGTGGAGTTGCCGACGTATGCCTTCCAGCGGCGGCGGCATTGGTTGCCGGCGGGGCGGTCCGTGGTGGATGCGGCTGGTCTGGGGCTGCGGTCTGCCGGACACCCGCTGCTCGGTGCCACCGTCCCACTCGCGGACCAGGACGGCCTTGTCCTCAGCGGACGTATCTCCCGCGACACGCACCCGTGGCTCGAAGACCACGCCGTGTTCGGCACGGTCATCCTGCCCGGCACCGCCTTCGTGGAAATGGCCCTCCGTGCCGCCGACGAGGTCGGCTGCGACGTACTGGAAGAGCTGATGCTGGAGCGGCCGCTGGTGTTGTCGCAGGGTGCGTCGGTCGCGGTGCAGGTGTCGGTGGGTGCGCCGGACGATGCGGGGCGCAGGCCGGTTTCCGTGCACTCCCGGACCCAGGACGCCGAAGCGGAGGTCACCGGGGGAGCGGACTGGGTGCGGCACGCTGTCGGTGTCCTCGCGGCTGGTCCGGTAGCGGCCGGGGAACGCCTGGACGGTGTGTGGCCGCCGGCCGGTGCCGAGCGGGTGGATGTCGCCGATATGTACGACGTGCTGGCCGGCCTCGGCTATGGATACGGGCCCGTGTTCCAGGGCCTGCGGGCGCTGTGGCGCGCGGGCGATGAGCTGTTCGCCGATGTCCAACTGCCCGTGGACGCCGGTGAGTTCGGCATCCATCCGGCACTCATCGACGCGGCCCTGCACCCGTTGCCCTCGGATGATCTGTGGGTGCCGTTCTCGTGGAGTGGGGTGCGATTGCATTCGGTGGGTGCGTCCGCGTTGCGGGTGCGGTTGGCGCGGGGTGCTGATGGTGCGGTGCGGCTTGTCGCGTTTGATGGTGCGGGTCTGCCGGTGGTGTCGGTGGACGAGTTGCGGTTGCAGCGGATGTCGCGGGAGCAGTTGGGTTCGGCGGTGGCCGGCGGTGACCCGTTGTTCGAGGTGCGGTGGGTGGATGTGCCGGTGCCGGATGTGCCGGTGCCGGAGGTGTCCGGTGGTGTGCCGTCCGACGTTGTCGTGGAGTGCGTCGAGCCTGGCGGTGATGTCCGGGCGAGCGTGGCCGGGGTGCTGGAGTCCGTCCAGCGCTTCCTGGCCGATTCGGCCGACAACGAGGACTCCCGTCTCGCCGTCGTCACCCGGGGCACCGTCACGGGGCGGCCCGACCCGGCCACCGCGGCCACCTGGGGTCTGCTGCGCTCGGCGCAGGCCGAACATCCCGGACGCATCGTCGTCATCGACGTACCCGCGGAAGCGGATGCGGACGTGGACGTGCAGTCGGCTGCCGCGCTGGCCCTCGCTTCCGACGACCCTCAACTAGCCCTGGTAGGCGGGAAGTTGCTGGCGCCTCGGGTGGTGACGATGGCTGCGGAGGCGGTTACGGCGGTGTCCGTGCCGGAGTGGCGGTCGGACGGCACGGTGTTGATCACGGGTGCGAGTGGTGCTCTGGGGCAGTTGGTTGCGCGGCATGTCGTGGCCGAGTACGGCGTACGTCATCTGCTGTTGGTCAGTCGTCGGGGTGCGGAGGGCTCGGCGGATCTTGCCGCCGAACTGAGGGCTGCCGGAGTGACGGTGGACTTCGGGGCCTGCGACGTCGCCGACCGTGAAGGGCTGTCCGCCGCCCTGGAGGGCATCCCCTCCGCGCATCCGCTGACCGCTGTCATTCATGCGGCCGGTGTTCTCGATGACGGTGTGGTCACCACTTTGACCTCTGAGCAGGTCGACACGGTGATGCGGCCGAAGGTCGACGGCGCTCTTCTGCTTGATGAGTTGACGCGTGATGCCGGCCTGGCGGCTTTCGTTCTGTTCTCTTCTGCTGCCGGTGTGATGGGCACGGCGGGGCAGGGCAACTATGCGGCGGCGAATGCCTACTTGGATGCGCTGGCGCTGGCGCGCCGTGCCCAGGGGCTCGCGGCGACGTCGCTGGCCTGGGGTCTGTGGACCAGTGACAGCGCGATGACCGCACACCTCGACGAGGCCGACATCGCCCGCCTGACTCGGAGCGGGCTCGCCCCGATGTCCGCCGCCCAGGGCCTTGCCCTGTTCGATGCGGCCCTCGCGGCCGACCGGGCCACCCTGTTCCCCGCTCGCCTGGACTTGCCCGCGCTGCGCAACCAAGCCGCCCAGGACCGGCTGCCCGCCGTGTTCAAGTCGCTGGTCCGCGCCCCGGCGCGCCGTGCGGCGGCTGCCGTCGGCACCGGTCAGTCCTCCTCGTGGATCGCCGACATGGCGGTGTTGGAGGCTGGTGAGCGCAGGGCGGCGTTGCTGGAACTGGTGGGTGCGCAGGTGTCGTTGGTGCTGGGGCACGGTTCGGGTGTGTCGGTGGATGCGGATCGTGCGTTCCGTGATCTGGGCTTCGACTCGTTGACGGGGCTGGAGTTGCGTCAGCGGGTGCAGGTGGCGACGGGGCTGCGGTTGCCGTCGACGCTGGTGTTCGACTATCCGACGCTGACGGCTCTGGTCGGTTTCCTGGAGGAGCAGATACGGGGTACGGATGCGGGTCCGGTTGCTCCGGTAGCGGTGGTGGCGGCCACGGATGACGATCCGATCGTGATCGTGGGTATGGCGTGCCGTTTCCCGGGTGGGATCCGGTCGCCGCAGGAGCTGTGGCAGGCGACGCTCGACGGGGTCGACGCGATCACCGACTTCCCCGACGACCGCGGCTGGGACATCGCCGACCTCTACGACCCGGACCCCGACCGGGCAGGAAAGACGTACACACGACGCGGCGGATTCCTGCACGACGCCGCCGTGTTCGAGCCGGAGTTCTTCGGGATCAGTCCGCGGGAGGCGGCGGCGATGGACCCGCAGCAGCGGCTGCTCTTGGAGACCGCGTGGGAATCCCTGGAGCGGACCGGTGTCGACCCGACGTCCCTGCGCGGCAGCCGGACCGGCGTCTTCACCGGCCTGATGCCGATGGAGTACGGACCGCCGCTGCACGAGCCGATCGAGGGCATGGACGGCTTCCGTATGCTCGGCAGCGCGTCGAGCGTGGCGTCAGGCCGGATCTCGTATCAACTGGGCCTGGAGGGTCCGGCGTTGACGGTGGATACGGCGTGCTCGTCGTCGTTGGTGGCGTTGCATCTGGCGGTGCAGTCGCTGCGTAATGGTGAGTGCTCGCTGGCGTTGGCGGGTGGTGTGACGGTGATGTCGACGCCGACGACGTTCGTGGAGTTCTCGCGGCAGCGGGCGATGTCGGTGGACGGCCGCTGCAAGGCGTTCTCCGACGATGCCGATGGTGCGGGCTGGGCCGAGGGCGTTGGCTGGCTGGTCGTCGAACGCCTCTCGGACGCGCGGCGCCAGGGGCATGAAGTACTGGCGGTGGTGCGTGGGTCGGCGGTGAATCAGGACGGTGGCAGTAATGGTCTGACCGCGCCGAACGGGCCTGCGCAGCAGCGGGTGATCCGTGATGCGCTGGCCAGTGCGCGGCTGACGCCAGCGGACGTCGACGTCGTCGAGGGCCACGGGACGGGTACGTCGCTGGGTGATCCGATCGAGGCGCAGGCGCTGCTGGCCACGTATGGCCAAGGACGGGATATGGACCGGCCGTTGTGGCTGGGCTCCGTCAAGTCCAACATCGGGCACACGCAGGCCGCGGCGGGTGTCGCGGGCATCATCAAGATGGTGCAGGCGATGCGCAACGGCGTCATGCCGCGCACCCTCCACGCCGACACCCCCTCCCACCACGTCGACTGGGCGTCCGGCGCCGTCAGCGTACTGACCTCTCAGCGGGACTGGCCGGAGCTGGAGAGGCCGCGCCGCTCAGCCGTGTCGTCCTTCGGCATCAGCGGGACGAACGCCCACGTGATTCTGGAGGCGGCCCCCGGGGACACCACGGCGCAGGACGCCGACCCGGCGCACGAAGTGCCGATGATCCCCTGGCCGCTGTCGGCCAGGACGGCTGCCGGGCTGCGGAGGCAGGCCGCACAACTCCTCGTACGGATCACCGGCGAACCCGGCCTGGACCCGCGCGACGTCGGCCACACGCTGGCCACGGGCCGGGCCCTGATGGACCACCGGGCCGTCGTCCTGGGTGCGGGCCGCGACGAGCTGACAGCCGCGCTGACCGCGCTCGCCCGCGGCGAGGACACCCGTGCCGCCGTGGCCGGTGCCGTGCCCACCGTCGGCGCGGGCGGGCTCGCCCTCGTCTTCTCCGGGCAGGGATCACAGCGGCCCGGCATGGGACGGGAGCTGTACGAGCGGTACCCCGTCTTCGCCGAGGCCTTCGACGCTGTGTGCGCCGCGGTCGACGCACACCTCGACGGATACGCCGAACACCCCCTGCGCGACGTCGTGTTCGCCGCCGACGACTCTTCGCTGGCCCCGCTCCTCCAGCAGAGCATGTACACCCAGACCGGTCTGTTCGCCCTCGAGGTAGGTCTGCTCGAACTGCTCAGGGCATGGGGGGTGGCCCCCGGCCACGTCATGGGCCACTCCCTCGGCGAGATCACCGCGGCCTACGCGGCGGACGTCCTGTCGCTGCCCGACGCGTGCGCCCTCGTCGCGGCCCGCGGCCGCCTCATGCAGGCCCTGCCGGAGGGCGGTGCGATGGTCGCCATCGAGATCGGCGAGGACGAGGCCCGCGCATACCTCGAGCAGGCGTCCCTCACGGACGCCGTCGGGATCGCCGCCGTCAACGGCCCGCAGGCCGTGGTCGTCTCCGGCGACGAGGACGCCGCGCTCGCCGTCGCCGACCACTTCCGGGCCGCTGGGCACCGGGTGCGCCGCCTCGTGGTCTCCCACGCGTTCCACTCGCACCACATGGACGCGATGCTCGAGGAGTTCGCCGACGTCCTGTCCGGACTGTCGTTCAACGCGCCGCGGATCCCCATGGTCTCCAACGTCACCGGCGGACCCGTCGACGCCGGACGCCTGTGCACCCCCCAGTACTGGGTCGAGCACGTCCGCCGCGCCGTCCGCTTCGCCGACGGTATGCGCAGCCTGGCCGACCAGGGCGTTCGGGCCTACCTGGAGGTCGGGCCCGAGGCCGTCGTCACCCCGATGGTGCACGCCACCCTCGACGCGGCCCTCGGCGACGACGAGTACATCGCTGTGGCGGCCCTCAAGTCCGGCCAGGACGAGGCTCTCGCACTCACCCGTGCCCTGGCCGCCGCATACGTGGCCGGTACCCCGGTCGAGTGGCAGCGACTGCTGCCCGGCGCCCGCCGCACCGAACTGCCCGGCTACCCGTTCGCGGGACAGCGCTACTGGCACGACGCGTCCGAGTCGACCGCCGGGATCCGCGCCGCGGGTCTGACCGGCACCCGGCACCCGCTGCTCGGCGCAGCCGTGCACCTGCCCGACGGGCAGACGGTGCTCACCGGCCGCATCCTGCCCGGCGCCCACCCCTGGCTCGCCGACCACGCGATCGGCGGCACGGTACTGCTGCCCGGCACCGCCTTCCTCGACCTGGCGCTGCACGCCGGCGCCGAGACCGGCTGCCCCGTCGTCGAGGAACTGACACTGCAAGCACCGCTGGTCCTGCCCGCGGGCACCGCCGTGTACCTCCAGGTCGTCGTCGGTGCCCCCGACGAGACGGGCCGCCGCACGGTCACCGTCCACTCCTCGCCCACCCCGGCCTCCGGCACCGAGCCGCAGGTCCGGCACGCGACGGGCACCCTGGCCGACTCGGCGCCCGCCGCCGATGCGTGGGACGGGCCGCCCAGTGACGCCGAGCCGGTACCGGTCGACGGCCTCTACGCCGACCTGGCCCGACGCGGCTACGGCTACGGCCCCGCCTTCCAGGGCCTGCGCGCCGCGTGGCGCACCGCGGACGCCCTGTACGCGGAGGCCGAACTGCCCGTGCAGACCGGCACGTTCGGCATCCACCCGGCGCTCCTTGACGCCGCCCTGCACGCCGTCACCCTCGGCGTGCCGTCCCTGACCGGCGCCGAAGGGACCCGACCGCTGCTCCCGTTCTCCTGGACGGGGGTGACGCTGCACGCGTCCGGCGCGACCGCGGTACGGGTCCGGCTCGCCGCCACCGCCGACGGGGCCGTGACGCTGACCGCCGTCGACATCACCGGACAGCCCGTCGTCACCGTGGACGCGCTGCTGCTGCGGCCGATGTCCGGGTCCGCGACGCCGGACCAGGAGGGCGGACTCCATCTGCGGTGGCGCCCGCTGCCGGCCGCGGAACCCGTCGGGCCGGCCACGGCGGTCACTGTCGCCCGCGTCGCACCCTGCGGCGATGTCCACACCCGCCTGACCGAGGTGCTCCAGCGCGTCCAGCGCCTCCTCACCGAGTCGGCGGACAGCGACGAACGGCTCGCCTTCGTCACCCGGGGCACCGTCATGGAGGGGCCCGACCCGGTGACCGCCGCCGTATGGGGACTGCTTCGGTCGGCCCAGGCCGAACACCCCGGACGCCTGCTGCTCATCGACATCGATCCCGCCGCTGCCGGCACGGACGCCGCTGTCGCCGCGGCCGTCGCCTCAGGTGAACCCCAAGTCGCCGTCCGTGAGGGGCAGTTGTACATACCCCGGCTCGGCCGCACTGCGCCCGCTGTTCTTTCGTTGCCGGACGACACGTCCGAGTGGCGCCTGGAGGTCACCGGCGACGGCGGCCTCGACGGTCTCGACGGCCTCGCCCTCGTCCCGGCCCCCGCCGCGCCCCTCGGCTCGCGGGAGATCCGGGTGGCGATGCGGGCCGCGGGGATCGGCCCCGACGACCTGACCGACGACGCCTGGGCGGCACCCGGCACCGAAGGCGCCGGCGTCGTGACCGAGACGGGCACGGCGGTCACCGGCCTGGCGGTGGGCGACCGGGTGTGGGGCACCTTCACCGGCGGCGGCGCCGCGGCCCGTACCGCGGTCACCGACCACCGGTCCGTCGCCCGCCTGCCGCGGGCCCTGACGTTCGCCGAGGGCGCCACGGCGGCGACCGCGTTCCTCACCGCCTGGCACGCCCTGGTGGAAGAGGCCGGACTGCGCTCGGGGGAGCGGGTGTTGATCCACGGTGCCACCGGACCTGTCGGCCTCGCGGCGGTCCAGCTCGCCCGGCAGCTGGGTGCCGAGGTGTTCGCCACCGCGCCCCTCGACGCCCGTGCCACCCTGAGCGGCCTCGGCCTCGACGACACCCATCTTGCCGAGCCGGAGCCCGGCGATATCGCGAAGAAGGTGCCGACCGGCCTCGATGTCGTCCTGGACCCGCAGGGCAGTCCGGGCGCCGAGGTGTCGGCCGCCTTGCTGCTCGCCGCACGGGGCCGGTTCGTGGCGGCCGACGCGCGCGCCGCGGCCACCGCCCTCGACGCGGAACGGCAGCAGACGGTTCTCGCCGAGCTCTCCGGCCTGTTCGACACGGGGGCGCTGCACGCCCTGCCGGTCACCGCCCACGACGTACGGGCGGCGGCCGAGGCCTGGCGCGGACTGCGCGCGGACGCCGAATCCGGACACCCCGGCCGGGCCGTCCTGACGATCCCGCGCCCGCTCGACCCCGAAGGCACGGTCCTCATCACCGGCGCGAGCGGCACCCTGGGACAGCTCGTCCTGCGCCGGCTCGCGGCCGAACACGGCGTACGCCACGTCCTGTTGCTCAGCCGCAGCGGCGCCGATGCACCCGGGGACCTCGTTGACGACGGCGTCCACATCCGGTCCGTGGCCTGCGACGCGGCGGATCGCGAGCAGCTCGCGGCGGTCCTCGCGGACATCCCGCCGGAGCATCCGCTGACCGCTGTCGTGCACACCGCCGGTGTCCTCGACGACGGCGTCCTGGCGGCCCTGACACCCGAGCGGCTCGCCACTGTGCTGCGGCCCAAGGCGGACGCGGTGCGGGCCCTGCACGACCTGACCGCCGGCGCGGACCTCGCGGCCTTCATGGTGTTCTCCTCGGTCGCCGGTGTCCTCGGCTCGGCGGGCCAGGCCAACTACGCGGCGGCCAATGCCTACCTGGACGCGTTCGCCGCCCGCCGGTACGCGGCCGGAGCACCCGCGGTCTCCGTCGCCTGGGGCATGTGGGCGCAGACCAGCACCATGACCGCGGGCCTGGGCACCGCCGACCTCGGCCGGATCGCCCGCACCGGGCTGCTGCCCACCGCCACGGATGACGGCCTCGCCGCTTTCGACCGGGCCTTGTCCGCGGCCCGGCCCACCGTCATCCCGGTACACGTCGATACGGTCGCGCTGCGCGCCGCCGACACCGCGCCGCCGCTCCTCTCGGACCTGGCGCCCGCCCCGAACCGGCGGACCGCGGCGAGCGCCCCGGCGGCACCGGCCGAGTCCCTGGAGAGCAAGCTGCGCGGTCTGCCGGCCGAGCAGCGCCGCACCCTCCTGCTCGACCTCATCCTGACGGACGCCGCCCAGGTGCTCGGGCACGGTGACCCGCGCGGCATCTCCGCCGACGGCGCGTTCCGCGACCTCGGCTTCGACTCCCTGACCGCCGTCGAACTCCGCAACAAGATCAACAAGCGGATCGGCGTGAAGCTGACCGCGACCGCGGTGTTCGACCATCCGAGTCCGCGTGCCCTGGTCGACCACCTCATCGGCCGGCTCGCCCCGGCTCCCGCAATGGCGCGGGAAGCCGAACAACCCGACTACGAGCGACTCATGGCCGACCTCACCAGGATCGGGAACAGCCTGACCGGACTGCGGCTCACCGGCACCCAGCGTGCCGCCCTGGCCGAGGCGGTCCGCGGTCTGGCCGAGCCGTCGGCGCACGGCCACCCCGTGACCGAGGCCGACGAACCCGCGCCGGCCGGCCTGGAGTCCGCGACCGCGGCGGAAGTCCTCGACTTCGTCACCAACAGCCTCGGCATCTCCATCTCAGGCGACGCGACGCGCGCCACCGACCAGAGTTGAGAGTGAGTTCATGCCTACCGAAGACGAGCTGCTCAAGTACCTCAAGGCGGTTTCGGAAGAACTGCACGTCACCCGCGGGCGGTTGCAGACACTCGAGGCCCGCCGCAGCGAACCCGTGGCGATCGTCGGCATGAGCTGCCGGTTGCCCGGCGGCGTCTCCTCGCCGGACCAGCTGTGGGACGTCGTCGTCAAGGGAGAGGACGCGATCGGCGGGTTCCCGACCGACCGCGGTTGGGACATCGACGCCCTCTACGACCCCGAGCCCGGCAACCCGGGCAAGACCTACACGCGCTCCGGCGGATTCCTGCACGACGCGGCGGACTTCGACCCGGCGTTCTTCGGGATCACGCCCCGCGAGGCGCACGGGATGGACCCCCAGCACCGCCTGATGCTCGAGGCGTCATGGCAGGCCCTGGAGGTCGCGGGCATCAATCCGCAGGCCCTCAAGGACACCGCCACCGGTGTCTTCGCCGGCTCCTTCCACCACGACTACGACCCCAGTGGCGGCAGCGTCGGCAGCCTGGTCTCCGGACGCGTCTCCTACGCGCTCGGCCTTCAGGGCCCCGCCGTCACCGTCGACACGGCCTGCTCGTCGTCGCTCGTCGCGTTGCACCAGGCGGTGCAGTCGCTGCGCGACGGCGAGTGCACCCTGGCCCTGGCGGGCGGCGTGACCGTTCTGTCCACTCCGGGCGTCTTCGTCGAGTTCTCCCGCCAGCGCGGCCTCGCCGCCGACGGCCGATGCAAGTCCTACGCCACCGCCGCCGACGGCACCGGCTGGGGAGAGGGCGTCGCCGTCCTCGCCTTGGAACGCCTCTCCGATGCCGAACGCCACGGCCACCGCGTCCTGGCCGTCGTCCGCGGCACCGCGGTGAACCAGGACGGCGCGTCCAACGGCCAGACCGCGCCGAACGGCCCCGCCCAGCAGCGGGTGATCCAGGACGCCCTGACCGCCGCCCGGCTGACGCCGGCGGACGTCGACGTCGTCGAGGGCCACGGTACGGGTACGACGCTGGGTGACCCGATCGAGGCGCAGGCGCTGCTCGCCACGTATGGCCAGGGGCGGGATGAGGGGCGGCCGTTGTGGCTGGGCTCCGTCAAGTCCAACATCGGTCACACGCAGGCCGCGGCGGGTGTCGCGGGCATCATCAAGATGGTGCTGGCGATGCGCAACGGCGTCATGCCGCGCACCCTCCATGTGGATGAGCCCTCCCACCACGTCGACTGGAGCGAGGGCCAGGTCCAGCTCCTGACGGAGAACCGGCCGTGGCCCGAACAGGACCGCCCCCGCCGGGCCGGTGTGTCCTCTTTCGGCTACAGCGGGACGAATGCGCACGTGATTCTGGAGGCGGCGCCGGTTGAGGTGCAGTTGCCGTCGGCTGATGTGCCGGTTGTGGTGGATGCGTCGGAGG
>NZ_JBICXM010000028.1:0-3037 GCF_043200235.1 Streptomyces sp. NPDC048441
CGCACCGTGAACACCTGGCCTGGCTGGCGCGCCAGGACAAGGACGCCGCACGGGCCGCCTGGACACAGGCCCTCTCCGGACTCGACGAACCAACCTTGGTCGCCCCCGCTGCCGTGGATGCCGGGGCCGCGCTGCCCCGTTCGGTGGCCTGTGCGCCGGGTGCGGAGCTGAGCGACGCGGTGCGCGACCTGGCCCGGGAGCTGGGCGTCACGGTGAACACCGTCCTGCAAGCGGCATGGGCGATCGTGCTGGGTCAGATGGCCCGCCGCAGGGACGTGGTCTTCGGGACGACGGTCTCAGGGCGGCCGGCGGAGCTGCCGGGCATGGAGGACATGCTGGGCCTCTTCATCAACACGATCCCCGTGCGGGTGCGGCTTGAGGCCACGCAGCCGCTGGCCCAGCTGCTGACCGAACTGCAGGCGGAACAGTCGGGGTTACTCGATCACCAGTATCTAGGTCTGACAGAGATCCAGCGTCTGGCGGGGGTGGGCGCGAGCTTCGACACGCTGCTGGCGTTCGAGAACTTCCCTGGAGATCCGGATGTGCCGTCATCGCTGGAGTCCGTGGCCGTCACGGCTGCGGGGATGCGGGAGTCGACAAACTTCGCGCTGGCGCTGGGCGTGGACCCCTCCGACCTGAACCTTCGGCTCGACTATCGCCCCGACCTTTTCGACGAGGACATCGCCTGGGCGTTGACCGGGCGGTTGGTGCGGGTGCTGGAGCAGGTGGTGGCGGATCCGCGGGTGCGGGTGAGTGAACTCGTGCTGTTGGATGCTGGTGAGCGGGCGCGGGTGGTGGGGGAGTGGAATGCCACGGCGCGGCCGGTGCTGTCACTGTCGGTCCCTGAGCGTTTCCGGGAGCGGGCGGTCCAGACCCCGGAGGCGGCAGCGGTGCGCTGCGGGGCCGAGGTCCTCTCGTATGGGGAGTTGGAGGCCAGGTCGAATCGGCTGGCGCGTTACCTCCGTGGACAGGGTGTGGTTCGGGAGTCGCGGGTGGGCCTGCGGCTGCCGCGCGGCGTCGACATGGTGACGTCGATGCTGGCGGTGTGGAAGGCCGGTGGTGCGTATGTGCCGCTGGATCCGGAGTACCCGGTCGAGCGGCTGGAGTTTATGACGGTCGACAGTGGTGCGTCGGTGGTGATCGATGCTGGCTGGTTCGCGGACACCGGCGCGGCCATTGCGGCCGAGTCGGATGCGCCGCTCGAAGTGGAGCTGGATCCTGATGAGTTGGCGTATGTGATCTATACCTCGGGGTCGACGGGTCGTCCGAAGGGTGTGGCGGTGGCGCATCGGGGTGTGGTGAATCTGGTGGAGGCGATGGGTCCGGTGTTGGGTGCCGGTCCGGGTGAGGTGACGTTGCAGTTCGCGTCGTTCAGCTTCGACGCCTCGGTCCTCGACGTGGCCGTGACGCTGGCGTCCGGTGGCACGCTGGCCATCGCCACCGGTGAGGAGCGTACCGATCCGCAGGCCCTGTCGAGGATGATCCGGGGCAGTGGCGTGACGGTGGCGAGCGTGGTGCCCTCGCTGCTCGGCGTCCTGGACCCGCAGACCGTGCCCGGCGTACGCAACTGGGTGCTGGGTGCCGAGCGGCTGACTGCTGATCTGGCTGCCAAGTGGCGGGCCCAGGCCCGGTTGTGGAACACCTACGGTCCGACCGAGTCGACCGTCATGACCACGGCCGTGGAAATTCCTGCCGACTTCACCTTCGATGACGAGGCGCCGGCGATCGGCAGCCCGCTGCCCAACACCCAGGTCTATGTCCTGGACGATTTCCTGCGTCCGGTGCCGCCGGGTGTAGTCGGCGAGGTGTATCTGGCCGGTCCGGGCTTGGCCCGCGGCTATCTGGGCCGCCGGGAGCTGACCGCGGAACGCTTCATAGCCTGCCCGTACGCCGAGGGCGCCCGCATGTACCGCACCGGTGATCTCGCCAAATGGAGTGGCGACGGGCTGCTGCACTTCCAGGGCCGCGCCGATGAACAGGTCAAGATCCGCGGGTTCCGCATCGAACTCGGCGAGATCGAATCCGTCCTCACCGCCCACCCCGACATCGCCCAGGCCACCGTCATCGCCCGCGACGACCGCATCGCCGCCTACGCCGTTCCCACCGCAGGCAGCGGCATCGAGACGACCGCCCTGTTGGACTTCGCCGCCGCCCGGCTCCCGGAGCACATGGTCCCGGCGATCGTGACCGTGCTGGACGCGCTGCCGCTCACCCCCAACGGCAAGGTCGACAAGGCGGCGCTGCCCGCGCCCGAGCGTGCGGCCCGCGATGGCCGGGCGCCGGCGACGCAGGCCGAGGTGCTGCTGTGCGATCTCTTCGCCGAAGTGCTAGGGCTGGAGCGGGTGGGTGCCGAGGACTCGTTCTTCGAGCTGGGCGGGGATTCGATCATGTCGATGCTGCTGGTGTCGCGCGCTCGGCGGGCAGGACTGGCGATCTCTTCGCGGCAGGTGTTCGAGCGGCGGAGCGCGGCGGGTCTGGCGCGGGTTGCGGAGGCAGTGGACAGCGGTGGTGTGGTGCCGGGCGGGGAGTCCGGTGTGGGTGCGGTGCCGCTGACTCCGGTGATGCATGAGCTGATCGAACGGGTCGGACTCGACAGGGTGGGCGAGGCCGTGCAGTCGGGAGTAGTGAGCACCCCGGCTGGACTGGACCTCGAGGTTCTCGTACGTGCGGTACAGGCGCTGGTCGGTCACCACGACGTACTGCGGGCGCGGTTGGTGCCGGGTGCGGAGCCACGGCTCGAGGTGCCGGCGGACGTGCCCGAGCGGGCCTGGGTCCGCCGGGTCGACGCGACCGGCCTGGCGGACGACGAGCTGCGGGAGCTCACCGGCACACAAGTCCGAGCGGCCGCGCGGCGGTTGGATCCGGCCGCCGGTCTCATGCTCGGCGCGGTGTGGTTCGACGCCGGTCCGGTGGCCGAGGGACGACTGGTACTCGTCTTCAACCACTTGGTGGTGGATACGGTGTCGTGGCGGGTGTTGCTGCCGGATCTGGTGGAGGCGTGTGCGGCGTTGGCTGCGGGTCGTGAGCCTGTGTTGGC
>NZ_JBICXM010000029.1:0-2704 GCF_043200235.1 Streptomyces sp. NPDC048441
ACGCTGGTGGGGACGATCTACGGGATGAACTTCGAGACGATGCCGGAGCTGAAGTGGGCGGCGGGGTATCCGTTCGCGATTCTGCTGATGGCGGGGGTGTGCGTGAGTCTGTACTTCATCTTCAAGAGGCGGGACTGGCTGTAGTGGCGGACTCCAAGCCGTTGATCAATTTCGCGTACGCGAAGGCTCGCTAGGGTCACTCCTGACCCCCTGGGGAGAATCTGGGGAGAATGCGCTGCGCTGGGGAGTGCGCAATCGCCTCCCCCACCTGTTGTTCCACACCTGTCGAGCGCCTCGGCTCCAATCGAGCACTTGCCGTTGGCCGTTACCGAGAGTGGCTGGCGAGACGTTCGACATCGGACGAAACCCCGTTGCCTGCCGGTCGCCTTCCTGGTGCGATGCAGGGGTTTCGATGGCGGGAGGGGACGGCTTGGCAGTGTTCGGGTGTGCGGGTTGCGGTGCGGTGCTGACGGCGGCGGTGTCGGAGGTGGCATTGCCGGTCCACCTGCGCGACACCCACTGGGAGAGGTTGCACCCGCCCCTCCTGGAGGCAGGGACGTATGCCGTCGACCCCGAGCCGTACGGTCCGCCCTGGCGGACGTGGGAAGAGTTCGGAGCGCAGGAGGCGGCAGCGCGAGGAATCTTCGCCCCGTCCGGCAACCTGTCCGACGGACCGTCGGACACCATCCTCCTCGCACCCGGCGACATGCGCGGCACCCGACTGATCCTCGAACGGGCCGCGGGCTACTGCATGGGCATCGACGGACGGGACGGGCCGAACCTTGCCTGCCTGAGCTGCGATCTACCCGTGGGAACGAGGATGGACGACTGCGGGTGCTGGCAGGTCGTCCGACTCCTCCCGCAGGCGATCGTGCGGCTGCCCGGCCCGCCGGAGCAGCCCGTCATGGACTGGCCGGAGCTGCAGGCCAACTGCGCGCTGGGGCAACGCCTGAGCGAGTACCAGGACATCCCGGCGGGCGTGGCCCTCGCCCACGTAGTGGCGGCCGCCAGGGGCTGCCCGGTAGAGGTGGTGTCCGGTTCGGTCGCCGACCTCTTCGGCCCTGCCCTCATCGCACTACTGCCAGGAAGGGAAGGCACGAAGCGGCTGGACCTGGCGGGACCAGGACTCGGTGAACCCGCCACCGAGCTGGTGCTGGTGCCGGTCCATCCGCAGACCGGCGAGATGTGGCAGCCGCACGGCGGCGGTGTGGCCGTGCCCGTCGAAGCCACGCTCTGGGCCGAGTTGGCTTTCCCATCCCATCGCGCGCGGCTGCCGGCGGTCGGCGGACTGCCAACAGGCGTGGAGCGGGATGATCCGCTGCCGCCACACCCGTGGTTGCCGTTTCGGCCGTCTGGCGCTGCCTTCCGGTACACGCTGGCGCGGATGCCCGCCGTCCTGGAACCGTGGCTACGGGGGATCTACGACGGGTGTAGCTCTCTTCCGGGGGCGGCCCCGATGGCTTGAGCTGGGAGATCGTGGTTGTGGGTGATGGCGGCGTGGTCGGGTCTCTACCGTGTGGGTGGAGAAGGCGGCGCTGATGGGGTCGTTGATCGGGGAGTTGGAGGCGCGGGAGGCGGCGGCCCTGGGCCCGGGTGCGGTCGCCGCCGTCCTCGACGAGTGACGGAACCGCCGGGGCCGCACCGTGCCGGGGGCCGAGCGGGGCGGGCCGCCCACCGACTAGCATCGCCGAGTTCGTGCCACCCACCGGCCCGAGCATCGCGGCACGGCGTACAGGGGAGCTGACACGGCATGAGAACGAAGAGCGCAGCGGCGTGGGCGGTAGCGGTGCTGATGCTCGGCGCAGCCGTCGGCGGCTGCGCCGAGCAATCGGACACGGGACCGTCCGGCAGCAGCGCGAAGCACACGAAGTCCCACCGCGACCCCGAGGACAAGCCTGATTCACGGGTCGTCGAGGACGACGACGACCACACCGTCCTCGAACTGTCCGACGGCCGGCAGGTGTCCCTCCGCTTCACTCGCCGCGGCCTGGAGGCACAGCATCGCCACGCCTCTGACGACGCCTGGTCCGCCCGGAAGACGGTCTATGAGACCGGCACCAAACCGTGCCACGGCATCAGGGCAAAGGCGCACCGGGACACCGTGTGGCTCACGGCCGGCTTCGGCGCGTACTGCAGGGACGGCGAAGAACCGCAAGAGGTGATCGCGGCCGTCGCCACCGGGGACCTCTCCTCCTGGACCACCGACCCGACCAAAAACACCATCGCCTGGCCGAAGGCCCGCATCCGCGACGGTGGCGCGCGAGTGGACTTCGTCGATCCCAGCATGCTGGAAACCACCACGCTGACCTGGCGCAAAGGCTCCGGGTTCGCCGAGGTGACCACGGAGTACAAGCCCATCCACCCCTGGTTCGTGGGCCGGTGGCGAGCCACGGACGGCAGCCAGCAGCTGACCCTCCACCAGGTCGAGCCGGGCAGACGCGCACGCGTGGTCATCGAGTCCCGCACCGGCCCGCGATGCAAGGGCAGCGCCACTGTCTCCGGCATCGACCAGCACGACCTGTCCATGAGCAACTTCAAGCTCGATCAGGGCACCAGGACCGTCAACTGCCCGCCGGAGGAGACCAAGTACTCCTTCGACGTGAAGTCCTCGGACGGCCCGCTGCGCCTACGCAAGATCGGCAACCACCCGAAGACCGTCCTTACCTATGAGCGGGCGGGCTGACGTACGACTGCGCATGAGGGG
>NZ_JBICXM010000030.1:0-2390 GCF_043200235.1 Streptomyces sp. NPDC048441
TTCAGTAGCGCGCTCAAGACCCGAAGCGGAGTGATCTAGCCATGGGCAGGTTGAAGCGGCTGTAAGAGGTCGTGGAGGACCGAACCCACCAGGGTTGAAAACCTGGGGGATGACCTGTGGTTAGGGGTGAAAGGCCAATCAAACTCCGTGATAGCTGGTTCTCCCCGAAATGCATTTAGGTGCAGCGTCGTGTGTTTCTTGCCGGAGGTAGAGCACTGGATAGGCGATGGGCCCTACCGGGTTACTGACCTTAGCCAAACTCCGAATGCCGGTAAGTGAGAGCACGGCAGTGAGACTGTGGGGGATAAGCTCCATGGTCGAGAGGGAAACAGCCCAGAGCATCGACTAAGGCCCCTAAGCGTACGCTAAGTGGGAAAGGATGTGGAGTCGCAGAGACAACCAGGAGGTTGGCTTAGAAGCAGCCACCCTTGAAAGAGTGCGTAATAGCTCACTGGTCAAGTGATTCCGCGCCGACAATGTAGCGGGGCTCAAGCGTACCGCCGAAGTCGTGTCATTTCAGCATATAGGGCCAACGCCTGCTGGGATGGGTAGGGGAGCGTCGTGTGCCGGGTGAAGCTGCCGCGTAAGCGAGTGGTGGACGGTTCACGAGTGAGAATGCAGGCATGAGTAGCGATACATACGTGAGAAACGTGTGCGCCGATTGACTAAGGGTTCCTGGGTCAAGCTGATCTGCCCAGGGTAAGTCGGGACCTAAGGCGAGGCCGACAGGCGTAGTCGATGGATAACCGGTTGATATTCCGGTACCCGCTGTGAAGCGTCAAACATTGAATCAGGCGATGCTAAGTCCGTGAAGCCGTCCTGGAGCCTTCGGGCAAAGGGAAGTGGTGGAGCCGACGGCCCAGACTTGTAGTAGGTGAGTGATGGGGTGACGCAGGAAGGTAGTCCAGCCCGGGCGGTGGTAGTCCCGGGGTAAGGGTGTAGGCCGTGTGATAGGTAAATCCGTCGCACATTAAGGCTGAGACCTGATGCCGAGCCGATTGTGGTGAAGTGGATGATCCTATGCTGTCGAGAAAAGCCTCTAGCGAGTTTCATGGCGGCCCGTACCCTAAACCGACTCAGGTGGTCAGGTAGAGAATACCGAGGCGTTCGGGTGAACTATGGTTAAGGAACTCGGCAAAATGCCCCCGTAACTTCGGGAGAAGGGGGGCCATCACTGGTGATCGGATTTACTCCGTGAGCTGGGGGTGGCCGCAGAGACCAGCG
Organism: Streptomyces sp. NPDC048441; assembly: GCF_043200235.1. Classification (NCBI taxonomy): domain Bacteria; kingdom Bacillati; phylum Actinomycetota; class Actinomycetes; order Kitasatosporales; family Streptomycetaceae; genus Streptomyces; species Streptomyces sp. NPDC048441. The sequence goes on from NZ_JBICXM010000030.1 coordinate 1,225, forward strand.
AGAAGCGACTGTTTACTAAAAACACAGGTCCGTGCGAAGCCGTAAGGCGATGTATACGGACTGACGCCTGCCCGGTGCTGGAACGTTAAGGGGACCGGTTAGTGCACTTTCGGGTGTGCGAAGCTGAGAACTTAAGCGCCAGTAAACGGCGGTGGTAACTATAACCATCCTAAGGTAGCGAAATTCCTTGTCGGGTAAGTTCCGACCTGCACGAATGGCGTAACGACTTCTCGACTGTCTCAACCATAGGCCCGGTGAAATTGCACTACGAGTAAAGATGCTCGTTTCGCGCAGCAGGACGGAAAGACCCCGGGACCTTTACTACAGTTTGATATTGGTGTTCGGTTCGGCTTGTGTAGGATAGGTGGGAGACTTTGAAGCGGGCACGCCAGTGTTCGTGGAGTCAACGTTGAAATACCACTCTGGTCGTGCTGGATGTCTAACCTGGGTCCGTGATCCGGATCAGGGACAGTGTCTGATGGGTAGTTTAACTGGGGCGGTTGCCTCCTAAAGAGTAACGGAGGCGCCCAAAGGTTCCCTCAGCCTGGTTGGTAATCAGGTGTTGAGTGTAAGTGCACAAGGGAGCTTGACTGTGAGACCGACGGGTCGAGCAGGGACGAAAGTCGGGACTAGTGATCCGGCGGTGGCTTGTGGAAGCGCCGTCGCTCAACGGATAAAAGGTACCCCGGGGATAACAGGCTGATCTTCCCCAAGAGTCCATATCGACGGGATGGTTTGGCACCTCGATGTCGGCTCGTCGCATCCTGGGGCTGGAGTCGGTCCCAAGGGTTGGGCTGTTCGCCCATTAAAGCGGTACGCGAGCTGGGTTTAGAACGTCGTGAGACAGTTCGGTCCCTATCCGCTGTGCGCGTAGGAATATTGAGAAGGGCTGTCCCTAGTACGAGAGGACCGGGACGGACGAACCTCTGGTGTGCCAGTTGTCCTGCCAAGGGCATGGCTGGTTGGCTACGTTCGGAAAGGATAACCGCTGAAAGCATCTAAGCGGGAAGCCTGCTTCGAGATGAGTATTCCCACCCCCTTTGAGGGGTTAAGGCTCCCAGTAGACGACTGGGTTGATAGGCCAGATCTGGAAGCCCGGTAACGGGTGGAGGTGACTGGTACTAATAGGCCGAGGGCTTGTCCTCAGTTGCTCGCGTCCACTGTGT
>NZ_JBICXM010000031.1:0-2368 GCF_043200235.1 Streptomyces sp. NPDC048441
TGGTGCAGTATCAGAGTCCCGAACGTCTGCTCCACCCGCCACCGTCTCGGCTGCGGAACGAATCCCCGCTCCTCAGGGTTGCGCCGGACGATCTCGACGTCGATGCCGAGGGCGGCCCCGTGCGTGACGACCTGGTTCTTGAAGCCCTGATCGACCAGGGCCTTGCTGACCGAGCCGCCGGCCGCGACGACGACCTGGTCGAGCAGCGCGATGCCGGCCGCGTTGTCGTGGACACTCGCGGCCACCACGGTGACCGCGATGACCAGGCCGAGGACGTCCACGGCCAGTCCCCGCTTACGGCCGGACACACGTTTCGCGGCGTCCTTGCCCGTCGTGACCGCGGGGACCCCGGTGGCCGCACGGACACTCTGGGTGTCCAGGATCACCAGGGTCGGGTCCTCTAATCGCCGGTTCCGCTCCCGCACCTGGCAGCGAAGGAGTTCATGGATCTGCCGGTCGGTGCCGTCGTCCCGCCAGGCGGCAAAGTAGTAATACGTCGCGCTCTTCGGCGGCAGGTCGTTCGGCAGCAGAGCCCACTGACAGCCGGTCCGGGACTGGTAGAGGATCGAGTTCACGATCTCCCGCATCGGATAGCGGCCCTGGTGACCGCTCACGGAACGGTGCCGGTTCTTCCAGGCCGCGAGCACCGGCTCGATCAACACCCACTGCTCGTCGGACAAGTCGCTCTGGTACGGCTAGCGTTCACTCACCCCACCGATTCCAGCAGGCCACCGCCACCAGACCGGAACGTTCCCGCTTCGCCCACACCATCAGGTGACACCAAAAACACTCATAGGGTCACGAACCGCCCAATGAGGTGTCTAGGGCACCAGGGAGATCAGGTGTCGCCGGTGCACCACAAAGCCCGTCCTACTTCAGCAGCTGTCAGCGGTCCGTCACTTACGATCAGTTTTGGCCTGACTTGTTCCTCGTCGCCAGCGATCTGGTGGCGGCCAGGGCAAGCACTGATCGCCGTCACGGCGAAACCCGACCGCAGCAAGTCCGATCAGGGCCCCGACCTGGCTGCTGCCGGCCGAAGCAACCGGTGCACGTACGTACAGTGGGTCGCGCGAGCAAGACCCCTGGAAGCTCGTTATCGAGCGTGACAGCCCGGGGAGCAGGGTGCGGCAACTGATCGATCACGGGGGCAAAGGGTGCGGGGAATACGTCGCTGGGTATGGGTCGTCGCGCTGGCGGTGGTGCTGGCGTTGCTCGGCGGCTATGGCTGGTACCGCCTGAGCGACACCGGCAAGCGCTGGCGCTACGAGGACAGACTCCAGTCGTACTGCGGCGGTGTACTGCCCTACGAGGAGACCGTGGCCCTCACTGGCCTCCCGTCCGATCCGGCCACGGGCCTGCCCCACGACGTTGCGGAGGGCACGCCCAAGCAGGGGTGGGACTTCTGCTGGATCAAAAGCATGGACATCGTCATCACCACCGCACGTATTCCGACCGGCTCCGCCGACGACCTGAGGTTCTATCTCCCGAGGCTGCGCGCGGAAGCGCTGCCCACACCGATGGGCGGGGGCTGGCGGGGCGTCACCGACGGCGTAAACACCACGGTCGTTCTTCCCTGCACCAACCGCGCCCACGCGATCGCTGCCACCGCGCAGCTCACCGAGGAGGAACCCGACAAGAGCGTGAGTCGAAGAGTGGCCGAGCTGACGGCCGCGACCGCCGTCAACGCTGCCGACCGCTGGGGCTGCGAGAGCAAGCCAGGTGCCCGGCTAGAGGTCGTCGACCCTGCGTCAGGCTCCTCAACGCCGCAGGAGGCCGACGGCACCTGCGCCGGGGTGCCGTGGACGCGCAACAAGAGGATCGACACGATCACAGAGACCCCTGCGGACCGGCTCGCGCCACTCGCGACGTGTCTGCTGGACGAGGCGGACACCGATGACGGCTATCGTCTGGAAGCCTCGTTCGGTCCCTTTGCCCAGCGCGAGCGCAATGACAGCCTGCACAGCGACCTGACCGAGAAGTCGGCCGGTGGCGGTGGGGAAGCCGGGGAATTCTTCTGGGCGAGCGCCGCTTGTCCGGGAGACGGGCCCCGCGCCCTGTTCCAGATCAGCCCGCAGAGCGGCACGTCCGGCGATCCGTCGTTCGCGCGAGCCGCATTGGTCGCATTCGCCAAGCGGGCGGCCGAGCGACATGACTGCAACTCCCTGCAACTCCCTGCGGCTCCCTAGGGGACGAGGACCTGCGCAGCGTCGAGGACCAGGTCGCCGGCACCGCCCGGGCCCGGCGACCGTCCAATCTCCCAGTAGGGGACGGCCTGGCGCCGTGCGCGTTGCTCATCCCCGTCCGCGTGGGGTGAGGCCGGGGCGGGCCGGAGGGCTGGCGGGCGGGGCGGGCTGGGGTGACTGCACCG
>NZ_JBICXM010000032.1:0-1730 GCF_043200235.1 Streptomyces sp. NPDC048441
CCGGGTCCTGCGACCGTCCTCACCGTCGATCGGAGGGTCACCCACACCATGATCATCAACGAGCCCGTCCAGGACACCTTCGAGGACACACCCGCGAAGGACCGCGACCCCGAATGGTTCAAACGCGCCGTCTTCTACGAAGTCCTCGTCCGCTCCTTCCAGGACAGCAACGGCGACGGAATCGGCGACCTCAAAGGCATCACCGCCAAACTCGACTACCTCCAATGGCTCGGCGTCGACTGCCTCTGGCTACCCCCCTTCTTCAAATCACCCCTGCGCGACGGCGGCTACGACGTCTCCGACTACACCGCCGTACTCCCCGAATTCGGCGACCTCGCCGACTTCGTCGAATTCGTCGACTCCGCCCACCAACGCGGAATGCGCGTCATCATCGACTTCGTCATGAACCACACCAGCGACCAACACCCCTGGTTCCAACAATCCCGCACCGACCCCACAGGCCCCTACGGCGACTACTACGTCTGGGCCGACGACGACAAGCAATACCAAGACGCCCGCATCATCTTCGTCGACACCGAAGCCTCCAACTGGACCTTCGACCCCGTCCGCAAACAATACTTCTGGCACCGCTTCTTCTCCCACCAACCCGACCTCAACTACGAAAACCCCGCCGTCCAAGAAGAAATCATCTCCGCCCTCCGCTTCTGGCTCGACCTCGGCATCGACGGATTCCGCCTCGACGCCGTCCCCTACCTCTTCGCCGAAGAGAACACCAACTGCGAAAACCTCCCCCGCAGCCACAACCTCCTCAAACGCGTCCGCACCGAAATCGACACCCACTACCCCGACACCGTCCTCCTCGCCGAAGCCAACCAATGGCCCGAAGACGTCGTCGACTACTTCGGCGACTTCAAAGACGGCGGCGACGAATGCCACATGGCCTTCCACTTCCCCGTCATGCCCCGCATCTTCATGGCCGTCCGCCGAGAATCCCGCTACCCCGTCTCCGAAATCCTCGCCAAAACCCCCGCCATCCCCCACGGCTGCCAATGGGGCATCTTCCTCCGCAACCACGACGAACTCACCCTCGAAATGGTCACCGACGAAGAACGCGACTACATGTACGCGGAATACGCCAAAGACCCCCGAATGCGCGCCAACATCGGCATCCGCCGCCGCCTCGCACCCCTCCTGGACAACGACCGCAACCAGATCGAACTCTTCACCGCCCTCCTCCTCTCCCTCCCCGGATCACCGATCCTCTACTACGGCGACGAAATCGGCATGGGCGACAACATCTGGCTCGGCGACCGCGACGCCGTACGCACCCCCATGCAATGGACCCCCGACCGCAACGCCGGCTTCTCCTCCTGCGACCCAGGACGCCTCTACCTGCCCACCATCATGGATCCCGTCTACGGCTACCAGGTCACCAACGTCGAAGCGTCCATGTCCTCCCCCTCCTCACTCCTGCACTGGACACGACGCATGATCGAGATCCGCAAACAGAACCCCGCCTTCGGCCTCGGCTCCTACACCGAACTCCCCTCCACCAACCCCGCAGTCATCGCCTTCCTCCGCGAACACAAAGACGACCTCGTCCTGTGCGTCCACAACTTCTCCCGCTTCGCCCAACCCACCGAACTCGACCTGCAAACCTTCAACGGCCGCCACCCCGTCGAACTCATCGGCGGAGTCCGCTTCCCCGCCATCGGCGAACTCCCCTACCTCCTCACCCTGGCCGGACACGGCTTCTACTGGTTCCGGCT
>NZ_JBICXM010000034.1:0-1131 GCF_043200235.1 Streptomyces sp. NPDC048441
CCCTAGTGACCTGAGTCAGAGATTCGGTGGCAGTAGGCGGCGACTTTGTCGAGGATTTCGTCGGCGGTTTTCGTCCAGACGAAGGGTCGTGGGTGGTCGTTCCAGTCGGTGAGCCAGGCCCGGATGTCGCGTTCGAGGGCTTGCACGGATCGGTGGACTCCACGCTTGAGCTTCTTCTGGGTGAGCTCGGCGAACCATCGCTCCACCAGGTTCAGCCACGACGCGCTGGTGGGCGTGAAGTGCAGGTGAAAGCGCGGGTGCGCGAGCAGCCACTTCTTGATCTCGGGCGTCTTGTGGGTGGCGTAGTTGTCGAGGATCAGGTGGACCTCGAAGTCGGCGGGGACCTCCTTGTCGAGCTTAGCCAGGAACTTCTTGAACTCGGTGGCCCGGTGGCGGCGGTGGAGGGAGCCGATGACCTTGCCGGTGGCGACTTCCAACGCCGCGAAGAGCGTGGTGGTGCCGGCGCGGATGTAGTCGTGGCTGCGGCGCTCGGGAACGCCGGGCATCATCGGCAGGACCGGCTGGGACCGGTCCAGAGCCTGGATCTGCGACTTCTCGTCCACGCAGAGGACCAGGGCCTTCTCCGGCGGGTCGAGGTAGAGGCCCACCACGTCGCGGACCTTGTCGATGAACAGCGGATCCGTCGACAGCTTGAACGTCTGCGAGCGGTGCGGGGCCAGGGCGAACGCCCGCCAGATCCTGGAGACGGTTGACTGTGACATTCCCGTGGCCGCGGCCATCGACCTGGTTGACCAGTGCGTCGCGTTCTTCGGCGTCTCTTCGAGGGTTTTGACGATCACCCGCTCGACGTCGGCGTCGGTGATCTTCCGCGGGACACCCGGCCGCGGCTCGTCGCCCAGCCCGTCCAGGCCGTGCTCGAGGAAACGCCGCCGCCAGGTGCGAACCGTGTCCGGAGCGATCCGCAGTCGGCGCGACACTTCCATGACCGAGTGCCCGTCCGCGCACTCCAGCACGATCCGCGACCGCTGAGCCAACGCCTGGGCCGTCGTGCGACGACGTAACCAGCCCTCCAACACACCCCGCTGGGCATCGGTCACCGACAACGGCGGAATCTTCGGACCCGGACGACTCATACCGAACTAACGCCAAACCTCAGACTCAGGTCACTAG
>NZ_JBICXM010000035.1:0-1012 GCF_043200235.1 Streptomyces sp. NPDC048441
GGCCTGATCACCGAGACCGTACGCCTGCTGCGCTTCTGGATGGCCCACGGCGTACGCATCTTCCGCGTCGACAATCCACACACCAAGCCCGTCGCGTTCTGGGAGCAGGTGCTCGGCGACATCAACCGCACCGACCCCGACGTCATCTTCCTCGCCGAGGCGTTCACGCGCCCCGCGATGATGCAGACCCTCGCGGCGATCGGATTCCAGCAGTCCTACACGTACTTCACCTGGCGCAATGCGAAGGACGAACTCACCGACTATCTTCGGGAGTTGTCCACCGACACGGCCCACTATCTGCGGCCGAACTTCTTCGTCAACACCCCGGACATCCTGCACGCCTACCTCCAGGACGGCGGACGCCCTGCCTTCGAAGTGCGGGCGGTGCTCGCCGCGACCCTCTCGCCGACGTGGGGCGTCTACAGCGGATATGAGCTGTGCGAGAACGCCCCGGCACGGGCCGACAGCGAGGAGTATCTGGACTCCGAGAAGTATCAACTGAGGCCGCGTGACTGGGAGTCGGCGGAGCTCGCGGACTCCTCCCTCGCGCCCCTCATCACCACGCTGAACCGCGTGAGGCGGGCCAACCCGGCGCTGCGGCAACTGCGTGACCTGCACTTCCACCCCACGGATCAGGGAACGGTGATCGCGTACTCGAAAACGGTCAGGGACGCGGAGGGATCGAACACGGTTCTGGTCGTCGTGAACCTCGACGCCCACCACACCCAGGAGGCGACGGTCTCGTTGGACATGCCGCAACTCGGCCTCCACTGGCACGAGACCGTGCCGGTGCGCGACGAGCTCACCGGCGAGACCTATCACTGGGGCAGGGCCAACTACGTGCGGCTCCGTCCGGGCGGTGCTCACCTGCTGCTCGTGGGCCGGGAGCCCGGAGATTTTCCCCCGGATCAGCACAGCCGGGTCCTGCGACCGTCCTCACCGTCGATCGGAGGGTCACCCACACCATGATCATCAACGAGCCCGTCCAGGACACCTTCGAGGACACACCCGC